>RRBB01000043.1:0-63173 GCA_006543605.1 Rhodococcus sp. WS4
ACGGTGACGCCCGAACCTTCGACCACACAGTATTGGTGGCTGGCAGTGGATCTGAACGGTGTGGACACGAATCCGGACTCGAGGCGCTGCATCGACAATCCGATCGTCGGAAGAGCTGGCGAGCCCAACTCGATCCGGCGCCCGTAGATTCCGTCCGGATCGGGCGCGGCAGCGTCCAGTCGGGCCACTGTATCGACCCACCGGAAGATCAACGACTCGGGGTCGCCGGCCGTCGACGAGGGAGCCTGGAACCCGTCCGGGTAGGGCTCGAAGAACATCGGATCCAGCAGCTGCACCAGGGGAACGTCGAGGAAGTCGATCCAAAAGGCCGCCTCGTTCCCGTCGTGCCCGTGGCCGTGCCAGTGCCAGCTCGGGGTCAACACCACATCGCCTGACGTCATCGGGATCTTCATCCCATTGACCACGGTGTAAGCGCCGGGGTCGACATCGAGAACCAATCGGCCGGCATGCGGGGAATGACGATGTGTCCGAGCGTGCTCACCAGGGAGAATCATCTGGTACGCCAGAACCTGAGTCCGAACCGTGGCGTAGTTACTTGCCGCAGAGGGATTGACCAAGATGAGGTTGCGCCTCTCGGTCTGTTCCATCGTCAGCAGCGGCGCGGATCGTTCGAGGAGTTCACGCGCCTGCGCATACCGCCACGCTCCCGGCTCGAACACCCCCCGCGGTTCGGACCACATCGACGGCCCGCCGGGCCGGTCGGTCCAGCCCGCGAGCAGGCTCAACCCACTGATTTCGTCATTGATGCGTTCGAGCTCGCCTTCAGCGACCTCCGCCTTCGTTGACACCATGCCACCTCCCTATCCGTCCATTCTCTGGATTTCATTGACCGTTGTGCGGACAGTTTGTACTCTAAGAACGTTCTCACTCAGGCGTCAAGCCACACAGTCGGAAGGACCGAAACCTTGCTCCACGCATCAGTACCGGTACAGGAGCGCCGCTCCGCGCTCCGGCAGGGCCTGGACTCCGGGAAGCTACTGCGTTTTCCGGGCGCGACAACCCCCATGGCGGCGACGCTGATCCAGCAGTACGGATTCGAGGGTGTCTACGTGTCCGGTGGCGTGCTCGCGAACGACCTCTCCTTGCCGGATATCGCCCTCACGACGCAGACCGAAGTCGCTATGCGCGCCCATCAGATCGCTCGCGTCGTCGATCTCCCTACGATCGTCGATATCGACACCGGATTTGGCGGACCGCTCAGTGCCGCCCGCACGATCCACCAGTTGGAAGACCTCGGCCTGTCGGCCTGTCACATCGAAGATCAAGCAAGCCCGAAACGCTGCGGACATCTCGACGGCAAGACGCTCGTCGATACCGAAGAGATGGTCTCGCAGATCCGCGCCACGGTGCACGCCCGACGTGATCCGAACTTCGTCTTGATCGCACGGACGGACGCTCGCGCCGTCGAGGGTCTCGAGGCCGGCATTCGCCGCGCGAAGGCTTACGTCGAGGCGGGCGCCGACATGATCTTCCCGGAGGCGCTTGCCGATGAGCAGGAGTTCGAACGCTTTCGCAGGGAGCTCGACGTCCCACTTCTGGCCAATATGACCGAGTTCGGGAAATCACAGCTGCTCGATGCCGACACGCTGCAACGCCTGGGATACAACGCCGTCATCTATCCCGTGACGCTGCAGAGGCTGGCCATGGGCGCGATCGAACGAGGCCTGCGCGCACTTCGCGACGAGGGGACTCAGGCCAGCGTCGTCGACGACATGCAGACCCGCACCCGACTCTACGAAGTACTCGGCTATGACCAGTACAACGCCTTCACTCCGTAAACACAGTCAGGAGATACTCTTGTCCACTTCCGATACCGGGATCATCGTTACGCACGACGGTCCGATCGCGACAATCACCATCGACCGCCCCTCTGTGCGCAACGCGTTCGATCTCGCCGCCGCGCGGTCTCTGATGGCAGCCGTCGACGACATCGAACAGTCCAAGGACACACTGGTTGCCATCATCACGGGCGGCGACGGCAAATCTTTCTCCGCAGGAGCCGACCTCCATGCGCGAGAGCGAGGCGAGCCCCGCGCCTCTATCGAGCCCTTCGGATTCGCAGGCTTCGTCCGGAAGCCTCGCACCAAACCGTTCATCGCCGCCGTCAACGGTTATGCAGTCGGCGGGGGATTCGAGATCGCGATGGCCTGCGACCTCGTGGTCGCGGCGCCCAACGCGCACTTCTCGCTACCAGAAGTCAAACGAGGCCTGATCGGCGCCGGCGACTGCCTCCCCTTCCTCGCCGCGCGGATCCCGCACGCGATCGCCGCAGAACTCGCGCTGACCGGGCGTCAGCTGACCGCGCAGGAAGCCCTGACTCTGGGACTCGTCAACACCGTCGCGGACGACGCTCTCAAGAGCGCGCGAAGCTTCGCCGAGCAGATCGTCGCCAATGCACCACTGGCTGTTCAGGCGACTCTGAAACTTCTCAATACTCTGAAACCGGTCGCCCCCGCCGGGTACTACGCCCACGCCGACGCCGTGCAGGCCCAGCTTCTTGGCACCGCTGACGCCGCCGAAGGAAGTCGATCCTTCATCGAGAAGCGGCCTCCCGTGTGGACCTGCGTCTAGTTGCACTCAGCCATCAGGTTGGTTGCAGTCGGCTGATTGGTGCGAAGCCTCCGAGTGCGCTGTGTGGCGACGTCGAGTGTTGTAATGGTCGAGCCACGGGCAAGGACGGCCCGCTCGTCGTTCGTGGCGAACACCTGCCGATACACCCACTCGGATTGCAAAGTCCGGTTGAGTCGTTCGAACTTCCCGATCTGCCAGGGGCAAGGGGGCTGATGAACTTCTGCGTGATCCCGAGCTCCGCGCAGAGTTCGCGAAACGAGTACGCAACGAGTACTTGGTGGGCCAAGCGATGCCGGGTCATGAACCGTTCGGCCCGGTCGATCCCGTGCGCCCGGACGAAATCGACTGCGCGGGCGAGGAACCCGGCGCACGTAGGCCCCTTCTCGTCGCCGGGGACTTCCGAGTACGCCAGCCGGGAGTGGCCACGGACCAGGGAGTGAACGTAGTCGAACCCGAGGCGTATGGCGCGGTCACGGACGGTGCCGGCGCGTCTGTGAGCACGCCACCCGCCGCCGGCGGTGACCCGGCCCAGCTTCACGGGTGTCCATGTGTACCAGTCCGCCGGGCCGGTCGCATTCGTAGCGCACCACAGTGGCCTTCGAGGCCTTGATCGGGTCACACTCAGACAGGTACGGCACCCTGTGTCAACGCAGGATCCGGTTGACGGTGCGGGCAGCGAGGCCGAGTTCGGGACCGCTCCAGTCCTGACCACGCCGCTCGACCCTTCGCAGTTCGATGACCTTCTTCCGTCTCGGCTCTGACGCGAACCGGCTTTACGCGAAATGCCCATGGCCGCCGCGACGTGGGCCTTCGACCAGTCCTCGGGGATACCGGTCGACGATCAGCACTCTGCCGTGGAATGTGGTTCGGGCATCACTATGGTGCACGAGAACCTCCGGCTGTTTGTGGGCCTTAGCTTGATTTTTAACCTGGGCAGGCGGCCCCGACGGGTTTTCTCGCTTTGGTTTCGGCGCGTTTGCCCACGTGGTGATGCGGTGCGCGGTGGGTGTTTTTCGATCCGGGTGGGCGTCCGGGTCCGGGTCGACTGGGTTTCGGTGGACTGGCCGGAACGGGCATCGTCGCGCGGGTGCGCGAAAACCCTCGACGAACTGTTGGTGGGACAGGCCGTTCCCACGGGCGGCGTAGGTCCTCGGCCAGAGGACGGGCGAGCCGGAGTTGGGCGTAGGCCACCAGCACGATCCAGGTCCAGCGGTCGGCCGCCTCGGGACTGCGGAGCTTCGGGGCGGTCCACCCCAACGTCTGCTTGAAGAAACGGAAGGTGTGCTCGAGATCGAAGCGCCGCAGAAACATCTGCCACAACCGGTCGATATCGGCGGTTCCCGCACCAGGATGTGAGTACCAGAGCCACACCGGTTTGGGATGCCGGTCCCCAGGAAGGTGATCGACCGTCAGCCGGATCACCGTGCCTTCGACGATCGGTGGCGGTCCCGGGTGGTCCGCCCACGAGCCACGATGGACGAGCCACGGGTGCAACCGATTCCACGCCGCAGCGGTGGCTGTTCTGTAGCGATCGGTGTCGGTGTCGGTGCTGGTGGTGGTCTCGGGTGCAGGCCACGTAATCGGGTCGGCGAATTTGAAGTCGGAACCGTGCCGGGTGGGCGCCCGGTACGGCCCGGTGGCGGCGCCGGGAAGCACAGCACCCGGTCCGAACGCATCCGACCCAGCACCTGCACCGGGAGATCGGCGAGCATGAACGCCAGCCGGGCCAGCTCGTACCCGGCGTCGAACACCAGCAGAATGTCCGGGTCGCCGTCGCGGTGGTGCCCGGCGTCGCGCAACCGCGTGATCACTTCACGCACCTGGGTGGCCGTCACAGCGGTTTCGTCGTCGTCGGGGCGTAGGCGGACCGCGTCGAGCACCGTCGTCCACGAGGTACGGCCGGTCTCGAGGGCGGCGACGAACGAGTACGGACACCCCGGGATCAGCTGTGCCTGATTCTTCCCGCGGCCGTAGACGTGGCAGAACCCCCGCTGTGGACTCGTCGGTGCATCCGGGCGCAACCAGGCACTGATGTCGACGGCCAACACGATCCGGCCGCCGCGATCACGCGGGATTGTCAGCCCGCCGAGGGCGCGGCGCAGCCGAGTGTAATCTATTCGGCCGCAGTTGATTGCGTCGTACAAGGCGCCGTGACCGCGCCGATGCTCGGCGGCCAGTGACAACTCGACCAGGGTGCGAACCGCGGTGCCGGAACACAGCAGCGCATCGGTCAACTCGAACAAAGCATCACCTCGGGCCGGCAGAGACCGGTAGAACTCTTCGCGGAACGACACCAGGTCGACACGCGGATCGGGGACCGATTCTTCCCCGACCGCCCGCCGATCGGGCACACTGATACTCACGGCCACCGCCTGTTTTCGTCTCGAAAGTTCTCTGGAAGGAACTTCAAGATGATCAGGCGGTGGTCGCCTCATACCGCGGCGACACGCCGAACAACACCAGCACCAACTGCCCCACGCGATGGCCCAGGGTCGGGTGGCCCCGGGGAATCTCACCCCGGGGCTCCCACAGCACCGTGCTTAACTACCCTTCGCGGTTCCGCGTGAAAGTGCGTCCGCTGTGAGATGTGTTCATGCCGCACTATGGGCGGCACTGGTGAGCAGAATACGGGCCCGATAGTTCTTCGCGTTCCTGAATCCGCGACCGATGCGTTTGATGTTCTTGATTCCCGTGTTCGCGGCCTCGGTCTTCGCGTTCGTGACACCGGTGACGATCAGGACTTCGATCGCCGGCCACCACTGACATATCGTGGCCCAGAGGCGGTCGGTTTCGGGCATGTCCGCGACCTGAACGTAGTGCCCGAGCCGCATCTTCTCCTGGTGGGCATCGGTCAGCGACGAGCAGGCCAGCAGGCGCCTGAGTTGTTCTTTGATGCCCCAGGCGGCGGCGAGTTCCTCGGTCGGATCATCGCTGGTGAACGTGGCCCGCAGACGCGCCCAGCCGCGAGGCGAAAGGGTGTCCGCACCGCGTAACAGGAGCCCTCGGTTCGCCCACGACGGATCGACCAACCTGCCTCTCCTGCTCTTCTGTTGTCGCGAAAGACGTTGCCGCACAGTAGTCACCATGTCGTTTGCCAGTTTCACGAGGTGGAACGCATCGACACTGATGGCGGCGTGCGGCAGGATGGCGACGATCGCTTTCGCGAATGCCGCGGAGGGATCGATCGCGACCACCTCGATCCGGCCGCGCCAGGCCTGAGGTCACGCAGCGAGCCACGCACCGACACCCTTGTTGTCGCGGCCGTCGACCACGCCGAGTACCCGGCCGGTGTCGAGATCGACGACCGTGGACATCCAGGGCTCGTAGCGCCGCCACTTGCCCGTGGGTAACCGGAAGTAGCGCACCCGCCGGAAGCGGTGCTCATCGATCCCGACCCTGCGCACCACGAGGGTGTCCACATCGTCGATCAACGCCGCAGCAGCGGTGAGCGTTACCTGGACCAGCCACCATGACACCGAGAACAAGGCCGCGACCTCGCTGGCGGCACGTCCGGCCCTGGTCACCGCGGTGACCAGGGCCTCCCTCAGCCGCATCGTCGAGCGCGCGTACGGCGGCACCTGCTCGGTCGATTCGGAGAACGTCCTCTTCGGGCACGTCGCGGTGAAGCAGAACCACCGTCGTTTGCGCCAGATCACCGTCACCTCGCCCGCCACCGGAATGTCGCGAACCCGCTGCGACCTCGACGAATGCACCTTGCTCCCCGCTGCTCCGCAGGCTGGACAGAAAGGCCTACCACTGACTTCGATGTCCACCCAGCGGCCGATGGTCGGTTCCTCACCGACCGCGATCACCCGGTATCCGGACAGGTTGAACAAGGCACTCGCGGCATCACGCCGCGAGCCGATATGCTCAGCCATGGCTCGTGGGTCCTCATCTGCGATTGTCTCTCGACAACACGAATCACCGCAGACCCACGGGCCTTCAACGTCCTACGACACCAACCAAGATTCACGCGCTACCGCGAAGAGCCTGCTTAACAGTCTCCCATTACACGGCTCTTCTCACCTGATCCATTGAAAATCGGCCATCCAGTCCCAGTGAGCGAACAGGCGAGGCTGGCGTCGCAACAACCCCTTCCACCACCGCTCGGCCCTCTTGAACGACCTCAGCCGCTTGAACTTCCGTCTCGCCCACCGCACCCCGTCACCACCGACAGGCCCGTAATGACGACGCACAGAACAGCGACCGCGACGAGAAATCGTCAAATCCTGTGGATCGGGTGTGTCAGGCGACCTCGGATGCCGGCGTGTCCGGTGACGGTTCCGGGGTGATCTCGACGGGCCGTTCGAGGAGCTTGCCCTTGTGGAACAGCGCACCGGCCCGCACCAACGCCACCAGATGCGGTGCGTTCACCGCCCGCCACCGGGCCTGGGCGGCCTCGATCAGCTTGTAGGCCATCGCCATCCCAGCCGCCCGCGAACCCGGACCCTTGGTCACCTTGGTCCGCAAACGCACTGTCGCAAAAGTAGATTCGATGGGATTTGTCGTGCGTAGATGTACCCAGTGCTCGGCCGGATACCGGAAGAACTCGAGCAGCACATCGGCGTCGTCGGTAATCTTCGCGACCGCCTTCGGGTACTTCGCGCCGTAATCGATCTCGAAGGCTTTGATCGCCACCTGCGCCTTGTCGATGTCCTCGGCGAGGTAGATCTCCTTCATCGCCGCCAACGCACCAGGATGCGCGGACTTCGGCAGCGCAGCAAGAACATTCGCCTGCTTGTGGAACCAGCACCGCTGTTCCCGGGTTTCCGGGAACACCTCGCGCAGGGCCCGCCAGAACCCCAAGGCACCGTCACCGACCGCCAGCACCGGGGCCCGCATCCCACGCCGCCGGCAATCCCGCAGCAGATCCGCCCAGGACTCGGTCGATTCCCGGTACCCGTCGGTCAGGGCGACGAGTTCCTTGCGCCCGTCGGCGCGGACCCCGATCATCACCAGCAGGCAAAGTTTCTCCTGGTCGAGCCGTACTTTCACGTGGATGCCGTCCACCCACAGGTACACGTAATCCGCCTGCGAGAGATCCCGCCGGGCGAAGGCATTCGCCTCGTCCTGCCACTGAGTCGTGAGGCGGGTGATCGAGCTGGCCGACAGGCCGGCGCCGGAGCCGAGGAACTGTTCCAGGGCGGGCCCGAAGTCGCTGGTGGACAGCCCGTGCAAGTACAGCAGCGGCAGCACCTCGGACACCTGCGCGGACTTGCGGGCCCATGCCGGAAGGATCGCCGAGGAGAACCGCCTACGTTCACCGGTGTCGGGGTCGACGCGCTTGTCGTTGACCCGCGGCACCTTCACCGCCACCGCGCCGGCGGCGGTGACCACCTCGCGCTCGGCGTGGTAGCCATTGCGAACCACCAGTCGGTGACCGTTGTCGTCGATCTCACCGGCATGCCGGGCGATGTAGTCGGCGACCTCGGCCTGCAGGGCTGCGGCGAGCATCTGCCGGGCGCCGTCGCGGACGATCTCGTCGAGCAACGAGCGGCCCGCGCCGACTGCCTGGCGGGTCTCGTTGGAGTCGTCGTCGTGGTCCACTATCGTGAGCACGGGCGTGCCTTCCCGCCAGCGTTGGCGCGCTGGACTTGATCAGAATCCTGTTCGTGTACAGATCATCATCCGGGAAGGTGCGCCCTCCCGGGATCCACAGGTTTCGATCATTCCTCCCGCGACGAAAGCGTGAGCGAGTGAGCCCAGCGCGCTAATCACCGACACCATGATGATCGGCGATAGGAAGTTCCCGATCGAGAAGGCACTCCAGAACAATCCGCCAGCCCGTCCGCGGTGGACGGCAGTGGCCAAACTCATCGTAATTGACATCAGAAGCGGTGGGAGCATTCCTGCTCCCAGTTGGTTAATGAAGGCAGCAACGGTGACTGTGGTCACTGTCGTGCAGAACGGCAGTAGCAGCAATCCGATGGCCGATACCCCCATCGCCCCGGCGATAAGGTAACTGCGCGGGAAGTGTGCGACGAAACGGAACCCGAGGGCACCGATCGCGTTCCCGACGGTGGCGATTGCGATTAACGCGCCAATGAGCGCAGGTGAGGTGAACCCGGGTTGACCGTAATACTCGGCGATCTGTAGCGGGATGACGAAGAACAGCGCACCTCCGACCGCACTCAGTGCAAGAGCTGTGACGAAGGGCGTAGTGAAAAGGCGTGACGTCACGATGCTGGGTGTCTGTGCCACCAAGCAAGCGTCCTCTTCGATCAACTGAGCGCGGGACGGCTCCCAGATGACTTTGACTGCGAGCGCAAGGATCAGTGCGGCGATACCGTAGAAGTAGAACGGAAACCGCCAGCCGATTTCGCCGAGCGCGCCAGCTATCACGTAAACGACGATCGACATGACCGCCGTGAATCCTGTGCTGTATGCAAGCCATCGACTTCGTTCTGCCCCATGGAAATAGTCTGCAATTAGAGCGAGGGTCGACGTCATCATGACCGCCTCCACCGCGCCAAGCAGACCCCGCATGATGATGAAAACGACTAGGGACGTACTGAACACGGGGAAGACACCGAAGACGGCGTAGAGTCCCAGCGCGCCGAGCAAGCAGACACGCCGCCCGAACCGGTCTACAACGATGCCGGCGAATCCGGAAAGGATCGCGATTACAAGCGCGGGTATCGTCAGAGCGATTGAGATGAGATAGGCACCGCCGGGCTGGTCGCCGACGGCAGCGGTAATTGCAGGTATGTTCGGCGACAGCAGGGTCACACCCATGGCCGGCAACATACTGGCCAAGAGGATGCAAGCCACCTGGGGGAAACCCAGGGCCTCGGCAAAGTCGTATAAATCCACGTCAGATAGACAGAAGCAGTTCGACTGGGCGGCGTGGGTCTCGGCTGTGGTGGCGTAGTGCGGCGGCGATGCCGGCGTGGCCGGCCAACCGGAGCAATCCGATGGCAGCGTTGCGGAGAGTTGCCATCACCTGTGGCGCCGCACCGGTACGGATGGTGCAGCGGTCCTCATCGAAGGTGACATCGCGAACCCAGTGCAGTCGGTTCTCGATGGTCCAGTGCCCTCGTATCCAGGCTGCGACCTGCTGTGGATCTACCTCGGTCATCGGAAGTGAACAGATCAGATAGACCACCTCGACGCTCTTGCGGCCCCCGCGGGTGACGGTGCGCCGGACCTGCAACGCCTGCGCGGCACCGGGAAACCCGAGCCCACTGGCGTGTTCGGTGGCCTTGATGGTGCGACGTTCGAGCCGTCCGTGGCCTCGTCCTGCGATCGAGGTTGACACCGGAATCGTCCTCCACGGCAGTGCCTTCAACCGCGCCAGCAACGTCGGCTGGTTCGCCTTGACGGTGAACGCGTAATGGCCACCGCGGTCGAGGATGTACTGTGCGGTGCCGCGCTGGCAGTGCAGGGCGTCGGCGGTGACGACGGCGTCGGCGATCTCGAGGGCGTCGAGCAGGCCGGTCAACAGTGGAATCTCGTTGGTCTTCGCGCCGACCTCCACCTGTCCGAGCACCACACCGACGTCGTGATCGAGGGCGGCCAGCAGGTGTGTGAGGTGACCCGCGGTGTCTTTCGCTCCGCGCAGAGTCTTTCCGTCGACTGCGATGATCCGCCTTCCGTCGATCACATTGGTCTGCAACCACATCCACGCGCCGAGCACTCGGTCGAGAACGGCCGCGTCGACTCGCGCCAGGGTGCGGCGGTCGTCGATTCGCTCGGCACAACAGCAGATACTCCGAGTCTGCCCAGCGCTTCGGCGGGTGCGTCGTGCACCCATTCGGCGATCGCGGTGAACGAGCGGGCACCTGCACAGGTCGCGGCCAGCGCGAGCGCGAGGATCACCGGGAAACGATGCCGGACACCGCGACGGTGACGTGGATCGGGCACCGTGGCGAGCAGGTCGAGGACCCCGGTGTCGGGGGCCGGTGACGCGCCGAGGGCCGGTCCGCTGTCGCACACGGCGATGGGAATGGGAGATGATGGCACTGCGGGCACGGCTCGTTCCTGGTGGTGAGGCTGGTGTAGGAACTTGAATCATCGCCGCAGCGACCGTGCCCGCCCTCGATCACCGCCTCTTCGGCGTGTCACCCACACACAAAACCACCGGTCAGGACCAGGTTGTCACGACTTTGCCGGGACCCTGGGGGGAAACCCGCCGTTCGACTTTCTACGGGGCGCACTCTTCCCCCCGTTACAGTACGAGAGGCACGAACAGGATCTGACGTCATCGTTGCTTCCTTCAATGATGGCGTTCGCCATCTTCGGCGACCGCGTGCAAGCCCGCTGTGCGTTCCCTGAGTAGGCGAGAATAGGCAACAAATGCCAAGCACGCTCTGCGTTTAGCCACACCATTATTGTCGTACACTGCTTTTTATCGCAGGCGACCGACGTGCCAGAATAATTGCCGCAGAGCTTCTTAGCGCCGTTGCCCCGAATTGGTCCTTCTGTCGATTCTAGATCGACCCCCGCCGGGCAATCGGCACGCGATCGCACCGGGTCTGCTGACATCAGCAGAATGAACCTTCGCCATTGCTGCACTCCTTCCGGGACTTGTCCTGCTGCAGTCAGTCAACGGCGAGGGACTTCGTCTCGCTGTCGAAGAGCACTTCTTTCGTGTGGAGGAAGTCTGTGTATTCGTGCACGACCACCACTTTGTGGTCAAGGATCTGCAGCAGGAAATGGAACAGATTGTTGTATGTATTGCCGAGGGGTAGCTCAGCGAAGCACTCGGACTCGACCGCGATCCAGTCACCTTCACCGATCATTGAGACGACCTCGTGTCGGATCCCGTTGGGCAGTAGAGCGGCCATCGCGGGGAATAGCGCGAGATATTCGCCCTTCGTCATGATTTTCTGGAGCGGAAGTCCATGCGATCTCATCATTAGATGAATCCTTGCCTCATCGGCAAGCAATTCTGCCGATTCCTCTCCTGTGAGATCACTGTATGCTGCGATATATCGGCTCGCGATTTCTTTGTTATGTTCTAATGCCACGTGAAACTCCTGATCCTGCGTATTACAGTTCGCGGCCCGGACGCTATCCTGCGTCTGCAAGACTAAGTGTCCGATACTTCCGAGTAGAAAACGACAGAACCCGACGCGAGGTCGGTTGGAACCGAAAGGTGCTGATGAACCAGCCTCCACCGTCCGTCCTTCTTCAGAAAGATATCGGTCTCTCGGAAGACGAAGTTGAGCTCGGGTCCTCCCCCAGCACTATCGGAGACGAAGTTCTGCCTGCTGAACGCGTATCCGATCGATCCTTCGGCCCTCACTTCGAGTTCAAGGATGCGGGTTCGAAGATTCGTTACATTCTCAAACTGGCGGGCGATCTCGGCATGCGCTTCCGCCTTGTTCGAAAAGTTCCCGGGTCCGAAATCGAAATATACAGCTTGGTCATCCCAACTTGCGGTGATCGCTTCGGCATTTTGCGCGAGGGCCATCTTCCGTTCGATTTCAACGAGTTCCACTTCGTCCGCGGACAACCCCGCGATATCGAAAATTGTGGACGCAACATTTTCCATGGCGATCTGATCTCCTAGCGGTTCGTTCCATGCTTTTCATTTGCAGTGGATTGCTGTCGACGAGGGTAAATATCCTGAGCCGAGGAAGCGCCCTCGGTCTTTGATTATCAGATATGGATGGCTGCCTTAGAAGAGGAAAGGTCTACCAGAAGCGCGTTTCGTGCACGGAAGTCCATGGTGTGGCGGATTTCGTCGCTCCAATGCGAACTGGCGGCTACGACCGACCCATCCATTTAGGTAAGCGTCCCCGTTCCGACATTGACAGGGTCTCAGGGGCAGTTTCGGTCTGAGGGCGGTGAAGGCGGGTCACCGCGAGGAGTCCTACGATACCCAGAACCGCTCCTCCGATTAAGAGAAACCCGGGCGCGCGTTCGTTGCCGGATGATTCTATAAGAGCGGTCGATACGAGCGGGCCGAAACCAGCGCCGATCATGTTGCCGACGTTGTAGCCGATGGCTGCCGCGGTGTAACGGATACGGGGCGGGAACACATCCGAGAACGCTTGATAGGTGGCCGCCAGCGCGAGGTTTGTCAGGATCATCGCAAAGAGGTAGACGAAGGCGATTTGGACGACGCCGACCGATCCGCTGCTCAGTACTGCGAACAGCGGATAGCCGATCCCTCCGAGCACCAACAGCATGATTACAAGAAAGCGTGTGCGTCCGAAGCGGTCGGCGCACAGGCCGCCGATCACAACCATGGGCGCCGAGGCGAGCATGACCGCCGCTGTAATCCACGGTACCGATGCCCGGGATAGTTCGGTGGCGGTGGTGAAGTAGACCGGCAGGTACACCGGGATCGCGTAGACGATGTACAGCGTGCCAGTACCCATCACGACGGTCAGAAGAATTGTGAGCTTATGGTTGCGCCACGCCTCTCGCAACGGGGTTTTCGAGATTGCGCCGGCCTTCTCCAACTTCTGGAATTCGATCGAGTCCTCAATGCGCAGCCGGAAGGCGAGAACCCCGATGGTGAGGATAAACGCGACGAAGAATGGGATTCGCCAACCCCACGTTGCCATGTCCTCCGACCCCACGGCGAGGGTTGTCAATCCGATCACGACCGGAGCGACGGCCAGGCCGAGGATCGAGCCTAGTGGTGTCATCGAGCTGTATAGGCCTCGACGACCGGGTGTGCTCGACTCCAAGGCGTAAGTGGCGGCTCCGATCACCTCACCTCCCGCTGCGATGCCCTGCGCGATCCGCGCAAGCAACACAAGAGCGGGTGCAACGATGCCGATCGTTTCGTAGGTCGGGACAAGACCCAATACCAGAGTCGCGCAACCCATAAGCATGATGGTGGCGACCAGGGTCACTTGGCGGCCGCGGACATCGCCCATTCGTCCGAACAGGATGCCACCTAGGGGCCGCGCTACGAATCCGACCGCGTACACACCGAGGGTCGCGAGTACCGAAACGATCGGATTCTCGTTCGGAAAGAACAACGGTGCGGTGTAGACCGCCAGATAAGCGTACAAAACCAGATCGGACGAATCGATCATGGTGCCCAACATCGCCGCGACGGCGGCCTTGCGGCGCGCACTCGTCGATGTCGTGGGAGCCTCGGTCTGTTCGACCGCGTAGTTGGTCATTTTCTCTCCAGTTGGGGTGGCATTTAGGCGGTCACCGCCGGGCCGGTTACGCATAAGCACTGCCTCGCGCCCGTGTCATCGGTCGCCGGTAGGTAGTCGCTCAGTCGTCGTGAATGATGAGACCACGAATATTTTCCCCGGAGAGCATGTCTCGGAATCCGTTGTTGATCTGATCGAGGGAATAGCGGCGAGTGATCAGGGAGTCGAGATCGAGTTTCCCATGCTTGGCCATCCGGAGGAGTTGAGGGATGTCGGCGCGTGGGTTGCAGTCGCCGTAAAGCGTGCCAATCACTCGTTTTCCGTACAAAGTGAGCATCGAGCTCGAGAGTTGAAGCGTTTCCTCGGTTGCATCGTCGGCGACACCGACTAGCACCACTGCGCCTCCTTTGCGCGTTAGATCGAAGGCGCTTCGAATGATGTCGCTGGTCACTACGCCAACGGTCACGACGGCAACGTCAACTCCGACGCCGTGGGTACGCTCCCACATGTCGGCCTGGGCGTGGTCTGCAGTCGCGTATACGGCGTCGGCGCCGAGCTTCTCTGCGAAGGTGCGCTTGGACTGGACGGGATCGATCACGGCGACGATGTCTGCGTTGGCTTGTACCGCAGCGCTGACCGCGTTGGCTCCGATGCCGCCGCAACCGTATATCGCGACGGCGTCTCCAGCAACGACCTTACCGGCGTTCACTACCGCGCCCCATCCGGTCGCCACGCCGCACGTGACCAGTGAAATCCATTCCCACGGAATATCCTTATCAACCTTTACTACGGACCGCTGGTCGAGGACGGCGTGGCGGGCGAAGGTTCCTGTTGCAGCAATCGCCCCGACGTCTTCTCCGTCTCGGTGGAAGCGGTAGCCGCCGTTGGCGAGCTCACCGGTCATCATGTTGGCACCGAGGTCACACAGGTTGCCCTGACCGCGTACACAGAACCGACACACCCCGCAGCTGGGTATCCACGAGCAAGCAACGTGGTCACCAATGTCGAGTCCGGTCACGCCTGGACCGACTGCTTCGACGACGCCGGCACCCTCGTGGCCTCCGATAAATGTCATGGGTAGACCCAGGTGCTGGAGATGCTCATCGGAGTGACATAAGCCAGCGACCTTCATCCGCACCAGGACCTCACCGACCCCAGGTTCGTCGAGGTCGAATTCCATTACCTCCCAGTCCGGCTTACCACCGGTGAGGGCTGCTGCTGTTGTCTTCATCAGTTTCCGTTCTCTGACATCACGTGTGGCGGGGGAAGCTCAGTGAGGGCCCTGTCGTACGACCCGGTTTCGAATTGCCGGCAGGACGTGTGACCGAGCACACAAAGCGAGAATCACACGGGTGACCGTAAATGTCAACAGTCGGCTGCGATCTATCATCAGATTGCCACTTGGCACCGAACGAAGAATGTCCCGTTCCACAGATGTCGAATAAGCTGGCCGATCGGACGCTGAGATGACATGAAGATCCCGAGCCTGCCCGCTTTGTCAGCGCTGTGGACAAGTAAAAGGTGAGCGATCACTATTCCGAACCGTGGTAGCACGGTACCCGGGCTTTGACCGACCGCACCCCACCATCGTCCCGGTCATCGCATTCGCGCCAAACAACGCCTCCCGCACTGCGCTTGGCGATCCTGTAGTTTCTGCTCACTCAGACTTTGACGGTGCCTGCCTGCCGAATCTGAGCGAGTCCACGGCGGTGAGCCGCACAGCGGTGAAGGATCGTTACCACGCATCTGCTTGTTCAGCGCCGTACGCATTCGGTCATGGACCTGCTGAGCGATCACGTCGGGCATCGGCAAGTGCTCATCCTTGCTCTCACCACGATGGCGGGAGCACCGGTGTTGGCTGCGCGGTCTCTCAACCTAGCCACCCTGCTGGCGGCCCGCACGGCTCAAGCCGTCGGTTCGGGGACTTTCCCCTGTCACTGATGATCGTGCTGTGCAACTTCTCCGGCGCCCACCAGAGATCGGCAAATCGCCTGGTTGTCAAGCATTCTCGGTTCGGTATGGCTGTCGCACTTACTCCGGCTGAGTGATTGCCGGGGTGTTCGAATGGCGATCGCAGGACTAATTGCCCTCGTGGCCACCATTTTCTTGGTGCCCGACTCAAAAGTGCCCAAACAGACGAAGGAGCCCATCGACGGGGCGGGAACAGCCACCTTCTTTGCCGCTCTGGCCTCGCTGTTGCTTGGGCGTCTTCGTGGGCCGACATTCGGTTGGCCGGCCGTGGTCGACGGTCGTGACCTCGCCCATTGCCGCCGGAGTGACGGCATTGGTACTCGTCGAACTCAGGATGCCCACACCGCATTGCGAATTTCCCCTACGCCTGGGTGGGGGCTCCTACGACCCGCGGACCCCGTAACCCTGCCCAATCGGTGGCGCGGATAACGGGTACACCCGCTGGAGGAGCACGAGTGATTCGCTGTCACAGCCGTACTTCCGGACAATTTTCCACAGAAGTGAGGAGAACTTCATCCGGTTGATTCCGAACCGGCAGAACACCTCATCCTCGGGGACTCCGTCGTATGGTGCCCATGCCACTGCGAGTCGTAGTATCGCTTCGGCGTCGCGCGTTGCCCGGCTGCGCACCGTCTTCTTCGTCATCTTCCCTCGATCCCGTCTGCACTGGGGTGCTTTGCGTCTGCATCGGCACAGCGCTCGCCCCAGACCGGTCGTTGATCCAATTATTCGTGGGCACAAATTAGTTTCGTATGCAAGAATTGCTGGCTTGCCGCGTTCACTGGGGCGGGATACGTCCTGCTCGGCCTGTGGCGGGCACCGTCGACGATTTCGACAGTGACATCATCCAGGCCGTCCCGGAGCTGTTCTGCCCTCTATGGCGATGGCTGTATCCGATGTCCATGGCTCTGCAGGACGGGTGTGCCGATCTCACCCCATCGGTCGACCAGGGATTCGCGAAAGGAGTACGCGCGCTGCGCCTGCGGCAGGCGCGCCGCGCCCCTGGTCCAACCATTTCGCTGTCCACTCGGACTCCATTACGGGGCCTCCGAACACCCGAGCCGCGGGAGCGGGCGCGTATTTGTGCGGGCACGGTCGAGTCGGAAAGTCCACTTGATCGCTCGGTTCACGACCGTCGACTGGCCCACGTTGCCACAGGCTCCTAACCATGAGTTCACCCATTCTCAGGACGCGATCGGACTCATCCCCCACGAAGGATAGAATCATCCCTCTAGGCAACTGTCAACAGAAGACTTTAGGCAATTTGCTATTCGATGATTTTAGCCCCTCGGCCTAAGATAGAGCAGAGACCAGTTGACAGTTATCTACTGACGGTCGACACTGTGATCCGAGACACGCCCAAAGTGCGCGCCGATTCCGCCCTGGCAGCGCGTGGCAGTCGCATCCAGTCTTTCGGCCGCAGCGAGCTGGGGCCCGAATGGTCTCGCGTACACGTCGCACCACTTCACGGAGGATCACATGACGAAGACGATTTCCGAGTTTCACGACCTATTCGTAGGCGGCGAATGGGTATCCGCGAGGTCGGAGCACCGCTTCGAGGTGATCTCACCGGCGACCGAAGAACTTATCGCCACTGTCGCGCTACCGTCGATCGAGGACGCCGAGGCGGCGGTGAGCGCGGCACGTGAGGCATTCGAGCGCGGTGAATGGTCCGGCGCGTCGATGGAGCACCGCGCCGATGTGCTCGGGCGATTCTGCGATCTGTTCGATCAGCGACGCACAGACTGGACCGCAGCGTGGGTCGCGGAGAGCGGGCCAACTCGCGCTCACTCCGACTTCCTCAACGACCTCGTGATCGGCATCTGGCGAGACATCGTCGAAACTGCGAAGCGGAGCCCGGTCGTCGAGCGGCGCACCTACCCGGACGGAACGGTGGACATCGTCGCCGAACCCTACGGAGTGGCGGTGACTATCACCACCTGGAATGGTCCAGCGCTATACCTGGTGTCCAAGGTCGTTCCCGCTCTGCTCGCCGGGTGCTCGGTGATCGTCAAGACCGCTGTCGAGTCCCAACTCACAGCAAGGATCATCGGTGAACTCGCCAACGAGGCAGGTATTCCTGCCGGAGTGCTCAGTGTCCTCGCGGCACCGACCGATGTCAGTGCACACCTGGTGGCACACCCTGATGTCGACAAGGTCAGCCTCACCGGAAGCGTCGCTGCAGGCAAGAGCGTGATGGCTGCCTGCGCGAACAATTTGACCCCGGTCACATTGGAACTAGGCGGGAAGTCACCGGCGATCATCGCCGACGACATAGCCCTCGACAAAGTCCTGCCCACCCTCCTGCCGGCCTTCTTCATGAATGCCGGTCAGATCTGCGTCGCCTTGACACGGTTGATCATCCCCAAACACCGGCATGACGAAATCGTCGAGGCGGTCGTCGCGGGACTTTCGCAGGTCCGCGTCGGGTCACCTGAGGACCCCGCATCGGTGATCGGTCCGATCGGCACCCGCGCCCAGTACGAAAAGGTACTCAACTTCATCACCTCCGGTAAGGAGGACGGTGCCACACTCGTCTGTGGCGGCGGCCGACCCGCCGGCCTCGACCACGGATTCTTCATCGAACCCACCGTATTCAGCAACGTGACACCCACGATGCGGATCGCACGCGAGGAGATTTTCGGCCCAGTGCTCTCGATCATGATCTACGAGGACATCGACGAAGCCGTGGAGATTGCCAACTCGACTCCCTTCGGTCTCGCCGGAACCGTCTACGCCGCAGACGAAAACCTCGCCCGGAACGTCGCAGACAGGATCCGTTCCGGAACCGTCGCGGTTAACACCATTGGACCGTCCCTCTACGCCCCATTCGGCGGATACAAGGAGTCGGGGTTCGGCCGTGAGAACGGTCGCGAGGGAATCCGCGAATTCCAGCAGCTGAAGAGCATCAAGATCGCCTGAACGGGAATTAAGCATTTCTCGTCCGGCCGTGCGGCCGGCGCGTCCGAAGGAGACCAAGTCCGGGCGAGCATGGAAGTGGATTTGGCCTGCGCTGGGAAAGGCAGCCCGACGACCGCGCATCCCGCCCTCAATCAGCGACATCGGCGTCAGATCCAAATTTCCGCGCCGATGGGGCACTACACGATGAGGAGCTCGGTGTCCGTCACCCTTGTAGTGCCGCGGACCGGTAAGCCGGTCCGAATGGATCCCGTTGACCGGGCCGGAAGAACTTTCCGACTTTCGGCAGGTCCGCTCGCGCAGCCGACATCATGCGCGACGCCTCTCCTTCTAATCGCCGATAGTGGTCGACGGCGTTGGACGCCGCCCTCGCAAGTGCCCCCCGAAAGCTGATGTCGTTGGCCGACAAGGACACCGCTCTCGGCTTCACGGGTCTGAACGGAGAACTCAACAAGACGGATGCCCAGGACGAGCGGCCCGGTCGGTTGCTATTGACTCAGACTCTGATGTCGCGATGGAGGGTTACCTCGAAATCGCTATCGATAACGACGGCAATTGCAACCAACTCTTGGTGCATCAATCGTCCGCTGGACCCGTAGCGGTATTCGGCGCCATCAACTTTCCGCTCGCCCTCGGTGTTCTCTGCCACGATACGAGCACCGCGCTCGCGGCAGGATGCGCGACGGTCATCAAAGCACACCGCTCATATCGGGTCGAGGCCGCCTCTGGCAGACATCGGCCGCGCTGCCCTGATGCATGCCGGCGCAGGGAGGAAATCTTCGGCATCGTCGTGGGCCGTGGTGCGGATACCGCCCTGTTCGGCGCCTCGGAGACGAGGCGGTCGCATTCACCGGATCCCGGTCCAGATCCCTGGCGGTCTGGCGGGCGGCAAACGCACAACCGGTACCGGTTCTGGATTGCGCCGCGATAGGCACGATCAACCCAATCGTGATTCACCCGGTGACGTGATCGACGACTTCGCAGGAGTGTTCGTCATGACTTTCACCCAAAACGGTGGGCAGTCCTGCACGAAACCGGGCCCGGGTTCAGGCGAATTGGTCCGAAACGTTATTCCCAGAAAAGCTTTTCGACGGTGCGCATCGTGTTGGATTGCTAACCCGACAAACGCAGCGTGGCCGGCAACGAAGTAGTCGCCGGTCACGCTGCGCTCACTTTCACCGAGAAGCTCTTCAAGTCTCGCGACGCTAACCACGACTGATCGCTCGTGCCCAGGTCAGTCGACGACGAGCGATCTCTGGACAAATATCCACCGGTCCTGCACGCGCGTCACGATGTCGGAGTAGGAGCCCGTCGTGACTACCACCGCGGTTCCCGATTCGCGGTCGCGAGCCGACACCAGCAATCGGCAGCTGCCGGCGACGTGCGTGCCGTCCGAGACTAGCCGGAGGTCCGCGTTCCAGTGCTGCTGGTCCGTCACCGGATGTGACCGGGACGCCGCGGTCCGATTGCGGACAAAGGCCGCGAGCTCGTCATGACCTCGATAGGTGCGGGTGGGATGCTCGAAGACACCGTTCTCCGACCACGTCGATGCCCACAACTCGGCGTCGCCGCGATCGATGGAATGGTTGTACTCCTGGTACAGCCGGACTATTGCTGCCTCGTCGGCGAGATTGAGTGCATCGGGCCCGTCGGTCTGCTCGCTCTCGCTCAATTTGTTGCCGCCCTCGCAGGAAGGGCGGAGAGCAGTTCGGCGCTCGTCGCCACTTCGGCCTGCTTCGGGAAGATCTTTTCGAAGAGGAACGAGTGCACGGCATCGTCAGGATCGGCACAGGCGTCGGACAGCACGATCACTCGATAGTCGAGGTCGTGCGCCTCACGCACCGTCGTGAGGACAACGCCGCTGGTGTGTACCCCGGCGAGGATCAGCGTCGTGATGCCGGCATTGGTCAGCTGCTCGTGGAGAGTTGTTGTCGAGAAGGCGCTCACGCGGGTCTTGCGTACCACGATATCGTTGTCGCGGACGACAAGGTTCGGGTGTAGGGCAGTGGTTGTGGAGTCGGCGTCCATGTTGGGTCGGTTGCCTTTGACCCGGTCTCCCATGATGTGGCCCTCAGGAAATCCGGCGTAGTCGGCGTCGGTGAACCCCACGCGCACATATCCCACAGAGCCACCGTTGTTCCGGACGGTAGCAACGGTCTCGGCGGTCGACGTGACGAAGTCCGTCGGATCGTCGAGGAAGCCCAGGATTGAGGGCTGATAGTCCATCACCAGCAGAGCGGTCTTGGCGGGATCAATGTTGAATGCCATGGTTTTCGGGTTTTCCTTTGCTATTTCATTGTCCGGCACGGTGCCGGACAAGTGTCGTTGAGCGCAGTCGGTGTTCAGCTACGGGGCACAGGAGGGAGCGAGGTTGATCCGGAAGGAGGTCACCGCGCCATATGACGTGGCCGTCGGGACAAACTAGGGCGTAGCGGCTCTGGTAAGACCGTCGAGACTTGCAGCAAGCGCCACCCGTTGCAGCGGAATGCCGAGTTCCGAGGCTTGGTCGAGCATCTCCTGTGCAGAATCCGCGTCGGCGTCGAGAAAACAGAGAACGAATCCTTCGTCGCAGAGGTCGACGGTCGAGCGCCCGTCGCCAGCCAAGCGTGCGGGCGCGATGACCCGCCGGTTCGTCGGCTTGTAGTGCCGACAGTCATCGGCTGATGCAGGAGAAGCGTCCGGGACGCAGATCGGTGAGTCTTCGTATCGGTAATCAGAATGACCCCCTTAGACTCCCACTCGGATCGCGTTCCCTCAATCAACTCCTCCCCCACCGAGCGTCGCAGGCGCGCACCTGCCTCGTCCGAATCGAGAAGGTTCTGATCGACGGTCCACCAGCTCGGGGATGGTCGACGAACCCATCCCCTGCTTCCAGTACGAGTACCTTCTGGCCCCGCCGTCCGGGCTTTAGGGCCGTCGACAGGCCCACTGGTCCGGCTCCGATCACTAGTACGGCTGTCTTCTCCATCTACGCGCCTCCTTGTGACTATCGGCAGCCGTCTGTTGGATGTCAACATTAGTAGCGAACCCCCGCTCAAGCAATGATCGTTGACAGATAAATGCCATCTGTTTACAGTTGACGATATGGAAGGGGTGATGAACGTGCGAATCGACACTGCGGTCGCGGGCACCGCTGACGAACCGGGAGTTCTGAGGCGCACACCGTTGCGCGATCAAGCGATTACCGTGGTGAGGGAACTCATTGCAGATGGATCGCTGCCACCGGGAGCTCGGCTGAACGAGGCCGAACTGGCGATGCGCCTCGGAATCAGTCGGGGCCCCCTCCGAGAAGCCATACAAAGACTCGGGGCAGAGGGCTACATCGAATTCCACAGAAACCGAGGCGCCTTCGTCCGAAAGGTCACCATCGACGATGTTCGGCACATGTACGAGGTCCGCGAGATTCTGGAGATCGCCGCAGCGCGCCTTGCAGCTGAACGAGCCACCGGTGATGGCATCGCCCGCCTGAACCTGCTGATCAGCCAGACCGAGCAGGCGTTGCTTACCAGCGCGCGGGGCGAGTACCCGAGCAACCTCGACGTCCACCAACTGGTTTTTGATCTGGCCGGAAACCCCTCGTTGAACCGCGCTGGCATGGAACTGCATACCCGTGTTCGCCTGTCACGGTTGACATCGGGTAGCTCACCGGACCGGGCACGCGAAGCTCTCGCCGAACACCATTGGATCATCTCGGCGATCGCGGACAGGGATCCCGGAACCGCCGGTGAAGCCATGGGTGTGCACCTGCGCGCATCCCTCGAACACCTACTAGCTACTCAACCGAAGTGAGCCACTTAGCGCCGGCGTGGGCGGCCAGCTCCCACTCCGCCCAACATCTCGAGGCGCGTGCTGATCCGGATTTGCTGATCATCGCCCATACCGACCCAGGTACCGAGTTCGGTCTCGCTGAAGCCTGCAGGCGCGCTCGCCTGTATAGCGGCACCGGCGCGGACGTCACCTCCGTCGAGGCACCTCAGTCGGAGCGCGAGATCGAACTCGTCACCGCAGAGATTCGTAGACCGAAGATGCTCAACCCTGTTCAGGGCGGCAAGACGCCTGCACTGCCGCTGGAACGCGCTCAGGAACTGGGCTTCTCGACTCTCCTCTGCGCTAACTTGTCACAGCTGGCAGGCATTTACGCCGTGTACGGGGTCCTGGATCCGCTGAAACATAGCCGATCTCCCCACCGGCCCGGCGACCGCGGCCGGGTCGGAGCGGCAAGTGGCGGTGCGTACGCCCTTCTTCAACGACATGAGCCGCCGTTACGAGACCGCCAACCCGACGGACGCGGCGCCGAATTGGGACGCGATCACGGTCAGCGACCGGCAAACGGCAAACGGCAGCGGCCAGGGCCGGCAGCTGCCGGAAGACAGGAATGGACGACTATGCAGGGATTCGAGTTCGGGTGTACGCAGGACCGGAGGGCGCGCAGATGAGCCTGATGCTTTCGGCGGTGGAGAACTTTCCGCCACACCTTGCCGAACTGCGCGCGGACGTGCGCGCCTTCCTTGACCGCGAGGTCGCAGACGGGCGTTTCGTACCAGAGTCCGATGCATGGCTGTCGGGCATCGACCCGGATTTCAGTCGTAGGCTCGCCGAGCAGGGTTGGGTCGGGATGACACTCCCAACGCGGTACGGCGGCGCCGGCCGCTCGGACCTGGAGCGATTCGTAGTGACCGAGGAATTACTCGCCGCTGGCGCCCCCGTGGCGGCTCATTGGATCGCCGATCGGCAAATGGGGCCCGGTATCATGCGGAACGGGACAGAGGAGCAGAAGAACACCTATCTTCCCGGAATCGCTCGGGGCGAAAGGTATTTCGGCATCGGAATGAGTGAACCCGACGCAGGCTCCGACCTAGCAGCCATTCGAACCCGCGCGGCAGAGACCGCCGAGGGGTGGCGCGTCACCGGTACCAAATTGTGGACCAGTGGTGCACACATCGCAACCAACATGGTGCTCCTCGCCCGCACCGGCCCGTCCGACGACCGGCACGGTGGCCTCTCGCAGTTCCTGGTCGATCTTCCCCATCCTGACGTCCATATCAAGCCGATCATCACCATCGATGGTGGCCACCACTTCAATGAGGTCGTCTTCAGCGACGCGCTCCTGCCGGCCACCGCACTACTCGGCGAGCGGGGTGACGGTTGGCGGCAGGTCACCCAGGAACTCGGTAACGAACGTTCCGGGCCTGAACGGATCCTGTCCACGCTTCCGCTCCTGCGATCCTGGGCCCGCACGGACGCGGTGCGCACGGTTCCGTCCGCACGGGCAACCCTGGGTGGTCTGGTGAGTCGCATGGCCGTCCTGCGCCAACTTTCGATGGCTGTGGCGCAAGAACTCGCCGCAGGGCGAAATCCCATCGTCGAAGCGGCCATGGTCAAGGATCTCGGCACCGTCTTCGAAGGGGATGTGGTCGAGGCCATCCGTGCCCACGCGGGGATCGAACCGGATCCCGGTGGTGACGAGTTCTCGTCGTTGCTGGCGAGATCGATTCTGCACACCCCTGCATTCACCCTGCGCGGCGGCACGAACGAGGTTCTCCGATCTATTGTTGCAAAGGCGGTGCTGTGATGTCGGACCATTTCGACGCGATCAACGACTCGGTGCGTGCCACGCTCGCGGCTTCACAGGCTCCCACGTTCGTCGACGTACCGTTCGACAGTCGGGCATGGCAGGAACTCGACCAACTCGGTTTTACTACACTTGCTCTCTCGAGCGAGCTCGGTGGCTCCGACGGAGACCTCCGAGACGCAGCCGTCGCCTGCAGGTCCGCGGCACTCGCCGCAATTCCCATGACCGAGGCGAACTTCCTCGCAGTACCCGTTTTGGCCAGTGCGGCTGTGCCTTGGCCAGGAGGTGTGGTGACAGCCGCCCCGGCCCCCGAGCTCTCCCTGGAGGGCGAGGGAAGCAGCGGTCTGCTGACTGGACGGGTCGCCCGTGTCCCTTGGCTGCGCTACGCCGATTACCTGGTCCTGATTCTGACAGGTGATTCGATCCCCCGGCTGGCTATCGTTGCGTCGACCGCTGCGGGATTGACCGTGGTGCCGGGGACGAACATTGCGGGAGAACCCCGCGACGAGGCATTACTCACGCGAGTGCGCCCGCTCGTCGTTGCAGATCTTCCCGCCGAGTGGGACTCCACCCTTGTCGCGCAGTACGGTGCCGCCGGACGGGCGAGTCAGATCGCCGCCGCCGCTTCGGAAGCGCTGGCACTCGCCGCCCGGCACAGTTCCGAGCGGATCCAGTTCGGGCGTCCGCTGGTCAAGTTCCAGAGTGTTCAGCATCAGCTAGCCCAACTAGCCGCTGATGCGGTGACACTGCAGACCGCTGCCGACGCCGCGGTGATCGCCTTACGTGACCGGTCATCCCAGACGCCGCTCCTGGTGGCTGCCGCCAAGGTCGAATCGTCGGTCCTGGTGCGCCGTGTCGCCGCCGTTGCGCACCAGTTGCACGGAGCGATCGGGTTCACCACCGAGCACCGTCTCGGCGCATGTACGACCCGGATGTGGTCTTGGCGAGAGGAATTCGGCAACGAGATCGTATGGCAGCACCGCATTGCCGACCTCGTGGCGATGAACGGTGAGGACGTGTGGGCGCTGCTCACCGATCTCTCCCTGGATATACGAACGGGGGTCCGGGCATGAGCACGGAGCGATCTTCTGCGTGGCTCGCCATTGACCACACCCACAGTGCGCTCAGTGGCCTCAAGGTCCTCGATCTCAGCCGCGTTCTCGCCGGCCCCGCGCGGTGTCGGCATTCCGATCAAGCTGAGCCGGTCGAAGCCGCGAACCCTACTGCATCGGAGCCCAACGAGGCCGACATCGACACAATTCTCCGAAACCTGGGCCTCTCGATTCCGACGGCCTCGGCAGCGAGGCCACCTCCGGAGATCCTTCGCACGAGCGCCCCGTGGACGGACATGACGCACGTGCCGCCACGATGATCCACTGACAAAGGAAGTGAATATGACCACCCACGCTGACGTCGAGGCACCCGTGCAGGTGACCGTTACCGACGGAATTGCACATCTGACGCTCGACAACCCCACGCGTAAGAACGCGATCTCGCTCGGCATGGCACAACTTATCAATGAGTTCTGCCACCGGGTCGAGGGTGACGACTCCATCGGTGGCGTCGTCATCGATGCTCGGGGTGACTATTTCTGTAGCGGCGCAGACACCCGGGACCTGGCCGCATCCTCTGCCGACCCCGCCTCCACCGAGGCCGTCCGACGTACCTCTGCGGTCTACGACACATTCGTTCGTATCGGTTCGCTCCCCGTCCCGACTGTCTCGGTCGTCATCGGCGGCGCGGTCGGCGCCGGTCTGAACCTCGCACTCGCCACCGACGTGATGCTGGTGACCCCCGACACGGTGCTGGATTCTGGATTCCTCGCACGTGGAATCCACCCCGGCGGTGGGCATTTTTCATTGCTCGGGCGCACCCTGAACCGGCAGCAGGCGATGGTGCACGGCGTGCTTGGCGTCCCACTGTCCGGTACCGATGCCGTTCGCCTCGGTCTCGCGTGGAAGGCATTCCCTGAGCACACGATCCGGACGGAGGCGACCGCCCTCCTCGATCGGGTTTCACGGGATCCTGATCTGGCGCGCCGGACGAAGCGAAGCGCCGATCTCGAGCTCGGTCCCACTGCCGCATCGTGGCCCGCAGCAGTCGAGCTCGAGCGGGGGGCACAGATGTGGTCATTGGGACGCAAGAGCGCCGGAGGCTGGAAGAACAAGCCGCCGCGCTCCGTAGTCGAGTAGGAGTCGTATCGACCCGGCCGTGCCGGTGACTAGACCCCGGCCGTGCTGGTGACGGCACCGACTCGATCGAGCGGATCGCAATGTTGCCGGAGATCTGAGCACCTTCCCGGGCTCGGGTGCCCTCGGGCTCTCAGGCGGCCACCGTGGTCTGCCTGCTCGTCTCGGCACCGACCACGGCCAACCGGTCCACGTCCGGATGGGTCACCAAGTATTTGCTCACCGGTGCGGTGGCGGTCAAGACACTGACCACGCCTTCCGGAACACCCGCCTCGACCACCAGCTCACCGATGAGCCGGCCGGTTCGTACCGAGTCGGCGGTCAGGTTCACGATCACCGCGCCTCCGTCGGCGAGGGTGTTCGCCACCTCCGTCACCAGTGCCACTGCCGAAGCGCCGGTCCATGGAACGATCACGACGACCCCGAGGGGTGTGGTGGGCGCTGCCGCCTCCGTGCCGTCCTCCCGCCTACCTGGAAGAGGTGCGTCCATGTCCTTCGAGAAGGGTCCCGGCGCGGCGTTCTCCGCTACGGTGTACCTCGCCCACCGGTCCCTTTGCCGATCGAACGTGTCGAGCAGCCGACCCGCCAGTGCCAGGCGTTCGGAGGACGTCATTGATGTCCACTGCTCACCGTGGCAGGCGAGGTGCGCGATGTCCACCGTGTCATCGATGTCGAGCACAGACGGAAGAAGAAAGTCCGTCGGTGCGCTTCCTGTGTGGTGTGATACCAGCTCGATGCACTCGTTCGAGGAGGTGGCGACCCACCGACCCCCGATGAAGAGGTCACGGTATTCGGGGGTGAGCGAGTGCATTGGGATCCTCCGATGAGCAGACGATTTATGGTGCGAATCACATTGCACCCTCTTCGGTGGAGTCCGACATCCGCAGAATACGTAGACGGATACGTATCTTTGTTCGATCGACTCCTTCCGAGCTCTGCTTACCTCCCAGCCTTACCTTGGCGATCAGATAGGGCTGTACGCCGCGCGCAGTAGACTGCAGTGTGCCTGTGCCCACAGATTCCAGTCCACGCCGATCGGATGATCTCCCGTCCGATGTGACAAGTTTTGTGGGTCGCCGCCAGATCCGCCCGGCACTGAAACGTACGCTGGCGACCGCGCGCCTGGTGACGTTGACCGGCCCCGGCGGAGTCGGAAAAACTCGGCTGGCGCTACGAGGCGCGAGCGAGGTCCGGCGCGCGTTTCCGGACGGGATGTGGTTCGTCGAATTGGCGCCGCTGGAGTCCGCGTCGCTGCTCTCGAGCACTGTGGCGAACACGCTCGGGCTCCGCGGGCCCCGGTCCCACGACCTGCTCGCGGACCTCGGCGGGTTCCTGGCCGAGCGCAAGGCCCTTCTGATCCTGGACAACTGCGAGCACCTGGTGGACGCCTGCGCCGAGCTGGTGACGCAACTCCTCCGCACGTGTCCAGGGTTGCATGTGCTCACGACGAGTCGCCAAGCGCTTGGCTGTGCCGGCGAACACGTCCTGTCGGTTCCCCCACTCTCCGTGCCCGAGGCGGGAACCGCGACCGTCGCCGCCGCTGCACTGACGGAGAGTGTGTCGCTCTTTCTCGATCGTGCACGCGCCGTAGTACCCGAGTTCGAGCTCACCGACGACAATGTGGGTGAGGTGGTCACGATATGCCGCTACCTCGAGGGCATCCCGCTTGCGCTGGAACTCGCTGCCGTGCGCCTACGAGGTCTGGCTCCCGCGCAGATCGCACACCTTTTGCAAGACCGGTTCCAGTTGCTGACCACCGGGCCTCGTGGAATGCCCGACCGGCAACGGACGCTGCGGAGCTGCATCGACTGGAGTTACGACCTGTGCACCCCGGACGAACGGGCGCTGTGGGCAAACCTCGCGGTATTCTCCGGCGGTTTCGAACTCGATGCCGTCTGTGCAGTCGAGCCTGATCGAGCGGGAGACGAGTTACTCGACGACGTGCTTTCCCTGGTCGAAAAGTCGATCCTCATCCGCGAGGAGTATTCCGGCCGGATCCGATACCGAATGCTGGAGGTGATCCGGCAGTACGGCGAACACCGCCTGGTCAAATCCGGACGGCGGGAGGCACTCCAACGTGCGCACCTCGCTTTCCACGCCGATCTGGCGACGCGCGCCAGCCAAGAGTGGCTCAGCGATCGGCAGGTTCTCTGGCTCCAACGGTTGCACCGTGAGCACTCGAACTTCAGGTCCGCACTCCAATTCTGCATCGACTCGCGGGACGGGATCGAGGTCGGCCTGACGATGACGGCGCATCTGCTGACCCTGTGGTCGGCTTTCGGTCTCACCAGCGAGGGCAGCACGTGGCTCAATCGCTTCCTCGCCGCGTCCACGGATCCGACACCTGCCCGGCTCCAGGCACTCCACGTCGGTGTGTGGTTGGACTCGATCAGCGGTCACGACGAGTCCTGTCGGCTGCTGTTGGAGGAGGCCACACGTGTAGCACACCTGCTGGGCGGTACCGCCCGACCCGTGCTCGATCAGGCACGCGGAGTCCACGCGTTGTACTCCGGCGAGGTGCACAAGGCACTCGCGCACCTCGAGAGTGCCGCTGCGGGTTTTCGCACGCTTGGTGACGACTACGGACTGTTGCAGACCCTGTGTCCGCTGGGTGTCGCCTGTGAGCTGACGGAGGTCATCGAACTAGGCCTGGCGTGCCATCGTGAAGTTATGGCAGTCTCGGAGCGGACCGGCGAGGTGTACTTCCGCGCATTTTCACTGACGAATGCCGGCCTTCTCGCCTTCCACGCTGGCGATCTGGAACAGGCGGTCCGGCACGTGCAGGATAGTCTCCGCCTCAAGCTGGCTCTGGACGACCGGCTTGGAATTGCGATATGCCTGGAGTCCCTCGCCGTGATCACCGCCTCCTCGAACCCGCACCGTGCCGCGATCTTGGTCGGGGCTGCCCGGGCTGCCTATACCGCCATCGGGCTTCCTTCCAACGCTTTGCCTGGGCGCGGCCAACGACTCGATTCCTACGCGAAGGTCCTTGACAAGACCCTCCGCGCCGACAAGATGCGCACGGCGGTCGAAACCGGACGCGGGTTCGATTACGACTCCGCGATCGCATTCGCGCTCGACGAGCCCTGCCCCGCGCGCCACTCGGAGCGGCACGGTCGTGTAACCACCCGGGACACCCTCACCCCCCGGGAGCGTGAAGTGGCGTCATTGATCGCGGATGGATTGTCCAACAAGGAAATCGGACTTCAATTGGTAATCTCCCAGCGGACTGCCGAGTCACACGTCGATCACATCTTGGCCAAGCTCGGTTTCACCTCCCGGACTCAGGTGGCGAGCTGGTTCAACATGGCGAACGCGCAGCAGGCGAACTGACCGAGACGTATCAATTACAACAGCACCGTCGCCCCACCGTCGACCACGAGGCTGGTGCCGGTGACCCATCGGGACTCATCGGAGGCTAGGTACAGGGCCGCGTAGGCCACATCCACCGGGGTACCCGGTGATCCTGTGGCAGTCGCACCGATCAGCCCGGCGTACGGGGAGTTCCCTCCCAGCTGGGCGGTCAATCGTCGCACCGGGGGTGTATCGATGATCCCAATGGTGAGACTGTTCGCCCGGATTCCGAGTGGGCCGCCCTCCGCCGCGAGTTGGCGGGTCAACGACAAAATCGCGGCGTTTGCGGCGCCGTGCGCGGCATAGGGCAAACCCTTCGATCCCAACACCGCGGATACCGACGAGGAATTGACGATTACACCGGAACCTTGGTCGACAAAGTGAGGCCACATCGCTTGGCAGATATTCCATGTCAACTGGAACTGATTGCCGAAGGTGAAGTCGAGATCGTCCTCTCCGGTGTGCTCGAACGGCAGCTTTCGAGCGCGGACCGCATTGTTGTAGACGACGTCGATCCGACCGTGGATGGCGAGTGCACCGTCCACCCAGTCGTCGACCTGTCGCCGGTCCCGGAGCTCGACCGGAGCCCTGGCATGCAGTTCCAGTCCTTGCTCGCCGAGTAGTCGCACGCTTTCCTGAGACGTCACCGGGTCGAGGTCACAGCCCACCACTGTTGCTCCGTGCGCAGCGAATAAACGAGCCGCTTCTCGTCCGATCGATCCCCCGGTGCCGGTAATCAGGACGATTTTGCCAGCCAGTCGGCCGTCTCCGAGGGCACTCATGCAAGGGTTTTCGGCGACACGATGAACTGTCGGCGCAACAGTCCCCAGTCTTTCCAGGCGTCGGACTCGAATGCCCGCCGGGCGGCCTCGGAGGACTGACCGACCTGGGGTGAGGATGCTGCACGCAGTTCTGTCAGTGTCTCGTCCGTGGCCGGATCACCGACGACGATATGGTCGGGACCGTGGCGGCGCCCAGGCTCACCGTCGATGAGCATGTTCTGCGACCAGGACTCCGCACGGCGCGACGGGGGGCTGATCATACGCATTCTCCTGAAAAGAAATAGCTCGGGTTAGCATCACATTTAGTCACGAGACACAGGTGTAGGTGGCGGCCGCAACCTATGCAGGGGTCGCCCTCAGCGGGAGCGTCGAGATGCCGTTGAGCATCAGGCCCTCCGCGTTCTGGGTGGGTCCGGCGAGTTCGAAATTCTGTGTTCGCGCGAGGAGCTCGGTCAGTGCCACTGCAAGTTCCACCCGCGCCAACGGCGCGCCCGCGCACTTGTGCGCACCGTGACCGAAAGCGAGGTGACGGTTCGGGCTGCGAGTGATGATGCACGCCTCGGGGTGGTCGAACTCCTCCGGGTCGAGGTTCGCTGCACCGTAGTTGAGTGCAACGAGTGAACCCTCCGGGATCGTGGCACCATGCAACTCGATATCGGTGTTTGCGAACCGACCGCGCTCGGGAAGTGGCGATTCGAGGCGGAGAAATTCCTCGACAGCCTGGGGAATGAGTTCCGGTTCGCGACGCAGCCGTGCCTGTAGATAGGGATCGACTGCAAGCCGATAGATCGAGGTGCTGAGTGCATCGGCCGTGGTTGCATGGCCGGCACCGATGAGGGCAACACCAACAGCAACCACGGTCTCGTTGGGGATCGGCTCCCCGCCGACATCCATGGCCATGATCCCACTGAGGATGTCCTGCTCGGGGTCCAGCGGCTGCAGACGACGCTCCGCAGCCACATTGGTGATGTGCTCGGCGAACACCGTGAACATGAGTTCGTTCATGGCGTCCGGATCCCAGCCCACCTCCGCGAACCGGGCGAAGTGCGAGAGAAGCTCAACGTGCGAGTCCTCACCGAGGTTCATCAGAGCAGAGAGCGCACGAGCGGGATACGGCTGGCATAGCTCTTGCACGACGTCACCAGACCGCTTCGTTAGCAGCGGATCGAGACCTTCGATGACGTACTGGCGCAACCGCGGCCGGATCGCGTCCATCCGCTCAGGGGTGAAGTACTTGTTGAGCACACGACGATAGATGCCGTGCTCCGGAGGATTGAGACCACTGGGGATAAGCCCCTTCATGCCAGGCACACGAACGAACGGTCGGCCGGCCCGATAAGTCTTGAAGTCCAGGGCTGCCTTCGATACGTCCACATACCGGGTCAGGGAGTAAAAGCCGCCGAACATGTCTGAATGGGCAACAGGGCATCCTTCCCGCAGTCTCGTAAGCTCATTGATCCATTCAGGACTGCGTACTCCATCAGGAAAGTCATTTTCCTCAGGCACCCAGTCGACCGTGGTCTCGCTTCGTGTGAGGTTCTGTTGCTCCATGTCTCACTCCTCGTGTGCGGCTCTTGCGCCCCGCCGAACGGTCGACTGTGACAGGCGGCATCCTCATGCTTGACCACCCAACTGCCAATTGTCAACAGATTACTGATTACTGCTGTCTTGTCATGTGACTGCCGGCACTCTACAGTTGACTTCATACGTGACGGAATTCTTCCTCATTCCGCCCTTCCCCGGCGGCCAGAGACCTCACTACCGAAACCCACACACAAGGAGCTCCCGATGGCAGAACCTGGCCACGACGAAGCCGAACTTCACCTTCGCGCTCGCAGACGCGACATCGGCGCGGATGACGTGGTGGTTCTCGAGCTGGAAGACCCGGCGGGCAAACCCTTGCCACAATGGGAACCAGGAGCCCACATCGACCTGTGCCTCTCCGACGGCCTCACACGTCAGTACTCTCTGTGCGGTGACCCGACCGATCGGAGCGTCTATCGTGTCGGCGTACTGCGGGACCCGCAGAGCCGAGGCGGTTCGGTGTACGTGTTCGACAACCTGCGCTGCAACTCTGAGGTAGTAGTTCGCGGTCCGCGTAACCATTTCCCCCTACAGTCGTCACCCCGCTATGTCTTCATCGCTGGTGGAATCGGGGTGACCCCGATTCTGCCGATGATCACCGCAGCCGAGGCTGCCGGTGCGGAATGGGAACTTCACTATGGCGGCCGCACCAGGGCTTCAATGTGCTTCGTAGACGAACTTGCCGCGATTGCCGGCGGTCGGCTGACCCTCTATCCCCAGGACGAAGTCGGTCTGATCGACCTCGACGCCCTGCTCCGCACACCCCGTACGGACACGCTCGTCTACAGCTGCGGCCCCGGTCCTCTGTTGCAGGCCATCGAGGATCGCACTGCCACCTGGCCTGCCGGAATCGTGCACATGGAGCGATTCGAGCCGAAGGACTTCGGCGACGAGCCGGATGCCGGCTCGTTCGAAGTCGAACTCGCCGAGAGTGGGATGATCCTCGTTGTACCCCCGGACAAATCCGTCCTCGAGGTCCTTGAGGACGCCGACGTCGAGGTTTACTCCTCCTGCCAGGACGGAACCTGTGGAACGTGCGAAACCCCTGTTTTGGCAGGAGAAGTGACGCATCGCGACTCCATCATGACAACCGCCGAACAGGCCGCGAACGACCGCATGTTTGTATGCGTCTCGCGCGCTGCCTGCGGCCGGCTCGTGCTTGGCATTTAGGCAACATTTAGGCACGACTCTCACCCCTTCCAGTCGCCGACGAAGGACGAACCCTATAGGACGAGTGGATGACAGGGTCATCGTCATCGCCCGCGATCCGGATGGCCTAGGCGGGCGCCGCGATCATCGCTGTCGGCATCCGCGAGGAAATCCCGAGCGTCTTTCTACCCGATGGCGACTAAGTAGGATCTCGACGAGACGTCTCCTAACCGAGGGTGTCGGGGGACGAATCGTAGCCGCGATCGCGGATGCGCGACCGAGACTCACTCGTAGCGACCTATCAGGCCACCATTGATGAGTGCGGTCAACCGGTCCTTCCCGACGCCCGCATCGTGCCGGTCATCAATGCGGGAACACAGCGACCGGCTTGGTTCGACGGAATCGACACCATACCCACCGGCGTCTGGCACTCCATGGAAGTGGCGATCCCTGGGATGATCAAACACGGAAAGAGGGTTCGGTCATCATCATCAGGCTCGGCGGCCGGGTTAGACAGCATCGGCCTGAATGCGCCTCCTGGCCAAGCCGCATATAGCGCCGCACCAGCATGGTGTGGGGACTGATGCGACTGTATAGCCCACAATTGTCATCGCCAATGACTCGGACTACGGACTACACGGCGCGGTCGTCACCCAGAATCCGGCCTCAGCCCTATACCTCGCCCGCTCGGTCCGGACCGGCACCTTCAATATCAGTGCATTCCCTCAACACCGGGGCACCCTTCGGTGGAGCCAAAGTCTCGGGCATCGGACGAGACATCGGCCGGGGGCGTTGAAGCGTACTTCGAACTCAAGACAATCAACTTGGACACGGGCACGCAACGACTATTGCCGTGACATGCGTGTGCACTCGGCTAGGCAGGGGGTTGGTCAGGATTTGGTCAGGATTCGCCGGTATCAGCAGCCATCGCCGTGAACCGACTGAGGGAATTGCGCAGGTGCAATGTCATTGCCTTGCCGGCGGCCCGGACATCCCGGGCCGCGATAGCAGCGAGAATGTCACGATGCTCATTGAGTGCCTCCCGAGCCCGCTCGGGGGAACCTCCAGCGCGAAGACGCGCAAGACGCAACTGGACCTGCAGCTCGCCGCCGGCCTGCTCCAGGTATGGGTTCTTCGCGAGCCGGAGCACCGTGAGGTGAAAGTCGGACTCGACCGGATAGGCCGTGGCGGATTTCGCCGCGAGAAGACGATCCGCCTCCTCAATCTGCTCGTCGAGTTCGGCGATGTCACTGTCGGTCGCGCGGGCCGCCGCGAACTTCGCGGCGGTCACCTCCAGCACCTGGCGCAACTCGTACATGTGGCGGACGTCCTCGACGGTGATCTCCCGGATGAAAGCACCCCGGTTACGTTGAGAATCGATCAAGCCTTCGGCACTGAGTCGTTGGATTGCCTCGCGGAGCGGCCCGCGGCTGATTCCCAGCCTGGCGGCCAGTTCGACCTCATTTATCCTCGTCCCGGACTCAAGGACCCCTCGAACGATCATATCCCGCAAGACCTCTACGACCTGGTCACGCAGGGGCACCCGCGAGAGCATGCCCGTCGAATCCGCAACCGATGTGCCACTCGCCGCCATTACCGCCCCTTCGATGAGCCAACCGTTCTCAAATCACTGTTGACAGTGTACTCGAGCATCGAACATCGGCCGAACACCCAATGCGACCCGTCAATACCCCAGCATACTCGAAAATGTCGTCTGTTGACTGAAGGCTGGTTCCCTTTCCACCACTTACCGCACCTCACAGGGTGAGGGGTCACACAAAACGAACGGAGCCAGACCAATGACTAATCCTGCCGGACGGAGATTTCTCGCCACCGGAGGCGAGCGGAATGGGTGAAGGCATCGTCCTCTCATTCGCCCGTATCGGCCCGCGTTATATCATGCATATCACCGCAACCGACGGCTCGACAATCGCGGACGGGGTGGGCGCTTCATTCCGTCACTCTGACGTTACCGACGGTAAGTCGGTCGGCGAAGTAGTTGCAGCCGCCACCGCGATCCTTGGCGGTTCGACGTACTCGTCCACGCAGCCGGAGTCGCGCCGGCGGTCCCTGCCACGGAGACCGACACTGCCTCGGGGCAACGCGCCTAACAGCCACTGCCACCGGAACCTTCCTGACCAACCGCGCGCCGCATTCGCCTGTCTGAAAGGCCGCGGCGGACGGATTATCAATTCTCGCCTCCGCTGCCGGGATGAACGGATACCCCGGAAAGCCGGCCTGCGCTGCAGCGAAAGTCTTGGCGTGGACGCGCTCGGTTGCCGCGAGTGGGCCCCCTTCGGATCACCGCGAATGCGATAGCACCGATGATCTGGACAGTCCACGACAAGACCCGCAGCGAAATCTCTCCCGCGCGACTCGCCGCTTACGACGCAAAACTCCGAGCGATGATCCCGCTCGGTGGCAAGCTCTGCGACATCCAGCAGAACTCGTGCCAATGGCCGCATTCCTCTCCGGAGAAGGATCGCTTCATGACCGGTCAGATATGACGGGCGGACCGCCTCCCACACGTCGATGAACGGGTGCCCGGTGACGAGCACGTTGCGGTCCGAGGCCCTGCGTCAGCTGGGTTTCCTTGGACCCGGTGACGGCAGGCGATGGTCGATCTCGTGACTGCGCTTGACGATATTCGCCGGAGTCCACCGGTGCTTCCCCTCGATACGCCTAGTCGTGCGTCCGCGCTACGACCCAGGCCGCGACCTGGGTCCGGGAGGTGAAGCCCAACTTGGCCAGGATGTGCTCCACATGTCCTTGCGCAGTGCGATGTGAGATGACGAGGCGGTCGGCGATGGCCTGATTGGTCAGGCCTTCCGCGATGAGGTCGGCGACTTGGCGTTCCCGTTTGGTCAGTCGCAGCGACGGATCAATGGCGGGGGTGGAGGCACTGGGTGGATGCTCATGGAGGGCGTAGGCGATTGCTGCGTCGAAGCCGAGTTGTTCACCTTTGAGGTGGGCCGCTCCGAATGCTTTGTCCCCGAGTTTCTGCCTGGTCTTCTGGTCATACTCCTGCTGATAGACAATCAGATTGGAATGTATAACCGCGGAGCTTCCTAACGACCGAGCCAGCCCTTCTGCGGCTCCCATCAGAACTGCTGCCCGGAGTGCATCGTGTTGGTCGAAGCTGATCCAGGCCAGCGCCTCGAGGCAGGCTGCGGCCAGGCGGGGGCCGTGCACCTGCTTGGTCAGCTCCAGCGATTGTTCGAGAAGCTCCACCGCGCGATTGGTGTCGCTCTGCCGCCACATGGCAATTCCCAAGGCCCACAGCGAATGTGATCGATACATCGTCTCGCCGTACATTTCCGTGATTGCGAGGACACGTTCGTGGCATGCGATTGCTTGCTCTGTCGCGCCGCTCAGCCCATAGGCCGCCCCTAACGCGACCAGGGCGGCCACTTCGAGCGTTCGATAACCGCGTTCGCGGAACTCTACTAGTGCGGCTTCGAGGTGAGAGCGGGCATGTACGAGATCACCACTGAGAAGGCCCAGCATTCCCTCCGCATCGGCAACGAGAGCGCGCATCATTGAATCGCTGGTTTGCGCTGCGAACGTACGTCCCTCCTCGACGAGCACTGTCCCGGCTCGGAGGTCGCCCTGGACGTTGGCCATCACGCTGGCACAGAAGAGGGCCTTGCTCCACCCGAGGGTGGGTGCGCCGCTCTGGCGGTCGAGCAGCTGGGCGAGCAGGCGCCGCCCCTCGCTGTAGAGGCCCTGGGAGCTCCAGAACCAGTAGAGTGCGGCGGCGGTGCGCAGGCCGGCAACGGGATCGTCATCGACGCAGAATTCGAGGGCCTCACGAAGATTCGGCTGTTCCCTCCTCAGGCGGGCAATCAAGTCGAGCTGATCGGCGCTGATCCACTCGGCCTCCGCATCCAGCGCCAACGCCTCGTACCAGTCCCGGTGGCGGCGACGTAAAGACACAGCCTCACCGGTCTGTTCGAGTTTCTCGTACCCGTATTCGCGGAGGGTCTCGAGCATCCGGAACCGCACCACTGACCCGTTCTCCTCCCGGATCAAGATCGACTTCTCCACCAACGACGTCAGCGTGTCCAGCAACTCGCCCGTGGCCAGATCGGCTCCGCACACCTGCTCCGCGGCATCGAGTTCGAAACTTCCCGCGAACACCGCCACCCGACCCCACACCAGTTGTTCAACGGCGGTGCACAACTCGAAACTCCAGTCGATACACAACCGCAGAGTCTGTTGCCGCGTCGGCGCACCCCGACTACCGCGAGTGAGTAGGGTGTAGCGGTCGGTCAGCCGCTCGAGGATCTGCTCGGGCGACATCGCCCGTAACCGGGCCGCCGCCAACTCGATTGGCAATGGCAATCCGTCGAGACGATGGCAGATCCCCGCCACCGCCACCGCGTTGTCCTCGGTGAGCGCGAACCCCTGAACCGCGGCAGCGCCGCGCTCGACGAACAACGACACGGCGTCGTACTTGGGCAACTCGCGCAGCGAGGGATGCCATTCGGGATCCGGGACGGCCAGCGGAGGGACCCGCAGCACCGCCTCCCCGCCGATGCCCAGGGGTTCACGGCTGGTGGCCAGCATCCGCACCCGCGGACTCACCCGCAGCAGATGGCCGGCGAGTTCGGCGACCGCATCCACCACCTGCTCGCAATTATCGAGAACCAACAACAGTTCCTGTGCCGTCAGGCGCTCTAGAAGGACCTCACGCAGCGGCGTCGCCGAGTGGTCCCGCACCCCCACCGCGGCGGCCACCGCATCGACCAGCGACGACTCGTCACGCAACTCACCCAACTCCACCAGGCACACACCGTCGGCAAACTCGCGCTGCACCGCCGACGCGACCCGCATCGCCAGCCGCGTCTTGCCCACCCCGCCGATCCCGGTCAACGTCACCAGCCGCGACCCGGCCAGCAGGTTCTTCGCCTCGGTGAGCTCGTGCCGGCGGCCGACGAAACTGGTCAATTCCAGGGGAAGTTTCCCGGTGGTGCTCCGAGAGGCGGATTCATTGGGAAGGTACCGACCGCCTGACGCTGGCCGCAGGTCGCTGGCCTCTGCATCGGGGTCGAAGCGGAGGGCCATCTCATCGACCGGGAACCCGTGGCGCCGTTGCAGCTCTCGCAGCAATTCCCCGAAGTCTGCGGCGGTGGCCGGGCGCTGACCGGGCTCACGGGACATCGCGCGGGCGATCGTGTCGGACACATCCTCGGGAATCCCGTGCTCACGCAGGTCGGGCACCTCCTGCGTGGTGATCCGCAGAAACTGCGCGACCACCTGCTCACCGCTGCGGCGTTCGAACGCGGCATGCCCGGTCAGGGCACTGAACAGGGTGGCGCCGAGCCCGTAGACGTCGGCGGTTGGGGTCGGTGGATCACCGCCGAGCACCTCCGGCGCGGTGTAGGCCGGCGACCCGGTAACGGCACCGGTGGCGGTCTCGAAACCCCCGGCGATGTGCGCGATACCGAAATCGGCTAGCTCCGGCTCGCCGTAGTCGGTGAGCAGGATGTTCGCGGGCTTGACGTCCCGGTGCAAGATCCCGAGCCGGTGCGCCGACTCCACCGCACCGGCCATCTTCACCCCCAGGCGCAAGGCCTGGTCCAGGGCTAGCGGACCGTCTTTCCGGACTCGGACCTCCAGCGAATCCTGCGGGTGATACGGCATCACGATGTACGGACGTCCGCTGTCGGTGGCACCGACCTGCAGAATGTTGACGATGTTCGGGTGCCCCGTCAACCGGCCCATCGCCCGCTGCTCCCGGAAGAACCGGGCCCGGTTCTCCTCGTCGAGTTCGACGGTAAGCACCTTCACGGCCACCGTGCGATCCAGGTCCGCCTGCGTGCTGCGGAAGACCACGCCAAATCCACCCTGGCCGATCTCTTGCACATCGTCGAAACCAGATTCACCCAGTTCGGCGGCCGGGGACGGCGGGTACCGCTGAGTGTCGAGCGGATCACCTTCACCCATCGGACGGACTACTCACTCCGTCGGCTCATGTTGCTATGCACTGGTCCCGACGGCACGACCAGATCGGATACAACCGTAGACTCACCTCTCCATGAGGCTCTCAAGGATCGGTGGCGTCCTCTTGAGGATATCGCTGTTATCGGTTGTGTCGGGAATGAGATTATTGCGATCTCTGTCGTCGAACCAGGGGCCCGTATCCCGCGTCCGGCAGATGTACCACTCCGACACGTCGCACTTCACCGATCGCGCCATATCACCATTTCGCACGCGCTGGCCGGACGTTGAGAAACCGTGCCCGCTCGGGCCATGCCTGAATCGTTGCTGCCTGGCTACCCGTTGCTGTGCTTCCATAGTTCAGATTCTCGGCGGACTTTCAGCGGGCGGCGATCTCGGCCTCCGGTTTCTCGCGCTCATATCGGTGCGAAATTCTTATCGTCTTGTCGGATACTCAGATTCGATTCTCTCCGTATTCGATTGATCGAAATTCCGACCACCGTCCGTCGCCGGGGCGGACCGGTGATCGATCAGCCACCACCACTCGTCCACGGTGGCAACCAAGATCCCGGAACCGGTCAGCGCCCTGCCTCCGCTGGTGCCTGGAGTCGACGACACGAAGGTGACGTTGCGGAGAGTCATCTGTGGAGTGGCGGCTCCATCAACGCTTACAGTTCATACCGGCATTGGTGAGCTCGGTGGCCTAGGTGTGACTTGTGTCCGCAGAAGCCGTGTGCGGTCGCTTGCGTGTTGCGTTCAAACCCCTTGGGCTGGGAGGTGCGTCGCGCAGGATGCGGGGCCGCCCCTCCAGCCTCAAGGGTTGCTCCGCAATCGCTACGCGACGGCCTGCGGCCGCCCTTGACCCTGGAGACCTCTGCGACCCCTGACGGGCAAGATCGCGGGCAGGCAGGGGCCTGCCCGTCCGGCACGCAACGCACCAGAGCGCGCCCAACCGCGACACGGGAACTAAGCAGAGACAAAATGCCGCAGCTAGTGCGGGGTGACGACCAGGGGCTTGCCCCCAGCGCCGCGCAGCGCGGGCCGTACGACGGCGATGAGTAGGCCGTCTCGCAGCGGATCTGGCCGAGGCAGCGGCCGTGCGCGATGAACAGGATCGGTCAACGCTCCGGTGCCCGTGTGCGGCAGGGGTCGGCAGACGCCGCGTGGGTTTGGGTCCACTTGTCCAGCGCCGCGACGCCGACCGCCGACCGCATGCGGTCGCGAGTTTGCCCAACGGCACTTTCAGCCAGGCCGGCCAAGCCGTAGTCGACGACGCTGCCGAGCTCGAGATCGGTTCCCCGACTCGCATTCCCGTGATGCCAGCACCTCCGACCGGGCGGTGCCGAGGTGGTCGACAACCTTCGGCAGCCTCTCGTCGAGCGCATTGCTGTTCCGATCATATTGGGCACAAATAGAATCCACGTTGGGTTGGTGGCAGACCGAGCGCGCCAGCATTTTTACCAGCGCGTACAGTTCACCCCCGCCGTCCTCCGCCCATGAGGAGGAGGGCGTCGGCGGCGATGAACGTGTACGGTCCCGCATCTAGTGGTCAGCTCCGGAACGCCTCCACATGAGCGTCGGGGCCCTTGGCCATCACGATGACCTGCGACTTCGACAGTGAGGCGATGCCGAGCGAGTCCACGAGCTTCTCCAGCCGCCGGATCGAGATCCGAACAGGTAGCAGATGGCGCCGATCGAGGTCAGTGCCTTCCCGGCACGCTTGCGGCGCTGCAGCAATCAATCCGGAATGGACAAATCCCACCGGAGCCGTGGGATCGCAACGTAAGGGTGCCGACACGGTATCGAAGCCTCGATGGCGGTAACCTTTCGCGATTTGGTCCTCGGAGGTTCGACACAACCTTCCTTCGCCGCACAGGCTCTCGACCTCGGCCCCTCAGATGCCTTGATACCTTCGACAGTGGAGTCCGCCGCGGATTGGGGCTGGCGTCGGTGGGGCCGATCGGTCAAGAACCGGTCCGAGTCGATCTGTTTCTTGGTCGCGACCGGGTCGGCGCGACCCAACCCGCTACTCCTCGAAGTAGGCGTACCGCATGTCGATCGGACCATGAGAAGATGCGTAGTCACTGTCCTGGTCGAGTCCGCGGAGATTCTCTTTCATCACCCAGGGGCTGGCGAAACGGACGATCGGGAGCGACCATGCATTCTCGACGACGTACCGATCTGCCTTAGCGAACAGGGCGGCGTTCTCCTCGTCGGAGTTTTTGTTGGTCATGCCATTGACGATCTCGCCGTATTCCGCCGTGGTACCGCCGGGATTGCGAGGTCCAGGACCGAACCGGTACGCCAAGTGAGTGAAGGGCGACGTTGCCGAAGTGACGAAGCCGAGATTCGCAGCGTGCTTGCCCTCGGCGAAGATCGTGTTGATTTGGTAGGGGTCCGTCTTGGTCATCGTCAGCGTGAATCCGGCTTCATTGAGTTGGCGCTCCAGGAGATCATTCAGTCCCGTGACAGTGGATGCACTGACCAGGACTTCTCCCAGGTTGACGCCGTCCGGGTGCCCGGCCTGGGCAAGAAGTTCCTTGGCCTTTGCGGGATCGTAGGAGTAGGTGGAGCCGACCTCGGGGTCGTAGCCCGGAAGGCCCTCGCGGCCGTACTGCCAGCGCGGAAATGACTTCGGGAAGAAGGTCTCGGTGATCGTATTGCGATCGATTGCGTAGTTCATGGCCTGACGCACGAGCGGGTCGTCGAGTGGGGCAACGCTTGTGTTGAAGATGAATTCGTGGCCGATGCCCTGGTCAAAGTACTCGATCCGCATGCCCGGGGCATTCTTGACCGCCTCGGCGTACTCGGGAAGGAACTGGACGACGTCAATCTGCCCCGTGTTCGTCGCGTTCTCCATTGCCTTGAAGTCCGCGAAGCCGGTGTACTCGATCCGCTTGAACTTGCCGGCTTCCTCGTCCCAGTATGGGTCCTCGGAGCGCTCCATTACCAGGGATGTGCCGGGCTTGAAGCTGGTCAATTCGTAGGGGCCGGAGCCGAACGTCTCGAGGTCGAGATTCGATCCGTCCTTGAGTGCCTTCGGGTTGATGATGTACCCAGCAGCCTCGGCCAGAACGTTGGGCACGTGGGGCACCGGCGAAGTCAGGGTGAGATCGACCTGGAGCGGCGCGGTAACCATAACCTCCGTGACGACACCCATCCGTGCCTTCACCAACGGTGAGGTCAGGGTGCGGTAGCGGTCGAGGTTGGCCTTGACTGCTTCAGCATCTAGCGGAGTGCCGTCATGGAACTTGACGCCGTCGCGCAGATTGAGTGTGAGGGTGAGCCCGTCCTGGGAATAGTTCCATTCCTTGACCAGCATCCCCTTCACCTCACCAGCGGGGCCGAGCGTAAAGAGTCTGTCGTACAGACCCCACAACCCAAAGCGTTGGGAGAGCTGCTCAGAAACCGCCATTGCGGGATCGAGCGAATCTGGTCCCTGGGAGACGCCCACCCTGAGCGTGTCGCCGCTACCTGCGGTCGCACCCGAGCCCCCATCTCCGCAGGCTGTAAGGGCCGTTCCCACCAACAGCGCGGCCATCAGCCCCATGATTCGCCGCTTTGATCGCCTCATCCAGATCCATCCTTCTTTTGCGTCGGGGTTGTCGGGCTTGCGCCATGAATGTGTGATCGGCAGCACATCCGATGCGCCGACAGTCAATCAGTCGGCCTGTTATCTGTCAACAACTTCTGTTGACAGATAACAGATGTACGGACAGACTGATTGCGGCTCCAACGGGTGCCACCATTCAGGCCGGAAAAGGCCGCAGGAACGAGGAGAACTGACGTGGGGCAAATGATCACGGTGGTCACGGGCGGTTTGCGCGGCATCGGCACCACAATCGCCGACGCATTCGAAGAAGAAGGCCACATTGTCGAGCGCGGCTCATCGAAGCGCGCCTCTCTGGAGGACCCGAAGGCGCTGCGCCGTTGGGTCGAGGAGATCGTCGAAACACACGGACGGGTGGATGTCCTCGTCAACAACGCGGGTGTCCTCGACCAGGACGTTGACGTGTTCGGGGCTGATCCGGACGAGTGGTGGCGCACCTACGAGATCAATGTCCGCGGCACCTTCGAACTTTCCCAGGCTATCGGCCGCCACATGATCGCTAACGGCGGCGGCCGGATCATCAACCTTAACAGCGGTAGGGGCATGCGTGCCTACGAGACCGCGACGGCCTATCCGGGAACCAAGGCCGCGGTAGCACGCCTCACTGGTTCGCTGCATCTGGCCGGCCGCGACCGTGGATTGTTCGCCTTCGATCTCATGCCCGGCGTCGTCAAGACCGACCTGGCCCAGTCCCTCGCATTCAACGCCGGCCGGACCTCATGGACCCCGGCCTCGGCTGTGGCCGATCTAGCTCTCGCGCTGGCATCGGGGGATCTGGACGCGCTCTCCGGCCACTTGATCGACGCCATGGTCGACACACCGAGCAGTCTGGTCGCCCGTGTAAAAGAGGGCTTCGGTGAGCACGCACGCACCCTCGGCCTCCTGCCGTGGGGCTACGACGGAGCCAACCGAGCCGAGGCTTGAGTCACCCACAATCGGGATCAACCCTCGGGTAAGGCGTGACCCGCTCCCCCGAGAGTTTCGTGTCCCACGATGCACCCGGGTAGCGACCGCGGGGAGCCGTTCTTCGACGTTAGTATCTGGCGGCGCGACCGCTAGTGCGGCGTTGCATATGTGATTTGACAGTCAGGCGAACGCGGCTGCCACTCCGGGCATGTTCCTCGCTGCCGTGGTCTCCGATCTTCCAACCCTCCCGCAAGTCCCCATTAATTTAGCTGCGTGAATTGCCATGAACTCTCGTGAGTATCAGAGGTGGCGTCAGAGGCGTCGCCTCGCTTGGCTCGACGCCAACCGCAAACGCACCCATTCTGAGGCGGAGGCGGAACGCCTAATCGACTTCGCAAGAAGGTGGGCACCATTCGGCGGCCCTTCCGAGGAGGACGTCCTTGTGCACTTCGGAATGACATCGCGCCGGTTCATCGAACGCTTGTGGCAGGTCCTCCCTGAATCGAACGGCATCCAAGACGAGATGCACCTTTTGGCGAGTGCATACCCGCCCCCGCCCGGCAATCCAGTCGGCTGACGGAGGCCGCCAGGTGCGCTGAACTGCGGCGGGTGAGGATCGTCGGCGTGTGGTTTCGAGGCATGCGGGCGTTGCTGCACCATATGGTGGTCTCGTTGTCGCGGTGGTGCGTCGGGTCGGTTCCACGATCCGAATCACCGCAGAGCCGTAGGGCGACCCGGGACGATGTCCGCGCTGTGATGGTGAGTCCGCTCGCGTGCATTCCCTGTACCGCCGGCAGCTGGCCGACACCGGATCGGTGGACATCCGGTCATGATCGACCTTCGGGTGCGTCGATTCTTCTGCGACACCATTGATTGCACGGCAAAGACTTTCGCCGGAATGGTACCGGGCCTGCCCCGAGCACGGTCACGACGCACTCCCACGCTCGGGGCGATGGTCACAGCGATCGGATTGGCCAGGGCCGGACGGGCCGGGGCCCGGCTGGCGACTCGCCTCGGGGTCGCCGACGGCCGGGACACCCTGTTGGGCGGTCCGGGCCATGAGCAATCCGAAGATCGGCGAGGTCAATGTCCTGGGCATCGACGGCTTCGCGATCCGACGCAGTCACGTGTACGGCACCCTGTGCCGGACATTGTCGCCAGTAGGTCGATCGATCTGCTCGTCGACCGCGCCGGCGCATATGCCGAAGGCATCCGATCCGGTGCCCGGACGTTGTGCAGGTGGCCGACCGCTGGCGTCGACGAGAACGCCCACGCCGCGAGCGCGCGAAGCCGACCGATGGCCGGCTGGTCAACCGAAACCGCGAACACCATACCGCTGTCCGACAACTGTTCTCCCAGGACATATCGATATCGGCAATTGGGCGGAGGCTCTCACTCGACCGCAGGACGATACGGCGGCTCGCCCGCCCCCAAGGTCGAGGAGCCGCTGACCAAGACGGAGTCCCGCGCCAGCTGCTCGGCGAGTTCGAGCCACACCTCCACGAACACTTCCATGCCGGGTGCACCGATGCTGCCCGACTCACTCGCGAGATCGCACAGTTGGGCTACCGCGGCAGCGACAAGACTGTCCACCGTTACCTGCAGCCGTTGCGGAGCGCTCGCAATCCGCTTCCATCAGGACCCGGTGCGCCCTCGATCCCGCAGGCCACCGGCTGGCTGACCCGCCACCCGGATCGGCACTCCGCCGACGACCACATTCAGCTCGATGCGCTGCTGGAGCGCAGTCCCGTCTCGGCTAAAACACGACAGCTTTGTCCACGACTTCGCCGAGATCATGATCGACCGTCGCGGGAGCGACCTCGGCGCCTGGATGATGGCCGTCGACACCAAAGGAGATCGGGCACTGCGGTCGTCCGTCACAGGTTTGCGCCGAGAACTAGATGCCGTCACCGCAGGGATGACATGGTCCTACAGCTCCGGGCCTGTGAAGGACACATCGACCGCACAAAAGTGCTCAAACACCAAATCTACGGACGCGCAAACCTGGACCTTCTCCACATGCGCGTCCTCCACACCGTATAGCGAAGGCCAACAACAGAATCACGGTAATTGCGCCAGATCCACTTCAAGCTGGCTAGCCGGAGCCCAGGTCGTGATGAGCACGGTGACACCCAAAGGTTCACGCCGATCCTCGCGCCGATCCCTGGCGTGGGCCGAATCGACCGACAGGTCGGCGCAGGCCAGGGTGTTGCACCGGAGGACCGGAATGACGAAACAGAGCAAGTCGAGTGGCCCATCGTCGGACCGACCTAGGCCCGGTCGCGGCGAACCCGTCGGCTCAGGATTCATAGACATTCCAAAATCGCTCAAGGACTTCCGGCCCCGGACTGCATAGTATTTCAAGGCCGATCTGAATGATCGAATGTGGCGGGCTGTTTCGGCGGCTCCGTGACTGCACTGGGCGTCAGGCGTACCCAAATGTCTGGACCGGTGGTCCGGACAGGTCAAGAAACGGCGGCAGCTACTGGGCGACCAGCGAGCAAGCGACGATTCCGCGGGTGCGGGGCGGGGACGGCTTGCAGCAACTCGCGGGTGTACTCGTGCTGCGGGTCCTCGTACAACTCCTCGACCGGGCGACATTCAACGACCTCACCCCGACGCATCACGGCGACCCGGTCCGCGATCACCCGAACCAGGGATAGGTCGTGAGTCACGAACAGGTAGGCGAGGTTCCGTTCAACCTGGATGTCCCGAAGGAGATTGATGACCTGTGCCCTGATCGACATGTCCAACGCTGCCACGGGTTCGTCGCACACGATCAGGTCCGGCTCGGTGGTTAGCGAGCGGGCAATCGCCACTCGCTGGAGCTGCCCACCCGACATCTCATAGGGATAGCTGTCGAGTCGCTCCACCGGGAACCCGACTTGGGAGAGCAGCGAGGTAACTCGCTCATCGCGCTCGTCACGGTTGCCCATGCCTTGTGAGAGGAGGGGCTCGTGAAGCGAGTAGCGGATCGTACAGTGTGGGTCTAGGGACTTGAAGGGATCCTGGAAGATCATCGCCGCTCGAGCCCGGAAGCGTCGCATCTCGCGGCCGGAAATTCGTGCGAGATCGGTCCCGAGAAGTTTCACCTGACCCGCATCGGGTTGTTCCAGGCCAAGGGCCATCCTGCCCACTGTTGACTTTCCGGCGCCGGACTCACCCACTACGGCCAGGGTTTCGCCCTGGGCGACAGTGAGATCGACTCCTTTGACGGCATCGAACCTGTCGGTCACGCGACCGAGGATGCTGCGTTGCGTCACGAAGCTCTTGCGAACCCCACGCAGCTCCAGCGCCGGCTGTTTTGCACTCGACTCTTGCTGGTACTCAGGCACGGAACATCTCCTCCACGTTCACCTCATGGCTGCGAACACAACGGACCCTTCGCTGTGGTGTGGTCTCCTCCAGCGAAACAAAGTTGTCCGTGCATTCGTGCTGCTGCGCCGGGCATCGAGGTGCGAATCGACATGAATCAACAAAAGCTCGAGCGGACGGAACGGTCCCGGGAATTGCGCCGAGTCGGCTGCGGCTCTTCAAGGGATCCGGGATCGCATTGAGCAGTCCGGCCGTGTAGGGGTGCTGAGGCCGGTCAAAGAGGTCGAGCACAGGTGCTTCTTCCACCGGTCGACCCGCATACATCACGATCGAACGCTCACAGACCTCGGCGACGAGCCCGAGGTCATGTGTGATCAAGAGGACTCCAAGGCCGAGAGAGCGCTGCAGATCGTCTATGAGGCCCAGAACCTGCCGCTGGACGGTGACATCCAGCGCTGTCGTCGGCTCGTCAGCGATCAAAAGCTCCGGTGATCCCGCAAGCGCCATGGCGAGCATCACCCGTTGGCACATCCCGCCGCTAAACTCATGCGGATACTGCCGGATGCGGCGCCGCGCGTCAGGGATCTGGACAAGGTCGAACAACTCAACGACCCGGGCGCGGGCGTCCTTGCGGGACATGCCAGCGTTCTTGCGCACAGCCTCGGCGACCTGGTCTCCAACGGTAAAGACCGAGTTCAGGCTGCGTCGTGGCTCCTGGAAGACCATCGCCATCTTGGATCCGCGCAACTGGTTGAGTTGTTTCGTCGAGAGCCCAGTGAGTTCCTGGCCGTTCAGCCGGATCGATCCGGAGGTTGTGGATCCTGCGGGGAGCAGTCGCATGATGGCCAGGGAAGTCACTGTCTTCCCCGAGCCGGACTCCCCCACGAGACCTACGGTCTCCCCACGGTTCACCGTGAAGGAGACGTCATCGATCAGGCGTAGGGGTTCACTCTCTGTCTTGACATCAACTGCCACTGAGTCAAGGGCGAGGAGTGGCTCCTGCTGTTCGGTCTTCAGCATCTCGTTCACCGTTCCAGTCATCGTCCACTCGCATCACGGAGGCTGTCACCCAGGACCGAAAGCGCCAGCACGACAGCGATCAGCATCACTGATGGGGGCAGGATGCTCCAGGCCGAAGTGCTGAGTATGTCGAATCCATCCTTGGTCATCGATCCCCAACTCGGCGTCGGCGGCTGCACTCCGAGTCCGAGGAAGCTCAGGCTCGCCTCTCCGATCACCGCGACTGCCGCAGCAAGTGATGTCTGCACCAGCAGCACCGAGGTGCTGCCGGGCAGGATGTGACGAATCAGGATCCGTGCCGGACCGGCACCGCTGCAACGCGCGGCCTCCACGAAGTCCTCGTGCTTGGACTCTAACGTGGTCAGTCGTGACAGGCGCAGGAACCGGGGCAACAGAAGGATGCCGATTGCGATCATCGCGTTGGTAAGTCCGCTACCGAGAACACCCACGATTGCCACGGCGAACAAGACCGGCGGCAGCGCCATCAATACGTCGTTGAAGCGCGAGGTCACCGCATCGGTGATGCCCTCGAGGTAACCCGCAAGTACGCCGATAATCATCCCGAACCCCAGCGCGATGGCGATGGCGATCGCAATCGCCTTCATCGTGACCCACGTCGCCACCATCAGCCGGCTCAGGATGTCGCGTCCGACGGTGTCCGTCCCGAGCCAGTGCGCGGCGGACGGCCCTTCAAGTCGGGCCTGGAGGTCCGACGCCAGTGGATCGTACGGCGTCCATACCAGTGAGAGCAGCCCAATCGTGCAAATCAAGATCACGATAATCAGGCTGAACATTCCTGCCTTGTCCGCGAGCATTCGCCGAACCATGCGGGACCGATGAAGACGACGACTGACGCGAACACGACGTGATGCGGTGATTGCGGCGCTCATTTTGCCCTAATCCTTGGATTGACGATTCCGTACGACAGGTCGACCGCGAGATTGACCAAGAGAACCACGGCGCCGCTGACGAGTACCACACCCTGGAGGGTCGGGAGGTCTCGGTTGAGGACTGCCTCGTATCCCAACTGGCTGAAACCGTTGATGTTGAACATTGCCTCGATGATGACCGCGGCACCGAGTACGCGACCGATCTGCAGACCCAGCACTGTCAGATAGACGCTCGCCGCGTTCTTGCCCGCATGCTTGAGCACAATGACGCTTCGCCCAAGGCCCTTGGCCCGGGCCGTCCTGATGTAATCCTGTTCGAACGCCTCTACCATCGAGCTTCGCAGAATCCGAGTGAGCTCGGCCAGGCCGACCAGGGCGAGCGCCAGCGCAGGGAGTGTCGCATATCGGAGCCATTCGCCGAATCCCATTGACATCGGCGCGTAGCCGCCCGGCGGGAACAATGCCCCGCTCCCCAGGGCGAGCAGGAGGATCAGCACGGCAGCAAACACGAAGGGGGGGATGGCGATGGCCAGCGCCGATCCTGCAGTAATCGCTCGGTCCAACCGCGATCCTGGTCGACTGGCCGCGAATACTCCCAGCGGGATGCTCAAGCCAATGGACAGCAACATCGCCAGTAGGGCGATGCTGAGGGTCCGCGGGAGTCGCTCTCCGATCATCTCGGTGACCGGCTGTCGTGTGGTGAAGGATGTCCCGAGATCGCCTTTGGCGAGGTCAGTCACGTAGGAGATGTATTGCACCGGCAAGGGTCGGTCGAGCCCGAGGTCGGTACGAATTTCCGCGATCGACTCTGCCGTCGCGTCGGGACCGGCAATGGTCGCGGCGGGGTCCCCCGGAGAAGCCCGAACCAGCAGGAACACAAGCAGAGTCAGGATGAGCAGTAGCGGAACAACGAGAAGGATCCGCTGCACGGCGAAGCGCGTCATGGCTGGGACCTCATGGTGCGTCCGCGCCGACGACAGCCGGGTAGGGATGGCCGTCATCGCTCTTCGACGCGGCCAGGTCCCCGTCCGCGGTGCGCACCAGTGTCGGAATCGTCCCGTCCAGGTTCGCCTTCAACTGCAGCGCGAGCAGCCCACAATAACGACGAACATCCATGATGCCGCCCTGGATGAACCAGAGTCCGGCCTGCGCGGTGGGACGGCAGTTGTTGCGCAGTTCGCCGTCATCGGGCGACATGCCGCCGACGTCGCCGACTCGATTAGCCACGTCGGGTCCGACGAGTCCGGCGATTTCCTCGCGCAGGTTGGCGAACCCCGTCGCGAGTACGACGGCGTCCAACTCGATGACCGAACCATCGTTGAGGCGAACCCCTTCGGGCACGAAACTCTCGAGGTCAACTGCCTGGACGACCTTTATCCGTCCTTCGATAATCGCCTCGGAGGCACCGACGTTCAGGTAGTACCCGGAGAAGTCACGGAAGACCTTGATCGCCCAGTTCTGGGTCCAGTCCTCGCTGGTGACCTGGAGGCCAGCCTTGCGGAGGTCGTCGTAGAACTCCTCATGACGCTGGTCGGCCTCGGCAGCGTAGGTCTGGACCTTCTCCAGGACCTTCGGATAGATCCAGTTCATGTTCCGGCGCTCGTCGATCTCCTGCTCGCTGCGTTCGCCGGAGGTGTAGTCCGCATTGAAATTGATGGCCTCGGTGATGTTGACGACCGTGGTGGAAGAGCGCTGGAGCATCCAGCTGGATCCCCCGTTGTTGACGGCTTCCAATGCGATGTCGTGGCCGCTCGTCGACGTCCCCACTACCATGACCCGCTGGTCCTTGAAGTTGGTGCTGTCCGTCAGGTCGCTGGAGTGCAGCACAGTGCCCGAGAAGCTGTCCAGGCCCGGCAGCGACGGTCGGATCGGACGCACGCCCACGCCGCCCATGGCGATCACGACGTGCTTCGGGTGCATCGTTCGCGTCTGTCCGTCTGCGAGCTGGAGCTCGACGTCCCATTCATCCTTGGTCTCGTTGTAGACGGCGCTACGGGCCTCGGTGCTCGACCAGTAGTTGAGGTCCATCGCGCGAACGTAGGCCTCTATCCAGTCGGCCCACTGGTCCTTCGACATGAAGTTGGGGTGTGTCTTCGGCAACTGGAGGAAGGGCAGATTGTTGGCCGGAGTCGGGGTATGCAGTGCAAGCGAGCCGTACCTGCGTCGCCAGCTGTCACCGGGGCGCTGGTGGCGATCGATCACCAACGAGGCCACGCCGAGGCGCTCGAGCCGGGCGGTGAGGCTGACACCGGCCTGTCCGCCTCCGATGATGAGGACCTCGGGGTCGCGCTGGGTGAAGTCACTCTTGGTCACGCTGCGGCGTCCCCAGGTCTCGCCGGGGTCGATCGGGTCAATTCCCTGGCGGGGGTGCGGGACGCCCGCGCCCGGTTCCGGAATTCCGTCAAGCGCAGCCAGGGTCGTCCCGATGGCGATCGCTCGCAACCCACCGTCTTCCTGGACTCGCAACTGCACCAGCCCGCGACCGTTGCCGTGCGCAAGTGTGAAGCGGAAGAACACCTCGATCCTGCTTCGCTCGACGTCGAGGTAGTTCGGCGCGGTGCGCTCGGGGTCGATCTCTATGTCGCGGAGCTCGGCCGCGTCGCTGTGCCGGAACATCTCCTCGCGCAGGGTTTCGCGCGACCAGCGCTGCCGCAGGTCCCATGTCAGGGCGATGAGGTCGCGCCAGACGGCCTCCTTCTCGAACAGCTCATCGAAGGTCGCCGCGTCGCGGTCGGCCAGAGCAGTCTCGAAGCTGCGCAGCCAAACCCTGATCTTCTCCTCGGCCGATGCGTCGACACGCACCATTTCGTCGTTTGAGTGCACTGCGTTCCTTTCAAGCGGATCCCGACTCTTCAGGGTCGGGAGATCTCAAGGGGCTCTTGCGGTTCGGTGAGAGCGTCGCTCCAGGCGCCCCACCCACCCACGGGTACTTGCGCGGAGCGCTGGCTCAGGCCACCGTCGACAACGATGTCCTGACCCGTCACGTGCCTTGCCAACGGAAGTGACAGGTAGAGCAGCGCAGAGGCGATGTCGGAGGGCTCGGCGAGCCTGCCGAGTGGCGTGATCGCGGTGTTCGCACGGAGCAGCGAGGCGTACTCCTCCGACCTGAGCAGTGGTGTCCTCGTGACTCCGGGCGAGACGGCGTTGACGCGAATCCCCACGGGCCCAAGCTCCACTGCTGCTGATCTGACAAGCGACAGGATTGCGGCCTTCGAACTGCCGTACACCGCATTGAAGGCCGAACTTCGGCCTCCGTTGACTGACGCAACGAAAACGATGCTGCCGGGTCCGGTCATGAGCTTGGCGCCAAGCCGGAGACAGGCCAGCGCCTGCACGGCACCGAGTTCGTAGACCTCGTCGAAATCCTTGCGGTCGAACTCACTGATGCGGCCGTGACGGCCGCGCCCGACCACATCGATCACGCCGTCGAGACGGCCGTGTGCCTGCACGGCGGATGTGAGCGCTTCCGCGAAGGCCTCATCGTCGCGGACATCAGCAACCGCCGGCGTACCACCCACCTCGGCAGCCGCGTTCTCGGCAGCGGCCGGGTCCGAGTCCAGGCAGATCACTGTCGCTCCGAACGCCGCCAACGCCCGAGCCGACTCCAGACCGATCCCACTGCCTCCCCCGACGATCGCGTGGACCTGGCCGTCAAGGCGCGCAAGCGCCTGGTAATCCACCAAGTCGCTCTCGGTTTCGCTCATCGACCGTGCTCACTTTCGCCTGTGCTGCCAATGTGACAGGGGCAACATTAAAGCCCGCTACTGCTATCTGTCAACAGTTGGCCGTCATCAATAGGTGAAGAGGCGCCGCGCATTTTCATACAAGAGGTGATGCTTCTGCGCAGAGGAAAACTCGGGGTGCTCCGTCACGATTTTCAGCAGATCCGACCAGCTGCGACCGGACCCGTCCATCGTGAGATCACTCGCCCACAGCACGCCCTCGGTTCCGAAGGCACTCACCGCACGGCTCAGTTGAACCCGCTCCCCATACCCGTCCCACTGCAGGCGCGCCCCATGTGCCCACTTGAGTGAGATCGACGGGTGCCCACCAACGTCGAGGACCGCCTCCCAATCACTGGGAGCCTGGGGGTAGCCACAATGGTCCAAGACTACCTGCAGCCCATCGATGACATCGACTGCGCGCGCGGCACTCTCGGGGTTGGGCTGCAGGAGGCACACGACCACGCCTCGCTCAGCCGCGACCGCGAGCAATTCGTCGTACGCTCCGTCGGCGAACAGGCAACGTTCGGCGGCGTCCCGGAGGTTGAACCGAATCCCCCGCGGGGACGGGAGATCTGCAAGCAGCCTGATCAGCGCCGCGGCCTCTGGATCTTGTCGATCGATCCTTCGCAGCACGCCGAACCGGCTCGGCTCGCTCACCGCGAGGTATTCGGCCAATGGTGACAGCGGCCGATAACCGCCCTGCTCCAGTGGAATGGAAGGCATCGAGTACTCGGGGTTGTCCCGATACCAGTACTCGTCAACCATCAGCAGGTCGACCGGCTCGGTTGCCAGAAGTGCGCGCAGATCACTCTCTCCGAACGTCTCGGCGAGGTGAATTTGCGCATCGATGACTCTGAGTGCATCACCCTGGGGCATCGGCGTAGCCCCTCCACCCCCGGGCGAAGGCGGCCGAGGATGCGATGCATCCGGCCTGAGCCGGCACGACGCCGGTATCTCAGCCGACACGGGCCGAGACTACGCCGGCATCGCCCATCCCGAGCGCACGAAGCACCTGGTCATTGTGGGCCCCCTTGGGGACGGCCGCAGACGGTTTCCGAGCCGCGGATCGGCTTAGCTTGATGGGAACACCAACGCCTCGGTAGTCACCACCGTCGATGAACAGGTCCCGGTGCTTTACCTGGGAACTCTGCAGCGCATGAGGGATCTCCTTCACCTCCGCTGCAGGCACACCCGCCTCGTTCAGTTCGCGAGTCAGCGCCTCGAGGTCGCGGCCACTGATCTGGTCCGAGATGATCTTCGCCAACTCCGTGACGTTGCGTAGTCGCGCCTCGTTCGTGGAGAACCTCGCATCCTCGACCACCTCAGGACGTCCGAGGACCTTCATCAGGGACGTGAACTGGCGCGGGTTGCCGGCGCAGAGGAAGAAGTCTCCCCGGTCGGTCTCGAAAGTCTGGTAGGGGGCGACTGCCGGATGTGCCTCTCCGGTCCGCTCGGGTCGATCACCATCCATGGCCCACAACAGCGAGTGCGGGAGCAGCATCGAGACGACCGAGTCGAGCAAAGTCGTGTCCACGAATTGCCCCAGGCCAGAGTCACGGCGCTCATAGAGCGCCAGCATGATTCCGCTGAAGGCAAGGTTTGCTGCGACGATGTCGACGATGGGCACACCGACCCGCAACGGACCCCGGTCCGAATATCCGTTCACGCTCATGAGGCCGCCGTACGCCTGGAGCACAGCGTCGTACCCAGGCAGCCCGCCCAGGGGGCCATCGGCTCCGAAACCGCTGATGCGGCAGTAGACCAGGCGCGGGTGGCGTGGAGCCAGGACGGTCTCGTAGTCGAGGCCCCATCGCTCCATCGTCCCGACTTTGAAGTTCTCGATGACCACGTCCGCCTCGTGAATGAGCCGCCCGAGCACCTCCTGGCCCTCTTCGGTCGCCAGGTCCAACTCGATGTTGGCCTTGTTGCGATTCAGTCCGTAGTAATAACTGCTCGACGATCCATCCGGCGTGAGCTTGCCCCACTGCCGAGTGTCGTCGCCCGCAGGGCTCTCGACCTTGATCACGTTGGCCCCGTGGTCCGACAACATCTGGGCACAGTACGGTCCGGCGACGACTCGGCTGAGGTCGAGGACCTTGATCCCTCCCAGGATGCCGCTCGCGCGCTCGTCGACCGGCCACACAGTCGAGGACCCCTCGGATGTACTGACTCCTGTGGCGCTCATGCATCTACTCCCATCATCGTGTCAAAAGTTCGTGTCGATCCGCACCGTGCGTCGAGGACGATGCGAGGGCATCGGGCGCGCGAAACACACACGGACGTGGTGTCGTTCGCGGCCTGCTTCTCCGGCGAGGCCACTGAGTCACGGTGCTCAATGTCGTCGGAGATGACGCTCCTCTCGCACGTGCCGTCTCGTCGGGACGAAAAGACCTCGATGCCGTGTTCTTCGAGTACGTCGGGGATTGCCTCGTCGAGGTCCACCGATAGACTCCCGCCGGTGGGGGCCTGTTCGACCTCAAAGCCGCTCGCCCATACCGGCTCTGTCTGCTTCCTGCTCGGCTGTGCGGCCTGCCACTCGAAGGAGCAGCGTGCGCTCATCGACGGACCCGGTGTCACCTCGCCACGCGACGTGCCCGTCGGGACGGACGAGCGTGAGCTCGGTCGGGTACAGGTCAGTGAGGGAGGAGGGTAATTTCTTGGCCGCGAGAGGAACTCCGAGTTTCCGAGCACTGTCGATTAGCTGAGGTGGCGCCTCGCTCCCTTGGTGCAGGAGCATAAATCCCTCCCCGAACCAGTCGAGGACGGACGTGGTTTCATCAATCCAGGCATGCGGTGCGCGGTGGCCGGCACGATTCGTCGGCGTGTAGGTGCCGAACGTGTCTTCTGGTTCCGGCGAGTCGTCACCCACCACGATGGGTGAGTTCTCGTAGCGGTATCCGAGCGCGACCCCGATCGACTCCCACTCCTCGCGGGTGCCGTCGAAGAGCTCTTGGCCAACTTGCCGACGCACCCTCTCGGCCTCGTCGCTCTCTTCCATGATGAGGCTCGTGTCCGACTTCGCATACCAGCCGTAAAAGTTTCGGGTCGCCGCCGAGGCGTTCCTCTGCGCGATCGGACGGCGCTCGAGCTCGTAGGAATCGAGAAGATCCTCGCCGCCCCAACCTCGAAGTCGGGCGTCCAACTTCCACGCGAGATCGACCGCATCCCCGATCCCGGTGTTCGAACCGTGACCACCGGTGGGCGACATCGTGTGTGCACTATCGCCCGCAAGAAAGATGTTCCCCGAGCGATAGCTGTCAGCCACCAGTTGCGAGCGGCGCCAAGGCGCGATGTCGAGGATCTCGATGTCCGGTTCGGGGCCAAGGGCCCGGCGCATCACGCGCTCGACGCCGGCCACGTCCAACTCCTGCCGATCCGTCCCTTCAAGGATGTGGGTGAACCGCCACAGGTCGTCACCATTGACCACCGTCAGATTGCCGATCGGGCCCTCGGGCGAGATGAAGACCCAGCGCGCGGAGGGGCGAACCCCCGCGCGTTCGACGAGGTTCTTGGACCGGAAGAAGACTCCGATCGAGCGATTGAGCAGCGGGATGCCGGACATCTCGATACCGAGGGCCGACCGCAGGGGGCTGGCGGCTCCGTCACACGCCACTGCATACCGCGCATCCACCGTGCCTGCCTGACCTGCGGCATCGGTGAAGCGCGCTGTCACGCCGTCGGAGTGCGATTCGAGGCGGTCGACGGTGACGTTGAACCGCAGGTCGACATTCGGAAGTTTCGAAGCAGCCTCGGTCAGGATGGGATCGAACCACAGTTGGGGGCACCGCTGACGACGCTCGGGCGTCTGGGGCGGCGTGGGCATCAGTCCAAGGGACTTTACCTCGTGGCGGTACAGCTCGTGCCGGTCAAGGCCCGTGCTGAAGACGATGTCGAGCGGGTAATCGGCTGGGAATCCACAGCCGCGCACCTGATCTGACAAGCCCCAGCGCCGGACGAACTCCATCGTGCGACTGTTGACACCGCCCGCCCTTGGATGGTGGACCTGGCCATTCCCCGCTTCGAGGACCAGTACCTCCTGGCCGCGAAGTCCCAGTTCCAGCGCTGTCGCCAGCCCCACTGGTCCTGCCCCGACCACAATGACGGACGGCGTGCTCATCTAGTTCTTCCTCTCGCAACAGCGACGCAGCGCGTCACCAACGGTGATGTTCGACGATGCGGCGGGCCCCACCGCGTTATGCGCCTTCGATGACGAGCGGCAGGGTCTCGAGGCCGTTCATCATCAGTCCACGCACGGACTCGGGTTCCCCGGCGAGTGAGAACGAGGACGTGCGCGCGAGCAGTTCCGTCAACACGACTCGCAACTCGAGTCGCGCGAGGGGTGCTCCGGCGCACTGGTGCGGCCCGAATCCGAAGGCGAGGTGCTGGTTGGGGGCGCGATCGATCAAACAGTCCGTGGGGCGCTCGAACTTCTCCTCGTCGTGGTTGGCCGATCCGTAGTTCAGGGCTACCAGCGAACCTTCGGGAATCGTCACGCCGTGCAGTTCGACATCGGTCGATGTGTGACGGCCCCGCTCAGGAAGCGGGGAGTCCAGGCGCAGGAACTCCTCCGATGCAGGAACAATTAAGTCCGGGTTGTCCCGCAGGCGCTGCTGGAGCTCCTGGTCCTGCGCAAGGCGGTAGATCGCCGATCCCAGCGCGTCGGCTGTGGTGGCGTGACCCGCGCCGATCAGTGCGACGCCCACGGCCACGGCAGTCTCGTCGCTCGTGGGTACCCCGTCGACCTCCATTTCGAGTATCCCCTGGAGGACATCCACGGCAGAATCCCGGGGGTTCGCTCGGCGATCGGCTACGACCTTGCTGATGTGACCGGCGAAGACCGAGAACATCAGCTCATTCATCCGCTCGGGATCATCGAAGTCGCCGCCGAGCTGCGTGAAGTGCCCAAGCAGTTGTGTGTGTGCGTCCTCGCCGAGTCGCAGCCACGTAGCGAGCGCCCGCGCAGGGACGGGCTTGCAGATCGCCGCGACGGCGTCGCCGCAGCCGGCAGCGGTGAGTTCGGAGATTCCATCGACAGCGTATCTGGTGATGGCATCTTCGAGTTCATTCATGATCTCGGGTCTGAAGTAGGTGTTGAGCACCTTGCGGTAGGGGCCGTGCTCCGGCGGGTTGAGCGAACTCGGGATGAGTCCGGACATCCCGGGCACCCGGATGAAGGGCTGGCCGGAGCGGTAGGTGCGGAAGTCCCGGGATGCCTTGGCAACATCCTCGTATCGCGAGAGCGTGTAGAAACCGCCGAACAACTCGGTGTGCGCCACAGGACACTGCTTCCGCAGCCGCCCCATCTCCGCTTCCCACTCCGGGGTTCGCAGGTTTGTGAATCGTTCCTCGGTGGGCGTCCAGTCATTGACACCCTGTGCCGACTGCTGGTCACTGGTCATAACTTCACCTTCTGTGCCGCGAAAACGGTTGAATGACTTTAGTTGTGAGCCACGCTCGTGGTTAGGCTGGCGTCCAGACGCCGTCGATCCGTGCCGGCAATGACCAGGGGTTGTCCGATCGGGCGGGCTCTGGGAGCCATGCGTCGTGCCCACTCTGGTAGGCGATCGGGCGAACGAAGCGCCCAATCGCGTAGGCACCCAAGGAGGTCGTGCTGGGCGCCGATGTCGATGGCCAGGGACCACCGTGCTGCTGAGCCCACGTCACCGATGCACCCATGGCCCATCCGTCGAATATCACCCGGCCCACTCGCTCAGCCAGGACCGACGCCATACGTCCGGCGGCACTATCAGAGGGACCCCCGGTGAGGACGCTGGCCGCCAATGACGGCTGCAGTCGTCGCAGGGCGACGATGAGCTGCTCCTCATCGTCGTACTCGACGACGACGGCAACCGCACCAAAGGTCTCCTCCAGCAGGCGACTTCCTGCAGTCAGCACCTCGATTGGAGCGGTCAGCACCGCCGCCGGTGCGCTCCATCCCGTAATTTCAGAGCCCACCGACGTGACCAATTCCGCGCCGGCCGCAACCATGTCGGCCACGCCAGCAGCAACGTCGGACGCAATGGCCTGAGTCAACATCACCGGCTCGGGATCAGCCTCTTTCAGTGCCTTGCCGATCAGTTCTGCCGCTCCGACGCCGCGCGGGGCGAACAGCAGACCGGGTTTGGTGCAGTACTGACCGAAGCCCAGCGTGAATCCGGCGACGAATCGGCTGGCCACTTCCTCCATGTCCTGAGCGCCATCAGGGGTGACCACGACGGGGTTGACGGTCCCCATCTCGGCGTAGACCGGGATCACCCGATCGCGGTCGTTTGCCGCCCGCCACAACGCCAGTCCACCTGCCTGCGAACCGGTGAAGCCAACCGCCGAGATCTGGGGTGCCTTCACGAGTTCGATGCCACTTCGACGTCCGACCACGGCCTGCAGCAGCGCATCGGGTGCTCCGGCCGCACGAAGGGTTTCCTGTGCGATCTCGGCGAGTCGAAGACCGAGCTCGAGGTGGGCGCTGTGCACCTTGGTGACCACTGGGCAGCCACTGGCGAGCGCCGAAGCGGTGTCATTGCCGAGCACTCCCATGAAGAACGGGAAGTTGCTCGCCCCGAAGACTGCCACTGGACCGAGGGGGTGATTGATGCGGACGAGCGGAGGAACATCTGGAAGCGTCTCGTCGCGGGTGAGCTCGAAACAAGAACCCTCCACCACGACGTCACCGAAGTAGCGCAACTGCTGTGCGGTACGCGCCAACTCACCTCGGAGCCGTTGCTCTCCAGCACCGGTCTCGCGGTCGGCGATGACCACCACCTCATCGGCAGCGGCCTCAAGTGCATCGGCCAGTGCATACAGCCACGTACGACGCTCCGCCGGTGCGGTGCGTGCCAGGATCTCGGCAGTTCGCGCTGCCTTCTCCAGGATGGAGTCCAGCTCGCTCGATTCGGTCTCTTGCGCGTTGAAGCTCGGCTGGCCGAGTCGCGCATCGTAGGATACGACAGTCATCAGAGACCTTCCGCAGGTTCGGGCCAGGCGACATACTGGCCTTCGAGGAACTCGAGAACGCCTTGAGCGCCCATTTCGCGGCCGATGCCACTGGCCTTGAACCCGCCAGAACTCTGGTCTGGACGTCCGATCCAGCCGTTGACCATGACCGTACCGACGCGTAGTCGCGGCGAGATCTCCTTGGCTGTGTCAGCGTCGCCATAGATTGTCGCGGCCAGGCCGTACTGGGAATCGTTTGCGATCTCGATGGCCTCGTCGATGGTGTTGTAGGGAAGAACGACGCCCACGGGGCCAAAGAGTTCCTCGCGGCAGATCTCAGCGGAGTTGTCGAGACCTGCGATCAGGGCAGCGTTCATGAACCAGCCACGCTCGATGTCCGGGCGTCCACCTCCGGCGACGATGGAGCCCCCGTCGGCGACAGCGCGGTCCACGAAGCCCTCGACACGCTCGCGGTGGCGGGAGGTGATGAGAGGACCGGCGACGGTGCTCGGGTCCCAGGGGTCTCCGACCTTCATCTCCGCGAGGACAGGCTTGCTGGCGTCGATGAAGTCGTCGATCTGGGACTTGTGGACGAGGATGCGCGTCGGAGATGAACAACCCTGACCCGCGTTCCGCGCGTAGCGGGCGTGCACCTGGTCAGCAATAGACGGTGCATCGACATCGGGAAGGATGATCGAGGGAGACTTGCCGCCAAGTTCGAGGACAAGCCGTTTGAGCCCGGGTGCTGCCTGCGCCATGATTTGGCGACCGACAGAGGCGCTGCCGGTGAAACTTACCTTGTCCACATCGGGGTGGGTCGTCATGCGTTGGGCGACATCGACGCCGCCCGCCACAACATTAACCACTCCCGGCGGAAGGTCCGCTTCCTGAAGCAGCCGCGCCAGGAATAGAATGCCCAGGGGCGCTTGCGGGCTCGGCGTCAGCACTGCGGTGCAGCCAGCCGCGAAGGCGGCGCCGAGTTTGGCGGCGGCGAAGAGGACGGGGTAGTTGTAGGCCGCGATGGCCGAGACCACGCCGGTAGGTAGGCGTCGGATGATCGCGTCGCTGCGCAGCGGACCGTCCTTCACGCCGAGGTAGTCTGTCCAGTCCCGTACGGCGTAGTCGGCGAAGGAGCGGAAGACAGCCACGGGCTCGCGGGCCTGCAGGTAGGTGCTGAGGGAGATCGGAGTGCCGACCTCGCTGATGATGATCTTGTTGAGTTCGTCCTCGTGCTTTTCGAGCAAGTCTGCGATTCGCTGCAGTCGATCCCTGCGCAGTTCGGGGTCGCTCCACACGCCCGAGTCGAACGCTCGCCGGGCTGCTTCGATCGCCGCGTCGACCTGGTCCTCCGATGCCCCGTCAAAGGTTGCCAGGGTCTCCTCGGTGGCCGGGTTGTCGACCGTGATCTGCGCGCCTTTGCCGGGCACGAGTTCCCCTGCGATCAGGAGGTTGACGTCATATGTGGCCATTGTTATCTCCGCTCTCCCTCGCCGGTCTCAGCGGACCTGGGTCTGGCCGCCGTCGATCATGATCGTCTGGCCCGTGATGAAGCCCGACCCTTCACCGGCGAGGAACGCGAGGACGGGAACAAGGTCGGATTCCACCTGCCCCATGCGACCCATGGGGATGATCGACTTAATTTGGGCGTCATGCGCGGGGAGGTTCTCGGGGGCGATGCCGGCGCGAGTCTTGTCGTACATCGAGGTCCACATGAGCGGCCCGATGGCGTTGACGGTGATGCCGAAGGGTGCCCACTCAACGGCAATCGTTCTTACCCAGGCGAGCACTGAGCCCTTGCTTGCCGCGTAGGCAGCCTTGCTCGGGTAGGCGGCCATGCCTGCTGCCGAGGCGAAGTTGATGATGCGGCCACCGTTGTCCTTCAGCCGCTCGAATGCCTTGAGGTTGGTCAGGAATGTGCCGGTCGCGTTGACGCGATGGCACAGTTCCCAGAGCTCGAGTGGGGTCGAGGCGGCAGCCTCGGCGGGGGCAACGCCCGCGGCGTTGATGAAGCAGTCGAGGCCACCGAGCACACGATCGGCTTCCTGGAAAGCAGTTGCCACCGACTCAGGATCACTGATGTCGCAGGCCGCGAACCCTGTGCCGTGTTTGTCGGCATTAGCCTGACCTGCTTCGGCGTCGAGGTCGAAGCCAACGACACGGGCTCCTCGTTCGGTGAGCCCGGCGACCAGCCCGGCGCCCACGCCGCTGGCTGCTCCAGTGATCACAATTCGACGTCCATCAAGGTCACCCACGATAACGATCCTTTCTTTTGAGGCCTGGGCCTCGTAGCGCGCACGTGTATTGCTCGCACACGTGCTGGATGTCACATACGCTAGCGCTGCACTCAGACAACTGTCAACAGATAACTACAATCAGATGGAATCGCAGTACGTAGACGTCGGCTGGCACACAGCCTCATCGCGCGGCGGGTATGGGCAGTCGTAAACGGTGAATCCGCCGGTGCAAAACGGCGCACGTTGTATCCAACTCCGTTCCCCCACCAAGCCTTTGAGCTGCCGCGCGGCGATGATCGGAAGGGAGATCCCGAGTCGGCGCTCGAATCAACGAGGTGGGACTGGCCGGCGCTGCACGACATCAGCCGAGGGCCCTGTACGACGCTATCCAGCAGCCGAGCGCAAAAGGACTCATCGAGTTCGAGGGCAACCGCGGAGCCTATGTCCGCTACGTCCCGCCTGGAGAAGCGACGCACCATGTACGGGATCCGCATCCTCCTCGAGGCACAGGTAGCGCATCCTGCGACCAAGCACAACGGACCAGGAGAGCCAGATCCGCCAGATCTTGCGAGACCAAGCCGTGGAGCGACTGCTGAGCCCCCAACCCCGAGAAGCCCTACCCCGGTGATGTGGATTTCCATGCAGTGGTCCTGGAGCGAAGGATCCGCACCTGCAGCGCGCACGTCGCGAACTCCAACCACGGCGGCGCCGTGCAACTGGTGGGCCGATCGACGCGACGGAGCGGACCGCCGTCGCCGAATCAGTCATAGCGGCAGCGATGGCAGAGCCTGGCCACATCGCTCGTGTTGGCGAGACTCAGGTGTCTGAGACCAGTCTCGACATCAACTTATGCATCGCCTGTGCGCGCCCAGGGGCTGACCGAACTGCTCGCGCGTGCGTCGCGCGGGGACTCTACAAAGGGAGCCCATGAACTCTTCGCTGGCGACGTACGTACCTGCTTGGGGAAGATGGACCAAACCAGGAAGCGGTGGATCTCGGGTTCGGCACAAAGCCGGCAGGGACGATGAAGTCTAGTCCAGGTCAGAGCCCCCCGCACCGCCGTCAACACCACACCACGGCTGTGGGGGTGGCCAGGGCATGGGCGGGTGAACCTTATTGGCCAGGAAGATCATTGAGGTCCGCGTCGACACGCGCTCCCCCATGCGCCTTGCGCACCTCGATGTCCTCGTTAGCCGGTGTCAGGGCGGCGTGGACAGCTGCTGTCGGCGTGTGGGCGGACTTGGGCTCCGCCTGCTGTCTTGATGCGCTCGCCCATCGTGGCGGTGACTCGGGAAGTCGTTGACGTCGGCGGGAGTAAACCCGCCCCGGCACGTTGGCAATGGTGAGCCCTGCTGGGCGGGCGCCGGGGACCACGACGGAGGCAGTCCTCGTACAAGCCCGCTGGCGCACCCACCCCCGCAC
>RRBB01000440.1:0-4312 GCA_006543605.1 Rhodococcus sp. WS4
TTCCCTGGAGGACTTTTGGGTCCCCCGTCCTCGTCCCTGGAATGCTTCGTCGGGACTCCGGTACCCGCGGGACGAGGCTTGGCGCGGCGGGCCGGATGTGGCCGATGTTTCCTCGGCCGGTGACGACCGTAACGGGCCGAGGCCGCAATGTCACCATTTGATAACGCGGTGCGTCTTCGCCTGTTGCGGGGCCTCATTGGAGGCGCAGAGACCATTCCCAGCTAGTGGCGACGAGACGCGGGTATCGCCGATCCGTTGCCCTTCCGTTACCGTACCGTTATGTGAGGAAGCTCACGCCACCGGCGTGCGTCGACGATGTCCTTGGCCGGGCATGAGCGGAGATGGGGATGGGTGGGATCAGTGGATCTGACACTCAGGGTCCGATCGGTGGGCGTTGTGCGCCTTCCGCGCGGCGGATGGCGTGGTAGACCGGGGAAAGGGCGACATTGAACAGCTCCGCGAGTTCGCTTGTGGTGTGCCGGGCCTCCGCGGTGCGGCTCGACCAATGCACACCTCATGTGCCGTCTCTATGGACGGACCGGAGAAGGCGGCCAGTATCGCGTGCCCCCTCTTCGCCGGAGCGGCGCTCAGGACATGACCCATCGGAAACCGTCCCGCGTCGGATCCACGGCTGCCCGACAGCAACCAACCACATCGTGCGGGGGACGAGGAAGTCCGTTGCGATGTGCTTTGATCAGCTCCCGCCGAATACTCCCCGCCGCTGCACCGGGAGGTGCTCGCCGGGGGTCACCGGTCACGTCCATGCCCCCGGCGATGGTCATAGGGCGGACCTCGGATGCGGATCCGGTGGTGTGACAGTGCTCCTAAGGAGATGGGCGCAGGGGCGTGCGAAACCTCCCGGGCCGGCCGTTGACCGACCTGGCCCTGCGGCCACCTCAGTGCAGCCGGTGCTCCCGCAGGAAGCCCAGGACGAGAGCGCTGAACTCGTCGGCCCGCTCCAGCATGAGCGCGTGGCTCGAGCCCGGCCCGGTCAACAGTTCATAGCGCGCGCCCGGGATCCGCTCGGCGACCGCCCGGCATTGCCACGGTGGCGTGAGGATGTCCTGCTCGCCTGCGATCACCAGCGTCGGCGCGGCGATCCCGGCCAGCCGATCGAGCGTGTCGTGCTCCTCGTCGGCGTGCCACTGCTCGGCGGTGGTGCGGATCTGCGTTTCGGTCTGTGGAAACAGCGGACGGAACTGCTCCATCATCGACTCGAAATCCGGGCTGCTGAGCAGCTCGCGCGAGAAGGCGAGACCGAGCGCGGTCAGCGCGGCCTCCATGTCGCCGGTCTCCCACGGATGTCCCAGGGCGGTCAGCATCGCCCGCATGAAACCGTCCGTCCGCCCCCAGGTCGCGTACAGCACGAGGGCGCCGACGCGGTCAGGATGGGCGAGGGCCAGTTCCTGCGCGACGGCGCTGCCGAGCGACCAGCCCAGCACGTGCGCCCGCTCGATCTCGAGTGCGGCGAGCAGCGCTGCCGCGTCCGCCGCCAGCGACAGCACCGTGATGGGCCCTTCGCCGCGCTCGGATTGGCCGAGTCCCCGATTGTCGAAGGCGATCACGCGGTGGCGGTCGGCGAACGGGGCAACCAGCGGCTCCCACAGCCCCAGCGATCCGCTCGTGCCCATGATGAGCAGCAGCGGTTCGCCGCTGCCGGTCTGACTCACGTTGAGCTGGACCCCCGTGGCCACCGGCACCAGGGTCGCGGGCTGCATGGCGGCCTCCATGGGGACCTCCCGGGTCGACTCCCGTGATGCTACCGCTCCGGCCGACTATCACACGGACATACGGGACACCGGAATCCGCCCGCGTAGTGACGCCCACGCGCCGGTGCAGGTCCACCCCCGGCGACCGTCGACGGGACAGGATCGCCGTCGTCCCCCACGTACCCGACCTCGACCTCGCCGGTCCCAGTCACACTGACAGTTCTCGACTCCGGGGGATCGGCTCGGGTGAGCGATCGGAACCCGGGGTCGGCGAATCTCAGTGAAGTCCTACGCCTCCGCCAAGACCGAACATGATGCTCAGCCAGTGCACAAATACCCCTGGAACGCCAGTTGAAGTCGATTCCGGCTGACATTGGTGCACTCACCTCGTGTTTTCCCCCGAACCCCCTCCCCTTTGGACTATCGAAGGTGGGGCGCTCGTGTTCCACGGCAAGTCTCGGCCAGCCGACTGGCCAGCGGGCCACCCAGCGCGACCCCCTTCGTGGTGAATCCGAGCAAGTCTCGACGGGCGACCCCCGTTTCCGCAGAGGGTGACCCGACGACTCAGGGTTAGCCGATGGGGAGGCAAACCGAGCCGAGGTTAAGTCCTGTCGCGACGGTGACGGTCAGTGCCGCGGACGTTGAGAGTTTGAAGTCGTCCATACCAACCTTTGCTCCGCCGAAGGTTGCGACGACCACATGTGCGCCTGTCGTGCTGAAGGTGTGCTGGACACTGGCGGTTCCGTTCGTCACGGCCGCTGCGGCGCCGAGCGTGGCATTGCCCTCCTTGAATGTCACCGTGCCACCGGTGAATGCCGGCGTAACCTGTGCGGTCAAGGTGACCGGACAGGTGGTCGCCGCCACACCCTGGACCGATACCACCGTCGTGGTGTTGATCGCCGCGGCTGCGGCGGGTGGAGCCACCAGGACCATTGCCGCGGCAGCGGCTCCGAGGGTGAACATTCCGGCCCTCAGGCGGCGCGCCGGTCTCCGTCGACTATGCGTGCCCCGGCCTGCAGACTCCGAACCGGACAGATTGGATGCCACTGATGTGAACATGATCGCACTCCTTCGATTCGCGCTGTGGGGAACGCGAAGCGGACGACCGCGCATCAGAAGTTTCGCGGCCGCCCGGGCCGCTGGATCTGACGTTACTCGGGGGCGGTAACCAACATCAATGCCGAACCGACCGTTCGGCACCGTGTGGTCAACCCCGACCCGGCGTCGCCCATGGGCCGAGGCCGGCGGGGTGGCGCGGCGTCCGCGACCCGCACCGGACGGGCCCTATCCTCGCCCGCCGCAGAGAGGTTGCACAGGGATCGATGATGGTCGGCGAGCACGTGCGGAGAGCGGATCGGCGCCCGACGATCATTGGCCCGTGGTGCCCGGTACCACCGGGCCCACCCGGAGCTGGGTGGTGACGGGTTCGGGTCGGCTGCAGGCGGTACCCGGGCGCTCGAGATGGAGGGGGACTTCGTCTCCCGGCAGGTAGACGCGCAGGCCGGTTACCGCCACCGGACCACAGAGGTCTTCGTCGTAGTTGCGCACGTTCACCGCCACGACCAGTGCGGACGCCGGCTCGGCGACGCCCACCGGTACCGGTCCCGGTGGCCGCTGCCCCTCGGGTACCGCGGAGGCACCGACTGGTTCGCCGTCCCGGCCGGTGACGTAGGAGACCCGGGGGAATCCGTCGAGCTCGCAGGTTCGTGCACTCGCAGCGGTAAAGATGATCGGAAACCCGACACTGCCGGCGGCGCTGGAACTTTGTCCCACCGTGGCAGTCACATCCGATGCCCGGCAGGGTTGCGGTACATCGGGTACGACCGACGACGCCGCCGGTGCGGTTGGTGGGGACACCGACGCCGAGTGCGGCTGGTCAGCCGATGGCGCAGCGGCGGTCGTTGTCGAACCGGAGTCGGGCGCGGTACACCCGACCCCCGCAATGACGATCGCGGCGAGCAGCCAGGCAGCTCTCGCGGATTGTCGTGCCACCCTGTGGACCGTACGCCGGGTCGGTCCCCTACACGAGGCCCGCCCCGCCCGCGTCCGGCGAATCTTCGCGTCGGACGGGGAGCGAGGGGCGGTGGGGTCCGTCTTCGGTGGCGAGGGGTGTCGCGGCGCCATCGGGTGCGTGAGCACACGAGCTTCCCTTCTCGCTCCGTGTCCCGTCGGCCGCGCCCCACCGCGTCTGCCCTGTCCGGCGCCGCACACCCGTATCCCCCTTCGCGTGGGGTTTCGGGTGTGCGCCGTGTGTTTTCAGTACCCGGGCACCCCGAGCTGGTGGCCGAGTGCGGCGATGGCGTCGACGAGCGACCGGTTCCCGAGCTGATTCCAGCCGTGGCCGTCCGGGCCGCGGATCTGATCGAAGACGTCGCGGGCCCGGTCCGCGGTGCCGGCGGGCAGCGGGGCGGGCGCCGCCCCGGCCGGTGGTGGCGCCATCCCGGGAACCCCTTGGTGCAGGCCGATCTCGGCGAGGGCGTCGACGACGGACCGGTTGTTCAGCTGTGGCCAGCCGGCGCCGGCGGGGCCGAGGAGCTGCAGCCAGAAGTCGAGCACGCAGTCGTCGACGCTCAGTTCGCCGGGGGCGCCGCTGAACAGTTCCC
>RRBB01000441.1:0-4302 GCA_006543605.1 Rhodococcus sp. WS4
GTGCGGCGACATCACCTACATCAAGACCTGGGACGGCTGGGCCTACCTGGCCACCGTCATCGACCTGCACTCACGCAAGGTGGTCGGCTGGTCGCTCGCCGATCACATGCGCACGAGCCTGGTCACCGACGCACTCGAGATGGCGATCACCCACCGAAATCCGTCGGCCGGGGTGATCTTCCATTCCGACCGCGGATGCCAATATACGTCGACAGAGTTCGACCAGTTCTGCCGGAATAACAACATTCGACGGTCGCTGGGGCGAACTGGAATTTGCTACGATAATGCGGTCTCGGAATCGTTCTTCGCTACCTATAAGAAAGAACTCATCCACACCCGCCCCTGGCCGACGATCAAGGATCTGATATCAAGAACATTCGACTGGATTGAATCCTACTACAATCGCAGAAGAAGGCACTCCACACTCGGATATTTGACACCAGGAGAATACGAACTAGGATATAGAGACATTACCGAATTAGCCGCCTAAACGGTGTCCACAAAATCGGGAACACTCCACCTGCGCCGATGCGGGTGGTGGTCACTGTTCCTCCAGATGCAACGGCAGGCCGCAGGTGTCGTCGTCCTCGTCGATCCGGTGGGTCGCGTCGTCGATCGCGGTGGTGCCGAACCGGGGCAGGAGGTCCTCGTCGAGCCGGGCCGCGTAGGGACCGAAAATATGCATGAACTGAGCGGCGGTCAGGCGTCGGCTCTGTTGGGCAAGGAACTGCTTGAGCCGCAACAGATTCGGCAGATGCCGCGGCGCGAACACCGCCAGCGGGCACAACAGGCACACCCACGGCCTCGCTGGGCACAGGGTGCCCGACGGCGCGTGTGGACTGTTGAGCGGCGCCGCACAGGCGGCGACGAACACATCCTGCTCCCCAGAGAGCAATGCGGTGATCGCATCGGTGTCCAGGCCGGCCTCGGCCACCAGTTCGGGGAATCGGCCGGCGAACTCGGCGACCGTCGCACCCCCCGTGATCACCGCCGCCGCCTTGCGGCGCTGGTCACGCTGGGCGTCTTCGATGATCCCGTCGATGGCGTCGCGCTGGGCGGGGGTGTGCGAACTCAGGTAGTGGTCGCCCTCGACTGCTGCGGTGTGGTTGGGGTCGATCGTGGTGCGACCAGTCCAGTTGGCCCGGTCGCGCCGGTGTAGGTGGGTGACACGGATCCGGCCGCCGTGCAGAGGCAAGGGCTGGCCGTCGTCACCGACGACGCCCGTTGCGGCGATCCAGGTGAAGCGATGGTGCTGCGATCGTGGCCGCACGTAGATTCCGGTTCCGTTGCGGGGGTGGGCGTGGTCGCGTTGGCCACCGACGTGGATCCACAACCGGTCCGCGGCCTCGCCTGCGTGCCCGCGCAGCACCGCGGAATGCGCCAGCCACCGGTCGAGCACCCGGACCGCGTCACGCGGGAGGTTCAACGACTCGTCACCGGTGCGGCCCTTCCGGTACCGCAACAGCACCGTTTCCGGTGAGGTACGCACGATGCTGCCGAGGGTGAGCGCATCGAGCCCGTCGGGGACGATGCCGGTCCGCATCCCCAGCAACGTCAGGTATGCCAACGCCACGTGCGCGGTCGGGAACAGCGCAGCGTCGACCGCGAGAATCTCGGCATCGGTGACCGCGTTCCGATGTGGGCCGAGCCGGTCTCTGACCTGCGCCGGCGTGAGCGGGCCGGTGCGGGCCAACAGCCAGGCCAGGTTGCCGCGATCGACACCATGGACGCAGGGGTCGCCACCGCGCAGCGCGGCGGCGGTGACTTCGTCGTGCGCGCGGCGGGCCCGGGTGATCGTGTCGGTGCACGCACGCTGCAGCCGCCGCCATTCGCTATCGCTGTAGGGCACAAGCGGTGTGCCCTTGACGGCGACGTTGATGCGCCGCCCGGACAGGTGCCGCACGACCGGCTCGGCGAGCCCACCGACGGCACGCTGATAGGCGTCCAGTACCACCCGGATGCGTCGTTCGCGGTGGTAGTCGCAGGTCAGCCAGTACTGCACGAGCATCGGCGCACTCAACTCGGGGACCCCACGGTCGAAACCCTGTTCGTGCAGGTCGAGCACCATTCGCCGCATCGTTGTCAGGTACTGGCGGGCCATGCTGCGCGTCCGGATCGGTCCGTGCGGATGAGTGGCCGCGACAAGCCCGCGGGCAAGATCGGTGGCCAGCCGCTGATTCGGCAGATCCGCCAGCCCGCGGCGATGCACGACACCACCAGGGAGGGTGAACACCACCGTCAACGGGTGCTCGACGACCGCAGCCACCTCACACCTCGCTCTCGTCGAACTCCACCCGGGCCTCGTCCTGGGCGGCCGGTGTCATGCCGGCGGCGGTGTAGGCGTCGCGGTAGATCCGCTGGGTGTCGATCAGATGCAGGTAAACCTGAGTGACGGCCGCGCTGCTGTGACCAAGCAGGTCACGCAGCACCAGCAGCGGGTCGGCCTTGGTCAGATACAGCGCCATCGCGTCGTCACCGCCGGTGTCCAACTCCACCCGCGCGGCTTGCTGGTAGTAACCGCGGACCAGTCGCTCCAGCGTGGCCATCGCGAACGAGTGCCTGGTGACGTGCGGATGCACGTGCGGAAATCCCGGTTCGAACCGTTCCCGAATCCGTGCCGCCGTCCGTCGAAGCACCGTCGCCCAATCCAGGAACGGACCACCCCCGGCACGTACCGCCAGCAGCGCACTCCCCCCACCGGGACACACCAGCCGCACCCGTTCGGCCGGCGTCAGGGTGTGCCACCGACGGAACGAACCGTTGATCCGGGCGCCCTGGCCGGTCGGATCCTCGACGATCAACGGATCGCCGGCCATCCATCGTGACCCGTCCACCGTGACCGCGCGATCCCACGCGAGGTAGTCGTGAGTCCGTGCCAGTGCTTCGTAGTCGATCCACGTCGACCGGCCCTTGCTCCCCTTCGTCGTCGGCGGCGCCAAAACCAGCGGAATGGGCACGTCAGTCCGCCGGCCGGGCAGCGGCGGAATCTCGAACACGGTCAGATGCGTGAACTCGGTCAGCCGCAGCCCAGTCGCCAACGCCAGCCCGATCACCGCCGCATTGCGGCCGGTCTCCCGGCCCCGGAACGTTGGATCCGGGGCGCCGTCCGGGCCGTTGCCTGCCAGCGCGTGCAGCAACAGCTCGACGTACGGCTGCTCCAGATACTTGCGGCGCGCGTGCGGCTTGGCTCCCCGCACGGCTGCCAGATTGCGGCTGACGTCCACGCGCATCCCGTCGGGCCGTGTAATACTCTGCCGCACAAAGGAAAATGGAAGCTCCTGCACATAGCCCTCCGCCTGCGCCCACCGATAGAATCCGGCCAGCGTGTTCACCGCCAGATTCCAACTCGCCGCAGCCCACCGCGCCTGCAACGGGCCCGACAACCGATACTCGGCGTACATCGACAGGCCGGACCGCAGCCGCGCCCGATCGGCAAACGCCCCGATGCCACGATCAGACAGAAACTCACTCCACCCCTTGAGCACCTGCGCGTAGGTCAGCCAGGTCTTCGGCGACGGTGCACCCGATACCGGCAACTCCCGCAGCCACCGATTCATCGCCACCGTCGGCCGCGCCCCGGACTCGTCCTCGAACAGCAGATCGTCGTCGATCAGCACCGGCATCCCGGCCCGGATCAGTGGCCGATCCGCCAGCCCCCAGTCCTCCCAGCCCGCCGGATCGAAACAGTGCAGGATCACGGCTGCTATTTACCCATGACCCCCCAACAGAACGAGTGAGACACGCGGTGAGACAGCCGATATTCAGATGAGCACCAGCCGGATCCACATCAATTGAGACACGCTGATAGTGCCCACCTAACGCACGGGTCTCCAGCGCAGACCAGAACCCCGACCACCAGGTCGATGCGCTGCGCCGCGCGGGTGTGGCCGCGGAGAACATCCACGTCGACCACGCGGGCGGCGCGAAGGCCTCACGCCCCCAACTCGATCTTGCGCTGCAGCGACTGCGCGGGGACGACGTCCTGGTGATCACCCGGCTGGACCGGCTCGGGCGGTCGATGCTGCACCTGATCACTCTCGGTGCCGACCTGCGCGAGCGCGGCATCGGACTGAAGGTGCTCGAGCAGGGCATCGACACTGCCACCGCCGAGGGCCGCGCCATGTTCGGGATGTTGTCGGTGCTGGCCGAGTTCCAGCGCGAGCTGATCGTGGCGATTATCTATACGCAGCCACCAAATCTGAGTGACGTGAGGTTGCGACACGCCTGTTGAGGTGCCTCACCGATATCCCTCACCGTGCGAGGTACGTGAGTTAGATTCCCTCTATGGACGGTCCCTTCGTC
>RRBB01000442.1:0-4225 GCA_006543605.1 Rhodococcus sp. WS4
CAAGTTCGTCGCCAGCACTGCCCGCGGCCGCACCCGAGGGCCAAGTCTCAAGGCCACCATCGCCATCAACATCCTCACCGACATCGACCCTTGACAACACAACCCACGACTTAACTACACGGCTTTGGGGCTAGCCCAACGGATCGGCGGCGACACCGTCGAATGCGTCGTCGTCCGACCCGTCCTCGAAACACCCATACGGGGCGCCGCCCGCGGTGAAGCCGCAGGCGAACATCCGCCGCCCGCCCACCACAATCCCATCGAACACCGATGCCGGTCCGTCCGTGGTGTCCGGCTGGTCGCGGCGCTTCCCGTACGCGTGCCGGCGTTTGCTGGTGCTCGGCTCACCGCCCATGGAGTCGGGCGTTCCCCTCGACGGCGGGTTTGTTCGTGACAATCACATCGGTCCCGCGGCCACCGAGAAGTGGAAGTTCCCCGCACCCACGGACCGCTCGAGGGTCCGAACGACAGCAGCCGAATTGTCGTAGGGCCCGTTGAGGTAGAACGGCTGACCGTCCCTACCGAACTCGATCCGCCCCGGCCCGTCCCACTCACCCAGGAACGCGGCGGCATCACCATCGAACGCATCCGCGGGCTCGAAACCGAGCCCACGCGCATACGCCGCCGCCCCCAGGATCAGTTCACGGCCGAGTTCGATCGGAATCTCCACCGCAGGACGGTCGAACGCCGCGTAGTACCTGCGGACGGCGGTGGGAATCCTGCCCGCGTCCATGGTTTCGGGGTCACGGGCGTTCTTCACCCCCAGGCAGTGCACGTCGGCCAGGTAGCCCCGCAGCGTCGCCCGACCACGCCGTCCCTCTCGTGCCACCAACACCTGCGCGAAGCCTTCGACCTCACCGGCGGGAGCATCCAGTTCCGCCCACTCCGGACGACCCTCGAGGCCCAGCCCGACACTCCAGCCACAATTGACCCAGCAACCCAGCACCCGCCCCAATCCTCGGGACGCCTGCGCCTCGGCAGCGATTCGGCGCACCAACGGCGCCACCACCGACGGTCGCACGCCCAGGGCACGCGCGATCACCTTCGGCGGGACACCCTGCTCCCAACGCCGCCGCACCTGCTCGACCAACACCACATCGTCCATGGCACCCCATTCTGCTCCACCGACCGGGAAGCTTCCGCGTCTGCACAAACCCCGCACATGTTGGGCCAGGTGAACGGCCGTGATGCCGAACGTCGGCGCCGGGCGCGGCGCACCACCACCGAACGGTCACCCGTCTCGCCGCGGGAATCCTCCACCACGGATACTCACGCGAAATCGCGACAAGCAACCCCCACGCGCCCGGCGCCGGCACTCCCCCCGACAAGGTCGCCGGCACCCCACATCACAAACCGGGAACACGCCATCACACCAGGTCACAACACCATCACGCCCCCACACAGCACGCGGCCCGCACCCCGGAAGTCGGGTGCGGGCCGCGCACGAGAGTCGCGATCAACACCTCGAGGCCCACCCAGAGCCGATCATCGCGACCCTCCACATAACCCCCGGCAGGCTGATCCTCGAACAGCCCCAGCATCAGCTCACGAGCCGCACAACAAGCACCGCCGAGCATCGAGGTCCCGGTGCACCTTCCAGTCCCACCCCGCACCCGCATCAACACCACCCTCGACGGCCTCAACAACCCGAGACGCCGGCAGGTTCAGCCGCAGTGAAGAACAGATCAACCCCGAGGAAACACCCACGCCACCAACGCGGCGATCGGCACAAACGCCACCGGCGACGGATCCGACCCGAACGAAGTGAACGACCCCGTGCGGATACACCACCCTCGGCCGCACCACAGTGCTGCCACACCATCACCGCCGGCAGACAGCAGAGAACCCCAACAGCCGATCCGCGATAACGCCCGGTGAAATCCGCAGCCCTTTCCCGGACTCCGCGGGTGTCACCTTCCCCGGTCGGCGCGTCCGCCCAGGACGCGGTTCTACCCCGTCCATCCCGCACTCCCGGGCGTTCGTATGGAGCTGTCCGAGTGACACACATGAGGTCATTTCCGGGACCTTCACAAGGATCTGCAGGTAGACACCCGCGGCCGCTGCGACAGCGGCCGCGGCATCGGTTACAGGTGCTCGGAGGTGCGTCTGCCGATCCTGGCGCTCAGCGCGTCCAGTTCGGCGAGAACACCGGTGGCAGCCCAGATCTGGTTGCGCTTGCTCTCGGACAACACCTCGAGCACCCCGGCCGCGGTGAGCCGGCCGAGCGCGCGGTACGCGCTCGCATCGGTGGTGCCGGTGATCCGCTGGGCTGTGTCGGCGCTGAAGATCGGAGTGCCCAGCAGGGCGTCGATGATCTTCTCGTCGGCGGAGTTGCTGCGCGGCCGGGCGATGTCCCGCCAATGGCCGGGGAGTTCGGCCAGCGCGCGGGCAGAGTCCCGCGCCGCCTCGCTGGAGACGATCGCGGCGCGGGCGACGTACTCGACGAACCCGTCCGCATCCCCCACTCGGTAGCGGGTCAGGTGGTCGAAGTAGCGGCGGGTGTCGGCGAGCATCACCGACGCCAACGGCACGGTGACCCGGTCGGTCAGGCCGCGGCGCCGCAGGATCGCACTGATCAGGGCGCGGCCGATGCGTCCGTTACCGTCGGTGAACGGATGGATGGACTCGAACTGGGCATGCGCGATCGCAGCCTGCGCGAGGATCGGCAGCTCGGTGCGGTTCGCGAACACGAGCAGATCCGCCATCAGCTCATCGACCAGTTCCGGCGGCGGGGGCACGAACAGCGCGTCGATCGGGGTGTAGTCGCTACCGCCGATCCAGTTCTGCACGTCGCGGAACTGGCCGGAGTCGCGGGCGGTGTAGAAGTCCGGTGCCATCAGCAACCGGTGCGCACTGAGCAGGGCGTCACCGGTGATCGAGCCGTCACCGGCCGCATCGACCATCGCAACCAGGGCCTTGACCGCGGCGAGCTGAGACTTGGCCTCCGCACTGGCCTTGCCACCGGCCAACGCCTTGCCGAACGCCCGCCAGCCCGCGTCGATATGCTCGATCTTCGACGACGCCACCGACTCGCTGAGCAGCAAAAAATCCGACAGCGGCGCCAGATGCTCGCCGAAACCCGCCTCGAGGCGGGCCACAGCGATGACCGCCTCCTCGTGCGCGCGGGCAACACCACCGACCAGATCGCAGCCGAGGGAACCGATCATCGGCGGGATCATCACCTCGACGGTCTCCAGGGTGCGGTCCGCGCGCGAACCCTGCCGATGACGCGGGTTCCAGTCCCGAGTCTCAGTGCAGTGCGCCGGCCAGATCACAAGCCCTCCCCGTTCCAAGACAAACGTAGACAACAGCGATATTAGCGTACTTTGTGTGCCTTAAACGTAGCCAACGGCACGGTTGGTGTACAAAACGGCCGCAGAACACCCTCACCAGGTCGGCTACTGATTTCCTCCACCCCCGCAGGCCACCGCCGAGTTCGGAGATGCCGCCACTGTCGAACCCGACCCCCGCACCGTGCCCCGAACCATGTCGGAACCTGACTTCGCCGCGACCGGATCAGCCCGTCCGGCTCTACGGGCCGACGCAGGAGTTCTTCCGACCACACGTACACACGCCGACTTCACCAGGGTCGACCGACCACAGCCAGCTGCGCCGACCGGAAGGGATGCTCGTCCGGGCCGCTGCTGCAGTTGGCGCTGCGGCCGGCCGGGCTCCGGCCAACTTCGCCCGCTACGGCAGCCGTCAATGCCCCGGTCCCGCCCCAACACATACGTGTGACGCCAGTGCGGCCTGACTGATCTGACAGCATGCGAGCAAATTTGTGCCTGTGAGGACGGTGTGCAGCCGCGTTGGACGCAGGATTCCCTCCCGCACAAGGGACCTCGGCACCACAGTGGAAGCGAAGGGCGCTACCCCCAACTGACACTTCAAGATCGGCTTTGCGGGCGCGCCGACCGACCACGGGTCAGCAAGGCGCAAACTCACGCCCTTAACCTCTCGGGGCTGCCCATCGAGGCGAATGTAAATCCCTCCGTCTTTGAGGTAGGCGAGGACGGGGCAATCAGCGAGTGCGGCGGTCCAGCCTTAGACTCGGGCGCCTTCGACGAGGGTGGGGGGTAGCCCTGCGGCGGTTGCGGTCGACGCCGCTCCTGGGCGCGGTCGCGGGGCGCGTTTAGCCTCAATCGGCGTGATGGCCAGCCACGGGACCGAATCGAATACGGATCCCACGTCCGCCTCGGGCGCGCGGGCGGGCAAAGGGTGTCGA
>RRBB01000443.1:0-4211 GCA_006543605.1 Rhodococcus sp. WS4
GAGTTCTTCACCGGAAAAGTGCCTCTCGAACTGGCCGAATCTGGACCTTCAGTAGCCCACATTCTCCCAGGTCAAAGGCACTTTTCCGCTATCCGACACGCGCTAAGCTCATGAGCCATCAAGGTATAGCGCTGGATGAGGATGCGTGATTCGGTGGGCCAGAGGGTGCGGTCGGGGGACCGAAGGAGTTGGATTTTCACCGAGAGTCCGCCGGTGGCGTGGAGGGTGGCGGCGTCCACACTTGATCCTGCACTGAGCGGCGGTGCCCATTCGAGCCGAGGTCGGCGGCACTGTCGCGTTCCTCGAGCTTCAGGCCTGCGCCTCTGCCCAGGTCCCGGCGCGGGCAAGGGCTACAGTCAGCCCCTGCTCGGAGGCGAGCGCGGCGAGACGCTCGCGGTCGCTGCGCCGGAAGAGCCCTGCAATCGCTGCGGGGATCTCGTTTTCGGCGTCGCCGAGCAGTGGCCACCGCGCCAAGTCGAGGATGTCTGGTCTGATGTAGTGACCAGTGCAGGCCCGAGCGGGGTGTCTATGCGCTCGGCTCGAGCCCCCCGCGCACAGCGTTGGCAATGGCCTTGCTGACGCGTCGCGCGCGGCGCCGATAGGCGGTTGGTTGGGGTCGGTCGGCGCTCACGTCCTGTGAGTGGCATCGAACCGAGAGCTCAAACCGGCGCTTTGCGCCCCACCAGGTGGAAGGGGCGACTGAGTTGCCGGTAGGGGTCTCGTCTACTGGCTTCGAGTTCGACTGCGGCTATTGCCGCTAGCTGCTGTGTATCTTCGGGGTCCAGTTCGGCTCCACTGAAGTCGAGCCAGTCGGTGAACAGCCATACCCCATACCACTGCAGTGGTTTCACGCCCCGGCTCTGCATGAGGGCGCCGAGATGCTCGACCGTGTCGGCTCGGGTAGGTACGCCCAGCACCCCGATCTCGCCGGTGGCGTCGAATGCTGCGAGGGCGTCGTCCCAGCGCCGTTCCAGGGCTGGGCGCACCGCAAGCGTCTTGGCGTTGCCCGTCATGATCGAGACGACGCCACCGGCGGCGGCGCACCGGCACAGCTGGTCGACCAACGGTTCCCGGTGCTCGAGGTACCCGAGCACCCCGTGGCACAACACGGCGGCGAAGCGTTGACCGTTCACTGCCGCGTCGGCGTTTTCACCGTCGGCGTGTACGAGCGTCACCCTTCGCTGGGTCTCGCCGGGCAGTCGCTGGAGTCGCTGTCGCGCTTTGTCCAGCATCGCCGCCGACGGATCGAGCAGGGTCACCTCGTAGCCGGCGTGGGCCAGCGGAAACGATTGATGACCCGCACCGCCACCGATATCCAGCACCGTGGCCGGTGGTCCCGGTAGGTGCTCGAGCAGCTGCTGGTGCAACACATAGGTGCGTACGCGGCCCTTCACCGAGCCGTACGCCTCATCCGCAAACAGGTCGGCCAAGCCGGCCCAGCTGTCGTCGCTCACCACACGATTATCGAATCACTTCGTAATGGAGGTGGGTGACGCCGGGTGCGGGGACGGCGTCGAGCAGGCGGAGCTGGATGTGCTCGGGCAGGTTGTGGAAGTAGGGGCGGCCCGCGCCGAGCAGGATGGGTACCTGGTGCAGGATCAGTTCGTCGACGAGCCCGGCCGCGAGGGCTTCGGTCACCAGGACTCCACCCATGAGGGCGACGTCCTTGCCGTCGGCGGCCTCACGGGCGGCCGCGACGGCGTCCGGCAACCCGGTCGTGATCAGCTGCTGGCGGCCGGACATCTGCAGGGCCGGCCGGTGGCTGACGATGAACAGCGGCGCTGTCGGGTGTGGGGTCCCGTCGTCGCCGAACCGGCCGGAGTCCTCGTAGGTGTTGCGGCCCGCGACGCTTGCGCCGACACGCTCGGCCGCGGCGTCGAAGAACCGGGCGCTGGGCTCGCTGAGCCGGAAGCTGTCGAACACCCGACTGGGAACGTCGCCGTCGAAATACCAGTCGAAAGTGTTGCGCCGTCGCCGAGTCCACGGCCCGGGCCGGGATCGCGACCGGTGATGTAGCCATCGACAGAAACGGGCAGAGCGCTGAACACCTTACTCATCACCGGACTCCTTCGGGGTTCCTTCAGGGGACTCCGTAACTGGCTGGACACCGGCGGGCACACCCACGGCACCGTCAACGGCCGCCTTCTGCCGACCGACAGCGTTTCGAATCCGACCATGCGGCTCGTGCCCCTCGAGGACGTGCGCAAGGTCCTGCCCTCGGATACGCCGACCGTGACCTCCGCCGATCGCAGCGAGCAGATTCGGCTCCGCCGCCAATCCGCACATTGGCGCAACAGTCACTAGTGCGGCGTGGATACGTAACTCGACGGGCAGGGCGGGAATCGACCGGCCCCGCACACTCCCTTGTCGTCGCGGACCGCAACTCGAGGTTGCTCATCCTATTAGCCACCTATCCCTCCCGGGGACGCCTCGCAGGCGCGAAAATGGGGTCGGGTCGCCTGCCGACGCCGACTTTCCCTTGAGCCTGAGCTCGTTTATTAGCCTGGCGCCGGGGCCCGGACCTGGAAGGGTCACGCATTGTTGCTTCGAGCACGCCGGTCAGAATTTCGGTTCCCTTGACCGAGGCCCCCAGGCGGCCCGCCGTTGTGTATGCGTGTGGGATGCGGAAGGAGGACAACAGAAGTGAATTCATTACCGGAACAGATACCCGATGCTGAGCACGAGCTCGTTGTCGAGTGCGTGTGCGCCATCGACGTGGCCAAGGCTTCGGGAAAGGTGTGCACCCGGACACCGGATCCGAGACGACCAGGCCGGCGGGGCAGCACGGTGTGGGACGTCTCGGCCACGACTGCCGCGCGATTACGGATCTCGGCGAGCAGCTGGTGGCGGCGGGGATCGAGAAGATCACCGTTGAATCGACGTCGGACTACTGGCGGATCTGGTTCTATCTGCTCGAATCGGCCGGGTTGACGGTGCAGCTGGGCAACGCCCGCGATGTGAAGAACGTGCCGGGGCGCCCGAAAACGGGAAAGCTCGACGCCGTGTGGCTCGCCAAACTCACCGAGAAAGGTCTACTGCGGCCGAGTTTCGTCCCGCCGCAACCGATCCGACAGTTGCGCGACTACACCCGGCTGCGGATCGATCTCACCCGCGAACGCACCCGCTATTGGCAACGGCTCGAGAAACTGCTGGAGGACGCGCTGATCAAGGTGTCGTCGGTGGCTTCCAGTCTGGGCACCCTGTCGGTGCGCGACATGTTGGAGGCACTGATCGCGGGCGAGCGTGACCCGCGGCGGCTCGCCGGTCTGGCCCGCGGCGCGATGAAGGCCAAGCACAGCGCCCTCGTCGAGGCGCTCACCGGCGGGTTCGACGATCATCACGCCGAGCTGGCCCGGATGCTGCTCGACCAGATCGACACCCTCAACGCACAGATCGCCAGGCTCACCACCCGCATCGACGACCTGGTGGTCACCAGCATCGACGAGCCCGGTGACACGGTGCCGGCCGACGGCCAAGTCGCGGCGCGCGGGGGGGTCTGGACTCACGGTGATCGAGCGGCTCGACGAAATTCCCGGCGTGGGGCGTGGCGCCGCGCAGATCATTCTCGCCGAGGTCGGGCCGGACATGACAGTGTTTCCCACGGCCGCGCACCTGGTGTCGTTGGCGAAACTGTGCCCGCGCACCATCCAGTCCGGGCCGATCCAGCGCGGCGGTCGAACCGGCAAGGGCAATCCCTATCTCAAGGGAGTGCTCGGCGAGGCCGCCGCCGCAGCCGCAGCCGCAGCCGCCAAGACGAACACCTTCCTCGTCGAACGCTACCGGCGAATCGTCAAACGTCGAGGCAAGCTCAAAGCCCTCGTCGCCGTCGCCCGCTCCATCCTCGTCGTGGTCTGGCATCTGCTGATCGACACAAACCTCCGGCTCCACGACCTCGGCGCCGACTATCACACCAGCCGCATCGACACCGAACGCAAGCTTCGAAACCACCTCGCCCAGCTCGCCGCCCTCGGCTATCGCGTCACCGTCGCGCCCGCTGCCTAGCCCAAACATCTACCTTCACAAAATGATCCGGCTCCGCAAGCTACGCCGGATGCTATTGCCTGCCACTCACCTTCAGCATTTTCCGGTCAGCTCCGGGGTCCCCTGCCGGGGACGCCGCGCATGCGGGAAAATCGGTGCGGCCGCTCGGCTAGGTCGGTGTCTTCTTGGCGCGGATGAGCCCGTCGGTCAGCTTGATCCTGGGAGCCGTG
>RRBB01000444.1:0-4203 GCA_006543605.1 Rhodococcus sp. WS4
TCCCGGGAGCCGCCCCGCGGTTCCCGCGCACCCCCAGGAGAGATGATGAGACTTGCCCTTCCCGATCACTGGGTCTGGGACAGTTGGATGGCCGACGACGGCACCGACCACCACCTGTTCTTCCTCCGCGCCTCGCGTGCCCTGCAGGACCGCGAACGCCGCCACTACCGCGCGACCATCGGTCACGCGACGTCTCCGGACGGCGAGGCATGGACCCTCACCGCCGACGCGCTGGCGCCCTCGGATGCCCCGGCCTTCGATGACCTCGCCACCTGGACCGGCTCCGTCGTCCGCGGCGCCGACGGGCTCTGGAGCATGTTCTACACCGGAGTGAGCCGGGCCGAGAACGGCCTCAAACAACGCATCGGCCGGGCGACCTCCACCGACCTGCTGACCTGGACCAAGGACCCCGACCTCGTCCTCGAGGCCGACGGCCGCTGGTACGAACGCCTCGGCGAGGGCACCTGGCCGGACGAAGCCTGGCGCGACCCCTACGTCTTCGAACACGCCGGTCAGTGGCACATTCTGATCACCGCCCGAGCCAACACCGGCGACCCCGAGGGCCGCGCCGTCGTCGGCCACGCCACCAGCGACGACCTGAACCACTGGCACATCCAACCCCCACTTTCCGCTCCCGCCGGGTTCGGGGAAATGGAAGTCCTGCAGGCGCACACCGTCCACGGGAAGCCGATTCTGGTGTTCTCCTGCGCGCCCAAGAACACCCGCGCCCACGCCGGGCACGATGCGGGCACCTGGATCGCCGAGGGACAGTCCCTGCTCGGCCCGTGGAACGTCACCGACGCGAAGAATGTCGACACCGCGGACCTGTACGCGGTGCAGATGCGGCAGGCGCGAGACGGCAACTGGACCTCGTGGGGCTTCGACAACACCGACGGACCGCACTTCGGCACCATCACGTCCTCGAGCTACCTCCCGCCCACCGACACAGAAAGTCCGACACCGACGACCTGACACCACCGATACACCCGCGCCACAGGCGCACCACCCCACCTCACTCACTCGGATCGTCCGGCACGTTCCTGCCGGTGGAGGGATTCATTTCTCATGGCAACAATCACCTATGACCGCGCGACCAGGCTCTTTCCCGGCTCGGACGTCCCCGCCGTCGATCAACTCGACCTGCATATCGAGGACGGCGAGTTCCTCGTTCTCGTCGGCCCGTCCGGCTGCGGCAAATCCACGTCCCTGCGGATGCTCGCCGGACTCGAGGACGTCGACGGCGGGCAGATCCTGATCGGCGGCCGCGACGTCACGCACGCCGAACCCAAGGACCGCGACATCGCGATGGTCTTCCAGAACTACGCCCTCTACCCGCACATGAGCGTCGCGGAGAACATGGGCTTCGCCCTCAAGCTCGCCGGAACCGACAAGACCGAAATCCGGAAGCGGGTCGGCGAAGCCGCCGACATGCTCGACCTCGGCGACTACCTGGACCGCAAACCGAAGGCCCTCTCGGGCGGGCAGCGGCAGCGAGTTGCCATGGGCCGCGCCATCGTCCGGCAGCCGCAGGTGTTCCTGATGGACGAGCCGCTGTCGAACCTCGACGCGAAGCTGCGGGTGCAGACGCGCACCCAGATCGCCCAGTTGCAGCGCCGCCTCGGCACCACCACCGTCTACGTCACCCACGACCAGGTCGAGGCCATGACGATGGGCGACCGGGTCGCCGTCCTCAAGGGCGGGGTGCTGCAGCAGTGCGCGTCCCCGCGCGAGCTCTACCGCCGGCCTGCGAATGTCTTCGTCGCCGGTTTCATGGGTTCACCGTCGATGAACCTGTTCACCGTTCCGGTGACGGACGGCGGAATCCGCTTCGGCGGGCAGATGATTCCGGTACCGCGAGACACCCTCGCGTCGGCCGGCCGAGAGGTGATCTTCGGGATCCGGCCCGAGCACGTCGAACTCGCCGACGCCGGTCTCGAGCTCGAGATCGACGTGGTCGAGGAACTCGGCTCCGAGGCCTTCGTCTTCGGCCGCACCCAGGTGAACGGAACATACGAACCAATCGTGGCCAGGGTCGACTGGCGCAACCCACCGGAGAAAGGCCAGGTCGTGCACGTCCGCATCGACCCATCACACGCGCACCTCTTCGCCACCACACCGGGTGGCGAACGGCTACCGCAATAGGAGACACGGTCGCTGACGGCTTCGTGCCTCGCACCATGGACGGCCGGCATCAGATTCGCACCGACATGCTCTGACAGCCAGGCGATCTCACCGGCGGGCAGCCACCACCGCCCACCCCTCAACAGGCCTGAGACGGAACCGAACCGTGAGCACCGTTACCGGCCCACACCTTCCCGAACCAGCAGAGAAGCGTCCCGACATGACCACCACCTCCACCGCCCGATGCGACATCGCCGTCGTCGGGGAATCCCTCATCGACATCACACTCAATGCCGACGGCAACTGCCGCGAACGTTTCAGCGGCAGCCCCGCCGCCCTCGCGTGGAGCCTCGGCCGGCTCGGAATAGCCACCACGCTGCTGACCACATTCGGCGCCGACCCTCACGGCCGCACCATCAACCACGAACTTACCCGGTGCGGCGTCCGGATAGTTCAGGCCGGCCATCGCGCCACCCGCACCTCGACAGTGACCGCCCACCCCGACCGACCGGGCGCCCCCACCGTCGACCTTTGCTGGGAACTCGTCCACACCGACGTCCCCTCGTGTGGTCACCTGCACGTCGGCTCCATCGCCGTCGTCCGAGCACCCGGCGCCGATGACGTGGCACGACTCGTCTCGCGGCAGACCCCGGACACGACCATCAGCTACGACGTCAATGTCAGGCCCTCAGCGATGGGCCCCCGGCACATCTCGATCGCACGAATCGACGAGATGATCTCCAGGAGCGATGTCGTCAAGCTGAGCGATGCGGATCTGGCCTGGCTACGGCCTGGCGAGCGCCACGGTGATGCGATCCGGTGGTTGATGTCTCGGGGCCCGGCGATCGTGGTCGTCACCCACGGCTCTGCCGGAGCCACGGGCTACACCAGGAGCGGGTCCGTGCGTGTTCGAGGCCATCGCGTCGACGTGGCCCACACCGCCGGGGTGGGTGACGCCTTCATGGCCGGATTGCTGCACGCCATGTCCGTCCGCAGTCTGCTGGCCCGCAAGGCCGCTCGGCGTCTGCGTACGATCGGCCTCGACGACCTACACAGCATCCTCCGCCACGCGAACCTCTGCGCGGCACAGGCCATCACCCCCGCCGGGATAGAGCCTCCCCACATCGACGATCTCGCTGTGGCGAGTTGATATGTGTCGACTGCGTGCCAATCACTTCCAGCAGAACTGGCCTTGTACTCGCTGACGGTGAGACCAGCTGACCACCCTCGCTCAGCGGCGACCTGGTCGAGATCCACCGAAACTGAATCCGCAGGGATGATCTCCGCAAGTTCTAAATTTAATGCCTGCCACGCTTCGTCATATCTGGGACGTGTTCGACGCAGCGGGAGGGGCTCTGGTGGCGTACAACCTGAGTCCGGATGCGCCGCCGACCCGTCTGGATCCGGAGGCCGGCACCAGCACCACTCCGGCGGCCAAGCCCGCCGGCTATCGGCCGGCCGCCACCTACGACGACCGCGCCCAGGAGCGCGACGGTGCTCGGCAGCTGGACCGGATGGTCGAGGACGCGGAGTTCACCCGGGCCCGCAAGGACCTCGAGCGCGCCTTCCCCCGCGCGACCGTCCCCGAGGTGTCCGAGCGTAAACGCCGGGAGCTGCCGATCCCGGATTCGATTCGCCAGCCTCCGAGTTCGCGCCAACGCAAGGTGCGGTCGGTGAACTCGTCGCTGCAGACGCATTCGACGATGTGGAGTTCGGCGTCGTGGTCCTCGGCGATCGTCTGCCACCGCTGGGCGACGGTGTCGTTGATCGCGCAGTCGACGGTGGCACCTTGGTCGAGCATCAGCTGCCGGATGATGAGCGATTCGAGGAGGCGAGGTGGCCGGATGGGTCCAGTTTGGCCAGGACGTGGTGGGCGGGCGCGAGTGCGCCGAGCAGCCAGTCACGGGCGAAGGAGGGAACACCGAGGTCGCGTGCGAGTTGGTCGGCGAGGGTGGATTTGCCGGTGCCGGACAGACCTGTCAGGACGATCACCTGGCTATTCATGCCTTGGATCGTCCTACAACAGCGTTCGTGGTGTCACTCGTACTCGATAATCGTTCTGGCCATTGATGATCACCGGTG
>RRBB01000445.1:0-4183 GCA_006543605.1 Rhodococcus sp. WS4
GGTCACCGGTCGACCGGCCGCGGTCAGCTCCGCGGCCTTGGCCTGCTCCCGGCGGGTCAGCGACACCCGCTCCGGGTCGTACTCCGGTTTCGGCCTGGTCCCCGCCGGGGCCTGCGGCGGCACCCCGTGCAACACCTCGACGATGTGCTGTTCCCACCACAACGCCTCCGCCGCCACAGCTTCCGGCAAACTGTCCAACAGCGTGGACGGGGGAACCGGAGCCTGCGCCGGCGCACTCACCGCCTCGAAGTCTCCGGCCGCCAATAAGTCGGTCAGACCAACCTCGGAGACGTGACCGCCGATGTCCGCCAGCTGTATTCGTGTTCCCGACACCGCGATCACCGTGTGCAACGTTCCCGCCAGCCGCACGCGATCACCGATCGACAACCGTGCAGGCCGCCGAGGCGCAGATCCCCCGCTCACCGAGCACCACCGACCGAACCCACAGTCGTCACCAGAGTCGTCGGGCCCAGCCGGGCGGCCGCCAGATCGGCCACCAGCTCCTGCTGCCACATCAGGTGAAACAGTGCTGGCAGCACCGCGATCCGGTCTCCGACACGCTCTGCGGTCGCCAGCAGCGGCGCCGGTGACGCGAACACCTCCCGCAGCCGCTGCCCGATCTCGGCCCGGCCGGCGCACCGCGGATGCCGGTAGCGTGCCAGCCACCGCAGGTTCCCCGCCAGCACCGGATCCAGCACCCCCACTCGCCGATATCGCCAGCCGACCTGCTCACACGCCTGCGCCGTGACCGTGAACGCTTCGGCGTCCCTCGGCTCGATCGCGTCATCGGCGCGGACATCGATCACCACACCCGACCCGTCGGCCAAGCGAGCGAAATAGTCCGGGGCATGGCGGCGCTTGCGTCTGCCATCACTCCAGTGCAGCCAGAACGGCTGCGACGCGATACCGACGACGTTCCGATCGAAATCGAGCGCGCGGACGTGATCGCGCTCCAGCCAGGACTCGAAACCCACATGGTGGCCGGTTGTCACCGACCACCACCACCCGGGGAAATGACCGAGCCCACGCGACCAGCGGAACGTCCGCACCGGCGGGGCCTGCTCCAGCGTCAAGTGACCGCACTGCTCCAGCCGCACCAATCGATCCCCGCCCGCATCGCGCAGCCCCAGCGTGAACCCGAAATCGTCGGCCGGAACACGATCCAGCGCCAGCACAGCGTCGCCCACCTGATCAGCGCTCGCTCAGCCGTTCCTCTCCAGTCGGTGGCAACCGGTCAGGCCCGTAAGGGCACCCCGCCAGCGTCACGACACGACAGTCCACGAGCCCACCCCTACTTCCCCCGACGATTACAGACCGAGCAAACTGTACTGGCAGAGACACGAGAACGAGCAAGATTCACTGACAAAAAGGACGATCAACTGTCACAGGACACAATTGATGCTCCCCGAGCGTTGGAAATCTATTTCGACTGTCCTGTCTCATCGAGAGTGAGGCAGAGCCAGGGGCTTGACCTGGTGTGCCTTAGATATGTGGGACGCGGTGATCGTCGTATGTCTCACCGATGGTGAGGTACGTCGTCGAATTGCGGTTCGGGTCGTGGCGTTTCTCGACCAGCCGAACAGCTGGTCGTAATGACTGTTTTCGCAGTGCTCGATACCGAGGTGGAGGTTGATGTCCTGCTGTGGGAGGTCGTTGGTGTCGCCTGGCACTTGTCGAGAATGGCATGTGATATCATGTGATATCTAGGAGGTTGTCATGTCCGACGTTTTGATCCGCAACTTTCCCGCGGAGGACCTGGCGCTGCTCGACGAGCACGCTGCCCGCCTCGGGATCTCGCGAACCGAGTACCTGCGCCGTCAGCTGCAGCAGGAGGCGCGTCGAACCATCACCACGGTGTCGACCGCCGACCTGATGCGGTTCTCCCAGGACTTCCCCGACCTGGCCGACGACGAGGTCATGCGCGGCGCCTGGTCATGAGTGACCCCACGTGGCTCATAGACAAGTCTGCGATGGTGCGCCTCGGCGCCAGCCCGGACGCCGAGCAGTGGGCCAATCGAATCCAGCGCGGTCTCGTCCACATCTGCACCGTGACGCTGCTCGAGGTCGGCTACTCGGCCCGTACCGCCCACGACCTGACACGGGGACGACGCACCCCACCGCTATCGGCCATGCCCCTCAAGTATTCGACACCCGCGATCGAAGACCGCGCCCTTGATGTGCAACGGCAACTGGCAGAACGTGGACAACATCGCGCACCGTCGATCCCGGATCTGCTCATCGCGGCGACCGCGGAGATCAGCAACCGAGTCGTTCTGCATCTGGACAAAGACTTCGACCTGATCGCGGCGATCACCGGCCAACCACTCGAACGACTGGTGACCTAGCAGTCCGGACAAGCGCCCGCCCGGTCTCCACCACGAGTGGACGCGGACGTACAGCTGCGGCGAGGGGGGATCGGGTCAGGTCGCGTGGTCGTGGTCGGCGCCGATCACGGCCCGGGCGGTGGCGGCAACGGTGGGGTCCAGATCGGTGAGCCGGCCGCGGTGCGTCTTCCCGGAGAGAAGCTCGAGGACGTCGAGCGTGGGGCTGACGACGGCGGCGAGGCCGAGGACGGGACTGCCCTCCACGCGCCAGCCGAGGCCGAGCAGCAGGTTTCGGATCTCGTTCTTCCATTCCTCGGCCGGGCTGCCGCTCCCGACGACGGCGAGTGCGACCCAGCCCGCCTGTCGGTCGAACTCGGTCCTGCCCACCGGCAGTCGGGAAATAATGTGCCGCCACAGCGCCGATGGTTGGTCACGGCACCGGCGGGCGAGCGCGGTCGGCGCCAGCCGACCCTTGCGCACGCTCACCAGGCCGAGCGCTCGCGCGCTGTCGCGGAGCTGCGCGACCGGCCACGTGAGGTCCTCGCGGTTCGCCTTGCCGATCCACCACCCGGTGACGCCGGTCCGCTCGGCGAGCTGCTCGACCAGCGCCGGCGGAAGGTAGCCGGCGCTCGTCAGCCGTACCCCGTCGCCGATCAGGTCGAGGAGTGCGACGTACGGCTCGGTCAGGCGTGCGGCGTCTGCCTCGCTCACCTCGACCGCGACGGACGCCGCCGCCCGTGCCAGGACCTGCGTGAGCGCCCGGTTGCCGGCCCGCTCCAGTTGCTTGCGCAGTGCGGCCAGCTCCCCGGCCACTGGGACCGGCGCGGCCACCGCCGCCGCGAGGGCGGTGTCGGCCTCGTCGACGTCGAACCGGTCGGGGTGCCAGTCGAGCGGCAGCCAGTCGCGGGCGTGGCCGGCGTCCTCGAACGGGGCCGGGACGGACGCCTGGTCGCACCCGCCCCGCATCCACGCCGCCAGCTCCGTGTACCCCCAGATCCCACCGCAATCCTCGGGTGGGCAGGCCATCCGACCACCGGTGCAGCGCATCTCGGCGGGTGGCTCGTCGAGGACGGCCTCCACCGCGAGCACGTGGTCCCAGCCGTCCCCGAAGTCGTACTGGTACCAGAGCCGGTCCCCGGTGCCGGTCAGCACCTGATCGAGCCGGACGCCGTCTTCGAGCACGCCGTCCTCGCCCTCCTCGACGTCGAACGGTGTGACGAAGTACGGCGATCGGGGATCGCTGCCCGTGCGGAACCGGTGCAGATGGCCGTCGAGCCACCCCATCGCGGTCTGGATCACCCTGTGCAGCCGGTCGAGGGTGAGGTCGCCGGGCAGTTCGAGCCGCCGCCACACCGGGGGTTTGGCACCGGCCAGGTCGAGCCGGATCCGAAAGCCGCGAATGCGGGTCGGCGCATCACCGACCACGGGCTCGGGGACTCGCAGCACATTCTCGACCAACGCCATCTGGCGATCCGCCCCGATCGCGCCCAAGAATGTCTGTTGCTGCTCCGGTGACAACTCGGCCATGAGCTGCTCGGCGAGCCGTCGTACGTCGTCTGAGGTCGGCACGATCACCAGTCAACCATCGACCGTGAACGGGCGGCATGCCCAGCCGGTACACGAACCCGGGTGCCGAGGATGCTCGGCGGCGTGCAGGCTCGCCGTGGTACCGCCACCTCGCCCGATCGGCACCGCACTAAATTAAGAGCGTCGGCAAAACGTGCCAGTAGCGCTAGATGATTGATTCCTTGAAGGTGTGTCGCTGCGAGGCTGGTAGGCGGAGGGTTTCCAAGATCAAAGCGTGACCAAAGAACTGGAAACCCTCCTGACCGAACTCTATGTGCTCATCGACGATCATG
>RRBB01000446.1:0-4157 GCA_006543605.1 Rhodococcus sp. WS4
GGGTGGAGTCGCGCCTGGGCGAGTGTTCGGATCTGTTCGCCTGTTTCTCTATCGAGCTTGCGACGCCATGAACCCAGCGCGAGAAGGTAGCAGAGGCGGCTCCAGTATTGGTCGGGGTGCAGGCCGAAGCGGATCCAGATTTCTTCTGGCGGAGGTCCGCCGTAGGGAAGCCAGGTGACCGCGAGGTTGACGAGCATGTGGTCGTCATCCCGAGAGATCGACACTCCTGGCGGCTGGGGTCGAGGGGCCAGCTGCGGCGTCCGATGGTCGGGATGGCTGCTCGTGTCTGATCGGTGCATGTCGTTGTCGTGCAGGGCGCGCAGAGGCCGGGGCGGGTGGTAAACGCCCCGGCCTCTGTGGTGGACTGCTATCCCTTCTTGAGGATCACGGTTTTGGTTTCGGTGTACCCGTCGAGGGCGGACGAGCCGTGTTCGCGGCCCCAGCCGGACTGCTTGTAGCCGCCGAACGGCAGTGCGGGGTCGAGGATGTGGTAGCTGTTGATCCACACGGTGCCGGCCCGGAACTTCGCGGCCAGGTTGTGCGCCTTGGCCACGTCCGAGGTCCACACCGCGGCGGCGAGTCCGTAGTCGGTGTCGTTGGCGGCGTGGACCACATCGTCGACGTCGTCGAACGGTGCGACGGTGACGACGGGCCCGAAGATCTCTTCCTTGACCACGCGCATGGTGGGCTTGGTGTCGACGAGGACGGTGGGTTCGACGAAGTAGCCCGTGTCGCCCTTGCGGGTACCGCCGGCGACAGCGGTGGCTCCCTCGGCGCGGCCACTGTCGAGATATCCGAGCACGCGGTCGAGTTGCTGCTGCGAGACCAACGGTCCGAGCTGGGTGTCCGCGGCCAAGCTGTCACCGACCTTGATTTGTGCGGCGGCCTCGGCGATGCCGGCGACCACCCGGTCGTAGACCTTCGACTGCACGAACAGCCGGGACCCGGCTTCACACGCTTCGCCCTGGTTGAAGAAGATCGCATTGGCCGCCCCGGCGATCGCGGCGTCGATGTCCGCGTCGGCGAAGATCACGTTCGGGGACTTGCCGCCGAGTTCGAGGGTGACCTTCTTCAGGTTCCCGCGGGCCGAGGCGATGATCTGCCGGCCGACCTCGGTGGATCCGGTGAACGAGATCTTGTCGACCCCGGGGTGGGCGGTCAGTGCCGCCCCGACCTGGTCGCCGTAGCCGTGCACGATGTTCACCACACCCTCGGGAACACCGGCCTCCCGCAGCACCTCACCGAGCAGGGCCGCGCTGAGCGGGGTCTGCTCGGCCGGCTTGAGGACGACGGTGTTGCCCGCGGCCAGGGCCGGTGCGAGCTTCCAGGCGGCGAGCAGCAGCGGGAAGTTCCACGCGATGATCGCCCCGACCACCCCCACTGGCTCCCGGACGGTGTAGGCGAAGTAGTCGCCCGGCGTCGCGACCGCCGAAACGGGGATCGTGGTGCCCTCGAGCTTGGTGGGCCAGCCCGCGAAGTAGCGGAACCAATCGATGGCCAGCGGGACGTCGACCAACTGGGCGTAGGTGACGGGCTTGCCGCTGTCGATGGCCTCGAGGATCGCGAACTCCTCGAGCTTTTCTTCGATGAGATCGGCGACCCGCCAAAGGATCTTGCTGCGCGCGGAAGCGGACAACCGGCCCCACGGCCCGTCGAGTGCCCTACGTGCCGCGGCGACGGCCCGGTCCACATCCTCCGATGATCCCCGGGTGACCTGCACCAGCGTGCTGCCGTTGGACGGATTGACTGTGGCGAATATTTCGCCCGTTGCCGAGGCCACGTTCGACCCGTCGATCAGGTGCTCGACCGGTCGGCTGAGGAAGTCGGCCACCGTGGGAGAAAGTCCCGCGGTGGGGTTGATGGTGGAGGTCATTTCCCTACTCTCTGAAAAGTGGTGTGCTCTGAGATCCGCGCAGCGACAGCTGTTACGCAGGCAGGCTTTCGTTGGTGATGACCCAGAACTTCTTCACAAACGGGGCCTTCGAGGTCCAGGTGACGTTCAGCCCCGACGGCAGCGCAATGATGTCGCCGGCCTTGAAGTCGTACTCCTCACCGGTTTCCTCGTTGACCAGGTGCGCCTGCCCTTCGAGCAGCAGCATGGTCTCGTCGCCGATCGGCGCGGTGTACGGGACGGTCGAGGAGCCGTCGGGTTCGCAGCCGGCGATCCCGACGCCGGTACGCCACAACCCGCACATCAGGGTGCCGGTCGAACCGGTGGACCGAAGCGCGAAGAGTTCGCCGCAGACCTGCGAGCCGTGCCCGGGTTCGACCCACTCGTAAGGTTCCCACGACTCGGGGTTGTCGCTGATGTTGCCGACGTAGAGGTCGTCGCCCTTGGTGGCTTCTTGGGGGCTGTCCCACAGCACCCAGAACTTCTTCAGGAACGGTGCCTTGATTTCCCAGGTGATCTCGAGTCCCTTCGGGTGGCTCATAATCGTTCCGGGCTCGAGCTTGTACTGCTTGCCGGTGGCGGTGACCGTCACGAGGGCCTCGCCCTCGAGGATCACCACGGTCTCATCGGCGTCGGGGGCGGAGTAGTCGACGTGACAGGATCCGTCCGCTTCGCATCCGGCGATGCCGACCCCGGTGCGCCACAGGCCGGCTTGCTGGGCGCCGGAGGTGCTGCCGGTCCGGATGATGACGACCTCGCCCTTGACCTGGGGGCCGAGCTTGGGCTCGACCCACTCGAACGGGGTCCACTGGTCCGGGTTAGTGCTCCGGCTTCCGAATTCGATCTTCCGGACGAGTGATGTGGTCATTTCGTATTCCCTTTCAGTGGGTGCCCCGGTGGGCTCGGTGGGGTGAAACGTCGAAGCGGCGGGGATCAGGCGTTCGCCTGGGCGGCGGCCGGCTCCTTGCCGTTGGTGGATACCGGGTCGAGGGCGAGGTCCTTGAAGACGCCGAAGCTCGATTCCTGCTCGGTCATGTACGGGAAGTGGAATCCGCAGTTCGGGCACTGCTCACGCAGCACCGCCTGCTCCTGCCCGAGGTCGTACGCCTTGTCCTGAAGTTCGTTGCAGCACGGACAGATTCGCAACAACCGGGTTCCCACCAACTCGAAATTGGTGATGATGTCCTCCATGATCGCGCCGTTCGCCGCCCACGCCTTCGCGTGCTTGTGATAGGTATCGGCGTGCCAGTCGTAGAGGGCTTCCTTGCTCGCCCAGAAGCTGCACTCGTTGAACCACATCCGGTCGTCCGGGTGCTCCCACCAGGTTAGGTGCAAAAAGCCCGGCAGCTTCATCAGGTGATGCCGAGTATCGGCGAAGACCACCTTGAACTTCTCGTACGCGTCCGGGCTGGAGAACCGCACGCGCTGCATGCTCAGGTAGATAGCCATGACAGGTGAAACCTCTCTTTGGGGATACAGTGCGTTCTCGGGGCGCCCGGGGCTGTGGGCGTCGACTCCAGCACTCGCACTGACGACACTTTTCGCTCTGTGATTGCGTTCACACTGAACTGTGTGTGGTTCCTATAGTTGACCCGATCCGACCGGTCCAACAGATCCAATTCCGAGGGAGTTAGAGGTACCGATTTGTCACCCGCCAGTAACACCTCAGACGGGCCGGATTCACCCACGCCCGCATACCGCCGCCTCTACGAACAGCTGCGGGCGGGCATCCTCAGCGGCCAGCTGAAGGCGGGATCGCCGCTGCCGGCCAGCCGCCGCCTCGCCGCCGAGGTGGGCGTCTCCCGCAACACCGTCCTGGCCGCGTTCGAGCAGCTCGACGCCGAGGGCTACCTCGACCGCCGTCCCGGATCGGGCACCTACGTCGCCGACGTCCTGCCCGAACAGATGCTCACCATCAATCACCCTCCCTGGACCAGTTCCGGCGTCGACGACAGCTCCGCAAGGTTGTCGCAACGGGGTCGGGCGATCGCCGACACCCGCAGAATGCCGCTTCCGGAGGTCACCGGCGTTCCCGCCGAGGCGACCGCCTTCCAGATCGGCCTGCCCGCGCTCGACAGCTTCCCAGCCGAACTCTGGGCACGGATGTACGGCGCGCGATTGCGGCAATCGACCCGCGATCTGATGCGCTACAGCGACCCACGCGGATACCGCCCACTGCGCGAGGCCATCGCCTCCTACATCGGCCCGGCACGCGGAATCCGCTGCACCGCAGACCAAGTGGTCATCGTCTCCGGATCGCAACAAG
>RRBB01000447.1:0-4146 GCA_006543605.1 Rhodococcus sp. WS4
CTATAATAGTCGTCGTCGGCACTCGTCGATCGGCATGCTCAGCCCGGACGACTACGAACAATCGCTGTCCGCGGTCGTTCCGGATCGAGCCGCTTAATCCCCTGTCCACCGTTTGGGGGGAACCTCACCGGCAACCTGCGCACCGTCAGGACCTGCGACCGGGAGATACGCGGGCGGCAATGGGTAATCCTCTACAACGGTGCCAGCCGCACTGGCAGCCCGCACGAACGGGGCAAGGAACTTCGACGCGTCTCCTTCACTGGTGTAGAGGATGTTCCCGCTGTCCGGATCACGCCGGGCAGACTCGGGATCAACGCCCTTCGCCGGATAGGGTTGCCCGTCGCTGTTCGCCAATGCGGTCATTGTGAGGATGTCCGGTTGCTCTGCGGTGAACCGGCCCGAATCGTCGATGGGCAAGCCGAATTCGAAGTAGCGTGCCGGCCCCTTCTCGGCACGGTCGTCGCTGATCGCGATGTAGAGGCCGGATGTCGGGTCGTAGTCGATTCCGGAGATACCGCCGAACGGCACACCGAAAGGCATCGATCCGTCCGGAACGGTCATCGAATCGAGATGCCGCACCGTCGCCTCGCCGCCATTGGTACCGCCGTCGGCGCTCGCGCACCCGCCCCCGAGCAGTAACAGCGGCACCACGAATGCCAGACATCTCGATCCAGACCTCATGGCGTGACCGTAGATCCGCCGGATGAACACGCTCGGTCAACCCTGCAAACACACGGTGCGTTTTCCGCCTTCACCCGAATCGATCCCCGACATGAATCCCCGAACACAAGGTGTGAAGTATCGGGATCCCCAGGCAGGGTGAGGCGATCGCGCCGCACCGCGCCGACAACGCGTTCGACCTCCTATGCACAGAAGTAGTCGGGTGGCGGCGTCGAATCCAAGCCGAATGCAACCGCAGCGCGAGCCGCAACCGGACCCACCAGGATTCCCGTCCCGTTGTACCCACCGATGGCGATGACACCGGGAAGAACCTCGGAGCACAGGGGACGGCCGTCAGGGGTATACCCCACTGAGGCGCCCCATCTCCGAACGACGTCGACAGGCCTGCCGGCCATACGTTCCGCTACTCGTTCGATGTAGCCCTGTACATCCGGAGTGGGTGAAGTGTCGAATGTCCACTCGGTGTCGACGAAACGATCTCGCCCGCCCCCGACGAACAGGCGCCCATCCTTCGCTTGCTGGGCGTAGTCGTATCCCCAGCGTCCGTACACAGGACACGGCAGGCGTTCGGGCAACCCCGGCGCCGTCCCGAGCATTTGCAGGCGCGCCGTCCGGACCCGCCCCTGCAATTGCGGGAGGACCTGTTCGAGTTTGCCGTCCACCGCGACAATGACGACAGGCGCACTGACCGAACCGTGTTCTGTTGTCACCCTTCCACTCTCCACGGCGGTGACAACCGAGTGCTCGTACAGGCCGGCCCGTCCTCGAAGGAGAGACGCCAGCCCCAGAGCTCGACGAGAGGGGTTCATGGCCGCGTCGTCGGGCAGAAACAGGCCGCGCCCGAGCTCGCCGTCGTACTCTTCGACAGCAATGTCATAGTCACGCAGAACCGTTTCCAGTGCTGCGCAATCCTCGAGTTCCGCCACACGGTCGGCCGCCTCGACGTCGTCGACAGGTTCACCGGGCAATCCCGCGAGGCGAATGGAGCCCGTCCGTGCGATGACCTCCGGACCCAGCATCTCGGCAAGCCGGTCCAACTCGAGAAGAGTTGCGCGATAGAGATCGACCGACGAGGTCCCCCAGGTCGTGAGGGACGAGCGGAGGAACGTCGCCGGGCCACCCAGGAGGAAGCCGCCGCCGCGACCCGCCCGGCGTCGACGCCGACAACCCGCAGCCCACGTTCGACCAAGGTGGCGATCGCCGCGAGACCCGACCCGCCGAGGCCGACAACACACACGTCGGCCGTGACATCCGCCTCCAGCACCGGAAGCCCGTTCCACGACGCGACCACCGGGTCGTCGTCCCAGGCGCTCACCGAGTCCCACCGAGTGTCGGATCGAAGATTCGCCATCGCAATTCACTCTCCTTCAGCTCGACAGGTTTCCGGCTCGCGCTATTCGCGATTCCCCAGGATCCGGGGCCGCATCCGGCTCGATACCCCACACCAGGTCGGCGCACCTCAGACGAGGGTGTAGCCGAGCGCCTCCGCGGCCGCGGCGAGACGGCGTTGCAGACCGGGATGCGCGAGTGGGTTCGACGTGGCCGGGCGGACGGGGAAGGCATCGTCGGCCAGAGGGAACAGCGCAGCACACGGGCCGCCGGGAAACCAGCCCCGGTAGAGCAGCCCACCGAGCCCGAGGAGATACGCTCGCTGCGGCTATCTCGCGGCCCGCGGCCGACCCCGTAACCCGCCCCCCAAGATCGACGGATTCAGTTCCGGGGCGCGGCGCTCTACTCGTTCGGCGCCCCGCCGGCAAGCTCGACCCGTGCAGTGCCGCACAGAAACATCTGCGGTTGGAATGACGGTCTCGACAGGTCCGAGTGCATAACTCAGCCCTGTCAGCGCAGAAACCCTGAAGCCAACAGCCCCGTCCGAAGCGCTTCATACTCGCCGTCGTCGAGGGCGAGTAGCGGGGACCTCACGGTTCTGTTCTGCAGGACACCGAGCAACTGCAGCGCCCCTTTGACCGTGGTCGCGCCGTAATTGGGGACACCCATCACCGCATGCAACGCCTGCTGCAGGCGGGCATTGATCTCCCGTGCAGTTCCGACGTCCCCCGACAAGAAGGCCTCGATCATCGCGCGGATCTCATCGCCTGCCACGTGACCGAGAACCGAGACAACCCCGCATGCCCCGTATGCGAGGAAGCCCAGCGTGAGGCTGTCGTCTCCCGAGTACACCGCATAGCCCAATTCGCGCAACATGATCGCCTGCGTGGGGTCTCCCGCCGCATCCTTCACCGCGACCACGGACGGCCACTGCGCCATGGCCTCGAATGTCGACGGTGCCAGCTTGGTGCCCGCCCGGCTGGGAATGTCGTAGAGCATGACAGGAGCATCGACTGCATCCACTACGTAGCGAAAGTGCTGCAGTACACCGCCCTGGCTCGGCTTGTTGTAGTACGGCGTCACCAGCAGCAGCCCGTCAGCACCGTGCAGGACAGCCTGTCGCGCCAATTCCAGCGTGTGCCGGGTGTCATTCGTTCCCACCCCGGCAATGACCTTGGCGCGGTCGCCCACCGCATCCTTGACCACTCGCAGTATCCGACCATCTTCGGCGGTGGTCGTCGTAGCCGACTCACCGGTGGTCCCGGAGACGACAAGTCCATCATGTCCGTGATCGACCAAATGCAGGGCGATCCGAGCCGTCGCCTCTTCATCAAGCTCGCCATCCACTGTGAACGCTGTCGCCATCGCGGTCAGCACGCGCCCGAACGGAGCTACAGGCGCTGACGAGACTGTCATTGCCCCAGTGTAAGCGCCACGAACCGGCGACAGCCTGACGAAACCGGTTCTTCACTCGCGGGCAACCGACAAGGCTCGCACAGCGGACGCCGGCTGCCGAGTGTCCGAGGTCGTCGAAGGCTGACAGACCAGCGCGCGTTTGTCCCCGGCCAGCGGTGGGTCACCGGCACGGCTGATGCGCTGTGCCGCTCCGAGCATCACGGTTCACGCAAGCGCGATCCCGCGGGGTGGCGGCAGGTTTGCCTGACGTCAAGGCACCGTTCGCCTGACACCACGGCAGTGTGAACCCTGGGTAAAACCCTCGCAGGAGGCGCGCGGCGGGGGGCGGGTCCGGCAGGTCTCTGCGAGGCTGGACGGACCGCCGGAATGACCTTCGGAGTCCCATGAGCACTCACCGAACACACAGCACGCCCCGCACGACAGGATCCACAATCGGCACGTCTGCCCTCTGGCTGGGCGGTGGCCACTCGCACGAGATCACGGAACCCGTCGAGCGCAGCACGTTCCAGGTCACCGGCCTGGTCGTGCTGGCCAACGGACTACTCGCCTGGCTAGTTGCGACCATGGCTGTCGCCGCCGCGACGTCCTGGCCAGTCCTCGAGCTGCAACGTAGCCGTGAACGTGTGGCCATCCGGTGCGTAGGCCTGCTGGTAGCCACCCTGGTCGTAGTCGGCGTAGCCCTGGTCGTACGCCTGCTGGTCGTAGCCGCCCTGCTGGTAG
>RRBB01000448.1:0-4134 GCA_006543605.1 Rhodococcus sp. WS4
GCCAATTGGCCAAAGACGCGATCGAGCACGCACTGCACTGGTCATGCTTCCGACGCGAGCACCAAGCCGATGCCCGCAGACACCACTTCAGACGCCGACTCAAGATCCAGGCATTAGCCCTGTAGTACTAGAAGTGGCGCACCGGCGCCCCGTTCGGAGGATTGATGCCCGACAACCACGTCGCCCCGATGCTGGAGAAGCACACCATCGGGTTCGTCCCGGAATCCGATCGCCACGGGAAGGTGCGTGACCTGTTCACGCTGTGGTTCGGCGGCAATCTCGCCCCGCTCCCGATCGTGACCGGCGCCCTCGGTCCCAGCCTGTTCGGACTCTCGCTCTGGTGGAGTCTCGTCGCGTTCGTCGTCGGGCATCTGGCCGGCGGCGCCCTGATGGCCTTGCACTCGGCGCAGGGACCTCAGATGGGGATCCCCCAGATGATCCAGAGCCGCGGACAGTTCGGCACCTTCGGGGCACTCATCATCGTGGTGATCGCCGCCGTCATGTATCTCGGGTTCTTCTCGTCGAACATCGTGCTCGCCGGCCAGTCCATGCACGGGATCGTGAACGGCATCCCCGTGGACGTGGGGATCGTCGCCGGTGCTCTCGGCTCCGCCGTCATCTGCATCATCGGCTACCGGTTGATCCACATCCTCAACCGCATCGGCACCTGGGTGCTCGGAATCGGAATACTCGTCGGCTTCGTCGCGATCCTCACCGGCGACCTCCCGTCGGACTTCCTCACGCGCGGCGACTTCAACTTCGCCGGGTGGCTCGCTACCGTGTCGCTCGGCGCGCTCTGGCAGATCGCGTTCGCTCCCTACGTATCCGACTACTCGCGCTACCTCCCGAAGGACGTGGGGGTTCAGTCGACGTTCTGGGCGACCTACCTCGGCTGCACCCTGGGGTCCTTTCTGGCATTCTCGTTCGGCGCGGTCGTCACGCTCGCCGCACCGGTCGGCATGGGCACGATGGACGGCGTCAAGGACACGACCGGAAGCCTCGGCAGCATCATGCTGGTGCTGTTCCTGCTCAGCGTGATCAGCCACAACGCACTGAACCTCTACGGCGCCGTCCTCGCCATCATCACGTCCGTCCAGACGTTCCGCGCCCGCTGGATTCCGACCGCCCGCGCCCGGGTGATCCTCTCGACGATCATCCTCGGCGCGGCGTCCGTCGTCGCCATCGCGCTGTCGGCCGACTTCGTCTCGCACTTCGTCGATCTGGTGGTCGTGCTGCTGCTGGTGGTGCTGGTGCCGTGGACGGCCATCAACCTCATCGACTTCTACATCATCCACAAGGGCGTCTACGACCTCGATTCGATCTTCCGCTTCGACGGCGGCATCTACGGCCGGTTCAACTGGACGGCCATCACCGCCTACCTGCTCGGCATCGTCGTCCAGATTCCGTTCATGGCCACGTCGCTCTACACCGGTCCGGTGTCCGCGTTCCTCGGCGGCGCCGACCTGTCATGGGTCGCCGGACTCGTCGCGACCGGGCCTATCTACCTGCTCCTGGCGCGGCGCAGTTCCGGTGGCCCCGCCGGCGCGAAGGCCACCGCCGCCACGCGTGAACCCGCGCGGCTCTAGAGTCCGAACACCGCACCGCCCGAGCCTGTTACAGGATCGGGCGGTCTGCGTGTGCCGCCAAGGTCGGTCTTCGCGTCCTGACCGCTCGGGCAGGGTTTCCCCGTTGTCGACCACACAACGGTGCCGGCTGGTTAGGGTCGAAAGAGGAGACAGTCCACCGGAGAAGAAAGTTGTCGCAGATGTCCAGTTTCCCGGGCCTCACCCACGTCGCGATCACCGTGTCCGACCTCCCGGCCAGCACCGCCTGGTACACCGCATTGTTCGGGTCGGCACCCGTACTCGACGAAGACGAGGAGTCGGGGACCTTCCACCACACCGTGTTCGCGCTCGACGGCGGAATGCTCTTCGGTCTCCACACGCACCCCGACAAGGCCGCACCCACGAGATTCGACGAACGACAGGTCGGACTCGACCACATCGCGTTTCAGTGCTCCCCCGACGCACTCCCCCGGTGGGTGGAGCGCCTCGACGCCCTCGGAATCGAACACGGGGGCATCAAGACGGCGCACTACGGCTCAGGCATCTCGTTCCGCGACCCCGACAACATCGCGCTCGAGTTCTTTGCTCCCCCCGTGAGTACTTCTTAACTTAACGTGGGGCGGTTAATCCTGGATGCACCGATTCGGTTGGGTACTGAGCGGGTCGCAACGGCGAAATGCCTTGCCGTAGTGGAAGAATCGATCTTGTCTAGGGATCAGTTCACACCACACCGGAGGGCATCTCGCAGATGCAACTACCTCACACCCGGCCCGTTACGGCGGCGAGGTTCGACGACCCGAATCTGGTGGTGCGACACCAGTCGCTCACTTTGAGCGAGCTATGTGGATTGGAGGACTGGTGATGCAGGTGACATAGCTCCGGGCAAGTGCTCGAACGCCCGTCTCCCGCCCCGGCGTGCGTCGCAGGCTCCTGGTCTGCGAGGTGCGAAGCCCGGGAACTTTTGCCCAAGGAGCCCCCGATCCATCCGGGGGTCACCAGGCCGGGGAGAAGGCCGGGCGGGTGAACGTGAGTGAACCCTTGATGACGCCTCGTTATCGGGAGCCCCGGAAGGTGGGATGGTGACCGGGGCGATAAGACCTTGCCCCTGGCAGAGGGGGCGCGTGGTGGCCGGAGGCACGAGACCGGCCACGAGAGCACCACGTGGTCTCGGGGTAAAGAGGGCACCCAACCCGGCCGCAACTCGAGTGAGTGGAAGGTGGAAACCCCGTCGTGGTCCAGTCGAGCGTCGAACCCATCGGCGCTGATGGCTGGTAGGCCGATCGTAAGAGGGGCGGAACTCCTCGGCGGGACAGGATGCCCAAGAAGCGAATGCCGGTGGCCGAAAGGTAACAGGAAACCCGCGGCAGTGTGGTCGACACCTCCATCGACCGCCGTGGCATAACTGGCCGGATACCAACCCGAAAATGGTTGGGCCCGAGAGGGTGCCGACGTGGGCAGGTGAGCCTGTGAACATTCGGGGCCGAGGGCCTCGCGAACCGAAGGGGCAAGTTGGACACCGTCGAGGTGAACGGACCCGCGGACGTTGGCGTGCAGTGGGACGTCATTGACTGGCGCACCCATGAACAGAACGTAGCGAGGTTACGGCGCAGGATCTTCAAGGCGACGCGGGAGCAGGACTGGGCCACGGTCCGGTCGTTGCAGAAATTGATGTTGGGCTCCTGGTCGAACACGCTGGTGAGTGTGCGTCAGGTGACCCAACGCAATGCTGGGCGTCGAACGGCGGGGATCGACGGGGAAACCGCCCTGTCGAGCGAAGCCCGTGCGGAGGTGACGGTGCGGGTGCACCGGACGCGTTCGTCATGGGTGCCGCTGCCGGTTCGACGGGTGTATATTCCGAAGGCTAATGGCAAACAGCGACCTCTCGGTATCCCGACGGTTGCTTCATAGTGCCCCTCCTGCAAATGTGTGTAGGGATGGTGCCGGCCGATCCGGATCTATTGTTGTATCGCGCTTTCCGGGTATGGGAGAGAGTATGCCCGGGGGCACCGACACTGTCGCCCTGGGTCGTTCAGTGCCGGGTTCGGGGTGTGGTGCGGCGGGCGGCGGGGGTCAGGTGCCCGGACGCGCTGATGCGGGCGCGGCAGGCCGCCTCGATGGTGTCGTGCCAGGGAATGCACAGGCGGTTGCCGCTGCCGCGGCGCGCGTCGAGCTTGCCGGTCTCGATCCAGTCGTAGACGACGCCGGTAGCGCAGCCGAGCCGTGAGGCAACGTCGGCGACGCTGATCTCCCCGTCACCGTAGGGGGCCGGAGCGGGGATGTGGTAGGCATGGCGGATCCACCGGACCGCCTTGAGGTTGAACGGGCGCCCGAATCCGGTGGTCAGTCCGGCGGCGTTGAGCAAGTCAGCGAGTTCGCTGGTGGGGGTGCTCGGTCCGAGCCGGGTGACCATCTGAACCGCCGGCGACGGGCTGCGCTTCGCGGTTCCGGGATGGATCGCACGCGGCACCCGCATCTCGTCGGATGCTCCTGTGTGCCAGCGGATCCCGATCCGAACCATGGCATGGTCGGGCTCCGGCAGCAGGGTGATGTCCGCGATCAGGGTACGCAG
>RRBB01000449.1:0-4116 GCA_006543605.1 Rhodococcus sp. WS4
GCCGTGTGGCATGACGCGCGCTTGTGCGGCAACGCGGTCAATTTGCGTGCCTCCCGCGCGCGCAGGCGCAAGCCCGAGTCGGTGCCGGCGCGCGGCGAGGACTGAACCGAGCTCGTCGCGCGCCGGTGGTCAAGGCGGTCAGTCGCCGTGGAAGTAGCTCGAATCGACCGTGCCGTCGAGTCGCCGGCGCAGCTCACCGGAGAACTTCTGCAGGGCGCCGAGCGGCCGATGGTGAATCGCCGCGCGCGCGATCTTGCCGTCCTCGTTCCTGCTCAGAACCGTGATTCCGAACAGCTTCAGCCCGCCGAACGCAGTCGCTTCCCATTCGAGGTAGGTGCGCGAGCCGTGACTGGCTTCGTGGGTGAACGTCAATGACTCGTAGATCCCGCTGGCTGTTGCCAGAATGACCTTCACCAGGTCGCGGCCCTCCGCCGGCCGTTGCAACGCGCTCGCCTCGAGCACGACGTCTTCGGTGAACTTCTCGGCGAAGCCGGACTCGGTCTTGTCCGCGAAGGCTTGCGTCCATCCCTGCTCCCGGGCTTCGGCCAGGAACTCGGCGGCGGTTCGTTCGAGGAACTCGCCGGTCCGGAATGCGACCGCGGATGCTTGTTCCATGTGCGGCCAGTGCCCGGCGCCCTCGACCACGGCCGTGGTGGCCTGCGGCAACCGCGACGTCACGCCCGCCGATACGACGTCGGCGGTGACAAACGGGTCTACGGCGCCCGTCAGAACGAGCCCCGCGCCCGCGTAGCGAGACGGGCTGACACCGTCCGGGTGCCCGCCGTTCCAGCAATCTGCTAACGCCGCAACGACATCGGGCCGTAGTTGCGCGCCGGCGGTGACGATCCGTTCGAGTTCCGGGCCAGGCATCCCGGCGGAGAGCTGCTTGCGCAAGGCGCATTGCCCCTCCTCGTCCCCGCCGAGCCCGCGGAACGACTCGATGGCCTCGGCGGGCATGCCGACCCCCGCCAGCGGCACCGGAGCCAGCAGGAGCAGGCCCATGGCGCGGTTCGGGCGGGCCGCGGCGACGAGCTCCGCGATGGCCGCTCCCATGCTGTGCCCGATCATGACGAAGGGCTTGCCGATGTGGTCCACGACCGCTCCGACGTCGGCCGCGAAGTGGTCGTAGTCGAACGGCCCCTCGGCATCGGCCCGTGCGCCGCTGCCGGCGAGATCGATTTGGACGGACTCGAATTCCGGTGCGTCCAGTTGCGAGACGACATTATCCCAGACGTGCCGGTCGTCGAGGAAGCCGTGGACGAAGACCGCCATGAACTGACCGTCACCGCGCCTGGTGACCGCAGTGTCGATGACTTGCACAACCGCCGCGTCGGCCATGAAAACTCCCTATGGATATGTCTTGATGCGGCGGGTGGGACCGTTTCGGAGCACACGCCATCGTGCATCTGGATCGATTGACAACATAACCGTAATAGGTTTGGCTATGTACCACAAGGGGTGCCGGCCGTGCCGCTCCCAGCCGGGGAGACGGTGAAGTCGCCGCCCGAACGACATATATGTAAGATTAATACATATGTCGATGGGAAGTGGCGAGCCGAGCTCGCGGACCTCATGACAGTCATACAGACCGCCGCCCGAAGAGGAGAACAACGATGAGCCACCAGCCGCCCAGCGATGCCGAGGGCCTGAATCACGCCGTCCTCGTCAACCGCCGCCCCTCCCTGACGCGTGACCTCCCATACGGTCCGGCCGACCTCCAGTGGGTGACGAACACGTCAACCCTCGTCTATGGGCCCCGCGACGCGATCTTGATCGACACCTTCACGACGGCGGCGCAGAACGAGGAACTGGCCGAGTGGGTCGCCTCCTTCGATCGCAACCTGACTCAGATCTATTCCACCCACGGACATGGGGACCACTTCTTCGGCATCGGACAACTGCTCAACCGGTTCGAGGGCGCCACTGCCGTCGCAACCGCCGGCACCGTCGCACAAGCCGAGAAGCATGCCTCGCCTGAGATGGTGGACGCGTTCTGGAACAGGCTGTTCCCCGGTGAGATCCCGTCACCACTACACGTGCCCGACGTCATCGAGTCGGCGGCGCTGGAGCTCCACGGTCATGAGCTCCAGATCCTCCCAACGGGCTTCACGGACACCGAGGGCACGACGGTCGTGTGGGTGCCTGACCTGAACTTGATCGTCGGCGGCGACGTCGTCTACAACCACACGCATCCCTACCTCGCCGAGACCACTCCGCAATCGCGGGACAACTGGCGATCCGCCCTCGAGCGACTGTCACAGCTCGATGCCCGAGTTGCGGTGGCAGGACATAAGCACAGCGACTATCCCGACGACCCGTCTGACATTCTCGCGACGTTGTCCTACCTTGAAGACTTCGACGCGCTGCGCGAGGCGACGACAACTCCCGAGGAGCTCTACGCCGCGCTCCTCGACAAGCACCCGAACCGCGCCAATCCCGGATCCGCCTGGGCCGCCGCGAAGGCGGCTCACTGCGCTTGAGCCGGAGTCATGCCTGCACCAGGTCTGGCTCCGTCTTCGCCCGCACCTCGTTGGAAGTGACGCCGGGGTGCGAGGTCGACCAGTGTGAGGTCCGTCGCAGTGATGTCGATGACGGCGAGGTGCGTGATGATCCGCTCGACCACACGCCGGCCGGTTAGCGGCAAAGAGCACTCGTTGACGATCTTCAACGCCCCGTCCTTCGCGACGTGCTCCATGAGCACGATGACGCGTTTGGCGCCGTGGACCAGGTCCATGGCACCACCCATGCCCTTGACCATCTTGCCGGGGATCATCCAGTGGCGATGTCCCCGATCACGGACACCTGCACCGCGCCGAGGATGGCAGCGTCGATCTTGCCGCCGCGGGACCATCCCGAAGGATGTGGCGGAGTCGAAGAAGGAGGCACCGCGACGCACGGTCACGGTCTCCTTGCCTGCATTGATGAGGTCCGGGTCCTCCTCCCCGCGCACGGATAGGGTCCAACGCCCAGGATGCCGTTCTCCGACTGACTCGATGCGTTTGTCGCGCACCCGTTGCGGGGTGAGTGCGATGACTCGGCGAACGAACACGCTTGGGTGTGAATCTGGTGGGGGTCCAGTTCACCGGGCTCGACGAGCTCCTCGACCTCGGCGATCGTGACACGTCCGCACATCGCGGCGAGCGGGTTGAAGTTCCGCGCCGAGTCGCGGAACACGAGGTTTCCATGCCGATCGCCGCGCCAGGCGCGCACGAGCGCGAAGTCCGCGACAATCGCGTGCTCCAGGAGGAACCACGCCGGCGGCCGTGAAGAACGCCGGGATGCCGGAGCCGTCGGCGCGCATCCGCTCGGCGCGAGCGTTCCTTGCGGGGTCAGCTCGGCCTCGAGCTCGCCGGCCAGGTACTGCCGGGCGAACTCCTTGTTCTCTCCGACGTAGCTGGCGACCATCCGGCGCAGCCGGCCGGCGCCGAGCAGGACTCCGAGTCCGAAGTCACATCTCGGCTCCGCTCGACCAGGACCTGGAGATCGCTGGCCCCGTGCGTCTCGAGCTGCATGCGTCCACGGACGCCGTCGATACCGACTTCGTCGCCATCCTGTGCGACGTACATCCCCGACGGGTTCGTGCAGAACCTCGCCGAAGGACTCGTACGTGGCCGGTTCCGCGACAGCTACGACGACCCCACACTCCTGACCCCAGGCCAGGTCTATCGACTCACGATCGAGCTCGGGAACATCAGTCATGTCGTCAAGGGCGGAAACGCCCTGCGACTGCTCGTGACCTCCAGCGACTTTCCCCGGTGGGACTGCAACACAAACACCGGTGACCGCCCGGCGGCCGCCTCCGACACTCAGCAAGCCCGGCAGACGATCCTTCACGACCGCGCTCACGCTTCTCGCCTCATCCTGCCGACGGTCTGCGCCGCGGAACGCCGGTAGTGCGGCGTCCACCGGGCGCTCACGGCTCACAAGTGCCGGCGCTCAGCCGACTGCCTTCATGAACTTCTCCAGCTCGCGCTCGATGTGGGCGCCGAACGGTTGGAAGCCCAGCTCGGTGACCCCCTGCTCGGCGTAGGCGGCAACCCTTTCGCGGATCTCTTCCGGGCTCCCCGTGAGTGTCACGTCCTTGAGCATCGCGTGACCACCGGCGTCCCATGCTGC
>RRBB01000044.1:0-62985 GCA_006543605.1 Rhodococcus sp. WS4
CGCGGGTGACGCGGAGCAGGCCGAATCCCACGTCGTCGTCCATGCCGAGGACGTTGGTGTATTTGTGGTGCGCGTAGTTGTGGGTGATCTTCCAGTGTGCCGACGGATCGGCGTTGTCCCATTCCCAATTCACGCTGTGCACTTCGGGGTCGTTCATCCAGTCCCACTGCCCGTGCATCACGTTGTGCCCGAGCTCCATGTTCTCGATGATCTTCGACAACGAGAGCATCCCGGTGCCCAGCACCCACAGCGAACGCTTGCGGGAGCCGAAGAGCACCGCCCGGCCGCCGAGTTCCAGGCCGCGTTGCAGCCGGATGGTGTTGCGGAGGTACCGGGCGTCGCGTTTACCACGGGATTCCTCGATGTCCCGACGGATCGCATCCAGGTCGCGGCCGATGGCCTCGACGTCGGCGTCTGTCAGGTGCGCATATTCCTTGATGTCCGATATCGCCATGAACCTACGGTAGCGTAAGTTACGGTCTCGTAGGTTACGAGCGAGTAGCTTATGACGCGAATCACTTCGACTGGTACGCAGCGATTTACGATGTGATAGGTGCGATGTCCGGGTAAGAGTTCTGTTCCGGTAACTCTGCGCTTGGTTCCCACACGCAGGCGGTGGGGGTGGTGCAGTCCGACGAAAACGCACTGGCGGAACAGCAACGCATCGCCGGCGCCGGATCATCCGGGAATGATCCCGTGCTCGAGTTGGTAGGCGAACAGGTGCGGCGGGACCGTGCCGCGGCAGGGGGCCCGGGCAGACTCGCGGCCCGGAGCCCCCGTGCTCATCGACCCCGCACCGCCGAGTCGAGGAGCGCAACAGGTTTCGCTCCGCCAGTGGGCCACCTTGTGTCGGGAGAGCAGCATTGTTTGCCTGTCGGCCAGTCGATTTGGACATAGAGCCTTCTGGTCCGGCGGTAGGCGCCGGTTTCCGGGTCGGCGTGGCATCACCGGGACGGGCGACCCCTCGACGCCCCTCCCGGTGTGCGAACGAAAGGCGGCTAAGGAAGCGCCAGAGCCAGTGCAGACAGCGGCATCGGCGGGACGTCGGCAACGGTCCGCGTGCGCAGGGATTCGAGCGGTCGACGCGCACCGCGGCGGAATCGGCGGCCGTGCTCGCGTCGGTCCCCTTCGGTCATGCCACCCCAGACACCGAAGGGTTCACCCACCGCGAGCGCGTGATCGCGGCACTGCGCAAGCACGGGGCAGGGCTGGCAGATCCGCCGCGCCCGCGCCTCGCGCCGGTCGCGGGCGTGGCCACGCTCATCGTCAGGTGAGAAGAACACGGCCAGTTCGGCGCCACGGCACGCGGCGCGCGCCCACCAGTCGCCGGAATCGACAGTGACGGTTTTCCTGCGGGCGGAGGGATCTTCCAGGCGCAGTCCGCTCACCGCGCACCGCCCGCCACGTTGCGGACCGCCTGCTTGACCAGGCCGCCGCCGATGATCAGCCGCTGGATCTCGCTGGTGCCCTCGTACAGGCGCAGCAGCCGGACATCCCGGTAGATGCGCTCGACCGCGACCTCTCGCATGTATCCGCTGCCGCCGTGAATCTGTACGGCCAGGTCGGCGACCTTGCCGACCATCTCGGTGCAGTACAGCTTCGCGACCGACGGGGCGATCCGCCGGTCGGTGCCCTCGACCCAGGCCCGGGCGGCGTCGCGTACCAGCGCGCGCCCCGCCATGACGCCGGTCTGCTGGTCGGCGATCATCGCCTGCACCAACTGGAAATCACCGATGGCGGTGCCGCCCTGCGTCGCGGTCGCCGCGTAGGCCACCGACTCGTCGAGCGCACGCTGCGCCTGTCCGACCGCCAGCGCCGCGACGTGCACCCGGCCGCGGGCCAGCGACGTCATCGCCGCGCGGTAGCCGACGTCCTCGCTGCCGCCGACCAGGGCCGCCGACGGTACTCGCACGTCGTCGAGGTGGACCGTGGCGGTGGTCGATCCCGCGTGCCCCATCTTGCGGTCCTTGCTGCCCACCTGCACGCCGGGTGTGTCGGACGGGACCAGGAACACGGCGATGCCGGGGCCGTCACTGTCGGCGGGCCGGGTGCGCGCGAACACCACGAACAGGTCCGCGATCAGCGCGTTGGTGATGAACCGTTTCTCCCCGGTGATCACCCAGTCGTCGCCGTCGCGCACCGCCTTGGTGCGCAGCCCGGCCGGGTTCGACCCGGCGCCGGCCTCGGTCAGCGCGAACGAGGCGACCACGTCACCGGATGCGATGCCCTCGAGCCAGGTCGTCTTCTGCTCCTCGGTGCCGTAGTTGACCAGTACCTGACCAGCGATACCGTTGTTGGTTCCGAACATCGAGCGCAGGGCGAGGGTGGTGTATCCCAATTCCATCGCCAGCTCGACGTCCTGCACGAGGTTCATTCCGAGACCGCCCCATTCCTGGGGGATGGCGAACCCGAACAACCCCATGTCCTTGGCTGCAGTCCGAATATCGGCGGGGATCGCGTCGGCCTCGTCGATCTCCTGCTCTCGTGGAAGCACCGCGTTTCGAACGAAGGTACGGGTGAGAGCCAGGATTTCGCGGAAGTCGTCGTCGTCCAACTGCGTTGTCGGATCACTGTTCACGGTTGAGGTCACGTCAATCTCCTGATGATGGGCCGACCGGGGGGATCGGTCGAAGCGTGCGGGCGGTGCACCAGTGCCTCAGCGCACACGTTCCAGCCGCTCTCGAGGCGCCGGTTACCTGGCGCGGTAATTCCAGGATGTGTCACACCGCGGCCCTCGGGGTGTTCCAAAGGGGAACACCCCGCCGCCGCGGCATCGGACACGATGAGAGGAGGTATCGGCGTAGACCGCGACGCCCGCAATCAGCATCGAGGAAGGGTCCATGAGTACGTCCCAGCATTTCGACCAGCCGTCGCCGACAGTGCGGTACGAGGTACGCGACGGTGTCGCTGTCATCCGCCTCACCAACCCGCCTGTCAACGGCCTCGGTGACACCGTCCGCTCCGGTCTCGCCGCCGTCGTCGGCCACGCCGCCATCGACGATCAGGTACACGCCGTCATCCTCGTCGGCGACGGCAAGGGCTTCTGCGGCGGCGCCGACCTGCGCCAATTCGGCACCCCCGCCGCCACCGCCGACCCCACCCTCCCGGACGTACTCACCACGATCGGGCAACTACCGAAACCGGTGATCGCCGCCATCCACGGCTTCGCCCTCGGTGGCGGCCTCGAACTCGCCCTCGCCTGCCACTACCGCATCACCCACCCCGACGCGAAGCTCGGCCTCCCCGAGGTCAACGTCGGCCTGATCCCCGGGTCCGGCGGCACCCAACGCCTACCCCGCCTGATCGGCGCCGCGGCCGCACTCCGCATGATCCAACAGGGTGTTCCGGTCACCGGCACCGAGGCTGCAGACCTCGGCCTCGTCGACGCCTGCGTTGACGGCGACTCCCTCACCGCCGCCCTCGACTTCCACCGCACCCGGGTCGACACCGGCACCCCGGGGCCGGTCGTCGACGACCTGCCACCGGCCGACGCAACCGGCATCGACTTCGATGCCGCCCGCCGCACGGTGCGCCCGAGCACCCGCAACCGCCGCGCTCAGCTCGCTGCCATCGACGCCGTCGAGACCGCCACCCGGCTCCCGATCGCCGATGGGCTGGCCGCCGAACGTGCCACCTTCCTGCGCCTGCTGGAGAGCCCCGACGCCGCCCGCCTGCGGCATGTCTTCCTCGCCGAGAAGACCGCAGCGAAGGCCACCGACATCCCCGCCGACACCGCGCCCCGCCCGATCGGTCGGGTCGCGGTCATCGGCGCCGGCACCATGGGCAGCGGCATCGCGATGGCATTCGCCAACGGCGGCCTCCCGGTCACCGTCATCGAGCAGAATCAGGCTGCCCTCGACCGCGGCATGGCCCGGATCCGCAGCACCTACGAAACCTCCGCCGCGAAGGGCAAACTCACTGACGCCCAGGCGCGCGAGCGGACCGCGTTGATCGAGCCGAGCCTGCACTTCGACGCAGTCACCGGCGCCGACCTCGTGGTCGAGGCGGTTTTCGAGGACATGGGGGTCAAGAAGGAGGTGTTCGACAAGCTCGATGCGCTCTGCACACCCGGGACCATCCTGGCGTCGAACACCTCCCGACTGGATCTCGACGAGATCGCCCGCGCCACCTCCCGCCCGCAGGACGTGATCGGGCTGCACTTCTTCAGCCCCGCCAACATCATGAAGCTCGTCGAGGTCGTTCGCGGGGAGGCCACCGCCGACGACGTCGTCGTGACCGGTCTGCATCTGGCCAAGGCGATCGGGAAGATCCCGGTGCTGTCGAAAGTCTGTGAGGGGTTCATCGGCAACCGCATGCTCACCCCTTACCGCCGCGAAGCGGAGTTCCTCCTCGAAGAAGGCGCCACCCCCCAGCAGATCGACACCGCGCTGCAGAACTTCGGCATGGCGATGGGACCGTGTGCGATGTCGGATCTCGCAGGTCTCGACATTGCCTGGGCCGCCCGCAAGCGTCTGGCCCCCACCCGGCCGAAGGATCTACGGTATTCGCGGGTCGCCGACATCCTCTGTGAGAACGAGCGGTTCGGGCAGAAGAGCGGCGCCGGGTACTACCGGTACGAGAAGGGCAGCCGCACCCCGATCCCCGATCCCGCAGTCGACGAGATCATCCGCACCTGCGCCGCCGAGGACGGGATCGAGCGCCGCACGATCACCGACGAGGAGATCGTCGACCGCTGCATCCTCGCCCTCGTCAACGAAGGCGCCACACTGCTCGGTGAAGGAATCGCCCAACGCGCCTCCGACATCGACGTCGTCTACGTCGACGGCTACGGATTCCCCGCCTACCGCGGGGGTCCGATGCATTACGCGACCACCCTCGGCCTCGACGTCACCCTCGACAAGATCCGCCACCTCGAGAAGATCCACGGCGAAACCTGGACGCCAGCACCGCTCCTCGAGCAACTCGTCGCCGCCGGCGGCACCAGCTTCTAGACCTCGGGCACAACGGGTGCCGCTCTTCCACGACGGTAGGGCGGCACCCCTCTCTCGGGGTGTTCACGGACCAACACGATGAGCACTCCGGACATCTCGATCCCTCCACGCGCTCTGTAGCGGCAACCACGAGTTGGTCCGTCGAAGACGATGAACAGGCCCCGGATGGATTGTCCGGGTTCTGTTCATCCGTGGCAGGCGAATCGCCCCGAGATCACGGGCCGGGGGCGATCATTCGTTCGTCGGCATCAAGTTTCAGTGCCCGCATCTTGCGGTAGAGGGTGGTGCGGCCGATGCCCAGGATCTTTGCGGCGCGCGCCTTGTTTCCGCCCGCTTCGCGCAAGGCCCCCTCGATCGTCTCGCGCTCGGCCTGCTCGTAGCGGCTCAGCGAGGACCAGGCCGTCTGTCGCATGAAGACCGGCAGGTCCTTGGTCTGAATCAGGCCACTCCGAACCGGGTACGGGAGATCAGTGAGGAGCCGGGTCAATTCGGCGACGTTGCCGGGCCAACGCCAGGCCAACAGGCACTGGAGCGCAGCGGGGGAGAACCGTAGTGCCGGCGCGCCCGGGAAGAGCTCGGCGGCGACCTCGCGCACGATTTCAGGCAGCTCGTCGCGCAATTCTGCGAGTGAGCGGACGCGTACCGCTACCGGAACGGCGGCTGCTCCATCTTCCGGCCCGCCTGCGCCGCCGGTGCGCTCGGTGAGGATGACCCGCGCACCCGGGTGAACGCCGGGGCGCGGGATCCTCACGAAGTCCTCGAGTCGTCCCCGCGTTTCGGCGGTGAGGCTGTCTCCTCTGACAACGACGATCCCGCGTCCGTCTCGCAATGCGCCTTTCGCACCGACCCAGACCGCGTCATCATCAGCCAGGTCGCGGGCGGTGAGGACCACGGGCTCCTGGCCGGTGTGTTGGTGAAGCCATCTCGAGGCCTGGTGGCGTTTGCCGGTGCCGGGGCCTCCGACGACTCGAATGAGCCCGTCGGAGGCCGCGGAAGCGGTGAGCTGTTGTTGCACATCGCCGTATGGGGTCGGCCGGGCCCGACGGGACACGATGCCTTCCAGCGCAACGCCGCCGGCAGGTCTGGCCGCACTGTCCGGATCGGGCGCGACGGTCACCTGTCCGGATGCGGCCGTTCCGGCCGGCTCCATGAACTCCAGCGCGAAAATCGAGTCCTGACCGGCGCGGCCGAGGCGCCGCACCATGGCATCGGTGCCGATCGTGGGCAACTCGAGCTGCAGCTCGTCCTGGTCCCAGCGGTGGCGGCGTAGCTTTTCCCACAAGTCGGCGTGGGCCTCTGCGTCGAAGTGGGCGAGGGCGGGCAGGTCGGTCATGACCGTTTCCGAGTTCATGACCAGGACCGGGTGCCGGGACGACCGGAAGAGGCGGTAGGTGCGCGCCAGCTCGAGGTCCCGGGAGTCAGCCATGAGTTCGAGCGCTTCGGCGATCTGATGTCCGGCCTGCCGCACCATGGCGACCATCAACGGGCTGGCGACGTCGATGTGGGAGGCGATGGAGAGTGAACCCACGATCCGCCCGGTGATGGGGTGCTTGATCGGAGCGCCCGCGCAAGCCAATTTGGCGAGGGCATCGTTGAAATGCTCCGTGCCGCGAACGAATACGACCCCGCGTGCCTCGATGGGGGTGCCGAGCCCGTTGGTGCCCAAGGCCTGCTCGGAGAAATCGAAGCCTTCCACTGCGTTGGCCTGGTCCAGTGTCCGCTCGTCCTGGGTGTCGACGATGCGGCGGGAAACGATGCGGCCGTCCTCGTCGGCCAGGAAGAGGGTCATCCTCGAGTCCGTGAGGTTCGTCTGCCACTGGTCCAGGATCCGGCCTGCGGCACGCAGTATGGCGCTGTCCGGGTCGATCTCCCCCAGAATGTGGGGGCCGGCCCCGGGGTCGACACGGTGCGAGACCGAGCGGCGCCAGCTCTGCTCGATCTCCTGTGCGACGAGGGACGCGGGAACGGAAGCCCGCACCAGGCCTTGCGTGATCAGCCTTTCACGGGCGCTCCGGACCTCGTCCTCGCGGCGTGACTTTTCCTGCACCACCCCATTGTCAGGCAGTCAAGACGATGCGTCCAGCAATGCCGCCCGCGGTGAGGTCGTCCAGCGCGTGGGAGACCTCGGCAGCGGACAGCGTCCGTTCGACGACCGGGATGTGGGGCAGCTCCCCGCTCTGCGCGATCCGCACCAGATCCTGAAGCTGCGAGAGCGTCCCGACAAAGCTGCCCTCGATGCGGATCATACGCAGGGCCAGCAGCGCGGTCGGAATGGTGACTTCGCCGCCGAAGAGTCCGACCTGGATCATGTGCCCCGCCTTCGTCAGGACCTCGAAGGCCGAGGTGGCCGTGACGCCGTTGTTGACGAAGTCGATCACCGCGCTGGCAGGTCCCCCGGCTGCGTCGCGGATGTCTTTCGCTCCGCTGCCGGGCCCGGAAAGGACGGTGCTCGAGGCGCCCATGTCCCGGGCCAGGGAGAGGTTTCCCTTGGCGACATCGACCGCGCAGATGTTCCGGTGACCCCGGGCACGGAGCAACGCGATGGCGGTGAGGCCCAGGCCTCCCGCGCCGAAGACGACGACAGGCTCGTCCGGTTCGAGGGGAAGCACCTTGTCCACGGCGCTGTAGGCGGTGAGGCCGGAGCAGGCCAGGGTGGCAGCCCAACTCGGGTCGAGGCCGTCGATGTCCACGAGGTACTTCTCGTCGGGTACGAGGATGTATTCGGCGTAGCCGCCGTGGCAGGCCACGCCCAGGTTTCTTCCTGCCGCACAACGGTTGTCGTTGCCTTCTCGGCAGTGGCGGCATTCGCCGCAACCGATCCACGGATAGATCAGCCGCACGTCGCCCGCACGAACGGATTCGACGTCGTTGCCGACCTGTTCGACGACGCCGACGACCTCGTGGCCGAGTACCATCGGGTATTCGATGCCGCGGTCTTTCATACTCATCAGCCCACGGCTGCCCAGATCGTAGCCGCCCGCCCGCAGATGGGTATCGGTGTGGCAGACGCCGGCCCGCATCACTTTCAAGAGGACGTTCCGGCCCTCGGGGCTCGGGGTCGGAATTTCCAAATCATGGATCGTGGGGTCGTCGGGGTGGACGGCGAATGCATGCATGAAGAGCACCTCTTTCAGGGTGTGACTGTCAGGTATCTCCTCATCTTGTCCAAGAAATGTGGCGCAGAGTGTTTCACATCGGAACACAGGCGGGTTGGAACGTACTTCTACCTTTGATCTAGACGCCGTGGCGGCCATCACATCGGGGCGGCCGCGGTAGGTAGGACACAGAACACGGACGAGGCATCACCCCACCTGGTCCGAAACCGAGCCGAAGGTAGCCATGACCACCAACATCTCCGCACAGCCCCTCGTCACTTCCACCGATGAGGAGGGCCGGGACGTGCTGCGCGACCTTTACGCCGACTGGTGCCAGGTCATGGCCGCGACGCCGGACCTGACGATGCGCCTGTTCCGTTCCATCTTCGACGAGTGGCACCAGCCGACCGTCGAGCCGGAGGGCGTGACGTACCGCGAGGACACCGTGGGCGGAGTCCCGGGCATCTGGTGCCTGCCCGAGGGTGCAGATAAGTCCAAGGTGCTGCTGTACACGCACGGCGGTGGATTCGCCGTCGGCTCGGCCTCGAGCCACCGCAAGCTCGCCGCCCACGTCGCCAAGGCGCTCGGTTCCGTCAGCTTCGTGCTGGACTACCGCCGGGCCCCCGAGTTCCAGCACCCCGCCCAGGTCGAGGACGGGGTGGCCGCGTTCGATGCGCTCGTCGCATCCGGCATCGCCGCGCAGGACGTCACCACCATCGGTGATTCCGCAGGCGGCAACCTCGCCATCGCCATCGCCCTGGCGCTGAAGGAACAGGGCAAGCAGGGCCCCGGCCGGGTCATCGCCTTCTCCCCGTGGCTCGACATGGAGAACAAGGGCAAGACCCTCGTCACCAACAACGACACCGACGCCCTGATCTCCCCGGAGTTGCTCGAAGGCATGATCGCCGGCGTCCTCGGGGACACCATCGACCCGAAGACCCCGCTTGCCAACCCTCTGTACGCCGACTTCACCGGTTTCCCGCGGCTGTACATGACGGCCGGCAGCGTCGAGTCGCTCCTCGACAACGCCACCCGCCTGGAGCAGGCCGCCAAGGCGGCAGGTGTGGATGTCACCCTGTCCATCGGGGAGGGCCAGCAGCACGTCTACCCCTTCCTGGCCGGTCGCTCCGCCCTCGTGGCCGAGGAGTTCGAGAAGCTCGCCGCCTGGTACCGCAAGTAACTACCCGGGCCCCTTCATCTTTCACCGCTTCTTTCCCTGCATCAGAACGACACAGGAGTTCGCAATGTCTGCCCAGACCTCTTTCCGCACCGTTGACGCCGTTGTCATCGGCGCCGGATTCGGTGGGATCTACGCCGTCCACAAGCTGCACAATGAACTCGGCCTCACCACGGTCGGTTTCGACAAGGCTGCGGGCCCCGGCGGCACCTGGTACTGGAACCGTTACCCGGGTGCCCTCTCCGACACGGAGAGTCACGTCTACCGCTTCTCCTTCGACGAGGATTTGCTGCAGGACGGCACCTGGAAGAGCACGTACATCACCCAGCCCGAGATCCTCGAGTACCTCGAGGGTGTCGTCGACCGTTTCGACCTGCGCCGCCACTTCCGCTTCGGAACCGAGGTCAAGTCCGCGGTCTACCTGGACGACGAGGGTCTGTGGGAGGTCACCACCGACGCCGGCGACGTGTACCGGGCCACCTACGTGATCAATGCCGTTGGACTGCTCTCCGCCATCAACTTCCCGAACCTGCCCGGCCTGGACACGTTCGAGGGCGAGACCATCCACACCGCCGCGTGGCCCGAGGGCAAGAGCCTCGCGGGCCGACGGGTCGGGGTGATCGGCACCGGTTCCACCGGCCAGCAGGTCATCACGGCGCTGGCGCCGGAGGTCGAGCACCTGACCGTGTTCGTCCGGACCCCGCAGTACTCCGTTCCCGTTGGTAAGCGCCCCGTGACCGCGGAGCAGATCGATGCGGTCAAGGCGGAGTACGAGGGGATCTGGACGCAGGTCAAGGGTTCGTCGGTGGCCTTCGGGTTCGAGGAGTCTGCCGTGCCGGCGATGAGCGTCTCCGAGGAGGAGCGCAACCGCGTCTACGAGGAGGCCTGGCAGCACGGCGGCGGTTTCCGCTTCATGTTCGCCACCTTCTGTGACATTGCCACGGACGAGGAGGCCAACGAGACCGCCGCGTCGTTCATCCGTGCCAAGATCGCCGAGACGATCGAGGACCCGGAGACCGCCCGCAAGCTGATGCCGACGGGCTTGTTCGCCCGGCGCCCGCTGTGCGACGACGGCTATTACCAGGTCTTCAACCGGCCGAACGTGGAGGCCGTCGCCATCAAGGAGAATCCGATCCGCGAGGTCACCGCCAAGGGTGTGGTGACCGAGGACGGGGTCCTGCACGAGCTGGACGTACTTGTCTTCGCGACCGGATTCGATGCGGTGGACGGCAACTACCGGAAGATGGAGATCCGCGGCCGCGGCGGCCTGCACATCAACGACCACTGGAACGGGCAGCCCACCAGCTACCTGGGCGTCTCCACCGCGAACTTCCCCAACTGGTTCATGGTGCTGGGACCCAACGGCCCGTTCACGAACCTGCCGCCGAGCATCGAGACGCAGGTCGAGTGGATCAGCGACACCATCGACTACGCCGAACGCACCGGGCTGCGAGCGATCGAGCCCACGCCGGAGGCCGAGGCCGAATGGACCGAGACCTGCACGGAGATCGCCAACATGACGGTGTTCACCAAGGTCGACTCGTGGATCTTCGGCGCGAACATCCCGGGCAAGAAGCCCAGCGTCCTGTTCTACCTGGGCGGCCTCGGCAACTACCGCGCCGTCCTGACCGACATCACCGCAGACGGCTACCGCGGCTTCGCGCTGAAATCAGCCGACACCATCCCGGCCTGACGTCACAGTCCTAGTCGAGCACCGCCGGGTGCCGTCGGACCGATGGCACCCTGCCCCGTCTCAACCACACAGGAGAACCACCCATGGGTGTCTACACCACCATCGACCCGGTCACCGGGGATCAGATCGCGCAGTATCCGGAGATCTCGGATGCGGAGCTGGACGCTCTCATCGGACGCAGCACGGCGGCATACCGTTCCTGGCGCACTACGCCGTTGGAGCAGCGCCGCGCCGTTCTGACCCGGGCCGCCGAGATCCACCGGGAGCAGGCCGAAGAGCTGGCGAAGATCCTCACCCTGGAAATGGGTAAGCCGATCGCGCAGGCCAAAGGGGAGGTGGCGCTGGTCGCGTCGATCTACCAGTTCTACGCCGACCATGTGGAGGAGTACATCGCAGACGAGCCTCTCGACATCACAGGCCCGGGCACAGCCGTCGTGCGTACGGAGCCGATCGGCCCGCTGGTCGGGGTCATGCCGTGGAACTACCCCTACTACCAGGTAGCCCGTTTCGCCGCCCCGAACGTCGCCCTGGGCAACACGATCATCCTCAAGCATGCGCGGAACTGCCCGCAGTCCGCTCTCGCGATCGAACGGGTCCTGGCCGAGGCCGGGTTGCCCGCGGGTGTCTACCTCAATGCCTTCATCTCCTCGGCGCAGGTCGCGAATACCGTTGCGGATCCCCGTGTCCAGGGTGTGTCGCTGACCGGATCCGAGAAGGCCGGGTCCGCCGTCGGCGAGGTCGCAGGCAGGCACATGAAGAAGTGCGTGCTCGAACTCGGTGGTTCGGACCCGTTCCTGGTGCTCGACGACGCCGATGTGGACGCGGCGGCTGCCGCGGCGGTCGTCGGGCGGCTCGGTAACGGCGGGCAGGCGTGCACCGCGTCGAAGCGGTTCCTCGTGGATGAACGCGTGTATGAGGAGTTCGTTGGCAAATTCGTCGACGGGATGGCCGGCTGGCAGCCCGGCGACCCGACCAGCCCCGACACGAAGCTCGGACCGCTGGCATCGAACGCGGGGGTCGAGGAACTGGACGAGCTTGTCCAGGAAGCGATCTCCCGCGGGGCCGAGGCCCTGTTGGGCGGCAACCGGCCGGAGGGGGCCGGAGCCTACTACCCGCCTACCGTCCTGGCGGGCGTCACCCGCGAGATGCGCGCCTTCAGCGAGGAGCTGTTCGGCCCGGTAGCGGTCGTGCACTGTGTCGGTTCGATGGACGAGGCGATCGACCTGGCCAACGACTCCCCGTTCGGCCTCTCGTCCAGCGTGTTCACCTCGGACCCGGACAAGGCCGACCGCGTGGCCGAGGAACTCGAGACCGGCATGGTCTGGATCAACGGCACCAGCAAGAGTTCGCCCGATCTGCCGTTCGGCGGTGTCAAGGCATCGGGGTTCGGCCGCGAGCTCGCCAAGTTCGGCTTCAACGAATTCGCCAACAAGAAGCTGGTTCGAAACCCGCAGGGAAAGAAAGGAATACCCGCATGACTACAGATCGCTACCAGCGCGGCCTCGACCGCATGATGGAGCTCGTCTCACCCGAGCACACGAACACCTTCGACCACGTCAAGCTCGTGGAGTCTTACAAGAGCTTGGACGCGGACCTGTCCGACTACATCGTCTCCTTCGCCTTCGGGGACATCTATTCCCGAACCAGCCTGACCCAGCAGGAGCAGACGATGGTGACCATCTCCACGCTGGTCGCTCTGGGCACCGAACCCCAGTTGAAGTTGCACATCAACACCGGCTTCAACGTGGGCCTGACCAAAGAGAAGATCGTGGGTGCTCTGATCCAGTGCATCCCCTACGTCGGGTTCCCGCGCGTGCTCAACGGCCTGACCCTCGTCAAGCAGGTCATGGCAGAGCGGGGTCTCGACGCGGAGTCCCATACGGACTGAGCCGATTTCGCTCAACCAGGCGTCCTCGTGGCGCTCGCCGAACCTGCCGACAGCTCGATGACTCGCCACGCCGGTCCGGCATCTTCTCTCACAACCTTCTCTCTCACACTCGAGGAACGCTCATGCATGTGGTAATCGGACTCGGACCCATCGGCGGAAACATCGGCGCACATCTCGCCCAGCTGGGACAGGAGGTGTACGGCTACGACTTCAACACCGAGCGCGTCCGCGAGTGGTCGGAGGAGACCGCGTCACCGGCCGGCAGCGACCTGGCGGCACTCGACTGGCCGTCCATTGACAGCGTCCACGTCGCGGTGCGGCTGGCGGACCAGGTCTCGTCCGTGTTCACGGCGCTCCAGGACCACAGCGCGCGGCCGCTGACCGTCCTCGTCCATACCACGCTCGCCCCCGCGGACGCCCGGAAGATCATGTCCTCGGCCCCCGACAACTGGCGCGTCTTCGAGGCCCCTGTGTCGGGTGGCCCGCAGGGTGCCCGCCAAGGCTCGATGACCATCTTCCTCGCCGGACCAGACACCGTCCCTGCGGAGGACCGGCTGTTGACCGACATCTCCGGCCGCGTCTTCCGGATGGAGTCCTACGGGCAGCCGGCCCTGGTGAAACTCCTCAACAATGCGCTGGCCACCTACAACCTGGCTGCCACCGCACGGATGCTCAACCTCGCAGCCGAACACGGGGTACCGGCCAAGGACCTTTTCGAGGTGATCGGCGTGTCGACCGGCCAGAGCTGGATGAGTGACAACCTCGTCGACGTCCAGTACGACCTGCTGCTCAAGGACGTCGGACTGCTCCGCGGCGAACTCGGTTCACTGCCCGCCGCAAACCTCGACGACGACGTCGAACAGGCGATCCTTCAGGCGCGTGCGCTGCTCGGCGCCGACTAGAGCGTGTCTGCTATTTGCGGACGCGATGATGGATGACGAGCGCCGCGTAGCAGGTACCCGGGGTCCTGCCCCGCTCGCCATTGCCAGGTCCGCGCTGCCACCAAGCGAGTAGCCTGACACTGCACCAGGGTCGGGATAGATCCAACTCGAGAGGCTAACGCCGTGCGTCGTGCAGCAATTCGTCGTTCGTTCGTAGCCTGGGCCGCGGCATCCGTGGCGGTCCTCGCGATCCCGCTCTGCTCGTCCGCCACCGCGGCGGCGGACACGCCGCCGGTCCCGGCAGCGACGACCACAGCGTTCCAGGTCCCGGTGCGGTTCGTCGCAGGATGCCTGTTGCTGACCACGTTGGCCTGTGACTACCCGCCGCCGCTGTCGACCGTGACGCCGTCAGCAACGACGGGTGCATCCGGCGTGGTGACCTTTGCGGCGGAGCGTTCAGCGACGACCTCGAGATACTGCGTCGCCGTGTCGGTGAATTGGCGGAATCTGACCACCGGCGTCGCCGGCACTACCGCCCTCCGACTGGTGGAGCCTGACTACAGTGGGCCCATCGCACCGGGGGATCGGTGCCGATACGCGCCCGCGACGGTTGTGACCGGCAGCGGCACGATCGCCGCGGTCGCCGACGTCGGCGCACACCCCCCCTGTCGACGGGTACCAGATACTGGTCAACCCGGGATTCGGCACCTTCCCTGTCCCGTAGCGCATGTGTGCTCAATGACCGGGCTCGAGTGCGGGATCGTGTGTGAGTGTTCCGCGCAGTAGAGATGTCCAATGATCTGTGGGCTGTGATCGAGCCCGTGTTGTAGGTCGACCACCCGCTTTCGACAAGGCCCGCTATCGCGAACGCAACACCATCGAGCGTGGCTTCGGGCGTCTCGAGCAATGGCGCGCAGTCGCTACCCGCTACGACAAGTACGCCACCACTTACCTCTGCGGCATATCCCTGGCGGCGCCCGTCATCCATCACCGCGTCCGCAATTGGCAGACGTGCTCTAGGTTCGTGATTCCGCCGAGCACAACCACTCGAGGATGTCACCCCGGTCGGCGTCGATGCCGGGCGGCACGAGGTCGTAGCTGGCCGGCGTCGCCGAGAAGGTGATCGGATTGCGCACCCCGGGAAGCGCTTTTTCGCCGTCTCCCACCGCCACGACCGGTTCCAGCCCGAGCCGCTGCGCGAATTCGATTCCGCCGCGGACGTCGTTGATCGGAGCGCACGGCAACCGTGCCTCGGTGAAGATGTCGAACCATTCGGATGCGGGCTTGGCGGCCAACAGTTCCTGCAGGATGGGGCGCAGTGCCGAACGGTTGTGGCTGCGGTCCGGCGGTGTCGCAAACCGGGGGTCCGTGGCCAACTCGTGGGCGCCGAGGACATCGCACAATGTCCGGAACTGCCGGTCGTTTCCGATGGCCAGGACGATCTCGCCGTCCGCAGTGGGCAGCGGCTCATAGGGGTAGATGCTGGGATGCTCATTGCCCATGCGGGTCGGCACATTTCCGCTGAGCAGGAACCCGGCGGTCTGATTGACCATGCCCGACAACGCCGAGGACATGAGGTTCACCTCGATGCGCTGGCCCCGGCCACTCCGACTGCGCTCGTGCAGCGCGGAAAGGACGCCGATGGCCGCATGGAGTCCGGTGATGACGTCGAAGACCGCGACGCCGGAGCGGTAGGCGGGGAACTCCGGATCTCCGGTGAGGCTCATCAGTCCGGACATCGCCTGGACGAGCAGGTCGTATCCAGGCAGGGCGGCTCCTCCGGCCGAGCCGAATCCGGTGATGGACGCATACACGACAGCGGGATTGCGTTCCGCGATGGACGCATAATCCAGGCCGAAGCGGTCCAGTCCGCCGGGCTTGAAGTTCTCGACGACGACGTCGGCGCTCTCGGCAATCCCGCGGGCCGTCTCGAGATCGTCGGGGTCGCCGAAGTCCAACGCAATCGACCTCTTGTTCCGGTTGATCGACAGGTAGTACGTGGACTGGCCGTCGAAGACCGGCGGTTTCCATGCACGTGTTTCATCACCGGACGGGCCCTCCACCTTGATGACGGTGGCGCCCATGTCTGCCAGAAGCATGGTGCAGTAGGGCCCGGCAAGGACCCGGCTGAAGTCGGCGACAACGATTCCGGCCAACGGCCCGCTTGCGGTGCGGCCGAAGGCATCCTGGTGCGGTCGTCCCGGTTGCCGATCTTCGGTCGCCTCCGGGGCGAAGGCGGTGTCGTTGCTCTGCAGTGTCATGAGTCTTCTTCCGTGTGGGAAATCCCTTCAACCATCCCACCGTCATTACGCCGCGTCCAATACTTACTGGTGGCGTAACTATTTCAATTCATGAAATAATTCGGTTATGGATTTCCAACAACTGCGGGTGTTCCTCGCAGTGGCCGAGGAACTGCATTTCGCGCGGGCCGCCGAGCGGCTCCACCTCGCGCAGCCGCCGGTCAGCCGGATTGTGCGACAACTCGAGCGCGACCTCGGAACCGACCTCTTCATCCGGAGCACCCGCAGCGTCCGGTTGACCGCGTCAGGAACGGCGCTGGTGGCGCACGCCCAGGAGATGCTCGCCGCCGAGCGACGGGCTCGCGCCACCGTGCTGGCCGCCGATCGCGGGGAGGCCGGGACGGTCACGTTCGCCTATGCCGGTGCATCGACCCACGTACTCGTGGGAGTGCTCGCCCGGGAGGTTCGTAGGGTACATCCGGGAATTGAATTTCGTCTCTACAGCCAGGATTTCGCGCTCCCCGCGCTCGCCCGGGTTCTCCGGGGCGAGGTCGACGTCAGTCTCGGCCGGTGGGATTTCGTGCCCGCCGGTGTCCAGTCCCGCATCCTCGTCGAGGAACACCTCGTCGTGGCCGTCCCTGCGTCCCACCCCCTCGCGTCGAGGAAGGAGTTGCACATGGCGGAGCTTGCCGGAGAGCCGTTCGTGGCCCTGCCTCCGCACGAGGGCTCGGTACTGGGTGACCGGCTGCGCAGGCTGAGCCTGGGGGCGGGGTTCGATCCCGACATCGTGCAAAGGGCACCCGATTCGTGGACCGCCATGGCGCTGGTGGGAGCCGAAGTCGGTTGCTCCCTGACGGTGTCGTCCGTGGCGGAGAACGTGACGGACCCGCATGTGCACTTCCTACGGGTGCTCGACGAGACCCTGCCGATCCACCTGCGCATGGCGTGGCGCCCGGCCTCGGACAACCCGGCCCTGCCTCCGGTCCTTTCCCTTGCGGAACGCGTCTGGCCCGGCCGCCCCGTCGACGCAGCCCCGCAACCCGACGATCAACCTGCTGGCACTTTCCTGTGAAGAGCACTCCTGACCAGCGCAGCCGACGACCGCGGATCTGACATCAATCTGCTGCATGTTTCTATATGCACAATATGAGTTGGATTTATGTGAGTGGAGTCACTTCACTGGGTGCATGACCAGCACTCCCGCGAGTTCCGATGTCGACCTCTTCGCCGACGAGATCCTGACCGACCCCTATCCGACGTATGCCGAACTCCGCGATCTCGGCGCGGTGGTGCATCTGCCCGCCAACGACGTCTATGCCCTGACCCGGTACGACGTCATCCGCGACGCGCTGGCCGACCCCGGCACGTTCTCGTCCCGGACGATCGGCTTCAACTCCACGGTCAACGAGGCGCTGCAAGGCACGTCGCTGGCCTCCGACCCGCCGATCCACACCGAACTGCGCGCGACCCTCACCGAGAACCTCTCCCCGCGGGCGCTGCGGGGACTGAAAGACCAGATCCGGACCAAGGCCGATGCGCTGGTCGCGGACCTGGTTGCCCGGGGATCGTTCGAGGCCATCGATGCGCTGGCCCGCGCCCTTCCGCTCGAGGTCGTCGCGGACCTGATCGGCTTCACCGGCGAGGTGCGCGACAACATGCTGCGCTGGGGACAGGCCGCGATGGAGGTCATCGGTCCGATGAACCAGCGGACTGCGGAGAACTTCCCGATCGCCGGCGAACTCTACGGTTGGTGCACCGGGGTCCGAGCCGAGGATCTGGCGCCGGGGTCGGTCGGCCGCGGAATCTTCGATGCAGAGGACCGGGGCGCCATTCCTCCCGGCACCGCCGGCCACATCATCCACCAGTACCTGGGCGCGGGTGTGGACACCACGATCGCCGCGCTCGGCAACATCGTCGCGCTCTTCTCGGCGTTCCCCGACCAATTCGACCTTGTCCGAAAGGATCCCGCCCTGGTGCCGGCAGCCTTCAACGAGATTCTCCGATTCTGGGCGCCGGTGCATGCCTGGGGGCGCCTCGTCACCCGGGACGTCATCATCGACGGCGCCGTGGTGCCGGCCGGATCCCAGGTGGCGATCCTCTTCGGTGCAGGCAACCGCGACCCGCGGCACTACGAGAACCCGGACGCCTTTCTGATCGAACGGAACCCGGTCGACCACCTCTCCTTCGGTTACGGCCCGCACGGCTGCGCCGGCCAGGGCCTGGCCCGCTTGGAAGCCCACGCCGTCATCGGGGCACTGGCCGTCCACGCTCAGCGGCTGGTGGCCGCCGAGCCGGTTCGGTTGCCCAGCAACATCACCCGCTCCATCGACGTACTCGAGATCCTGAAGGTAGTCCCAGCATGAAAATTACAATCGATCGGCCCCGTTGTGAGGGCCACGGACTGTGCGAGGAGATCGCTCCCGACTTGATGCACCTCGACGACGAGGGCGAACTGATCCTCGACGTCGAAGAGCTCCCCGAGGGAAGCCCCGAAATCGCCGACGCCGGCGCCGCTGTACGGGTCTGTCCCGTGGCTGCACTCACACTCTCATGACACTCACCGACGCTCTCGGGCGAATTCTGGTCATCGGCAACGGAATCGCCGGCCAGACCGCGTGCGACAGCCTCCGTGCCGCAGGTTTCGACGGCGACCTGACCATCGTGGGGGACGAACCCCGGCCGGCATACTCGCGGCCCGCCCTCTCCAAGGCGCTCCTTGTTCCTGGGCCCGCGGAGCGGGCGCGCGACGGCGGTCTCCACTCTCACGAGCTGGCGCGGCCCACGCACGACGCCGCCGAGGTGCTCGGGGTGGCGGCAGTCGGCCTCGACGTCGAGTCCCGCCGGGTGAGCCTCGACGACGGCTCGGACCTGCCCTACGACGGACTGGTGATCGCCACCGGTTCCAGGGCCCGGCGTCTGGGTGGCGACAACAGCCCGGAGCTCACCCTGCGCACCTTGGACGATGCCCTGGTTCTCCGGGAACGGCTGGCCGCCCGGCCGTCGGTCGCGGTCGTCGGAGCCGGTCCGCTGGGCATGGAGATCGCATCCGCAGCCCTGTCGGCGGGATGCCCGGTCACGCTGGTGGCCGACGGCCGACCGATGCTGTCGCATCTGGGGCCATGCCTGTCCGACGCGTTCACCGCGGCCGCGGTCGCCCAGGGACTCACTATCGTCGTCGGCTCGGCCGTCGGGATCGACGATGCGCGTGGGGTGGTCCTGCGGGACGGATCACGCGTCGAGGCCGACCTGCTCGTCAGTGCGGTCGGCGACATCCCCAACACGGAATGGCTGGCCACCAGCGGACTGATAACCGGCGGCCGTCTCGAGGCCGACTCGCGGGGGCGGGTCCGGCCCGACATCGTCGCGGCCGGGGATGTCGCAGCCATCCCGACACGGACTGGAGTACGCCGAATTCCGCTGTGGAGCAGTGCCATCGAACAGGCCAGGGTCGCTGCTCTCGCGCTCCTCACCGGCGACGAGGCGCCGGAACTCGACCTCGATCCGTACTTTTGGACCGAGCAGTTCGGGTTGAACCTCAAGGCCACCGGCCGCCTGCCGGCGGCCGGTGAACCCGAGTTCCTCCTCGGCGACAGCCCGCACGGACCGTCGGTGATGCGCTGGATGCACGACGACGGCCGCGGTGTCGCGGTGGCCGTCAACCACCGGATCCCGATCCCGAGACTGCGGCGCATGGCCTCGGCCTGAGCCCGTGACGCCGACGGTTCGGGTGGAGGACGCGTAACTTCGTGTGGATGAACCAACCCAGGGACCACCCGGGTGATCTCGGCCTGGAGCGGCTCGCCTCGGTCAACCTCAACCTGCTGGTGCCACTGCTGGCACTACTCGAGGAGGCATCGGTCACCCGCGCCGCGGCCCGGGTGGGCATGTCGCAACCCGCGATGAGTCATGCTCTGGGACGGATGCGCCGGATGATCGGTGACGACCTGGTGATGCGGCAGGGCAGCGGCCTGGTGCTCACCCCGCGCGCCTTGGAACTGATCGATCCACTGCGTGAATTGCTGCGGCAGACCGCGCGGGTGGTGAACTTCCCGGGCTTCGACCCTGCTCACGACAGGCGCACGATCACGGTTGCGATGACCACTAGCACGGCCTTCGTGGTCGGGCCCGGATTGGCACGGCTGATCGCCGAGCGGGCGCCGAACGCCACCCTCCGGGTGCGCAACTTCGTCGTGCCACAGGCAAGCGACTTCACCGACGACGGGGTGGACGTCGTACTCCTGTCCGAGGCGTTCACCTCGCCGTACCCGCGCGACCGGCTCTACGAGAACCGGTGGGTGGTGATCGCCCAGCCGGACAGCGATCCCGAGGCATCTGCACTGGACCTGCTCACTTCGCTGCCCCACGTCACCTACGACTCCCGGCACCGGGTGGCGCCGTACGCCGCGATGGACGCGCACGGCGTGCAGTACCGGATCGGGCAACTCGTCTCCGACCACATGCTCATCCCGCATCTGGTGGCGACGGCCGGTGGGGTGGCGGTGCACACCTTGCGGGTCGCTGTCGCGATGCGCGAACGGGTGGAGCTCCGGATCGAGGAGTTCCCGCTGCCGATCTCGCCGTTGGGGGTCGACATGGTGTGGAACCCGCGCCTGGCAGATGCGGCGTTCATCGGCTGGTTGCGGGAGATCCTCGTCGAAGCGTCTGCCTTCGAGCCTCGCGAAGGGTGATCGCCGGGGTCGGACGGTCGCGCCGTCTCGACGGTTTCCCGTGTCCACCGCCTCGGGAAACAACAATTCCTTGACAGGCTGTAAACCGATGTGACACCTTGCTCAATCAGTGCGTGGCATGTATCACAAACGCACTTCCGGCTGCCGATGCGGCGGTACGGGAATCCTCGAGCAAGGAGCTCACACGATGAGTAACTCGACTGCGCGATCGCCGCGATACGCCGCGACCCTCGTGGCCGCGTGCCTGGCGGTCATGGTCGCCCAGGTGGCGTACTCGCTACCCGGCGCCCTGAACGGAACCTTCCAGCAGTCCTTCACCATCTCCGGCGCGGAACTCACCTGGATCAGCGCCGCTTTCGCCACGACGATGGTCGTGTTCGAACTGACCTTCGGCGTGCTCGGTGACCTGTTCGGACGCAAACGCCTGCTGCTCGGGGGAGTGCTGCTGATCGTCGTCGGGGCGGCCCTGTGCGAGAGCGCGCACGAGGTTCACCTGATGTGGATCGGCCAGGCGATCGCGGGCATCGGCGCCGGCGCTCTCTATCCCATCTCGCTGGCCATGATCGCCGCCGTGGCGCCCGACGCCCAGGCCCGTGCGAGGCGATCGCGCTGTGGGCCGGCTTTCTGTCCCTCGGTGCCGCAGTCTCGCCGACGATGGCCGCCGTGCTCGCCGAGTACGGCAACTGGCGCTGGGCCTTCGGTGTCGTGATCGCCGCCGCGCTGATCTCGTTCGTCGTCTCGCTGGGCGCGCAGGACTCGTCCTCGCCGGAGGGTCGCAAGCTCGACGTCCCCGGCCAAGTGACCTTGGCAGTCGGCCTGATCGCCCTGCTGTGGGCACTGACGCAGGGGTCCGAGGTCGGCTGGGGCGACACCACGATCGTCGTGGGCTTCGTCGTCGGAGTCGTGTGCCTCGTCGCGTTCGTCGTCGTCGAGTTGCACACAGAAGTGCCGCTGCTGCATCTCGATCTGTTTGCCAACCGGGTATTCGCGATCTCGGGCATCACCGCCGTCGTCGGCATGTTCGCCTTCCTCGGCACCTGCTTCTCGATGAGCATCTGGCTCGGTGCGGTGCAGCATGTGTCGCCACTGAAGATCGGCGTGCTGTTCCTGGTCATTCAGGGGCCGGCGTTCCTGCTGGTGCCACTCGTGTCACGCCTGATCCACAGCATTTCGCCGCGCTGGGTGCTGACGTCGGGTTTCTTCCTGATCGCGGTCGCCGGCTTCATCTGCTCGCAGTTCGACGTCCGGACCGGGGAGTGGACGGACTTCGTCCTGCCGATGCTGTTGCTCGGCGTCGGGTTCGCCCTCACGGTCGCGTCGATCACCGCAGTAGCCATCAACACCGTGCCGGCCCGCCTGGCCGGCATGGCCAGCGCCACGACAAATCTGTTGCGTGACTTCGGCTTCGCTCTCGGTCCCGTCCTGGTCGCCGCTGTCGCCAACAGTGTCGCCAACGGCAAGGTGCGCGACGGTCTCGATGTCGCGGTCGGAGAGTCGGGTCTCGGTCAGGCCCACGCCGGCGCAGTCCTGGGGATCGGCGAGCAGGGCGGCGCAATGGCGCTCAACTAGATGCCGGTCATCCCGGTGCCGACTGATCCGGCACAGGCCCCCGGCCCCGACAACCCGATGCTGCACATGCCGGCGGCGATCGGCGACCTGGCGTTCACCTCGCTCGGCACCGGTTACAGTCTGGCCTTCCTGGTGTGCGCCCTGTGCGCCGCCGCGTCCGGCATCCTGACCCTGTTCGGGCTCTTCGGCAGTCGGCCGGAGTCGGAGTCAGCGGTCGATCTGGGCACCGACGGACTACACGACATTGCCGGCGTGGCACACGATGTGGGTGACGTCGCCGTCCGCTGAGGTCGACCGCGGAGTGCTTCTCAGTCGTCCGATGCGAGAAGGTGGCACCACGCGCCGGTGAGCTCGTCGAGGCAGACGTCGCGGGGAGTCGCCCAGCCGACCGAGAAGTAGCGGCGCGACAGGTACTCGAGTTGCCCGAACGCGAGCACGCAGCGGATCCGGCGACGATCCGGCGGGAAGCGGTTCGCTTGGTCCAGCCCCGCGGTCATGTCACCGACCGCGTCGTCGAACCACTGCTCGGTCCTGGCCGCGACGTCCGGCTCGTTCGCGGCCTGGTAGGACGCGGTGAGGTACGGCTTGATCTCGTCCCATTGCGAGAACTTGCGATCCAGCCACACCCGGATCTGGTCGCGCGAGCCGGAGGCGACCACTGCGGTCAGCGTGGGGTCGTCGGCGGTCGTGAGAATCGCGTCGACCTTCGTCAGCAGCGCGCTCATCACCTCGGCCTTCGACGAGAAGTGGAGGTAGAAGGTCGTCCGGGTCGAGCCGGCTGCGGTGGCGATGTCGTCGATCGTGGTCGCGGCGTAACCCTTGGTGCCGAACAGCTCCAACCCCTTCGTGAGGAAGAGCTCGTAGGTCATCTGCTTCTGCGCGGCTCGGAGCGACATGGCCTCAGATTCTAGCTGGAGTACAGCCACGAATCTGTCAGCACAGTCAATTGGCAAATAGATAACTCACTTGACACTCAGTAATGTGAAATCTACCGTGACTGGTACCACGTCGTGTTGACGCGACGTTGACGAAAGGAAATGCCGATGAGTGGCATCTGCACCGCCGAGGGCAACACCGTTCACACCGTCCTCGGTCCGGTTTCCGCTGACGAGTTGGGTGTCGTCTCGGTTCACGAGGCGCTGCTGTCGGTGGTTCCGGGCGCCGAGTACGCGTTCGACGTCACCATGGACCGGGCCGAGATCTTCGAGACACTGGTGGGGAAGCTGGCAGACTTCCGGGCCCACGGCGGGCGGACGATCGTCGACAGCACCGGCATGTTCCACGGTCGCGACGTGAAGCTGTACGAGGCCCTCTCCCGCACGACCGGTGTACACATCGTCGCGTCGACGGGCATGGGGCCGGAAAATATGCTCGGCGGCTATTTCCTTACACCGCAGACCAATCCGCCGACGCCGTGGCCCGCCGAGAAGTTCGCCGACCTCTTCACCGAGGAGATCACCGAGGGCATGGTGGTTCCCCGGGTCGAGCGTCGGGGTGTCGCGGGCCTCGTGACCACCGCCGCTGATCACGACGGCATGACGGCCACCGAGGAGAGCCTGTTCCGCGGCGCGGCCCGAACCGCCCTCGGTACCGGCGTCGCGGTCTCAATCCACTACGGCAACGACGCGGTCCACGACCTCGCGATCGTCCTCGAGGAGAACCTGCCGGCCCACCGCGTCGTCGTCGGCGGACTCGACCGCAAGGACGCGGTCGCCGCCGGTGCACCGTTCGAGATCGCCCGCCGCGGGGCCTACGTCGCCCTGGATCACGTGGGCTCGGATCATGTGGGCCCGGGCTGCGCGGGCATGGCCGACGACATCCATGTCACCGACCACGAGCGCGCCGCCTTGGTGGCCGAACTGGTCGACGCCGGTCACGGCAATCGAATTCTACTCTCGAGCAACGCAATCGGTGTCGCCAAGGGCCATCCCGACCGCGACCTTCCGTTCAGCTACGTCCTGTCGACGTTCGTGCCCCTCCTCACCGCGCAGGGGCTCAGCACCGAGGACGTCAAGCGCATCCTCGAGGACAACCCGCGCGACCTGCTGTCGGTGCGCTGACCGCGCGAAGTCCACCACCATCGAAGATTTGTCTTTCCCAAAGGGGAGTGTTGTGTCGAGAGTCAATACCGTTCTGGGGCCGATCCCGACCGAGGAGCTGGGGATCGTGGCCGTCCACGAGCACATCGGGTACGGCATGCCCGGCTCCGAGCTGGATACGCAGTGGTGGAAGACCCCCGAGGAGCGGTACCTGGAGACCGTCCCGAAGCTGCGTAAGTTCCACGAGTACGGGGGCGGGACCTTCGTCGACGTCACCGGAATCTGCAACGGCCGGGACGTCGACTACTACAAGTCGCTGTCCGCCAAGACCGGCGTCCACATCGTCGCCTGCACCGGCTTCGTCGGCGGCGACACGGCGCTGCCGTTCTTCGAACGGGCGAGTGTGGAGTACCTGACGCAGCAGTTCGTGCACGAGATCACCGTCGGCATCGGGGACACGGGCAGCCGCGCCGGAGTCATCAAGGTCGGGGTGAGCCGCGGTGGCCGGATGACGGATCTGGACAAGCGCATCTACCGCGCTGCCGCCCGCGCCGCCCTGAGCACCGGCGTGCCGATCCTGACCCACCTCGCGATCGACGCCGAGAACGCCATCGCGATCTTCCACGAAGAGGGCCTGCCGCTCCATCGCGTGCTGTTCGGACACGTCGACGACGGTGTGAACGCCGACAAGACGCGCGACACCTGGATCGCCGAACAGGGCGGCCGCGTCGGCTTCGACACGTTCGGCTATGAGACCGAACTCCCGGACCCTCCGTTCTGGGCCCGGCCCCGCAAGGAACGCCTCGACCACTTCCTTCGCTTCCTCGGCCACGGCCACCTGAACCAGGCGCTCGCCGGTGTCGACGCCAACTGCAGCCCGCTCGGGTGGCCGGGCGTCAAGGGCCACACCGTGAACTACCTCTTCGAGGACCTCATTCCGGATCTGCGCGAGGCCGGCCTCGACGAGGCCACGATCACCAAGTTGTTCGTCGAGAACCCGGCCGACTTCTTGACCATCCAGAACTGACAAGGACCCGAACTATGCAGTCTTCAGAGCTGAAGAACCTGAGAATCGCCATCGTCGGCGCGGGATACGCCGGCGCGGCAGCGGCCAAGGCCCTCAGCCTTCTCGGCGCCGACGTCACCGTGTACGAGCAGGCCACCGAGATCCGGGAGGTCGGGGCCGGCATCGGTCTGCGCCCGTCGACCATGGACCGTTTCCGCCGGTGGGGGACCTTCGACGCGATTGCGAAGGTGAGCTCGCCGAGTGACTACTTCGAGATCCTCACCGCCACCGACGACCCGATCATGAAGGAGGCGTGGCCGGGGATCCACGACTACGCAGAGGAGACCAGGACCCACCTGATCCACCGCGGGGACTTCATCGACGCTCTTCTGAGCGTGCTCCCGGAGGACATGGTGCGCCTCGGTCACAAGCTGGAGACCGTCGAGGACCGCGGCGACACCTCCGTCCTCACCTTTGCCAATGGCACTACCGTCGAAGCCGACCTGGTCATCGGTGCCGACGGCATCAAGTCGGTTGTGCGCCAACAGCTTTTCAGTGACAAGGGCCCCGTGTTCTCCGGTGAGCACGCCTACCGCGCGGTGATCTCCATCGACGACGCCCACGGGATGGTCGCCGACGACAATCTCCGGATGTACATCGGCAGGGGAACGAAGGTCTACCTGCTGCCGCTGCGCCATCGCGGTCAGGTGTCTTTCGACATCACCGCCCTGTGCGCGGACAGCACCTGGGCGCCGAAGATCACGAAGGACGACATCCTGGCGACCGTGGAAGGCTTCGACGAACGGATCGTGAACATCGCGCGGGGCCTCGACCTGGACACCGTGAGCGTTCGAGCGGTCTACGACATCGATCCGGTCGAGCTGTGGCACTCGAATTCGGTCGTCCTCGTGGGCGACGCCGCCCACTCGATGCTGCACCACCAGGGGCAGGGCGCGAACTCGGCGATCCTGGACGCCGGCGGTCTCGCGGACGCACTGCAGGAGGCAGGTTCCGTCCCGGAGGCGCTGGCGTCGTACCAGGCAACCCGCAAGCCGGTGACGGACGAGCTGCAGCGCATCTCGCGCCAGGGATGGACCGAGGACGAGGTCGACGACGTCTTCCCCGGCCAGAAAACCGCTGCTCAGACATCCGCGGCGAAGTAGGGACGAGGCCACCGACATGCCATTGCACCCCCAGATCGCTCAGCTGATCGCAACCCTTCCCGCCCCGCCCGAGGGCCCACTCGACCCGGTGGCCATGCGCGCCGGCGAGGAGTCGCAGGTTGCTCCGGTTGCGGAACGGCTGCCACTCCACGCGGTCGAGGACACCACCGCGGGGGACGTGCCGGTCCGGATCTACACACCGGTCGAGTCCGACTCCTACGGACTGCTCGTGTACTTCCACGGTGGCGCGTTCTTCCTCGGCAGCCTGGACACGCACGACCACGTCGCGCGGTCCCTGGCGAAGGAGACCGGGCTCAGGGTCATCTCCGTCGGCTACCGCCGGGCGCCCGAGGCGGCGTTCCCGGCCGGCCTCGACGACTGCAGCGCGGTGGTGCGGTGGGCAGCCGAGAACGGCGAGGACCTGAAGTGGGACGGTGCGACCCTCGCGCTCGCCGGCGACAGTTCGGGCGGCACGTTCGTCGCCGCCGTCGCCGCGCTGGCCCACGACGAGGGATTCGACCGGATCACGCACCAGATTCTGTTCTACCCCTCGTTGGACCTGGACTTCGACGTCGACCGCTACGCCTCGCTGAGGGAGAACGCCGAAGGGTACGGCGTGGAGACTGCCGGATTGAAGGGTTTCAACGCCTTCTATGTCGACAGCGGCGCGGACCCGGCGGACCCGCGCGTTTCCCCGATCAAGCGGAAGGATCTCACCGGGCTGCCCCCGGCGCTGATCGTCACGGCCGAGTACGACCCGATGCGTGACGAGGGCGAGTTGTACGGCCGGCGGCTGAACGAGGCGGGAGTGGAGGCGACCGTCAGCCGATACAGCGGCGCCAACCACGGGTTCGTCCAGAACTTCACCTGGATCCCGGAGTACCACAAGGTATTCGAGGAGACGGCCGAGTTCCTTGCGTCCGCATCGGGGAAGTGACATGACGCAGGACGTGAAGATTCACCCACTCGTGTCACCCTGGGGTCGATTCGGTCTCTACAGCTTCTTCATCGACGCCCCCGAGCCGGCGATCGTCGACACCGGGATCGCCTCGTCGCCCGCCGAGGGCATGGCCCCCGCGCTCGACGCTCTCGGTCACAGGATCGAGGATGTTCGGTGGATCCTGTTGACCCACGGCCACATCGACCATATCGGCGGCGCGTATGCGCTGTGGGAGCTCACGGGCAGGCGCGCCCAGGTCGTGATCCACGAGGCGGACGCGCACCTGCTGCGGTCGCGGCAGGCGCACGTCGACGAGTACACGGCGGTGCGTGGGCAGTATCTGAAAGACCCGCAGGGTGTGGAGAAGCAGAAGGCCGCGACGGAGGCGGTCATCTCCGGAGAGATGGAGCCCACGATGCTCGTCCGGGGCGGTGAAACCCTCTCCCTCGGTGGAGACGTCACCGTCTCCGTGCATTCCATCCCTGGCCACACCGCCGGATCGGTTGCCTACGTGGTGAACGGTCAGAACTCCGTGTTCGTCGGCGATGCCGTGCAGATCCACGGTGCGGCCAACGGTTTCCCCGGGTACGAGGATCCGGACGCCTACCGGTCGAGCGTGCAGTACCTGCGTGACGAGATCCGGCCGCAACACCTGTACCTGGGCCATCCGTACCGCCGGGCGGACGGGGCGGCCTACGGTGTCGAACTCGACCGTGACCAGGCCGCCGAGGCCCTCCGCGAGAGTGCCGACATCGAGGTCGGCGTCCGTGGCGCAGCACACCAATGCCTGTGCGGAGGTCTGCAGGAGACGGACTCGGCGTACTCACCGTTCGCCCGGGTCGCCGACGATCTCGGCTACGAGGGCGACCCCACACTCGAACCGTCCCCGTTCTTCACGACGCTGCACGGCTACCGCACCCGGTTCGACAAAAAGTCTTGACAGAAAAGGAGTTTCGCGATCATGGCTGAGTTTCGAACGTTGGACGCGGGTGGGCAGAAGATCGCCGTCCGCAAGGATCTCCAGGTGCCGATGCGGGACGGTGTCACGCTCGTCGCCGACTCGTACTCCGGTGTCGACGACAAGCCTCGGCCCGCGTTGGTGGCTCTGAGCCCGTATGGCAAGGAACTGCAGGCACTTGCCCTCACGACGCCGCCGCAACGCCGTCCCAGTCCGATGTGGGACGGTTGCATCGAGGCCGGCGACATCGCCCGCGTCGTCGCGGAAGACTATGTCCACGTCATCGGCGACCTGCGTGGCTCCGGTGGTTCCGGCGGCGAGCACGTCGGCAACTACAACGCCGGCGGCGTGTCGCTCGGCCAGGATGCGTACGACTTCATCGAGTGGGTAGCCGAGCAGCCGTGGTGCGACGGCAACGTCGGCATGATCGGCATCTCCTACTTCGGTTCGATGCAGGTGCTCGCCGCCGCGGAGCGTCCACCGCACCTGAAGGCGATCTTCGTCAGCGGCGGTCACTACGACTTCTACGAGACCACCTACCACGGCGGGATCATGTGGTTCATGCCGCGCGCCGCCCGCGAGGGCCGCGGCGGCGACTCCGGCTGGGCCTTCACCGACAACGTCAAATCCCGCATGCTCGAGACGTACAGCCCGGAGGAGGTCAGGGAGCGTGTCGCGAAGCGTCTCGAGGATCCGGATGTGGCCGCGTGGCCGAATCTGGTCCACGTGCTGAACTACCCGAAGCACCACGAGGCCTGGTTCGACATCGTGATGAACGATCTCGACGGCGAGTGGTACGAGGAGCGCAATCCGATCACGCTGGCCCCGAACATCGACATCCCCGTCTACCTGCAGATCGACCAGGGCCGCGGCTGGACGATGGACGGCACGATCGACCTCTTCGATGCCGTGAAGGGCCCGAAGAAGCTGGACATCGGCCCCTACCCGCCGATGCAGTCGCGCCCCTTCATCGAGGAGCACGACAAGATGTTCCGGTGGTACGACTACTGGATCAAGGGCATCGACAACGGCGTGATGGACGAGCCGGCAGTCTCCGTCTTCGTCGAGGGCTCGCGGACGCATGTGACCGGCAGTCAGTGGCCACCGAAGGACGTGGAGTACCGGTCGCTGTACCTGCGACCGCGTCGAAATCTCTCCTTCGAACCTGAGCCCATGGGAGCCGAGTACGCCGCGCCCGACGGGTTCTACCAAGCGCCCCTCACGGTCACCGACCGCGTCGAGATCCTCGACTGGAGCACCGCGCCGTTCGACGAGGCCACGGAGATGATCGGCACGGGCGCCGCGCATCTCTTCGCGGAGATCGACCAGGAGGACACGAATTTCATCCTGCGCCTGTGGGACGAGACGCCCGGCGGCTCACGCCAGCTGATCACCACGGGCTACCTCAAGGCCTCGCACCGCGAACTCGACGAGCGCACTACCGAGGGCAACCCGCACCACCCGCACACCCGCGCCGTCCCGGTCGAACCGGGGAAGGTCGAGGAGTACGTGTTGCGCCTGTACCCGTTCGCGAACACGTTCAGGCCCGGCCACCGCCTGGTGGTGGAGTTGTCGAACGACGAACCGCTGGCCGACGCGCACAACGCGCTACTGCCGCCGGATGCCTTCCACCTCCCGGTCGGTCGCCCCGTCACACACAAGATCTACCGCGACGCGGCGCACCCGTCCCGTCTGGTGCTGCCGTTCACGACGCGCGAGGCGGGGGACAATACGTAGCGAGCTGATCGGGCACAGGAGAAGAGGGGACGACAGATGACCGCAGCGCATGCCGTCTCGATCGCGGTGACCTTCGTCTGGCTGGGGATGGTGGTCGCGATCTCGTTTCTCGAGGCGCCGCTGAAGTTCCGCGCACCGGGGGTGACGGTGCGGCTCGGGTTGGGGATCGGCCGGCTCGTGTTCCGTGCCCTGAATGTCACCGAGGTGGTCTGGGCGGCACTGCTCGTTGCCGGGCTCCTCGTCGGCGGGCTGCCTGCCGGGGTGCTGGTGGCCGGCGCGACGGCGGTCGCGGTACTCGTAGTGCAACTGGTGGGTGTTCGGCCCCGGCTGACACGTCGATCCGACCGCGTCCTCGCCGGTGAGGCGGTTCCCCGTTCGCACGCGCACTACGCCTACATCGGCCTGGAAGTGGTCAAGGTCGTTGCGCTGCTGGTAACCGGGATCTTGTTGCTCGGGGCGTGAGGTTGACCGACCGTACCCGCCACACTCCTGTCCATTCGACCTCGCTGACCGCGCAGTTGACGATGCGCGGCACCGTAGCGGCGGACAGGTCGCCGAGCACCGAGCGGATGAGAGCGCCGTGCGTGATCACCACGACCCGGCATCCGGGGTGCGTCTCGAAGATCGCGTCGAGTGCCCGGCGGCCCCGTGCCGAGACCGCTTCGAGCGGCTCGATGTCGGGGAAGTCGCGGTCCGGCCATCGAAGCTCGGCGTCCGCGCGGGTGAGCCCTTCGGCGGCGCCGTAGCTTCGTTCGATCAGGTCGGAATATGTTCCCGTCACACTGGTCCCGAGTTGTGCGGCGATGATCCGGCCGGTGTCGACCGCGCGCGACAACGGGGAGGTGACCACCGTGTCCCACGCTTCGGCTTCGAGCATCCGTGCGGTATCGCGGGCCTGGGCGCGACCGACGTCGTCGAGTGGCACGTCGGTGTGGCCCTGCAGCAGCCCCCGCCGGTTCCAGTCGGTTCGGCCGTGGCGCACCAGCACCACTCGGGTCGTCTCGGTCATCGCGGTGTGCCGGCCAGCGCGGCCGCGTGGAGAGCGGGCACGTCGTCCGTCGTCGGATCCGGGTAGAACAGGGCTCGATCGATCGTCAGCCCGACGTGGTCGCCGACCACCGGACGGGTTCCGCGAACCGCACACCGGAATTCCGCACCGCGGCAGGATACGACGACGTCGCTCGCGTCGCGCCCGAACAGCGACGACATCACGATCCCCTGGGTGGTACCCGCGTTCTCCACCGTCGTCACCGTGATGTCGGTGGGCAGCACGGCGAGGGTGCCGGCGCCGGTCGATCTGCCCGCCAGCCGATCCCGCCCGATGTGAACCGTGCCGTCGGCGCTCGAGAATCTATCGTCGGACACGTTGCCGGGCAACAGGTTCGCATCCGAGAGGAACTTTGCGACGAAAGCCGAGCGCGGCCGCTGCAGCAGTTCCTCCGGTGTGCCGACCTGTTGGATCCGCCCGTTGTCGAGCACGACGACCCGGTCGGCGAGGGCCAGGGCCTCGGCACGATCGTGCGTGACGTGCACGACCGTCAGGTCCTGTGCACGGGTGAGGGTGCGCAGTTCCAGACGCAGCCGATCGCGCAGCGGTTCGTCCAACGCGGACAGCGCCTCATCGAGCAGCAACGCCCGCGGCTGCGCCACCAGTGCCCGGGCGAGCGCGACGCGCTGGCGCTGCCCACCGGACAGGGTCGCCGGATCGCGCTTCGCCAACCCCGGCAGCCCCACCAGCTCGAGCACTTCGGCGACCCGCTCGGCGCGCTTGGCGCGCGGCACCTTTGCGACCTCGAGCGGGTACGCGACGTTGCGTCCGACACTGCGGTGCGGCCAGATCGCGTGCTGCTGGAAGACCATCCCCAGACCGCGCTTCTCGGGGGGAACGGTGTGTGTGCCGTCGGCGACGATTTCGTCGCCCAGGCGCACGAGCCCCGCGGTGGGGGCGAGGAATCCGGCGACGGTGCGCAGCAGGGTGGTCTTACCCGAACCCGACGGTCCGACGAGTGCGACGAATTCGCCGTCGCGCACGTCCAGGTCGATACCGGACAGTGCCGCGGTGCCGTCGGGATAGTGGAGGTCGACACCGGTGAGGGTGATCGCGGACATGAAGACGACTTCCGATCTGTGGTGTGGGTCAGCGCCCGGCGCGGGTGCCGGCGAGCAGGCCGATACCGGCGATGCCGACGAGCGCGACGAGCAGGGACAGCGCGGACGCGGCGTTGTAGTCGCCGGCCTGCTGCAGGTTGAAGATGGACACCCCGAGAGTCTGGGTGCCGGGTGCCACCAGCAGCACCGACATGGTCAGCTCACGCACCGCGGTCAACGCCACCAGCATGCCGCCGGTTGCGGCGGCCGGCACCGTCATCGCCCACGGCACGTCCCGCAGCGACCGCAGCCGGGACGCACCGGACGCGCGGGCCGCCTCCTCCAGAGACGTGGGGGTGGTGGACAACGGTGCTCGCACCGCCTGCACGACGATCGCCAGGAACGCAGTGACATACGCGCACAGGATGACCCACCGGGTGTCGAACAGTCCCGTGTAGCGGCCGACGATCAGCCAGCCCACTGCGATGACCAGCCCGGGCACGGCCTGCGGCAGCATCGAGAGCAGGTCCAGACTCGTGTTGTCCCGCGAACGGGTGCGGGTGGTGAGCACACCGATCACCAGTCCGGCAACCGCGCACACAATTCCCGCTCCGGCGGCGAGTATCAACGAATTCTGTACGCCGACGACGGTGCCCGGCGCGGTCACGGCGGCCACGATGCTGTCGAGTGTCAGATTGTCCCAGGTCAGCGGTACGCCCGGGGCGGGGAGCAGCGCCTGGGTGGCGAGCGCGAGGATCGGCAGTGCCGTCAGGGCGAGACCCACGGTCCAGGCGAGTGCACCACAGAGGATCCGGGTACCGCCGAGCGATAGCGGTTGCGGGGCGGTGACCGGGCCGTCGAGTTGCCGGGTGCGCCGAGACAGTCGCCGATCGACGAACACCGCGAGCGCGGCGAGTAGCAGCAGCACGATCCCGATGGTGGCGACCACCTCGAGCGGGCGGTCCACCGTGCCGGACTGGATGTAGCGGTACACCATCGTCGACAACGTCACGTACCGCTCCGGCAGGCCGATCAGGGCCGGAATCCCGAAGTCGGCCAGGTTCGACACCGCGGTGAGAGTGAACGCGGCGAGCAGTGCGGGCCGAAGCAGCGGCAGCGTCACGGTGCGCATCGCGTGCCACGGGGAGGCGCCGCCGATCCGGGCGATCTGTTCGAGATCACCGGGCACCCTTCGCATCGCCGCCGCGATGATCAGGTACGCCATCGGGTACGAGTGCACCGTCAGCAGGAACACGACGCCGTCGCCGCCGCCGTAGATGTTCCACAGCGGACCACCGAACCGTTCGGCCCAGGCCCGATTCACCAGTCCGCTCGGGCCGAGCAGGCCGGTCCACGCAATCGCCCCGACGAAGGGCGGGATCAGCAGCGGCGACAACAGAACCAGGCGCAGAGTACCGCGACCGGGCAGATCGGTGCGGTCGAGCAGCAACGCCATCACGGTCGCCAGGATCACCGCGAACGCCGCCGACAGACCGGCCGACACCACACTGTGCGTTGCGGCGCCGGCGATGTCGTCGTCGATCAGTTGTCCGATGTGATTGCCGCCGAGGCCGAGTGACACGACGGTGGCGATCGGCGCGACGATCACCGCGGCGACGAACAACCACAGCGCCACCCGCACGGCGCCGACGGAATCGAACCGCCGCCCGGGCAGGGCCCGGACGGCGGGAGGCGAAACGGTCTCAACCGACGAGGTCATTGAACTTCCGGACCGCCTCGTCCTGGATCCGGGTGATCTCCTGCAGATCCGGGGTGAGTAGCGCGAGCTCGGACAGTGCCGGCGCGCCGTCCGGGGTGCCGACGTCGCCGCGCACCGGCAGGTACTGCTGCTCGACCGCGAGTTCCTGGCCCTGCTTGCTCACGAGGAAGTCGACGAACTTGCGGGCTGCCTCGGTACTGTCCGAGTCGGTGAAGATGCCTGCAGGCTGCGAGATGTAGGGAACGCCGTCCGTGGGATAGGCCAGCGCGATCGGAGATCCCTTCGCCGCCAGTTCCCGCACCAGGTAGTCGACGACGATGCCCACCGGCTGCGTTCCGGCCGCGACGGCCTGCCCGACCGGTCCGTTGCTCTCGGCGACCACCGGTTCGTTGGCCGCGAGCGCCGCGAGCCAGTTCTCGCCGAGTTCGGGGGTGCTGAGCCACACCGCGGTGTTGAACGCGGCGGCACCGGACACATCGGGGTTCGGCAGCGTGATCTTGCCGAGGTACTTCGGGTCGGCCAGATCCTTCCACGCGGTGGGAGGCGCGTCGACTGCCGCGGTGTTGTACGCGATCACCGTCGGGATGATGCGGGTGCCCACGTAGTAGCCGTCGGGATCGACGACGGCCGGGTTCAGTGCCTCCACGTCCGCGGGGGTGTACTGCTGCAGCAGACCGTCGGCCTTGTAGCCCTCGAAGGTGGGGGCGTCGGCCGCGAGCAGCACGTCGGCGCCGATCGTGCCGGTGGTGCGTTCGGCCTCGATGCGGGCGGTGAGGTCGCCGGTGCCCGCGCGGAACACGTCGACGTCGATGCCCGTCTCCTCGGTGAACGCGGCGACGAGCGCATCGATCTTGGCCTGCGGTTCGGAGGTGTACACCGTCAACGTCTGGCTGCCGCTCGCGGCGGTGCCGGTCTGTTCGGTTTCGGATGCGGCGGGCTCGGAGCACGCGGCGAGGGTGAGCACGGCGACGGTGCCGAGCGCGGCGACCGATATGCGGCGGGACAGGGATTTCACGAGTTTCTCCTGGTCGAAAGGGGTGGGTGTCGAGGCGGAATGACGAGATCGGGTCAGGGTGCGGAGACGGTGAGGGTGGGGCTCGACCGGAACAGCACGTCGGGGGTGTGCAGAGGAATCGGCAACGCGCTCACTCCGTTTCGTGAGCAGCAGATTATCGAGTACGTCGGGGCGTCGAACCCGACGACGGTGTCGGCGGGCGTACCGGTGTCCTGCAGATAGGCGAGCGAACCGCCCACCCACAGCGGGATACCGGCGAACAGCCCACTCATCGGGTGGTGGAAATGGCCGGCGAGAATCGCGACCACGTCGGAGCCGTCGAGCGCCGCACCCAGTTCCTCCGGGGCGGCCAGTTCACGTCCGGCCAGCGTGGCCGCGGGTGACGGTACCGGTGGGTGGTGCAGTGCCAGGACCGTGCCGTTCGGTGCGGGCGAGCGCAGCTCGGTGCGCAGCCGGTCCAGATCCTCCCGCGACACCGATCCCGTCGCGGTGTCGAGCCCGATCACCCGGAAACCGTGCACGTGTTCGACGGGGTGCCGCCCGAAACTCGTTGCGAAGCCCACCGGATCGTCGTGATTCCCGGGGACGACGACCACCGGGCACCCGAGCCGTTCACGCAACTCGTCGAACGCCGCAGCGAGGGCTGGGTAAGCCGAGGATTCGCCGTGGTGCGACAGATCTCCGGTGACCACGACGACGTCGGGACGCAGCATCGACGATTCCACGCGCTCGGCGACCTGTCGCACCCGGGCGGTGCCGTCGACCTGTGTGTAGAGCGGCGAGCTGGCGGTGGCATGCACGTCGCTCAGATGCAGCACCGTGAGTTCGGGGGTGTCGAGCAGTCGCGCGCGCAGTGTCGCGTGGTCGGTCTCCGTGAACCCGTGGACACGAAGGTAATTCGTCACGGTTCCGTACAGGTCGCGGATATGACCGAGGGCGGCGGCCATCGCCGTCGGCGGCGAATCCAGGTGCAATTCGAGTGCCTGGGCGTACTCGGCGGGGTCGAGTGACAGCCCCGCCAACAGGCGCCGCACCGGTTCCTCACGGTGGGGCCGTACCTGCGGTCCCGAGCGGGCGTAGTCGTCGAGGATCACTGCGTCCGGCACACCCACCGCCGCGTGTGCCAGACCGACGAGCAGTCCGGTGCGGTCCTTACCCGCGGTGCAGTGCACCAGGATCGGGGCGGACGAGTAGGCGAGGGCGCGCAGCGCCTCCGCGAGCGCGCCGCCACGATCGTCGAGCAGGGCCCGGTAGACGACGGCGATGTCCCCGGCCTGCGGCGGACCCGTGCGCGGGTCGTACAGCGGATGGTGCGCCACCGCCCAGTCGCCCGTCGTGTCGGCAGCGGTGCGTTCGGAGGCGTCGCGCAGGTCGATCACCGCGCGGATCTCGCACGCACGCAGCGTGTCCCGGCCTTCGGTGCCGAGGTGGTCGAGCGCTGCAGAGCGGAACAGCGTGCCCGTTCTCAGGCCGGGTCCCGCGACGACCGCCCGCACATTGAAGGTGCCGGCCACCTCTATCGACTCCACGATCCACCCTCGTCACTCACTGTTCCACTTGTTCCGGAACGGCGTTCCGTCGGAGACATCGTGTGGGGCGGGATTGAACGGGTGGGACCGCGTAGCGAAACACCTGGCGGCGGGAACGCTAACAGTCGGACGGATTCCGGGTGTCGCACTCGTTCGGATAGCCCGGTTCGTCGGGCAGTGAATCGCTGAGCGCGTCCGCGACGACGTCGCGCGCCCCGGTGTCCACCGCTTCCCGATCGGGATGGCCGAGTACCGCGCGTTGCAGGGCATACAGGATCGTGGACTGGCTGATTCGCGCCGAGAACGAATCCGCCTCGTTCTCGTGCACACCTGCACCGGCCCACAGGACGTGGTCGGAGATGCGGGTCAGTGGCGTATTGGAATAACTCGTGATCGCCACCACCGGCGTACCCCGTTCCCGGGCCGCCGCGCACGCCCGCAACGTGTGGGTGTTCGCACCGGAGTAGCTGACCGCGAGACACATGTCCTGTCCGGTGAGCAGCCGCGCCGAGAACTGCTGTCCGAGGATGTCGAGCGGCGCTTCCACGCTGCGGCCGGCGGTGGTGAACCGCAACGCGGCATCCTGGATCGGTGGGGAGGAGAAGCCGTTACCCACCAACAGGATCCGTCGGGCCCGGACGATCAGGTTCACGACGGCGGCGAACCCGACCGGGTCGATCGTCGCGCGGGTCGCGGTGAGCGCCTCGGCAGCGGCCCCGAACGCCGCATCCACCGGGGTGGCCGCCGCGCACTCGGGATCCGGTGTGACGCGGGCGAGTTCGAGCCGAAGATGCTGGAATCCTCGGAATCCCAGTCGCTGGCATGCCCGCACCACCGTTGCCGGGGAGGTGCCCGACGCCGCCGCCAGTTCGGCCGTCGACAGTTCGACCACCGCCGCCGGCTCGGCGAGTACGGTCCGCGCGACCCGCTGCTCACCGGGGCCCAGAGTGGCCAGACCGGCGCGCAACCGCGCGAGGGTGGCGCTCGAACGCCACGGGTCGGCGGAAGAATGCGACATCTCGGCTACTGTCCTGTTCGTCCCCACGCCGGCGGACTCCGGCGGTGTCAGGTCCGTCAGGGTAGCGACTCCCGCGCCGGCGCCTACGGAGCGTAGCGACGGTTCACCACGGCGTCATCGAGCGGTTGCACACAGGTCGCGCGCTCGTTACCGACGTCGAGCCCCCACGCGACCGACGTTCCCGATCACGTCGCGCAGTACGCGGGTGACGGTCTGCACCGCCGGCGACGGATTGGAATCCTGCCAGGCCATGGCGATGGGGAGGGTGGGGACGTCGCCCGCGATGGGCAGGTATTCGACACCGTCCATCGTGAGGTGCGCCGTCGAATCGACCACCACGGCCACCCCGACTCCCGCGCCGACCATCGCGAGGAGGCTGTACGGGTCGGGTGCCTCGTGCGCGACGACGGGGGCGAATCCTGCTGCCGCACAGAGCGCGAGCGTCGCGTCGCGGACCACGGAGCCGTGTTCGGCGGGGTAGATGACGAACCGTTCGCTCGCCAGCTCCTGCGGCGCGACCGCGCCGTCGTCCACGAGACGGTGCCCGGCCGGGACGGCGACCATCAGTGCCTCTTCGCGGACGGTGTGGGTGGCGAAGCCCTGGGGGACCGGCAGCCCCACGATGCCCATGTCCAGGGTTCCGCGTGCGAGGGCGTCGAGCACCTCCCCGGAGTACATCTGCGGGCGGAGGTCCAGTTCGATTCCGGGGTAGGTGTCGGCGAGGGATCGGGCCAGGACGGAGAGCACCGTGTAGCCGCCGGCGCCGCCGAAGCCGACTGTCACGCGCCCGGTCTCCCCGGCGGACGCCGCCTGCGCGATGCCGCGCACGATCCCGATCTGCGCCTCGATGACCCGGGCCGGGGCCACCAGCGCCTCGCCCGCGGCCGTGAGCCGCACCGAGCGAGTGGTGCGGACGAACAGGTCCGTGCCCAGCTCGCGTTCGAGCGCCCGCACGGTCTGGCTGAGCGGCGACTGCGCGACATGGAGACGCTCGGCGGCCCGCCCGAAGTGCAGTTCTTCGGCCACCGCGAGGAAGGCGTGCAGGTGACGGAGTTCCACGACCCCTCCTCGGGACTATGTGTCTGGAGCACCTAAACAAGCTGAATTAAGTCTTGGACTCTACATGGAATCCCGGCCATAGTGATGCACACCACCTCCACATCGGTGTGACGCCCCGAGCACGAAAGTCAGGGAAAACCGTGAACCCGAATCCCGGCCGCGACGCGGCACCACCCGAATACAGCACCCGGCAGGCCCGCAAGGCGGGTGTCACCGCCTTCGTCGGCACCACCATCGAGTGGTTCGACTTCTACATCTACGGCACCGCCTCCGCGCTGGTACTGGGCCGGCTGTTCTTCCCCGACGCCTCGCCTGCGGTGGGCACCCTCGCCGCCTTCGCGACGTTCGCGATCGGATTCGTGGCCCGCCCGCTCGGCGGGATCGTGTTCGGTCACTTCGGCGACAAGTTCGGCCGCAAGAACGCCGTGATCATCACGCTGATCCTGATGGGGATCGGAACGGTCGGCGTCGGCTGTCTCCCCACCTACGCGCAGATCGGGATCTGGGCGCCCATTCTCCTCGTCGCGCTCCGCGTGGTGCAGGGCATCGCGATGGGCGGCGAATGGGGCGGCGCCGTGCTCATCGCCACCGAATTCGCGCCACCGAACAAGAAGGTGCTGTACGGCGCATTCGCGCAGCAGGGTTCGCCCGTCGGCAACCTGCTCGCGACCCTGGCGTTCCTGGCGCTGACACTGATGTCGGACAGCGTGTTCGAGTCCTGGGGCTGGCGTCTGCCGTTCCTCGCGTCCGCCGGCCTCGTCGTCGTCGCGCTGTACATCCGGCTGCGCATCTCGGAGACCCCGGAGATGAAGAAGGCCGTCGTCGCGCAGGAACGCACCCGGATGCCGCTCGTCGAGGTGCTGCGCTCGCACCCCGTCGAACTCGTCCTCGGCGTCGGCGCGGTGGTCGCGGGCGTCGCCATCACCTACGTCAAGACCACGTTCGCGCTCGCCTGGGCCACGGCCGATCTCGGGTTCGACCGGGGCGACTTCCTTCTGGTGATCACGGTCGCGCTCGTCGCGCAGGTGCTCGTCCAGCCGTTCGGCGCGGTACTGGCCACACGGATCGACCCGTCCCGCGCGGTGCGGTGGATGCTGCTCCCGGAGTTGGTCCTGTTGCCCCTGATGTTCCTCCTCGTCCAGACCGGCTCGATGCCGCTGGCCATGCTCGGCATGGTGCTGGCCACCGCGCCGCACGCGATGTACTACGCGGCGCTCGCCGGGATCCTCGCCCAGGTGTTTCCCACCACCGTGCGGTACACCGGTATCTCGCTGTCGTACCAGCTGTCGACGGCGATCTTCGCCGGAACCGCCCCCATGCTCTGCCAGTTCCTGCTCACCCACACCGACTCGATCTGGCCGGTGGTCGCCCTCGGGCTCGGCTACGTCGTGCTCTCGCTCGCGTGCATGACCCTGCTGCTCCGCAGGGGCGAAGCCAGGAAGAGCCGAGACCCCGAGCCCCTTCCTGTCCACTCCTCGACCCGGAAAGATGCTGCCCACTCATGAATTTCGCTCACACCGACCCCGCCCTGCGCGCCGTCGCCGCCCGCTGGACCGCGCCGTCAGACCGCGACAAGCTGAACGCGCTGCTCGGGCGGCTGGGCGCCGACGCCGCCGGACGGCTCGATGCCCTCGCTGCCACCGCCGACAAGAATCCGCCCGTGCTCGAGCAGTTCGACCGGGACGGTGACCGCATCGACCGGATCGTGTACCACCCGGCCTACCAGGAACTGTGCCACGCCGCCTACAGCGAATACGGACTGTCCGCGCTCTCGCACCGTGGGGGCCTGCACGGCTGGGACGCCGTGCCGCCGCACCTGGTGAAGTACCTCGCGTCGTACGTCTTCGTGCAGGCCGAGTTCGGGTTGGCGTGCCCGGTGTCGATGACGGACGCCGCCGCCCGCACGCTGCGCATGTTCGGCGACCCCGCCGTGTTCGGCACCTGGATCGACGGGCTGACGTCCACCGACCCGCAGCAGGCGATGACCGGCGCGATGTTCATGACCGAACCGCAGGCCGGCACCGACATCGCCCGGACGGAGACGCGTGCGGAACGGGACGGCGACGCGTGGCGGCTGACCGGGAAGAAGTGGTTCGCGTCCAACCCCGACGCCGACGTCATCATCACCCTGGCCCGGTTCCCCGGCGGCGACGACGACACGACGCGCGGCGTCGGAATGTTCATGGTGCCCAAGGTTCTGGAGAACGGCGAGCGCAACGGCTATACGATCGACCGGCTGAAGGACAAGCTCGGCACCCGGTCGATGCCCAGCGGTGAGGTGTCGCTGACCGGTGCGTACGCCCTGCAGGTGGGGGAACTCGACCGCGGGTTCCGGCAGATGGCCGAGATGGTGAACACGTCACGACTCTCCAACGCGATGCGGTCGAGCGCGCTGATGCGACGGGCGGTGCGGGACGCCGTCGACCATACCCGGCAGCGAGAAGTGTTCGGCAAGAAGCTGTTCGATCAACCCCTCATGCGCGCCACCCTGCTGCCTCTCGCCCTCGACGCCGAGGCGGCGCTCGCCCTCGTGGCATACAGCGCGCAGTGTCTGCAGGCGGCCGACGCCGGCGACGAATCCGCGCGCGGGTTGATCCGGGTTCTGACTCCGCTCGCGAAGCATTACGTCTGCAAACGGGCCCGCGTCGTCACCGGCGAGGCCATGGAGGTCCGCGGCGGCAACGGCTACATCGAGGAATGGGCCCACGCCCGCCTGGTCCGCGACGCCCACCTGGGCTCGATCTGGGAGGGATCGAGCAACGTCATCGCCCTGGACGTGCTGCGGTGCATGCGCAAATTCGGTGCGCACCGTCAACTCGCGGATACGATGCGCGGCGTGCTCGCCGGGCTCGGACCCGACTGCGCCGCCGGTGCCGAGCTGCTCACCCGGCGGTGGGACGACCTGATCACGGAGGGCGACCTGCTGGTCGCCGGAGACGAGGGCACCGCCCAGGCCGGGTGCGCGCGTTACGCGAACGAACTGGCCCGCGCGGCGATGGCGACCCTGCTCTACGACCTCGCCGATTTCGGGATCACCACGGGGAGCGGCTACCGATCGCTGCTCGTGGCGAACGCCTACCTCGGCTGCGACTCCGGCCACGTCGGGGCCGCGGCCCTCCGCGAACTGGCCGCCGTCGTCGACGGCACCGACGTCGACGCCCACGCTGCGCACGACGCCGCACCCCGAATCGATTCGGCGACAGGAGTTCTGCTGTGAACGCGACCCACACCGGACCGGCGCCCCTCGCGGGTGTGCGGGTGCTGGACCTGTCCAAGATCCTCGCCGGACCGTACGCGACCATGTCGCTCGCGGACCTCGGCGCCGACGTCACCAAGGTCGAACACCCCGACGGCGGCGACCCGACCCGGTCGTGGGGGCCGCCGTTCGTCGGCGCCGACGCCACCTACTACCTCGCGATCAACCGGGGCAAGAAGTCGGTGACCGTCGACCTCAAAGCGGAAGAGGGACAGGACGTCATCCATCGGATCCTGGAGGAGACCGACGTCGTCGTCGAGAACTTCAAGCCCGGCAGCGGATTGCAGCGCATCTTCGACTACCGGACGCTGTCCGAGCGGTACCCGCACCTGGTCGTGCTGCACATCTCCGCGTTCGGGGAGGCGGGTCCGCTGCGCGACGAACCGGGCTACGACATGATCGCGCAGGCGGCCGGCGGACTGATGTCGCTCACCGGGGAGCCGGGCGGGGCGCCGATGAAGGCCGGATTCGCGATGGGTGATCTGGGGGCGGCGCTGTTCGGACTGGTCGGCGTGCTCGCTGCCCTCGTGGAGCGGTCGAGAACCGGCCGTGGGCAGTACGTGACGACGTCGCTGTTCGAGTGCCAGCTCGCGCTGCACGTGAACTGGGCGACCAACTACTTCGCCACCGGGGAACGTCCGGGACCACTCGGGTCGGGACATCCGAATCTCGCTCCGTATCAAGCGTTTCCCGCCCGCGACGGGTACTTCGTCGTCGCGGTGGGCAACGACAGCCAGTGGGCGAGCCTGTGCTCGGCGATTGTTCGCGAAGAGCTGACGACGGACCCGCGGTTCGTCCGCAACCGGGACCGTGTGGCGAACCGCGGTGATCTCGAGCGGGAACTGTCCGCGGCGTTCGCGTCCGGCACCGTCGAGCAATGGTGCGACACCCTGGCCGCTCACGCCGTGCCCGTGTCACCGATCCGGCACCTCGACGAGATCTACGCCGCCCCGCACACCGCGGCACTCGGAATGATCGGCACGGTCGACCACCCGACATTGGGCAGCCTGCGGCAGATCGCGTTCCCGGTCAGTTTCGGAGGCCAGCGCCCGCATCTCACGTCCGCGCCGCCGGTGCTCGGCGCCGACACCGACGCCGTCCTGGGGGTTCACCGACCGCAGCCGGTGGTGTGAGAGTCGGCTATCCGCCTTCGCGCAGCAGCGCGACATCGGACACCATCCGGATGTGATCGGCCATCGCCCGGGAGGCGCCCGCGGAGTCCTGGTCTCGAATCGCCGTCGCAATGCGCCGGTGCCCTTCGAGCGAGGCCCGCGGGCGTTCTGCTTGGGAGAGCGACTCGATGCGGGTCTCCCGGATCAGCCCGGAGATCTCGTGCATCAGTTTGGCCAGCAGCGACGAGTGCGCGGCGACGATGATGGCCTCGTGGAACTGCTCGTCGCCGACGACGCCGCGATCACCCGCGGCGATCTCCGACTCCATCGTGGCCAGCGCTGAATCGATCGCGGCCATTTCCGCGTCGGTGCGGCGCTCGGCGGCGAGCCCGGCGAGTTTGACCTCGAGCGCCTCACGGGCCTCGATCACCTCGGGGAGGCGATCGGCGTGTTCCCGCAGCGCCTTGACAGCCCGCTCCTCGATGGGGCGGCGGACGAGCACGGCACCGTCACCGTGCCGCACCGATACCACGCCCTGCACCTCGAGGGCGACGAGCGCCTGACTCAGTGAGGCGCGACTCACACCCAGTTGAGCTGCGAGTTCACGCTCGGCAGGAAGGCGGTCGCCCGGCGTCATCTCGTGGTCGGCGATATGGGCGCACAACTGTTCGACGATCACCTCGTACAGCCGCGGACGCGCTACCGGACGCAGTTGCTCAGCCACTGGGCCACCCACTCTCCATTCCACTGAAACTACTCCACGGTATCTCGCATACGCACGTAACGGCACCCACAGTTCCTGTTGACAGTGATCCACAACACTGCTTTTATGAAGTGGCTAGGCCAATCTGCCACTGAGTCAATTTGCTCGTCGGCGGCGGTCGAGACCAGTTGCCACTGCCACAGAACCGGAGACTTTCATGTCGACCGAGTTGATCCCCATACTTGCGCTCGCCGTCATGTTCCTGGCGGCGACCGTGCTGCCCGTGAACATGGGCGCACTCGGCTTCGTTGCCGCCTTCTTCGTCGGAACCCTGTCGCTGCACATGAGCAGTGACGACATCATCGCCGGATTTCCCAGCAGTCTGTTCCTGACGCTGGTCGGCATCACCTACCTGTTCGCGATCGCCCAGAACAACGGAACCGTCGACCTCATGGTCCGCGGGGCGGTCCGGCTGGTCCGCGGTCGTGTCGCCCTGATCCCCTGGGTGATGTTCGGGATCACCGCGGTGCTCACCGCGATCGGTGCGCTCGGACCCGCCGCGGTGGCGATCGTCGCGCCGATCGCTCTCGGCTTCGCTGCCCGCTACAAGATCAACGCCCTCCTGATGGGCATGATGGTCGTGCACGGAGCCCAGGCCGGCGGCTTCTCGCCGATCAGCATCTACGGCGTCACGGTCAACGACATCGCGTCCAAGGCGGGATTGACCAACAGCCCGCTCACCCTCTTCCTCGGAAGCCTCCTGTTCAACGCCGCGATCGGGGTGCTCCTCTTCGTCTTCCTCGGCGGACGGGACCTGATCGGGCGCAGCGTGCACGACGACGGCCCGGAGGGCACGGCAGAAGCTGGCGGCGTCTCGGGTGGAGGAGTGCCCGCGACCGGAGGCACCTCGGGTTCGGGGGGAGCCACCGCGACCAAGGTGCGCCCGACGCCGACCGTCACGGACTCACCGGCGCGATCTCGTGTCACGTTCGATCAGGTCCTCACCCTCGTCGGCCTCGCCGCTCTCGCCGTGTTCTCGCTGATCCTCGACCTGGATGTCGGCTTCATCTCGATGACGGTAGCCGTCGTCCTGGCGCTGGCCTCCCCGAAGGCGCAGAAGGGCGCGATCGCTCAGATCAGCTGGTCGACGGTTCTGCTCATCGGCGGCGTCCTCACGTTCGTGGGAGTGCTGCAGGAGGCGGGCACCGTCGAGTACGTCGGAAATGCCGTGGCGAGCCTCGGACTGCCGCTCCTCGTCGCCCTTCTCCTCTGCTACATCGGGGCCATCGTGTCCGCCTTCGCCTCGTCGACGGCGATCCTGGGAGCGACCATTCCGCTCGCGGTCCCGTTCCTGCTCGCCGGTGAAGTCGGTGCGGTGGGAGTCATCGTCGCGCTCGCCATCTCCTCGACCATCGTGGACGTCAGCCCGTTCTCGACCAACGGTGCCCTCGTCCTCGCCAACGCGCAGAACGTCGATCGGGATCGCTTCTACAAGCAGATCTTGAAATACAGCGCGCTCGTCGTCGCCATCGGGCCTCTCGTGGCCTGGGCGATTCTCGTGGTGCCCGGCTGGCTCTGATCGTCGTCGGGTAGATCCGCCGGGCCCTCGCCTGGCACGTCGAAATTTCGTCCTTGACATCGGTCGGATCAGATGTTTCATTTAATTGGCTAGTCCACTAGGTCACTGAACCAACAATCCAGATATCGCGGCTCTCGCCAGGAAGTAACGGTGGTTTCACATGTCCTCGAAAACGATGGAGCGAACCGGTCCGCTGCAAGGCGTGGTCGTCGTCGATCTGACCCGCGCACTCGCAGGCCCGCACGCGGCGATGATGCTCGGCGATCTCGGCGCCGAGGTCATCAAGGTCGAAACCCCGCGCGGTGGCGACGACACCCGCGGGTGGGGCCCGCCCTTCGTGGAGCCGGCCGACGCCGAGCGGGAATCCACGTACTTCCTGTCCGCGAACCGGAACAAGAAGTCGATCACCCTCGACCTGAAGGCGGACGACGGCCGCGCCACCCTCGAATCCCTCGTCCGGCGCGCCGACGTCCTCATGGAGAACTTCCGCACCGGGGTCCTCGACCGGCTGGGATTCACCACCGAACGTCTCGCCGAGCTGAACCCGCGCCTGGTCGTCCTGTCCATCAGCGGTTTCGGTCACGACGGGCCCGAAGGGGGACGCGCCGGCTACGACCAGATCGCGCAGGGCGAGGCCGGGCTGATGTCGCTGACGGGACCGAATCCCGACGACGTCCAGCGCGTCGGCGTTCCCATCGCGGATCTGCTCGCCGGTATGTACGGGGCGTTCGGCGTCGTCGCGGCCCTGCAGGAACGCGAACGCACCGGCCGGGGTCGCGTCGTGCGAACGTCGTTGCTGGCCAGCGTCGTCGGCGTGCACGCCTTCCAGGGGACGAAGTGGACCGTCGCCGGCGAGGTCGGCGAGGCGCAAGGCAACCACCATCCGTCGATCTCCCCGTACGGGCTGTTCCGCACCGCCGACGGCGCGGTGCAGATCTCGGTCGGCAGCGAAGGATTGTGGAAGCGGTTCTGCGCCGGCTTCCACCTCGACCCCGACGCCCCCGGAATGGCCACGAACCCCGAACGCGTCGAGAACCACAAGCAGGTCCTGGAACTGGTCGAGGATGCGTTCGGCGCGTACACCAGCGACGAACTTCTCATCGAACTCGACCGCATCGGGGTGCCGGCGGGACGGGTCCGGACGATCTCCGAGGTCTACGAATGGGAGCAGACCAAGTCGCAGGGGCTGCTCGTCGACGTCGACCACCGCACTCTCGGCAACATCACCCTGCCCGGCCCGCCCCTCCGATTCTTCGAACCGGACGGCACCGAGGTCACCGAGACCCGGCACACCGCACCCCCGGTCCTCGGTGCCGACACCGACACCGTGATGTCGTGGCTGAAGGAATGCAGCTGATGGCACGCCTGACCGCTCCCGAACTTCTCGACCTCGTGGTCGATGCCGGCACCTGGGAGTCGTGGGACAGCCCCCCGATCCCGGTCGCGGCGGATTCCGAGTACGCCGACGAACTGCTTCGCGCACAGGAGAAGACCGGCCTCGACGAGGCCGTGCTGACCGGGGCGGCCACCATCCGCGGCCGCCGGACCGCAATCCTGATCTGTGAGTTCGGCTTCCTCGGCGGCTCCATCGGCGTGGCCGCGGGCGAGCGTCTGGTCGCCGCGATACGCCGCGCCACCCAGGAGCGCCTCCCGCTTCTCGCCCTCCCCACGTCGGGCGGAACGAGGATGCAGGAGGGGACCACCGCGTTCCTGCAGATGGTCAAGATCACGGCGGCGGTGATCAAGCACAAGGAAGCGCACCTGCCTTACCTCGTCTACCTCCGGAGCCCCACGACGGGTGGGGTGTTCGCGTCCTGGGGATCCCTCGGCCACGTCACCATCGCGGAACCGGGGGCCCTCGTCGGGTTCCTCGGACCGCGGGTGTACGAGGCGCTGTACGACTCACCCTTCCCTGCCGGTGTCCAGACCGCCGAGAACCTCCACGCGCACGGACTCATCGACGCGGTGCGCCCACCGGACCAACTCGCCGAGATCGTCGACCGCGCTCTACGCATCATCACCTCCAATCGCGCGGGCCGGGCGTCGCTCGCCGACGTGCCCGTGCACGACACTCTGCCGGAGGTCCCCGCGTGGGAGTCGGTGGTCGCCTCACGCCGCGACGATCGCCCCGGGGTCCGCGAGGTGATGTTCCATTCCGCGTCGGATGTTCTGCCGCTCAACGGAACCGGTCAGGGTGAGAACGATCCGGGACTCATCCTCGCCCTCGTCCGCTTCGGTGACGTGCCCTGCGTCCTGCTCGGGCAGGACCGCCGCGGTCAGACCACGCGGTCGCCGCTCGGTCCCGGCGCACTGCGGGAGGCCCGGCGGGGCATGCGGCTGGCGGCCGAATTGAACTTGCCGCTGGTGACGGTCATCGACACCGCGGGCGCGGCACTGTCGAAGGAAGCCGAGGAAGGCGGCCTCGCCGGTGAGATCGCGCGCTGCATCGCGGACATGGTCTCACTCGACGTCCCCACCATCTCCCTGCTGCTCGGCCAGGGCACCGGTGGCGGCGCGCTCGCCCTGATTCCGGCGGACCGGGTGCTCGCCGCCCAGCACGGCTGGCTCTCACCCCTGCCTCCCGAGGGCGCGAGCGCGATTCTGCACCACGACGTGGAGCACGCCCCGGACATGGCCGCACGGCAGGGCATCCGGTCGTCCGACCTCCTCGCGAGCGGCATCGTGGACGAGGTGATCCCCGAATTCCCCGACGCCGCCGAGGAATCCGCGGCATTCTGCACGCGGGTCGGTGCGGTCCTTCACCGCGAGCTGTCGCGCCTCGACGCGGCCGACACCACGCAGCGACTCTCCGAACGTGCGGAGCGATTCGACCGGATCGGTCTGTTGCAGCCCGCACCTGCATGACCACGGTGCCGGGATCCCGATCGGATCCCGGCACCGTGAATGCCCCTTTGTCTCAGGAGATGTGCGTCAGCATTCCACGAGGTTCACCGACACGTTGACGGCGAGACCGCCGGTGGAGGTCTCCTTGTACTTCGAGCTCATGTCGGCGCCGGTGGCCCGCATCGTCTCGATCACCTGATCCAGGCTGACGCGGTGGGTGCCGTCGCCGCGCAGTGCCATGCGGGCGGCGTTGATCGCCTTGCCCGCCGAGATGGCGTTGCGCTCGATGCAGGGGATCTGCACCAGACCCCCGATGGGATCACACGTCAGACCCAGACTGTGTTCCATCGCGATCTCCGCCGAATTCTCCACCTGTTCCGGGCTGCCGCCGAGGATCTCGGCGAGACCGGCGGCGGCCATGGACGCGGCGGACCCCACCTCACCCTGGCAGCCCACCTCGGCACCGGAGATCGACGCCCGCTCCTTGTACAGAGAACCGACCGCCCCCGCCGCCAGCAGGAACCGCGCCGCCGTGTCGTCCGGATCGGACTTTCCGGCGGGGGTGTAGTGCACCGCGTAGTGCAACACCGCCGGGATGATGCCGGCGGCACCGTTGGTGGGGGCGGTGACGATCCTGCCGCCGGAGGCGTTCTCCTCGTTGACGGCGAGGGCCACCAGGTTCACCCAGTCCTCCGCGAACGCGGGATCACGTTCGGGGTCTTCGACGTTCAGCCGCTCGTACCAGCCGCGGGCGCGGCGACGCACCCGCAGACTTCCGGGCAGATACCCGTCCCGGCCGATGCCGCGTCGCTGGCACTCGACCATCACGTCGCGGATGTGGAGAAGCCGCGCCCGGACCTCCGACTCGGGACGGAGGGCCCGTTCGTGTTCGAGCATGACCTCGCTGATCGTGAGCCCGTAGTGCTCGGTGAGGTCCAGCAACTCGCGCGCCGACCCGAACGACAGCGTGTTCGCGACGGCGCCGACGGACACGTCCGGCTCGTCGCCGGTGACGACGAACCCGCCGCCGATCGAATAGTACGTCTGCGCATACAGTTCACGGCCGTTCGCCCCCGTCGCGGTGAGCGTCATGGCGTTGGGGTGGAAGTCGAGGACGGTCAACGGATGCAGCACCATCTCGTCCTCCGGGAGCGGAATGTCCACCACACCGGCGAGGCGGATCCGCCGGCTCGCCCGCACCGCGTCCAGCCGCGTTTCCATCTCCTCGGTGGCGATGGTCTCCGGCCGGTACCCCTCGAGACCGAGGAAGATCGCCGACATGGTGCCGTGGCCGGCGCCAGTGGCCGCGAGCGATCCGAACAGATCGACGCGGACACCAGCGACGTCCCCGAGAAGTGCGAGTGTGTCGAGGTCGTCGACGAACGTGCCCGCCGCCCGCATCGGCCCGACCGTGTGCGAGCTGGACGGACCGATTCCGACGGAGAACAGGTCGAACACACTGATCGTCACGAGGTGAGGTCCTTCCGGAGCATCGCAACGAGTACCGCAGCGCAGCGAGGAACGGAGTGAGGAGCGGATGGAAGGATCGAAGCGGGGAGCATCGTCACGAGTTACAGACCCGGGTAGAGGGGGTATTTGTCCGCGAGCACGCGGACCTGGGCTGCCAGTCCGGCCGTGTCCGCGTCGGCGGGGGCGACGAGGGCCTGGGCGATCAGGTCGGCGACCTTCACGAAATCGTCCCGGCCGAAGCCGCGCGCCGCGAGGGCCGGTGTGCCGATCCGCAGGCCGGACGTCACCATCGGCGGCCGCGGGTCGAACGGAACGGCGTTGCGGTTGACGGTGATTCCGATCGCGTCCAGCCGGTCCTCGGCCTGCTGTCCGTCGATGTCGGCATCGCGGAGGTCGACGAGGACGAGGTGCACGTCCGTGCCGCCGGTGAGGACGCTGATTCCGGCTTCCTTGACGTCGGGGCGGCTGAGTCGCTCGGCGAGTACCTTCGCCCCGTCGAGGCAGCGTTCCTGGCGTTCCGCGAACGCGGGTTCGGCGGCCATCTTGAATGCCGTTGCCTTACCGGCGATCACGTGCTCGAGCGGTCCGCCCTGCTGGCCGGGGAAGACAGCGGAGTTGATCTTCTTCGCGATGGCCGCATCATCGGTCAGGATGATTCCGCCGCGGGGCCCGCCGAGGGTCTTGTGCGTCGTCGACGTGACGACGTGCGCGTGCGGCACGGGAGACGGGTGGAATCCGGCGGCCACGAGTCCGGCGAAATGGGCCATGTCGACCATCGGGTAGGCGCCGACCTCGTCCGCGATCTCCCGGAATCGGGCGAAGTCCAACTGGCGCGGGTAGGCCGACCAGCCGGCGATGATCAGCTGCGGACGGTGTTCGCGGGCCGCCTTCGCGACCTCGTCCATGTCGATCAGGTAGTCCTTCTCGGACACCCCGTACGCCGCCACGTTGTAGAGCTTGCCGGAGAAGTTCAGGCGCATGCCGTGAGTGAGGTGGCCGCCGTCGGCGAGCGAGAGACCGAGGATCGTGTCGCCCGGCTTGATCAGCGCGTGCATCACCGACGCGTTCGCGGTGGCGCCGGAATGCGGTTGCACGTTGGCGTATTCGGCGGCGAAGAGGGCCTTGACGCGGTCGATGGCGAGCTGCTCGATGGAGTCGACGTGCTCGCACCCGCCATAGTAGCGGCGTCCGGGGTACCCCTCGGCGTACTTGTTGGTCAGCACGGAACCCTGCGCCTGCATGACCGCGAGCGGCGCGTGGTTCTCCGACGCGATCATCTCGAGGCCGGTGCGCTGACGCTCCAGTTCCTTGCCGATCAGTGCGGCAACATCGGGATCGAAATCGGCGAGATCGCGGTCGAGGACGCTCATGCCTGCACTCCGTTCTTCTCCGCGTACTCGGCGGCGGTGAGAAGCTCGCCGGCGTCGGACGGCTGGACGGCGAACAGCCAGCCCTCCCCGTACGGGTCCGAGGTGACCAGGCCGGGGTCGTCGACGGCGGCGGAGTTGATCAGGGTCACGCGACCGCTGACCGGCGGGTACAGCTCGGAGACCGTCTTGGTCGACTCGACCTCACCGCACGCCTCGCCGGCGACGATGGTGGCACCGACCTCGGGCAGATCGACGAAGACGAGTTCGCCGAGCGAGTTGACGGCGACGGAGGTGATGCCGACGCGGACGGGCTCGTCGGGGAGAGCGGCGCCCGGCGTGATCAGGACCCACTCGTGGTCGTCGGTGTAGCTGCGGTCGTCGGGGAAGACTGCTGAAGGCATGGTTCTACCTCTTTAGGGCTGAAGGATGTGGGGACGGTTCAGGAACGGCGGTAGAACGGCGACGGGGCGACCACGAACGGTTCCTTCTTGCCGCGGATGTCGACGGTCAGTTCGGTGCCGGGCTCGCGGAGCGCGATGTCGACGAACGCCAGCGCGATCGGATGTCCGAGCGTCGGCGACAGGGCCCCGGAGGTGATCGTGCCGACCGCGGTTTCGCCGGACGCGTCATGGACGGTGTAGTCGGCGCGGGCGGCCCGGCGACCGGTGCCCGCGAGGCCGACGAGCACCCGCTGCGGGGCCTTGTCCGACAACGTCTGCAGGGCATTCCGGCCGACGAACTCCTTGTTCAGCCGGACCACCTTGCCGAGACCGGCCTCGTACGGGTTCGTGTCGAGGGTCAGCTCGTGCCCGTAGAGCGCCATCCCGGCCTCCAGCCGCAGGGTGTCGCGGCAGGCGAGACCCGCGGGCACGCCGCCGCGAGCCGCGGTGGCGTCGAGAAGCGCGCGCCACAACTGCACGGCCTGGTCGTTCGGGACGTAGAGCTCGAATCCGTCCTCGCCGGTGTAGCCGGTGCGGGCGAGGAGGACGTCGATGCCGGCGACGACCGCGCGGGTCACAGCGTAGTACTTCAGGTCCGCGACAGCCTCCACCTGAGGGTCGGGGACGAGGGACTGCACGATCTCCTGGGCGGCCGGTCCCTGCACGGCGATCAGCGCGGTCTCCGCCGACTGGTCGTCGACCGTTGCCGAGAAGCCCTCGGCGCGGGCCACCAGTTCGCGGGACACCGCCGGAGCGTTCGCGGCGTTGGCGACCACGAGGAAATGCTCGTTGGCGAGACGGTAGACGACGAGGTCGTCGATCACGCCGCCGTCCGCGTTGCAGAGCAGCGAGTACTTCGCGCGGCCGACGCCGATCTTCGACAGCTCGCCGGCGAGTGCGTAATCCAGCAGTGCACCGGATTCGGGTCCGGTGAAGGCGATCTCACCCATGTGCGACAGGTCGAACAGTCCGGCGGTCTTGCGGACGGCATGGTGTTCGGCGAGTTCGCTGTCGTACTTCAGCGGCATCTGCCAGCCGGCGAAGTCGGTGAAGTGTGCGCCGAGCGCACCGTGCTCGCCCAGGAGCGGGGACGCGGGGGTGGTGGTGAGGGTCATGCGAAGGCCTCCTCGGGGGTCTCGGCGATGGCCGGAGAATCGATGTCGGTGGTGTTCTCGAAGGCCTCGGGCGCGGGGCACGAGCACACGAGGTTGCGGTCGCCGTGCACGCCGTCGATGCGGCGCACCGGAGGCCAGTACTTGCCGCCGCGAAGCGGCGCGACCGGGAAGGCGGCGAGGTGGCGCGGGTAGGGCAGATCCCAGTTGTCGGCGGTGACCTGTTCCGCGGTGTGCGGGGCCTGACGCAGCGGGCTGCGCTCGAGCGGCCAGACGCCGTCGCCGACCAGATCGATTTCGCGGCGGATCGAGATCATCGCCTCGATGAAGCGGTCGAGCTCGGCCAGATCCTCGGATTCGGTCGGCTCCACCATCAGCGTGCCGTTGACGGGGAACGACAGGGTGGGGGCGTGAAAACCGTAGTCGATCAACCGCTTCGCCACATCCTCGGCGGTCACACCGGTCGCCTTCGTGACCGGGCGCAGGTCCAGGATGCACTCGTGCGCCACCAGACCGGAGGGCCCGGTGTAGAGGACGGGGAAGTGCGCGTCGAGCGCCTTCGCGACGTAGTTGGCGGCCAGCACCGCGGTCTTGGTGGCCTCCGTCAGCCCCTCCGGGCCCATCAGGGCGATGTACGCCCAGGTGATCGGCAGGATCCCGGCGGACCCGTAGTTCGCCGCCGACACCGGGGTGCCGAGCTGATCGCCGCCGAGCGGGTTGCCGGGCAGGAACGGCGCCAGATGCTTGCGCACCGCGACCGGCCCGACACCGGGGCCACCGCCGCCGTGCGGGATGCAGAACGTCTTGTGCAGGTTCAGGTGCGACACGTCGCCGCCGAACTTTCCGGGCTGGGCCAGACCGACGAGAGCGTTGAGGTTGGCGCCGTCGACGTACACCTGACCGCCGGCCTCGTGCACGAGATCGCACACCGTCCGCACGTCGTTCTCGTACACACCGTGCGTGGACGGGTAGGTCAGCATGATCGCGGCGATCTTGCCTTCGTGCGCAGCGATCTTCGCGCGCAGATCGTCCAAGTCGATGTTGCCGTTCGACGCCGTCGCGACCACCACGACCCGCATGCCGGCCAGCACCGCGGACGCGGCGTTGGTGCCGTGCGCGGACTGCGGGATGAGGCAGATGTCCCGGTCGAGTTCTCCGAGGCTGTCGTGGTAGCCGTTGATGGCCAGCAGTCCGGCGAGCTCGCCCTGCGATCCGGCGTTGGGCTGCAACGAGACCCGGTCGTATCCGGTGAGCTCGCTCAGCCACCGCTCGAGCCCGCGGATGAGCTGCAGGTAGCCGCTGGTCTGCTCGACCGGGGCGAACGGGTGGATGGACGCGAACCCGGGCCAGCTGATCGGCTCCATCTCCACGGCGGAGTTGAGCTTCATCGTGCAGGAGCCCAGCGGGATCATGGTGCGGTCGAGGGCGAGGTCCTTGTCCGAAAGCGCACGCAGGAAGCGCAGCATCGCCGTCTCGGACCGGTGCTCGTGGAACACGGGGTGCCGCAGGTAGTTCGACGTCCGCAGCAGAGCCTGTGGCAGTTGCGAGACCGTGCCCGCCTGGACTCCGGCGCCGAACGCGGACAGCACACGGCCCACGATCTCGTCGGTGGTGCACTCGTCGCAGGCGATCGCGACGTGGTCCGCGTCGACCAGTCTCAGGTTGATGCCATCGCGGTCGGCGCGGTCGACGACCTCCCGCGCCCCGGCCGGAACGCGCACCAGCACGGTGTCGAAGAAGCTGTCGTGGACCACCGACTGTCCGGCAGCGCGGAGGCTGCCCGCGAGGGCGGTCGCGTGTCCGTGTACCCGAGTCGCTATGGCACGCAGCCCTTCCGGACCGTGGTAGGCGGCGTACATGGCGGCGACGTTGGCGAGGAGCGCCTGCGCCGTGCAGATGTTGCTGGTCGCCTTGTCGCGGCGGATGTGCTGTTCGCGGGTCTGCAGTGCCAGCCGGTACGCGGGCTTGCCGTCGACGTCGACGGACACCCCGACGAGCCGGCCGGGGAGCATGCGCTCGAGCCCGCTGCGCACGGCCATGTAGCCCGCGTGCGGCCCGCCGAAGAACAGGGGAACACCGAAACGCTGGGCGGATCCCACCGCGATGTCGGCGCCCTGCTCACCGGGCGGGGTGAGGAGCGTCAGCGACAGCAGGTCGGCCGCGACCGTGGTGAGCGCACCACGCTCCTTGGCGGCGGCGATGAGCGGGGCCAGGTCGCGCACGTGTCCGCTCGCGCCGGGCGCCTGGAACACGACGCCGAACAGGTCACCGTCCGGGAGTCCGCCGGCGAAGTCGGTCACCTCGACGTCGATGCCCACCGACTTGGCCCGGCCGCGCACCACCGCGAGGGTCTGCGGCAGGCAGTCGGCGTCGACGACGACCCGGTTCGTGCCGGCCTTCGCCTTGTTCGCGCGCCGCATCAGCAGCACCGCTTCCATCACCGCGGTGGCCTCGTCCAGCAGTGATGCGCCGGCGAGGGGGAGGGCCGTCAGGTCTTCGATGACGGTCTGGAACGTGAGCAGCGCCTCGAGCCTGCCCTGGGAGATTTCCGGCTGATACGGGGTGTACGCCGTGTACCAGGCCGGCGACTCGAGCATGTTCCGGCGCAACACCGCGGGGGTGATGGTGTCGGAATAGCCGAGGCCGATCATCTGCACGCGGGTCTCGTTGCGCTCCGACAGCGTCCGAAGGTCGGAGAGCACCTGCTGCTCGGACCGCGCCGCGGGCAGGTCCATGGCCTCCGAGCTGCGGATCTGGTCGGGCACCGCCGCGTCGATGAGCTGATCGAGCGTGTCGTACCCGAGGGCGCCGAGCATGCGCTGGGTGGCGGAAGCGTCGGGGCCGATGTGGCGTGACGGAAAATCGCTGGTGAGGGGCGCGCCGAGAGGCGTGATACGGGGATCTGCTGACACGAGGTGACTCCGGTTTCGTTGAGTCCGGACCGCACCGGACATCGACAAGGGGGCACCTCCCCGCTCTGTCCTGAAACCTGAGAGTTTGGGCGTACCGCGTGCGCGGCGCGCTCTTCACCTTCGGTAAGTTCCGGCCGTGCGGCCGATTCTTTCTCCAGAGTTGCCTCTGCGCTGCGGTACTGGGGCCTGAGAGATTCCCGGGGAGGAAGTTGCTCCTACGGCGCCTCCGAAAAGGAGGTTCTCCCGCTGCGCGTCAACGGCGTCTTCAGTTGTGGTTGGCCAAACAGTACACAGGCTCCGCAGGTTTGTCTCCCCCGGATTCCCCCGCGGCCGCCAGGCGCCGACGGTGTTGCCAAATTGCCTCGTCATTTGGCATCCTCGACTGATCCTCGCTCGGACGTGACCGCACACGCACAGCGATGAGAGCCCAGATAGCCACAATTGCAACGGTTGTCGTCGTGTGCTCGCCTTCCCCTCACACTTCCCGTCGAGTGACGCCGTCCCGCGCGCCGCCCGAAATTCCATACCGATCGGTCTCGGCCGTTCGAAGGAGCTCCTCCATGACCACCTCCCCATCACCCAGTCACTCCGGCATCACCCGTCAGTCCGGCATCATTCCCCGTCGCTCCGCTCGCCCCGGCCGGCAGACGCCTGCTCCGCCTCGAGATCCGCAATGCCCAGACCCCGGTCGAACGCAAACCTTCGTGGATGAAGGTGCAGGTGCGGACCGGGCCCGAGTACCGGAAGCTCGCCGCGCTCGTCGAACGGGAGAACCTGCACACGGTGTGTCAGGAAGCAGGATGCCCCAACATCTTCGAATGCTGGGAGGACCGGGAGGCGACCTTCCTCATCGGCGGGAGCCAGTGCACCCGGCGGTGCGACTTCTGCCAGATCGACACCGGCAAGCCGGCAGACCTGGATCGGGGTGAGCCGAGGCGGGTCGCGGAATCGGTGCAGTCCATGGGACTTCGGTACGCCACCGTCACCGGGGTCGCCCGCGACGATCTGCCCGACGGCGGTGCCTGGCTGTACGCCGAGACCGTCCGGCAGATTCACGAGCTGTGCCCGGGGACCGGCGTCGAACTGCTGATCCCCGACTTCAACGCCGACCCGGCGCAGCTCCGCGAAGTGTTCGACACCCGCCCGGAAGTGCTGGCGCACAACGTGGAGACCGTTCCCCGGGTCTTCCGTCGCATCAGGCCCGCGTTCACGTACGAGCGCTCCCTCGACGTGATCACCCGCGCGCGGGAGGACGGTCTGATCACCAAGTCGAACCTGATCCTCGGGCTGGGGGAGACCACGGACGAGGTGATCCAGGCCCTCCGGGACCTGCATGCGGCCGGCTGTCAGCTGATCACGATCACCCAGTATCTGCGTCCGTCGGCCCGGCACCATCCCGTGGAGCGGTGGGCGAAACCCGAGGAGTTCGTCATGCTCGACGAAACCGCCCGTGAGATCGGATTCCTCGGCGTCCTGTCCGGTCCGCTCGTCCGGTCGTCGTATCGGGCCGGCCGCCTGCACGCGGAGGCCGTCGCCGCCACCTCGGCCCTCTGAACTCATCCCCCGTCTCGTCCAGCTAGGAGTTTCCCATGTCCAACCGATCTGCAGACGTCGTCATCCTCGGCGGTGGTTCCGGCGGGTACGCTGCCGCCATCCGTTCGGCCGAACTGGGCCGCTCGGTGATTCTGATCGAAGAGAACGAACTCGGTGGCACCTGCCTGCATCAGGGGTGCATCCCGACCAAGGCGCTGCTGCACTCCGCCGAGGTCGCCGACAGTGCCCGCACCGCTTCACAGTTCGGTGTCGATGCCACGTTCGAGGGTGTCGACCTCGAGAAGGTGCTGAGCTACAAGAACACGATCGTCACCCGGTTGCACAAGGGCTTGCAGGGCCTCGTCGACTCGTACGGCATCACCGTCGTCAACGGCCGCGGACGGTTGGTCGGGCCCAACGGTGTCGAGGTCGACGGCGAGCTGATCATCGGTGCCTCCGTCGTTTTGGCGACGGGTTCGTCCCCGAAGACGCTGCCGGGTATCGCCATCGGTGGCAGGGTCGTCACCAGCGACCAGGCGCTCGTGCTGCCGTCCGTCCCGAAGAAGGCGATCATCCTCGGCGGTGGCGTCATCGGCGTCGAATTCGCCAGTGTGTGGGCGTCGTTCGGCGCGTCGGTCACGATCGTCGAGGCGATGCCGAGGCTGGTGCCGAACGAGGACGAGACGGTGTCCAAGTATCTCGAGCGGGCGTTCCGTCGTCGCAAGATCGCCGCGAAGACCGGTGTCCGGGTGACCGAGGTGGCGCAGGACGACGATTCGGTGTCCGTCACCCTCGACTCCGGTGACGTGCTCGACGCCGACGTAATGCTGGTCGCGGTGGGGCGCGGTCCGAACACTGCCTCGATGGGATACGAGGAGACCGGTGTGGTCCTCGACAGGGGATTCGTGGTGACCAGCGACCGACTGCGCACCACGGTGCCGAACGTCTACGCGGTCGGCGACATCGTCCCCGGGCTGCAGCTCGCGCACCGCGGTTTCCAGCAGGGCATCTTCGTGGCTGAGGAGATCGCCGGGCTCCGTCCGGACGTCATCGACGAGACCGGGATCCCGCGGGTCACCTACTCCCACCCCGAGGTGGCGTCCGTCGGGCTGACCGAGACCGCGGCGCGGGAGAAGTTCGGTGACGGCATCGAGACCGTCACCTACGACCTGGCCGGCAACGGCAAGAGTCAGATCCTGAAGACGTCGGGCGCGGTCACACTCGTCGTGGCGCCGAACCGTGTCGTGGTCGGCGTGCACATGGTCGGCGACCGCGTCGGCGAGCTGATCGGTGAGGCGCAGCTGATGTACAACTTCCAGGTCGACGCGGCCCAGGCGGCGAAGTTCGTGCACGCCCATCCCACGCAGGGCGAGGCACTCGGTGAGGCCCTGCTGGCAGTGGCCGGCAAACCTCTCCACGTCCACGGCTGACCCCCATGTGAGTGGCAATGTGTGCCGGCGCACGCATTGCCACTCACATGGGATGTTCGGCGGCCACACCGCGGAGATCCTCGACAGTGGAAAGCCGTTGCCGGTCAACCACTCACCGTTCTTCGCCCCCGTGAGTGGTTAACGAGTCTCTGCACTCGTCAACCACTCACGGGCGCGAAGCGCCCAGCGGAGCAGCCGCGGTGGCGCCGGCGTCCACGCCGGTCTTCTCGAACCGCAACCGCGAGACGGCGAGTCCGGCGAGGACGAAGGACGCGGCGACGAGGATGTACAGCTGGGTGGGCGACCAGTCGCGGTCGAGAAGGGCGCCCGCGACGATCGGTGACGCGATGGCGCCGACGCGGCCAATGCCGATTCCCCAGCCGACGCCGGTGGCCCGGACGGCAGGTGAGTAGACCGACGGCGTGATCGCGTACAGCCCGGCGATGCAGCCGTTGGCGAAGACGCCGATCAGGGCACCGAGCCCGAACGCGATGACGATGGACGCGGTGGCGGGCACGAAGACGACGAGAAGCACGCCCGCGATCGCCATGTAGGCGATGAGCACGCGCTTCAGGGCGAAGCGTGCGGACAGCGCCCCGAGCAGGGTGGCGCCGAAGATGCCGCCGAGGTTGAGGAGCACTCCGCCGGTGACGCCCTGGTTCGCGGACATGCCCGCCTCGACGAGCAGTTTCGGGGTCCAGCTGGTGACGAAGTAGAAGCCGAACATCGCCATGAAGAACGCGAACCACACCAGCAGCGTGCTGCGTCGCCGCTCGGGCGACAGGAGGACGCGCACCGCGAAGCCGGCGTCGGCCGTGGCGGTGGCACGCGGTGCGGGCAGGTCGTCGAGCCGCGGTTGACCGACCCGCACGGCGAAGGCGTTGATGCGGTCGAGGGCGTTGGCCGGTCGCCGGACGAGCAGGAAGTCGATCGATTCGGGAAGCCGCGCATAGACGACGGGAATGATCGCGGCCGTGCACAGCCCGCCGAACAGGAACACCGCGCGCCAGCCGAGCGAATTCTGCAGCACGACCGCGATGATTCCGCCGATCGTCGCGCCGACGGCGTAGCCGGTGGAGTTGAGGCTCACGGCCAGCCCGCGCCAGCGGTTCGACGCGTACTCACTGGCAATGACGTTGCTGCTGGCGAGGATTCCGCCGATGCCGACGCCGGTGAGTGCGCGGAGCAGGCCGAGCTGGATCGCGTTCTGGCTGACCGCCGACAGCAGCATGCCCGTCGACGCGAGCGCCAGGCACAGCAGGATCATGGCGCGGCGACCGATGGTGTCGGCCCACGGCGCCAGGAACAGTGACCCGGCGGCCATGCCGAACAGTCCGGCGCTGAGCAGGAGGCCGACGACCGAGCCCGACAGGCCCCATTCCTGCGACACCGACTGCGCGGTGAAGGCCATGACGAGGACGTCGAAGCCGTCGAGCACGTTGAGTAGACCGCAGATGGCGATGGCGCCCCATTGGTAACGCGTCATCGGACTGTTGTCGATGCGTTCGCGTAGGTCGAATTGCATGCGCGGGACCTGCTCTTCCTCGGAGGTGGGCTGTGATGTGGCTCACGACCCACTTACCGTGGCGGACAGGTCACTCGTTTCCAACTTCACTTCCGAATGTCGGAACATAGAAGTGGCGGTGGGATGCGCTGCTGGGTGATCATTTCAATGATGACAACTGGATGGCGGCCGGGCGACCGGCAGTCGGCGAAAGGTCCATGGATGTGACTGGCTCGGGTTTCGGTAATTCCTGGTCGGCGGATCGGTTGTTCGCCGGGTCGGGCGAGACGCGGGAGCGGCTACGCCGCACCGATTGGGCGGCCACGCCGCTGGGGCCGGTCGAGAGCTGGTCCGTCGAATTGCGGGCGGCAGTACGGACAGTGCTGCCCTCCGAGGTCCCGATGTTGCTCTGGTGGGGGCCTGAGCTCGTGCAGATCTTCAACGACGCGTACACGCGGGTCCTCGGCGCCAAGTATCCGGCCGCGATCGGTGAACCCGGGGCGCAGTGCTGGGCGGAGATCTGGGACGAAGTGGGACCGCTCGCCGAACAGGTGATGTCGGGCGGCGCAGCGACCTACACGGAGAAACAGCCGCTGTACCTGCTGCGGCACGGGTACCTCGAGGAGACGTACTGGACGTTCTCCTACAGTCCGGTGCAGGACGAGGACGGGAATGTCGCCGGGGTCTTCGTGGCGACGACCGATGTGACCGCGACCGTGCTCGGGGAGCGTCGACTGGAGACCCTGCGGCAACTGGGCACGGTATCCACGGCAGGCGGCGACGATCCGCTCGTCGATGCCTGCCGTGCGGTCGTGCGGGTACTCGGCGACAGCGGACAAGACGTTCCACTGGCCGCGATCTATCTCCGTCGCGAGGTCGTCGGCCGCTCGGATGACGACGCCGCCGAGGACCTCGTGCTCGTCGGTGCCGCAGGGGTGGACGACGACGGTGAGATCAAGCCGGCCCAGATCCCGGCGACCGACCTCACCCGCCACCGTGTCCGGGCGCCGGGCGAGTCGTTCGAGCCCGCCGGGTCGAAGGCGGTGACGGAGGTGCGGCTGTGCCCATTGATCGTGACGGGTCACGCGGAGCCGGTGGGTGTGCTGGTGCTCGGGATCAGTCCGTATCGCGCGTTCGACGACGCGTATCGGAGCTTCGCCGAGCTGGTCACGGCGAAGGTGTCGACCCTGATCGCGGACGCTCTGGCCTACGAGTTCGAACGGGACCGCGCCGCTGCTCTGGCGGAACTCGACGCGGCGAAGACGCGGTTCTTCCAGAACGTCAGTCACGAGTTCCGTACCCCGCTGACCCTGCTGCTCGGACCCCTCGAGACTCTGCGCGAGCAGACCGGGGACGAGTCGCCCGCGGATCAGCGCGATGCGATCGCGGCCGCCTACCGGGCGGCGGTCCGGCTGCAGCAGCTCGTCGACGACCTACTCGATCTGTCAAAGGCGGAAGCCGGTCAGCTTCCGCCCCGCGCGGAGCCGACCGACGTCGGCCGGCTGACGGCCGCCTGCGTGAGCATGTTCGATTCCGCCGCTGTGCAGGCCGGACTCGCGCTCCGGGCCGATGTCGACGAAGGCTCCGGTCCGGTCGAATTGGACCGCGAGATGTGGGTGAAGATCGTGCTGAACCTCGTGTCGAACGCGGTCAAGTACACCCGGTCCGGATCCGTGTCCGTCGCGCTCCACCAGGACGCCGACCAGCTGGTGCTGAGCGTGACCGACACGGGTGTGGGAATCCCCGCCGAAGAACGGGAACGCGTATTCCGCAGGTTCTACCGCGTCGAGGCCGGCGGGTCGGGCAGCGGCGGCGTCGGTATCGGACTTTCCCTGGTGGCCGATTTCGCCGCTGCGCTCGGCGGTTCCGTCGATCTCGACAGCGTACCGGGCCGGGGCAGCACCTTCACCGTCCGCGTACCGCGGATCCCGGCGCCGGACGGCGTGTCCCCGCGCGCGGACGACCGACCCGTCGCCGCGGTGACGGCCTTCGGTGACGTCGAACAGCGGGAACCGTCCGCCGAGGTCGCGGCCTCGAACGAACTCGGGGCGGACCGCCGCCGCATCCTGCTCGTCGAAGACCATCCGGACCTGCGGGCGTACCTCACACGATTGCTGCAGGAGCAGGGCTGGGACGTCGACGCCGTCGCCGACACGGAGTCCGCGCTGAAACACGTCGCCGCCCGCCCGCCGCATCTCGTGCTCAGCGACATCATGCTGCCCGGTCGCGACGGCATCGACTTCCTCCGAGAACTGCGATCGGAGCAGTCGACGGCACGCCTGCCGGTCATTCTGCTCACCGCTCGAGCGGGAACGGAGTCGACCATCGACGGACTGAACCACGGAGCCGACGACTACATCGTCAAGCCGTTTCAGCCGAACGAGCTCGTCGCGCGGTGCGTGTTCATCTCGAAATGTCTTGGCTTCGTGAAACTCTGATCAAGGACAGCGAGCTCGAGTCGAAACATTTGCGCACGGCACTGGATACACGCACCACCCTCAGTCAGGCTCTCAGCTGTTACCGTAATCCCTAATACTTCCTAATCCTTCCTGTTGCTAACGGATCATGTGCATCGGCGAGGCGGCGGCATACCCGAGCATGTCGGTGGTGGGGTCCGGAAGGCCGCGCCGGAGGGCCGGTTACCGTCTCGGCGTACACGTTCCGGTCAGCGAGTCTTCGTCGGGAGGATCTCGACGTCTACCGGGGTCGACCCACACCGGAGAGTGTTCCAGCCGACAGGGCGGAAGCGTTGCACTGCCGGGTGTCCGGCTCGACCGGTCAGGAATCCTCGCTCACCCATCAGGAGAAGATGCTGCGTGAGAGTGCCACCGGCACCGTGTACCGGGTCTACACCGATCGTGGTTCAGGTCTGCGGGAGAGACTCGAGCGGGACTGAATCGGATGCTCGACGACGCAGCCAAGGGCCGCTTCACGGTGGTGCGGGTGGTGTGGCGGGATCGGTTGGCGCGGGTTTCCGGTGGCGTGGATCGAACGTTACCTGTCGGCGGTCGGCGTTAAGGTCGAGGTCCTGCGTGAACATGGGGACAAGTCGCTGGTAGAGGAGCTGATGGATGACGTCATGGCAGTGCTCGCTTCATTTTCCGGCCGCTTCCACCCATTGCGGTCGAAGCGGAATCAACGTCGACTTGCGCGCGATGCGGCGATGCGGCGATGCGGTGATGCGGCGGCACGGTTGGGGGTGGGCTAGCTGATGGCCGATGCCGGGTTCACTGCGCTGCGGCAGTTCTCGTTCACCACCCGCCCC
>RRBB01000450.1:0-4114 GCA_006543605.1 Rhodococcus sp. WS4
GGCGTAGTCACCACGGTGCTCGAGGACCAGGCGCACGGCCTTCTCTCGCACCTCGGCTGGATAGACATTCGGCATAAGGATTACCTTCCCAAGAAAGAAGGTGCGCATCAAACCCGGGACGATTCAGCTCGCCGAATTCGGCGACGACCCCGGCCGCTATTCCACCGCCAAAGCCCGCAAGAACTACGCCGCCACCAGCCCGATCACCCGCGCCTCGGGCAAGAAGAAGGTCGTCCTGGCCCGGTTCGTGCACAACGACCGGCTCATCGACGCCCTCATGTCCCAAGCCTTCAGCTCGCTGCAAGCCTCGCCCGGCGCCCGCGCCTACTACGACCAGCAACGCGACCGGGGCCTCGACCACAACCCCGCGCTGCGCCAACTCGCCAACCGGCTCGTCGGAATCCTGCACGGCTGTCTCAAAACCCGTACCACCTACGACGAAGCCACCGCCTGGTCCCATCGCACCGAAAAGGTTGCTGCTTGACATCTAAGCTCCTGGGATGTCTGTCAACCTGGTCTGAGACACAATCGGTGTCCGTAATCAGTGAGGTTCGAGGGCGAGTTCGGAGTAGGAAGCATTGAGTAGCGAAGAGACCGCAGACCGGGTGGATCCCACAACCTCCGGATCGCCAGATCGTCCCTCCATGGCTGTGCGTCGACCGTGTCGGATCGGCGCACACTTGCCAATCGACGGCAGAACTTGAAATAATCAAGCAACCAGGATCGAACGTCGCGGAACGCGAGGCGGACGGAAGGACACGAACATCACTGTCAACGGGTCAGAATCGGGCGTGACGATCGACGGCACACGAAGCCGGTACCTGGCGTACGACGGGCCGGGCTCCGCACGGCTGAGGTATCTGGAAGGTGGAACGGGCTCGCCCCTCGTCCTGCTGCACACGGTGCGCACCCAGGCAGAGCATTTCCAGCGTCTCATTCCTCTGCTGCTGCCGACGCACTCTGTGTACGCGCTCGACCTCCCGGGAATGGGCTACTCGGACATCGAGCCAGGCGCCTCCTACCAGGAGCCCGCCATGCGACGCGCGGTCGAGAGGTTGATCGACGAACTCGATCTCGACGACGTCACGCTGGTCGGCGAGTCGATGGGTGCGGTGCTCGCGCTCACTTCTGCGGCCGACCTCCCCGATCGAGTTCGACGCGTGATCGCGGTCAATCCCTATGACTACGCGGGTGGGATCGCACGATCCAGCCTGCTGGCTCGCGTCATCATCTCCGGCATTCTGGCGCCCGGCGTGGGGCCGACGTTCGCGGGCGTCGAACCGAAACCCGTCATGCGTGCGATCCTCAGGGGCGGGCTCGTCGACCCGTCCGCCTTGACTGACGAGTACGTGAACGAACTGCTCGCAGTGGGACGGAGGCCGGGCTACAGCACGGTCGCGCGCGCCGTCTACGGCAACCTGCCGAGTCTCATCGCAGCCAGGTCGCTCTATCCCCGTGTGAAGGTTCCTGTCCATGTCGTCTACGGGGACAAGGACTGGTCAAGGCCGTCGGACCGCCACGACAACACGCGGCTGCTGACGGACGCCGAGTTCCTACACATTCCGGACGCGGGCCACTTCTTGTCCCTTGAGCGGCCGGATGTGATTGCTGCGCTGCTGAACTGACCAACTCGATCAGGAGTGCCGACCGGCGAGGGGGCGGTCGGCGGTCAACGCCGACGCGGTCAACTCGAAGAATCGTCGAAGCGCGTCGGTATTGCCCGTGACCCGAGCGTGCGCGCCCTCTGTCCGGTCGCCGGAGAGCGTGCGGAACACCTCCTCGGACGAACCCGTCACGATCACGTCGGCCGACGCGTCGCCGCTCGTCACCGAGGTGCGGACCCCCGTCGAGCCGGAGACGAGCAACAGGCTGTCGTCCTCCGCATCGATCCGTACCGTCACGGCGGGGAAACCAGACTCCTCCTGCAGCGCAGCGGCTTCCGGATACAATGCCATGATCGCGAAGACCAGCCACCGGCCCCTGTTGTGGTCCTCGCCGGCTCCGGTCGACATCAAGGGCACCCCCCACCGTGCGAGTTCGACCAGCGGCCGTTGCAATCCCAGGCCCCACTCGGTGAGGGAATAGACCCGCGCGGAGACCGGCGCGGGCGCGTGGGCCAACGCGACGACTCCCGCCTCTTCGAGTGTCCGGAGTCGTTGTACCAGCAAGTTCGTGGCGATCCCGGGCAGCGCGTTGTACAGATCCGAGTATCTACACGGTCCGACCAGAAGTTCGCGGACCACCAGCATCGTCCACCGGTCACCGATCACATCCAGCGCCCTCGCCAGCGCGCAGTACTCCCCATAGGACTTCATCACTCCACCCTACACTTGACAATCTCACCCACATACTTGAAATAATCAAGTAGTGAATTCGATTCTGCAGCGACGTCGGAGGTCGCGCCTACCGGTCCTGCTCGTGTTGTGCGCGTTAACTCTGGCGATCAGCCTCATCACCATGGTGAACAGCAGTGCCGCGGTGAATCCCGACTTCGCCGGGACCCTACAAGACTTTCCGATCGATCTCTCGGTCGGAAGTGCGGCTCCGTGACCGGCCCGTGGGGAGCGAGCAGCATGTGGTATCGCCGCCGTGGGACGACGACACGCCCAAGGTCGATCCCGCTGTACTGGATCTTAAATTCAAGCCGATAGCGCAACAGATGGCGGCGCTGTTGGTCGTCGGTCAGTGACGCCCAGCAGCGCGTCGTCACATGCACAGCGCCATACGCGGCGAAGAGGCACGATGACTTGATTCGCCGCGTGCCTCGGATGGTAGCGGCAGCCCGTCCAGCCGCCGGCAGATCCCAGCGACTGTGACCTTGTTGTCCGTCGCGGGAGCCGCGCGCGCGAAATGCGGCAGGGGTCATGGGAGGAGCCCGAGTCGGCGAGCGCGCGAGACCGCCTCGACCCTGGAGCGGGCATCCAGCTTGCCCATCGCTCCGCGCAGATAATGCTTGACCGTTTCGGGTTTGATCGACAATCGTTGCGCGACTTCGTAGTTGGTGCAGCCGAGAGCAACATAGGTGAGGACGTCGATCTCACGGCCGGACAAGGCGACCTCGGTGGTGGGGAGGTCGCCGCGGAACAGACCGGCGAGTTTGTCGGCGAGAGAGTGCACGCTCGTCGCGAGTGTCGAGTCCGGGGCGGTGCGCAGCAGTGCGCGCAGCTCGGTGTGGATTTCGCGGATGTTTTCGATCAGTGCCGTTGTTGTAAGGGCTTGCCGACCATCGACAAGTGTGTCGATCAACTCGACCCGTCGATCGACCTCGTCTCGAATGGTGATCTCGGCGGCGAGTCGGTTCCCGGCCCGACTTGGCATGTCTAAAAGTCGACCTCCGAGCGGGGCGGATTGACGAAGTGCGGCGTTAATGATGGCGCGCGGTCCGCCGCCGACCACCACCGGTACCGCGATGACGGATCGCAGTCCTTCGTTGATGACCGGCCGGTCGTGGTCGTGGGTGATGGTCTGCGCCGTCGCGTAATTCTCGACCCACTGGGGCCGGAGCTGGGTGATCGCGCGCCCACCGAGGCCCAACATCGGTGAAATCAGCAGGCCGCGCAGTCCGGCAGTTCTGGTGCCGAGTGTCTCGGAGATCTTCAGGGTTCCCGCTGAGCTTGTCGTTTAACCTCGGCCATCGCGTGGGGCAGTTGGTGCTGGTGTTGTTCGGCGTGTCGCCGCGGCATGAGGCGACCACCGCCTGATCATCTTGAGGTTCCTTCCACAGAACTTTCGAGACGAAAACAGGCGGTGGCCGTGAGTATCAGTGTGCCCGATCGGTGGGCGGTCGGGGAAGAATCGGTCCCCGATCCGCGTGTCGACCTGGTGTCGTTCCGCGAAGAGTTCTACCGGTGTCTGCCGACCCGAGGTGATGCATTGTTCGAGTTGACCGATGCGCTGCTGTGTTCCGGCACCGCGGTTCGCACCCTGGTCGAGTTGTCACTGGCCGCCGAGCACCGGCGCGGTCACGGCGCCCTGTACGACGCAATCAACTGCGGCAGAGTAGATTTCACTCGGCTGCGCCGCGCCCTCGGCGGGCTGACGATCCCGTGTGATCGTGGCGGCCGGATCGTTCTGGCCGTCGATGTCAGTGCCTGGTTGCGCCCGGATGCACCGA
>RRBB01000451.1:0-4066 GCA_006543605.1 Rhodococcus sp. WS4
AGGCAGTCACCGGGGGTGGGCCGGCCATGACTCCCGCGCACGTGCGGTTCGACCACCCCCTCTGGGTGCTGTTCTCCTCGGGGACGACCGGGAAGCCGAAGGGGTTTGTTCACGGCCACGGTGGAGTCGTGCTCGAGCACCTCAAAGCCCTGGCCCTCCATCTCGACCTAGGGCCTTCCGACACGTACCTGTGGTACACCTCGCCGAGCTGGATGGTCTGGAACTCCCTCGTGAGCGGCCTCCTCGTCGGCGCGACGATCGTCTGCTACGACGGAAGTCCGTCGTACCCGACCGACGACGCGCTGTGGGCTCTCGCAGCCAGGCACGAGGTCACCGTGCTGGGCACGAGTCCGGCATACCTCCAGGCCTGCGCCCGGGCCGGCCGGTCGCCCGGCACCGACCACGATCTGTCTCGGCTGAGGACGATCGGGGCCACCGGCTCGGTGGTCGCTCCCGAGTTGCACTTCTGGGTTGCCGATCACGTCGGCCGCGATGTGCCGCTCGCCTCGGTGACAGGGGGCACCGATGTCGCCAGCGGGTTCGCGGGCTTCGTGCCGATCCTGCCGGTGCGGGCCGGGGAGATCTCGGCCCCATACCTGGGCGTGGCCCTTGACTCGTGGGACGCCGACGGCCGCAGCCTGCGCGATGCCGTGGGCGAGTTGGTGGTGACACAGCCGATGCCGTCCATGCCGACCCGATTCTGGAACGACGGCGACGGGGCCCGCTACCGAGAGACCTATTTCGAGAGCTACCCCGGGGTCTGGCGGCATGGTGACTGGGTCACCATCACCGAACGCAACACCGTGATCGTCCACGGACGCTCTGATTCCACGCTGAACCGTAACGGGATCCGGTTCGGTACCGCCGACATCTATCGCGTCGTCGAAGAACTCCCGGAGGTAGAAGAAGCTCTCGTGATCGGGGCGGAGCAGCAGAACGGTGAGTACTGGATGCCGCTGTTCGTCGCACTGTCCGATCACGCCGAGCTCGATGACGCGCTCCGCGAGCGCATTGCCGGGCGGATCCGCGAGGCGGTCTCGCCCCGCGTCGTACCGGACGACGTGATCGTCGTCCGGGCGATCCCGCACACCCGAACGGGCAAGAAGCTCGAAGTCCCGGTCAAGCGCATCCTGCAAGGCAACGACGTCGCCGCGGTCGCCGAAGCACGGTCGATCGACGACCCGTCCCTGCTGGAAACCTTCGCCCGCTACGCAGCCACCCGTGCTGCGAACTCATCGGTGCATGGCTGATGACCAAGGGAGACGACCTACTGGCCGTGGCGGCCGGTTCGTCACGCCGAGCGAATCGTGGCGGCTGTGTACCGGTGTCCGGCACGGCCGACCTATGTCCCGGAAACGGCGCGCTCATACCGTTGATCTAACTGCGGTGGGCCGCAGGCCCACCCGATGCCACTGACCAATCACTCTCATTCTGGAGGTTCTTCATGAATACCGACATCCGCCCGCCCGCCGCAGCCGCCCCGCCGATCCGAGCGACCGTGTACGTCGGTCGCTGGCCCGAGATCCCCGCGGGAGACTGGCCTGATGTTCCCCGCGGCACGTTCTCGCCGACCACTGCGACGTTGATCACCGGTCCGACCGAAGCTGTGCTCATCGATGCGCAGTATCTCGAGGAGGACGTCCGGGACCTGGGGGACCTGATCGAGCGCACCGGGAAGCAACTCACGACGATCTACGTGACGCACGCCCATGCCGATCACTACCTGGGCATCGGTCCCCTCAAGGAGCGGTTCCCGGACGCGAAGTGCGTTGCGCTGCCCCACGTGGTCGAGGCCATGAAGGAATCCATGGAACTGCAGCAACAGCAGTGGGCGATGCTGTTCGGCGACGCCTGCGTCGTCAGTGATGCGCTCCCCGACCCGATCGACGACCGGACGCTCTATGTTGACGGCTCGCCTCTGAGCATCGTCGAGGTGAAGCAGGCCGACATCCATCCCACGACGATCGTGCACATCCCGGAGATCGATGTCGTCGTTGCCGGTGACTCCATCTACAACGAGATCCACCCGATGCTCGGCCTGTCGACGCCCGAGGAATGGCAAGACTGGCTCGAGACCGTGGATCTGGTGGAGAAGCTGGCACCCAAGGTGATCGTCGCCGGCCACCGCAGGCCCGACGGCGACGACCACGCCGTCGATGCCATGATCGCCGAAACACGTTCCTACATCCAGGACTTCGCCGCTGCCTACGAGGCTGCGGACGATGCCGAGGACCTGGTCCGCATCATGTCGGCGAAGTACCCGGGGCATGGAAACCTCTGGACCTTGCAGTTCTCGGCCATGAACGCGATCCAGCTTCGAGACGCAGGTTCGACCGCGGCGGAAATCCGGCCGTAACTTCCCAGGCTGGACCCCGCGCCAGCGAACGACGCCGCAGCTCGGGACTCGCAGAACAGCGAGCCTCGAGCCTCGGGGCGGGTCCCTCCTGCCCGGGCCCATCGCGGTGATGGGTGCAGTTCTAGGCGCTCGGTTGGGCACCGCCACTCGATACCGCGTGGTGGCCGCGAGACATTGTGCGACTCGCTCACCGCGCAACGGCACCACGGTCGAGTCGTACGTCGCGCCGTGAAACAGGCCGGGCCGAACCGGGTGCGTCTCGACGGCCGGCCCAGTCCCGAAGCGGATATCGATGGATTTCGCGGCCGGGGTAACGGCAAACCGAACGTGGCGGACGTGTCCTCGGAGTGGGCGCAAGCATTCCTTCAATGGTGTGTTTCACGTCACTACCTTCTTCAACAAGCGTACAAATTTCGGAAGGATCGCTCATGCCACGTGAGGATATTGAATTCTCAGCGGACAATGTCACTTTGCGCGGATGGTTCTATCCCGCAGAAGGGGCCGATTCCAAGGGCCCACTGGTGGTGATGGTCCATGGACTGTCCGCCGTCAAGGAAATGTATCTCGACGACTACGCCGAGTCCTTTTCCCAAGCGGGACTGAACGTTCTGGTGTACGACCACCGAAACTTCGGCGCCAGCGACGGCGTTCCGCGTCAGCACATCGATTCGATCACCCAGGCCCGCGACCTTCGCCACGCCATCACGTATGCGACTGGCCGCGAGGACGTCGACCCCGGCCGTGTCGGCATCTGGGGATCCAGCCATGGCGGCGGCCTCGTGCTGAGCGTGGCCGCGGTCGATCGTCGGGTGCGGGCCGTTGTCGCTCAGGTCCCGTTCATCAGTGGGTCCGGCCAGATGACGCGGCTCGTTCGTCCCGACTTCCTGCCAACGGTGCGCGCCCAGCTGGACGGCGAACGACGCAACCTCTACGACGGCGGGGAGCCCACGCTCATGCCGGCCGTGGACGCCGATCCGTTGGCTCCCGCGCTGATGTCCAGCGCCGAATCCTGGGAGTTCTTCACCAAAACCGCGCAGGACAGGGCTCCGTCCTGGCGCAACGAGGTGACCCTCGGTTCGCTCGAGCGGATCGTCGAGTTCGAGCCCGGCGATGGAATCCATCGAGTCTCACCGACCCCACTACTGATGATCGTGGCCGACCAAGACATCAGTGCGTACGCAGAACTTGCCTTCGAGGCCTACGAACGGGCCCTGCAGCCCAAGCAGTTGCTCGTGCTGCCTTGTGGCCACTTCGACGTGTATACCGGTGCCGCGTTCGAGGCGTCGTCAAAGGCTGCGTGCGAGCACTTTGTGCGCGCCCTGGCGTAGGACCCGTCCGCGACTACGGGTCCATCGAGAACCTTCGTGCGGGCAACATCAGACCTCAGTTTGATGAGCCCATTCGGACCGCCCGACAGAAGCAATCGCTATCGCGGCACAAGTCCCGCCGCACCAATCCAATGAGGAGGAACCGCCATGCCGTACTGGGAGATCTTCACCCCCGAGAACGCCTTCACCCCCGAGGACAAGGAGCAGCTGTCCGAGGCGATCACGTCGATCTACGTGGACTACGTCAACCTGCCACGGTTCTACGTGGTCGTCCTGTTCAAGGACATGCCGAAGGAGACGATGTATGTCGGGGGAAAGGCGAACAACAACTTCGTCCGGATCCGACTCGATCACATCGCCCGGCAGATGGAGACCGCAGAGG
>RRBB01000452.1:0-4058 GCA_006543605.1 Rhodococcus sp. WS4
GGCGCCACCCGCACCGACACCTCCTGCAGGGCCGTGGTGCCGTCCGGATACCGGTAGCTCACCGCGTCGGCCTCCACCCGAGGCACACCGTGTCGTGTGGTCGTCATTTCCGCGACAGCTCCTCGAGGTTCACACCGAGTTCCGTTGCGGCGTCGCGGAAGATCGCGAAATCGCTGTCCTGTGCCGTCTCGAAGCTGGTCGCGCCGACCACCCCGAGGGCCGCTGTGTTGTCGCCGCCCACGAACGCGTCGACGATGCCCTGCTCGATCGCGGGGTCGAGGCCCTTACGCGCGATGATCACCAGGGAGACCGGGATGGGGTCGGACTCGGCGACGATCTTCTGCGCGGTGCCGTCGATGACACCCTTGTCGACCATCGTCTGGTACGAGGACCGGGCGTCCGCGGCGCAATCGACCGAGCCCTGCTTCACCGCGAGTTCGGCGGTGTCGTGGCCGCCCGCGTAGGTGCCCTCGATGTCGGTGTCGGGGTCGATGCCCGCCCGCTTCAGCAGGAGCTTGGGAATGTAGTTGCCGCTGGTGGAGCCGGCGTCGACGAACGCGATCTTGCGGCCGCGGAGGTCGTCGATCGAATCGATGCCGGTGCCGGTGCGGCACACGAACACCGAGCTGTAGGCGGCGCCCTTCGCCACCACGAGCGGCTCGACACCGGCGACGGCCTCGGCGAGCGGGGTGGGGAAGGGGCTGAACGCGGCAACGTCGATAAGTCCGGACCGCATGGCCTCCACGATCGACAGGTAATCGCTCGTTGGCTTCACTTCCACCGACGTGCCCGTCCCGTCCGCGATCAGCGAGGTGATCGGGGCGAACTTCGCCTGCAGGTCCGCGTTGGCCTCCGCGGGCGGCAGCCCCACCTTCACTACATCGGGTGCGCCGTCCTGGGCGGAGGAGTCGCCGCAGGCGGCGGCGCCGCACAGCGTGACCGCACAGGCGGCGGCGGCCAGGGTGCGGCGTAGGGTCGGGTTGATGCTCACGGGCGGGGCCTTTCCGAGAAGTGTTCGAAGTGATGCCCGAATATTCATCTAGACAAGTAGCGTAGACCACGCTCGGACGTGTCGCGCAAGTGAATGCCCGCTGAACAGGTCCGATGTGCTCTGCGCGTGCGGCGGGCGCTCCCGAAGGTCCTCTAGACTTGCTGCATGCCGAGCACAAGGTCCGCGGGCCGGGTACCGCTCTACCGACAGGTGCAGGACGTCCTGCTGCAACGACTCGACAGCGGCACGCTGCAACCGGGAGACCGGCTGCCGCCCGAGACCGACCTGGCGGCCCAACTCCGGGTGAACCGGCTGACGGTCCGCCAGGCCATCGGCGAGCTGACCCGGGCGGGTCGGCTCGTCGCCCGGCAGGGGTCGGGCACGTTCGTCGCGCCGCCGCCCCAGCACTTCCCCATCGAACTCGCCGCCAGCTACATCGACGGTCCCGACGGTCTCGGCGGGGCCTTCGCCTCCGTCGGCCGCACCCTGAGCGAGACCCCTGTGGGCAGTGAGATCGTGCTCGGGGGCAGTGCGCCGCAGGCGGAGGAGTATCTCCCGGGTCGCAGACTGCGTCGCATCGACAGCGTGCTCGCGGTCGACGGTGAACCCTGGTTCGCGAACTCGGTGTGGATGGACGACCGCCGGTTCGCCGGCATCGACCGGCACCTGCAGGACGGCGTCCCGCTGTACACGGTATGGCGGGACGTCTACGGCGTGCGCCTCAAGGCGGCATGGCGATCGTTCGCCGCAGCGGCGGCCTCGCCGCGCGTGGCGGAACAGCTCGGTGTGCCCGCGGGTGCACCGGTACTCCTGCGAGACGGCCTGAATCTCGATGAGGACGGCACGCCCACCGTGTACATCAACCGTGCGTGCCGCAGCGACCGCGTGAGATTCGTCGCGAGCTATTAGTACTGCAACGAGGGTTCGTGATGTCGGTGTTTGTAGTGGCTGGCGCGGGCCCTGGCTTGGCTGGCGCGGCGCCAGTTCGACCAGTGCCAGACGTGGACGAGGGCGTGTCGCACCGGACAGGCGACGCGGCTGACCAATCGGCGGATCTCGTTGATTGTCAGAGGAATCAGTTCTCGGGCACCGGCTGGAGATCCCCTTTGAGCGCCGCGACGCAGGATCGTCAGGAAGGCAGCCGTGGCCATCGACAAGATGACGTGCCGGTACCAGGCCGGGAACCCGCCCACCTGGTAGTGATCGAGTCCGGTCTCGTTCTTGGTGGTCTGAAAGCACTCCTCGATCGCCCAGCGACTGCCGGCCACCCGGACCGGCTCGGCGGGTTCGGTGTCGGCAGGGCCGTAGCAGATGTAGTAGGCAATCTCGTCGGGTTCGGTGATCGACCGTCGGGCCAGCAACCAGTGGCCGCGACCGCGTTCGCGCAGTGGCCGAATGTCGACGACCGCCCAGTCGTAGAGCCTGGGTCCGTGGGCGCCGTCGCCGCAGTTCATCCGCTGCCACCCGGTCGCCGACAGGTCGGCGATCACGGCGTGGGCTCGGCGTTGACGCAACTCCATCGAGATCACCATCTGCGACTTCGGAAGAGCGAGAACATGGTCCACACCACGGGATTCGAGCCACATCCGAAGCTTGCCGACCTGTCCGTAGGCCCCGTCGCCGGTCAACCACCCGAACGGCACACAGGCATCGAGGCCCGTCCGATCATCATATGCGCCAGTTCGGGTTTCGTCGCGAAAGCCACCTCGTCGCCGATCCCGGCGATCGCCGCCCGCCGGAAGCAGTCCGCGATCCCCTTTCGCCGTGCATCACCGCACCAAGTGGGAGATGGCGATCGAGATGATCACGAGCTGATCGAGTGGGGTCGCATTGTGCCGGCGGCGGTCGCGGACGCCGGCTACGGCGACGCCACCGCCTTCCGGCTCGCGCTGACCGAACGCGGCATCGACTACGTCGTCGCCGTCAGGGGCGCCGCCAGCGCCTATCCCGGCGACGCGGTCTCCGAGGCGCCGCCGCCCTACAGCGGCCGCGGGCGCCCACCGACCCCGCGCTATCCGGGCCCGGCCGCGAGCTGCAGGGACCTGGTCCTGGCGGCCGGACGTAAGGCCCAGCGGACCGTGACCTGGCGGCGCGGCAGCAGGGCCGACCGGCCAATCCGACCGCGGCGATGCGCTCGCGCTTCGCCGCGCTGTGGGTCCGCCCGGCGAAGGGATTTCTCGACGAAGATGTTGTCGCATCGCGTCACTGAAGCCACCACGACCCTCGGATGTATCCGGTCAGGAGCTCATCTCGGATGTGTATCCGGGTCGGTTGCATCGGTGGTCGGATTCGCCCCGAAGTCGGTCGCTGTCCGGCCGAATGCCCCCCCAGGTCCCTTCCTGGCGTGCCGAGTATCAAGAGTTCGACGTCAGCGATAAGCCCTCGATCGCGGCTCACAGCTGCGCCAGCATGGGGAACAGGGCGATCGCGGAGACGGTAATCCCTGCGACGCCGATAACGACGCCCAGCAGGGCCCGCAAAGATGCCGCCTCGTCCTCGGCCACCGCGGACCGCGACGTGGCGACGGCGCCGCAGATCACCGCGCCCACTCCCCAAAGGAAGCCGAGTCCGACCACCCAGAACGACGCAACGGACAGCGCGCCGAGGGCGATCGACACAGCGGGCAACCGCGAACCATGCTGCCTCCCTATCTCGTTGCCGTCGACGGAGGAGCACGCGCCGTTGTCGGCACGGGGGCCGTGGGGGACGGCGGCGGTCATGATCCTCCTTCTCACGGTTGACGAGTGGGGTGGGCGGGAACAAATCGGCTGTACAGGACCGGAAGCGTCTTCGAGACTGTTCGGTCCACGAATTCGCGCGGCGTTGTCGAGGCCGCTTCGGTGGTCGATGGTCGCGACTCGGTCGAGGGTCTCCAGCTTGTGACCTGGACCCCATAAGAATTTAGCACTCTAGTGGTATGAGTGCTAACTCTTTTTGCTAAGTGGTCTGATTCGTTAATTCGTCGGGGGTTGTTGCCAGGCGGTCGGGTCGGCGAGGTAGAGCCCGCAGGCGCAGTCGAGGGCGTCCTCGGGGGTGCCTGCGAAGTCGCCGCTGGGCAGGATCGAGT
>RRBB01000453.1:0-3996 GCA_006543605.1 Rhodococcus sp. WS4
CCGCGTCATGCACCCATTCCCGGCGCAGCGCCTCGCCGCCATCACCTGAGGCAGGAGCCCAGTGCGGTAGTCCCGCACGCTGGGATCTGTGCGGGGGGCCGCCCGTAAGGGCGGTCCCTACCGCGACTGCCGTCGGGGTTCGTCAGCGGACGGGGAAACAGCACCAGACGATCGGTGGGTGTGTCGGGGAATGCGGCCCTGGTCCGGGTCTGCTGTGCGCGGATGATCACCACTTCCCGGTCGTGGATCGGTAATCGGCAATCTGTCTTGCCGACCTTGGGCATGTCGTGCACGAGGACCGGGGTCGCCCGGCGTTCACCGTCGTCGCCGATGTGCACATCGAAGTCCAGGCAGTCGAAGGCAAGCGAGCACAGCTCGGCGGTGCGCCGGCCGACACCGGCACCGAGTTGCACCGCGGCGGTGATGGTGGGACCGGCGAGTTCGTTCAGAAGATGGAGGTTCTCGGAGTTGAGCAGCTGATCCAGCACGACCTCCGGCAGCGCCCGGCCGACCTGGTCGTCGCGGCGATGGGCACGTGGCCGCTCGCCCCTGCGGATCACGATGTCGTCGGGCAGCAGGGCCGCCTCGGAGCCGGGGTGGGTCAGGCCCGACAGTCTCGAAGGAACCGGGCCAGATGGTCCAGGCTCCGCGTCCGCACCGCCGCCGAGACGACGCCCGCCCGTTCCAGGTGCGCCAGGCGGGCGAGGAACGCGTGGATGTCACGATGGCTCAGGGCGTCCGGGCGCAACCCGGAGTCGGCGCGTCGGCTCAGGTGCTCGGACAGCAGCCCGACGGCCGCGATGACGGCCCGCACCGGTCCGACGGTCATGGACACCAGTGCGTCCGCCGCCCACGCCTGGGCCAGGTGTTTGAGCCACGGCTGGGTGATCGGTCGGCTGGCCGTGCCGCGGCGGGTGGTGCTGCCGACGAAGGACAACCGTCCGACGGCGCCGAACACGCGCAGGTCCCAGATGTCTTTCCCCCGCTCGGTTTCCGGGTCCGATCGTGCCAGGGCTGCGCGGTCGGCGGTGAACCGCAGGAACCATCGCACGGGGTCGCGTCCTGCGGCGGTGTCGACGTCGGCGACGCTGGCCGCCCCGCACCGGCGCAGCAGCTGCGCCGCTCCGCGGATGTCCTTGACCATCAACCGGCGCCCCTCTGCCAGCGACGTCTGCACGGCGTAGATGATCTCGGCGACCACGGTGGCGGGAAGACCGGCGAGCACGACGCGTCCGGCCCGGTCTCCTTGACAGGGCAGCCCGGCCAGTCGGAACGCGGCCAGATCGCGGCGGCCGGACTGCCGCCACCCCGCGTCATGGGCGCCGCACAGACCGGTCGCTGCGCGGGCGGCCAGCCGCCCGCAGGACGCCACCGTGCAGGTCCCAAACCCGGGCCGCGCCGCCGCCGGGGGGAACTCGGCGTCGCCGGCCACGTAGGCGTTCACGCTCTGCCCTCGGTGGCGCCTTACCCCATCGCAGCTCAGGCATAGATCGTTCGTTCCCACCGGCCGTTCGAAGCCAGGGACTCGGCAGACCAGGCAACGCCTGTCCCGCGACCGGTTCTTCCGTGCCACGCCCCGCGCGCAGAACGCGTCAAGGTCGTCGCCGGCCGCGGCGGCGAAGCGGGCCCGGCAGCCGCCGCACACACCACCGGGATCCCACGCCTCCAACTCGCAGCCGACGACCCGGCAGACCGGATAGCCCAGCAGCGGGTGTTCCCGGTCCGGGGCGAATACCTGCGTCGCCGGATCCCAACCCGACGAGATCAGCAGCGGAACGTCGATGGCCCGGTAAAGCCGGTCGGCGACAGGACTTTCCGCGGCGCCGGGTGCGACCCGGCCACCCGGGCTCACTGGTCTTCTCCGGCGTCCAGTGGTCCGAGCCGGTCCACCGCCGCCCGTAGCGCGTCGGCGTCGGGATGCAGGTACGCCTCGGTCGAACGGATCGAGGCGTGCCCGAGCAGTTCCTTGACGACGTCGATGGACGCACCCCTGGCCAACAGCTCGGTGGCCGTCGCGTGTCGGAACATGTGCGGGGTGATCACCCGGTCCAGGCCGGCCCGGCGGGACAACGCGGCCAGCCACTTCCGCACCGTGTCGGTGGACATTGGCCGTCCGATCGGATTATGACGCAACGTGACGAGCACGAAGTCGCAGTCGTCGGCCGCCGGGTGGGCCTCCCGCTCTGATAGGTAGCGGTCATAGCAGGACAGCACCTCCGCCCGTACCGGCACCGCCCGATCCCCGGACTTCGCCCGCGCCCGGTTCGGGTTGTCCCGGCCGACGACGTGCACATGCGGCCCCGGCACCGCGCAGCCCTGGGCGGCTGCCGTCGGCACCAAATGCAGATCGGACCGGCGCAGCCCCAACGCCTCACCCACCCGCAGTCCGCAAAACCACAGCAGCACCAACAGAAATCGATCACGCCACGATGCAGCGGCCCGCAGCAGCGCCTGTGCCTCCTCGCGCCGGACCGGGACGGGTCGGGCAGCGCGTCGGGCGCGCTGGACGTGGCGCGGCCGAGCCCGGTAACGCAGCCCGGAACCCTCCGGTCGCAACTCCGCAGGCAGGTGCCGGTCGTCGCCGACCTCGTACAACGCGGCCAGCACCGAGGCGTCCAACGTACCGTCGGACACGGCGTGTTTGTAGAATTCGCGCACCGCCGCCAATACGTGGTTGATTCGGTCCGGGCCGCGGACGCGGCCCTGCCCGGCGCCGGCCCTGTCCACCGGCGTGGTCTTGAGCATCGCGACGAACATCCACAGCGCCCGGGCGCCGGCGGGCAGGTCACGCCCGCTGTCCCGGCACCACCGCAGATAGAACGCCAGGTCGCCGGCATAGGTGCGGGTGGTGCCCTCGGCCCGATCGGCACCCAGACGCAGGTGACGCAGAAACGAATCGGCCGAGGCGACCGGCCGCCATTCCTCGTCGACCACCGTCCAGTACGCCAGCGTCTCCGTCAGCTCCACCCGCAATGCATACACCGCCACCACCACTCTCACCGTCGCTCACACCCGCGCACATCGCACGATAGGCAGAAGGTCCGACAGCTACCGGGAGCATCCCGCGGACACCGGAGCACATCCGGACGGTGTCCGCACCCCAGAAAAGTGGCCGAGCCAGAGCGCGATGACCGCGGTATCCACGCCTGCTCGGAGTAGCGACATGGCGCAGCTGTGGCGCAGAACGTGGGGGTGCAGCTTGTCTGCCCGGATCGAGGGGCATTGTTGGGCGGCGGTGACGGCATGTTCGTGGACGAGACGCTGAACGGCGTCAGTGCTCAGGCGTCGTCCCGTGCGGGTAGGGAATAGTGGCTCGTCGGGTCGACCGGCGCGTTCGGCCATCCAGACGCAAACAACGGATTGGGTGGCCGAGGTCAACGGAATGGCCCGGTGCTTGCGGCCTTTGCCGACGCATCGGACATTCGCGCCGGCGCCGAGAGTGATATCGGCGCAGTCCAGGCCGGTCAGCTCGGAGACTCGAAGGCCGGTCTGGAGGGCCACCAGCAGCAGCGCCCGATCGCGGCGACCTTCCCATCGACCGCGATCGGGCGCGGCGATGACAGCGTCGATCTCTGCTGCGGTGAGGAACGATACGAGCTGCTTGTCGAACCGCTGGGCGGGGATGGCGAGGACCCGTTGGATCAGCGCGGCGTGCTCGGGGTGGCGCAGTGCCGCGTAGGTGAACAGCGACCGGATCGCGGTCAGTCGCAGGTTGCGGGTTCTCGGGCTGTTGTGCCGCTCGGTTTCGAGGTGATCGAGGAACGCGACGATCGTCTCGGTGTCGAGGTCTTCCCAGCTCAAGGCGCTGGGCTTCTTGCCGGTTGTCTCCTGCACGAACACGAACAGCAGCTTGAGCGAGTCTCGATAGGAGGCGATCGTGCGTGGGCTGACCCGGCGTTGTTTGGCCAGGCGGTCGATGAAGAAGCTCTGCAGGGTGGGAGCGATCGGACTCATCGGCTCATCACCTCCCGCGACAGCTCGAGCCGACCGGCGGCC
>RRBB01000454.1:0-3920 GCA_006543605.1 Rhodococcus sp. WS4
TTGCGCTCTGGCATCGACCCTCTTTTCTGCAGTGTGTCCGGGTGCCCTTGTGTCAGCGGCCCGCGTCGAGCGCCGCGTCCTTGTGCTGGCGAGTGCGCGCGTAGTCGAGCGCTTGCTCCCAGCTCGCGCTCTTGGCGATCAGGGCACGATATTTCATGATGTGGGTCTGGTGGTCGAGGGCCAGTGTGCCCGCGACCCGGTCGCCTCGGCGGTAGAGCGCCACGAACTGGCCGTCGTCGAGATGTCCGGTGACAGTGACGATTTCGTCGGCCTCGGGCACTCCCACGAATTGGATTCGGGTGTCGTACCAGTCGGACCAGAAATAGGGCACGGTGCTGTACGGCTTCGCGGCCTGGGGGTCGAGTGCGTTGCGGACGGCGAGGGCTCCCTGCTCGGCGGCACTGGTCCAGTGCTCGAGCCGCATGGATGCGTCGAAGAGCGGATTGTGCCAGCGGGCGACGTCGCCGGCGGCGTAGACCCCCGGCAGCGAGGTCGCCATGGTGTCGTCGCAGACGACACCGCGGTCGAGTGTGATACCCGAGGTCTCGAGCCACTCGGTGGCGGGGTCCGCGCCGACGCCGACCACGACCAGATCGGCCTCGAGAGTTGATCCGTCCGACAATTGCACGGCCTCGACGTGTCCGTTGCCGAGAACTTTCTCGACCCCGACGCCGCAGCGCAGATCCGTTCCGTTGCGCCGGTGAAGGTCCGCGCACGCACGGCCCATGTCCGCGCCGATCGCGCGCACCAGGGGGACCGGCAGCGACTCGACCACGGTGACGTCCAGGCCTCGTTTGCGTGCCCCCGAGGCAACCTCGGAGCCGATGAATCCGGCACCGACGACCACTGTGCGAGCCCGGTTGTCCAGGGCGGTGCGCACGGTGACCGCGTCGTCGAGTGTGCGGAGGGTGACGACGCCGGCCATGGCGGCCGTGCCCGGCAGCATCCGCGCCGACGATCCGGTCGCGATGACGGCGATGTCGTAGGGCAGTGAGCCGTGCGAGGTGTGAATCACTTTCTCGCCCGGGTCGAGCCGGGTGGCGACGGTGCCGAGACGGAGGTCGATTCCCGCGTCGTCGAGGGCGTTGCGGGCCCTGAAGGTGGTGTCCGGTGGTGTCGGCGCCGGGTCGAGGTACGCCTTCGACAGCGGGGGACGGTCGTAGGGCAGGTGTTCCTCGGCGCCGACGAGGGTCACCGATCCGGTGAAGCCGGCCTTGCGGGCGGCCTCGGCGGCGCGCAGGCCCGCCAGTGACGCCCCGACCACTACGAGATTCTGCTCGGTCATGGTCGGTCAGTCCTCGATGAGTGTGAGTGCCTCGGTCGGGCACCCTTCGAGTGCCGCCCGGACGTCGTCGATGACGCTGTCATCGGCTTCCTCGCGCAGCAGCAACAGCCCGCCGGCATCGTCGATTTCGAAGATGTCCGGGGCGAGGGATTCGCAGATACCGAGGCCGGTGCACTTGGTGCGGTCGACGCAGATTTTCATGACGTGGCCTTTCCGAGGTGAACGGGAAGCTTCTTGATTCCGTTGATGAAGTTCGACCGGAACCGGTCCGGGGGGCCGGTGACCTGCCAGTGCGGGAAGCGGGTGAACAGGGTTTCGAGCAGCACCTTCGCTTCGAGTCGGGCGAGGCTGTTGCCCAGGCAGAAGTGGGTGCCGGCGCCGAAGGCGAGGTGATTGGCGGCGCCGCGGTCGATGCGGAATTCGTCCGGGTCGTCGAATTGTGCTTCGTCCCGATTGGCCGAGACGTAGAACATCACGACCTTCTGCCCTTCCTGCAGCCGTTTGCCTCCGAGTTCGGTCTCCCGGGTCACGGTGCGACGGAACTGGATGACCGGGGAGTGGAATCGGAGCACCTCCTCGATGGCCTTCGGCAGCAGCGCCGGATCGTCGGCGAGCTTCTCACGTTCACCGGGATGTTCGCCGAGGGTGAGGATCGCCCCGGTCAGCAGGTTGCGGGTGGTTTCGTTTCCGGCGATGACCAGTAGCTGAAAGAACCGGTTGAGCTCTTCGGGGGACAGCCGGGTGCCGTCGACCTCGGCATTGACGATCAACGACCACACGTCCGAGCCGGGTTCGGTGCGCTTGGCCCGGGTCTGAGCCGCGGAGTACTTGAACATTTCGACGAAGGCGGACAGGAAGGCCTCGCGGCCTCCGTAGGAGGGATCGTCGAGTCCGACCATGCGATTGGTCCAGTCGTAGAGCAGGTGCCGATCTTCCGAGGGCACGCCGAGGACGTCGGCGAGGACCCGGAGCGGCATCTCCGCGGAGACGTGTTCGACGAGGTCGATCTCGCCGTTGTCGGGCAGGGCATCGACGATCGCCTGAGCGTGGGCGGTGATGCTGTCGAACATGCCGCGCACCATCTTCGGAGTGAATACCTTGCTGACGATCGATCGCATCTGGGAGTGGTCCGGGGGGTCGAGGTTGAGCATCATCTGCTGCAGTGCCGCCAGATCCTGGGGCCGCTGATCGCGCAGGAACGACGCGCCCTTGTGGGAGGAGAAGATGTCCGGATTCTTCGAGACCGTCATGAGGTCGTCGTAGCGGGTGACCGCCCAGAATCCCGGCCCGCCGGCGAAGCCGTCACCGGTCGGTTCCTCGATCCAGGCCACCGGTTCGTGGCGGCGAAGCTCGGCGAAGACCTGGTGCGGAACTCCGTCGGAGTATGCGTCCGGGCTTCCCAGGTCGGTGTGCAGTGCCGATAACGTCATGGCGTTGTCCTTCTCGCGTTTCAGGAAGGGAAAGTGGTCTGTAGGGAGATCAGCAACCATCTTGACTGACCGTACGTACGGTCTAGGGTAGAGAGCGGCTGTCCACGGGTCAAGACAGGCGGGCTGAAAGGCCTAGCCGACGGGCAGCGGAACGTGACGAATCTCCCCACCAGCCAGGACGGACCTACCATGCACAGCACCATGCAAGATGTCGATCTCCTCGTGTCGGACCTGTTCCTGCACGGCCTCCGCACGCATCCGGACAGTTCGGTGCTGCACTATCAGGGCGGACGGGTGCAGCGCACCTCGTTCCGAGAGTTCGGGACCACCGTGAGCGCCCTGGCCGCGGGGTTGCGCCGCCTCGGTGTGCACACCGACGACGTGGTCGCCACCCTCTGCTGGAACAGTCCCGCCCACCTGGCGGCCTACTTCGCGGTACCGGGGATGGGCGCGGTGCTGCACACGCTGAATCTGCGGCTGCACGACGATCAGATCGTCTTCATCGCCAATCACGCCGCCGACAAGGTGGTCCTCGTCGACGCGGACCTGGTACCGCAGCTCCAACGGCTGATCGACCGGTTGCCCACCGTCGAGCACGTCGTCGTCGCCGGCGAAGCCGAAGCGGATCTGATCGTCCCGGCGGGTGTGCAGGTGCATCACTTCGGCGACGTTCTCGCCCCCGACGCCGGTTTCTGCTGGCCTATCCTGAGCGAGCGCAGCGCCGCCGCGTTGTGTTACACCACCGGCACCACCGGCGACCCGAAAGGCGTTGCCTACAGTCACCGGTCGATTTACCTGCACAGCCTGCAGATCTCCACCGGCAGCGCCTTCGGGTTTTCCGACGCCGATCGGGTGCTGCCGATCGTGCCGATGTTCCACGCCAACGCCTGGGGCTGGCCGCACGCGGCCTGGACCAGCGGGGCCGACATCATCCTCAACGACCGGTACCTCCAGATCGAACACCTGACACGGATCATCACCGAACTGCGACCCACTGCGGCCGCCGCCGTGCCCACCTTGTGGACCGGAATCGACGAGTACGCCCGCACACAAGGAGCCGATCTGACCGGTCTGCGGCTCGCCGTATCCGGCGGCTCCCCACTTTCTGCCGCGCTGGTACGGAGCATGGCCGCCCACCACGGCGTCGCGTTGACGCAGGGATGGGGCATGACCGAGACCAGCCCGCTGCTCACCTTCTCCCGCCC
>RRBB01000455.1:0-3878 GCA_006543605.1 Rhodococcus sp. WS4
CTTGGCGCGTCGAGCCCAACCCAGCAGCGTGTCACGCTCGACATCGGACAGGACCAATTCCGCCTTCGGGCGACCAGCACGTGTCATTAGCCGATGCTACCAGATATATTCAACGGATCAATAACTCAGGACACTAGTGAGGTGGCGTTGCAGACGAGGTACAGCACGTCGTGATCCGGTCCGCCGAAGGCACAGGCCACCGCCCAGGCATCCGGGACGAGAACCGCGTCCGTGATGGCTCCGCCTTCTTCGACGCGGTAGAACCCGCGTGGTCCTCGTCATCGGCGCCAACGACACCGTCAACCTGGCCGCGGCCGAGGACCCCTCCTCCCCCATCGCTGGGATGCCGGTGCTCGAGGTGTGCAACGCCAAGGACGTGATTGTGTTCAAGCGCTCCATGGCCGCCGGCTACGCAGGGGTGTAGAACCCGCTGTTCTTTCGCGACAACAGCCAGATGCTGTTCGGCGACGCGAAGCAGCGGATCGAAGACATCCTCAGCGTGCTGTGACCCTATGGAAAACATGTATGCGTCGCACGAACCATTCCCGGCTCCAACGCCGGCAGATGCGGTCCGCGGAAGTGATCGCTCCAGATTCCGTCGTGATTACCGACCAAGGTGTCCGCACTATTCGCACGATGAGCCCCGAGAAGTTCGGCTGGGCGACCGCTACCGAGACGTTCGGCTTCGCCCACGCAGTACATCACTTCCTCGACCGCATTCGAGATCGGCAAGAACCGCTCACCTCTGGTTGGGAGGCAGCGAAGACACAGCGGCTACTCGACCAGATCCTCGAGGCCGCCGGGCTCCCCATCGAAGCATCATGTGGTCGATGGCGAAGATCCTCGGTCCAAGCGGCATCTCCGTCAACGCGGTCAGCCCAGGACCGGTAAATACCGAGATGTGGACACAACTCGCGGCACAGTCAGGCTCTGCGCAGGCTGCGCGAAACGCTCGCGCACGGGAGTTGCCGATGCAGCGGTTCGCGGAACCCGATGAGGTGGCGCGAACGGTTGCATTCTTGACAGCTATCGAAAATCGATATCTGACCGGACTGTCCGTGGACGTCGCAGGCGGGGCGCATCTCGGCATGGGCACCTGACAGGGCACCGCCATAACCTTGCTCCCGTGCAAGTCGCAGTGTGGTCGCAACCCACGTGGGGACCGCATCCAGTGGGTGCGGTCCTCATTCAGGTCGCCGCACAACCCCCGAGCTCACAGCAGAATACGCCGCTGGACAGGAGGTTGTACATGAGCATCAACTGCGGAATCGATTGGGCCGAAGTGCATCACGATGTCGCCCTCGTCGACGAGAACGGCACCGTCGTCGCCCGGAAACGCATCGACACCGGCACAGCAGGGTTGACCGCGCTGCTGGAGGTAATCGCCGAGAGCGGAGGCCCACCGGGCACCACCCCTATCGCGATCGAAGCCGACAAGAATCTCCTCGTCGTGGCCCTCGCGGAAGCAGGATTCCCCGTATAGCCGATCAACCCCCGTGCGGTGGCCCGCTACCGCGAACGCCACGGACAGGCCGGCGGCAAGTCCGATCCGGGTGACGCCGCGATTCTGGCGAATATTCTGCGCACCGACCGAGCGATGCACCGGCCGATGCCGGCAATCAGCGCACACGGCCGGGCGATCAAGGCCCTCGCCCGTCAGCACCAGGAGGCGATCTGGACGCTGTATCAGACCATCAGCCGACTACGTTCTGTGTTGCTGAAATTCTATCCTGCTGCACTGCAGTCATTTCCGATTTTGAAGCACCGCGCTGCGGTCGCGGCGCTCTCCGCGGCGCGGCATCGGGTCGCGCCCTGACCAGACGCAAAGTTGTGGCGCTCCTGCATCACAGTGACCGGCGCAACGACCCGAACCTGGTCGAGCAGATCCTACGGGAGCTGAAGACGCCTGCGCTCGGTCAGCCGCCGCAGGTCGAGGAGGCACTTGGACTTGCGGTCGCCGGCCTGCTCACCGTCATCGCTTCGATGCAGCAGTCCGTGGACAGCCGCGAGGACGCGCTGGGTCGCGAATTCGACAGCCACCCCCCCTCGCGCCGATCCTGCGGTCGGCTCCGAGGTCTCGGTCCGATTCTCGCCGCCCGGGTCCTGGCCGAAGTCGGCGACGATCCTGCACGGTTCGCGATGGCGAACGGGTTGCGCGGGTTCGCCGGCACTGCGCCGATCACCCGCGCCTCGGGACGATCGCACTACGTCAAGGCGCGAAAGGTCCGCAACAAGCGACTCGGCGACGCCTGCCACTGGTGGGCGTTCGTAACCCTCACCAAATCAGCAGGAGCACGTGCCCACTATGAAAAGCGACGAGCCGCCGACGACCACCACCACCACCACCACAAGGCCGCACTGCGCAACCTCGCCAACAAGCTCCTCGGGCGCATGTGGTGGTGTCTGCAACACAACGAACCCTGGGACGACCACGCCGCCTGGCCTGACCATCAGATCCCGTCTCAACCGGCGGCTGCTTGACACCTGACCCGCGTGGGTACATTCCGGTGGGATCCTCGTGGTTGTTTTCGGTCACGGTGATCGACATCTGCTCGCGGCGCGTGGTGGGCTGGTCCATCGCCGAACACATGCGCACCGAGCTCGTCACGGACGCGATCGAGATGGCGGTACGCACCCGCGGTGGTGACGTTCGTGGCGTGGTCTTCCACAGCGACAGTAAGACTGTTCTTGCCAGGTGCTCCCGGGTTTCCTGACTCGCACAGCGATCGACCAGCTCGGGTTCTATCGTGGTGCTGGAGGTGTTCTCGCAGCATCCTGACCCGCACTCCGATCGACCCGTTGTCGGTAACTCGAATACGGGATCATTTCCCGCCTCGGCTGGTCCGGCGCCCGACGACGCGGTGCTGTGTCGTCAGTGCAGACTTCGCCGGCTGCACCAACCCAGAACCAACCGCAGCAACCGCAGCAACCGCACCGAAGAAGACCTGCGACGGGGCAACATTTGTCAGCCCCCTGTCGGATGTGCGGGGCGCGGCCGGGCGCACCATGGCCATCGCGGCGGCCGTCCGCATCGGCTTGGCCATCCGGGAAATCCCGGAACGGATCCTGGACGCAGAGGCCACCGGATCACCGCTCAAGCGGTGGTAGTTTCAGCGCCGTGCCGTCACGGCGTGGTAGCGCTACAAGGTGGTGCCTGCACTATTGCCTGATTGCCAGCGCATCTCGTAGTTCTCCTCCGGCGCGCAGACCATCTGTGTGCCCTTCTCGGACACGCCGGTGGCCCGTTGACAGTCGTTGATGGATTCACCTGCGGTCCTGGTAGATTGGGTGACGCGGTGGCATCTACGATGCGCAGTTCGTTGACGCGGAGCCAGGCGAACGAACCCGCCTGTGACGTCGCTCGGCAATTGCGGCATATGTATTACCCGAGTGGACTGCGACCAGGGCACATGTTGCCGCGGTCAGTAAACGCACTGTATTGACTCGAGAGTGATTGATCTCTACCGTATCGATGGTGGCTGTAACGGCGAGCCCGGTGGCGTGCCACGTCGAGGGATGCACGACAGCGATACGTTCGACATCCTGGCCTTCGCCTCTCAGTGCGACAGGTCTTGATGAGCGGAAAGAAAGATGCATGTGCTAATTAGTTGATGTGAAATGGTCGTGATTGATGTCCGCAACCGTCCTTGCTCCGCCTGTCACCGGTAGTACCCGTAGCCCTGCTCTGATCACCGCGACGCTCGCCGGATGCGGCGTGGTCTGCTCGTTCATGCAGACGCTCATGGTCCCGCTCGTTCCCGAACTTCCGCGGTTGCTCTCGACGAGCCCTTCCAATGCGTCGTGGATCGTTACCGCCACGCTCCTGGCGGGCGCCGTCTTCACCCCGATCTCGGGACGCCTCGGCGACATCTTCGGTA
>RRBB01000456.1:0-3831 GCA_006543605.1 Rhodococcus sp. WS4
AGGCCGCGCAGTGGGCGAGCCTGACGGGGCGCATCGTCCCGGGAGTCCAGGCACGCATCGTCAGCGAAACCGGCGACGAGTTGCCCTGGGACGGCGAATCCATCGGAGAAGTCCAGTTGCGCGGCGCGACGATCGCGGGCAGCTACTTCCGCACCGATGCCCCCGACAAATTCGACAACGGCTGGTTGCGCACCGGCGACCTCGGGGTCCTCCACGAAGGCGGATGGATCCAGCTCAAGGACCGACTGAAGGACGGAATCAAGAGCGGCGGGGAATGGATCTCCACGGTCGAACTCGAGAACGCACTGCTCGAGCACGACGCCGTCGCCGAGGTCGCGGTCATCGGTGTTCCCGACCAGAAATGGGAGGAACGCCCCTTCGTCTGTGTCACACTGGCCCCCGGCACGACCGCCACCGCACCCGAACTTCTCGCCTTCCTCGACGGCAAGATCGCACGCTGGTGGCTCCCCGAACGGTGGGCCTTCGTCGACGCCCTCCCCAAGACCAGCGTCGGCAAACTCGACAAGAAGGACCTGCGCCGGAGCTACGACGCCGACGAACTGGCGGTCAACGACCTGCGGACTGTCCGCACGAGCGGCAGCGTGCTTCCCCCGTCTCGGTAGACACCACCACCGGATCCGCATACCTCGACAACGAGACACACCAATAACGACGAAGTAGGGACGCAAACAATGAAATTGGGATTTCACCTGGGCTATTGGTCTACGGCGCCCTCGGACGACGAACGAGCGGCCTTCTCTCTTGCGGAGAGTCTCGGCTACGACTCGGTCTGGACTGCCGAGACCTACGGATCCGACTGTTTAACCCCCTTGGCATGGTACGGCGCCTCGACCCGCACGGTCAGGTTGGGCACCAACATCCTGCAAATGTCGGCACGGACCCCAGCGGCGACTGCCATGGCGGCGATGACGCTGGACCACCTGTCTCGAGGCCGCTTCATTCTGGGTTTGGGCGTCTCAGGGCCACAGGTCGTCGAGGGATGGTACGGGCAGCCGTATCCTCGACCGCTCGCTCGCACAAGAGAATACGTCGAACTCGTCCGTAAGTTCGTGCGACGAGACGAACCTGTGAGTCACGATGGTTCGTTCTACCAACTCCCGCTGCAAGGTGGCTCCGGCCTTGGAAAGCCACTTCGGTCCATGATCCACCCCATTCGTACCGAGATCCCGATCTATCTCGGGGCCGAGGGGCCAAAGAACATCGCACTCGCCGCCGAGATAGCCGATGGGTGGCTGCCGATCTTCTACTCGCCCCGAATGGACGACTTCTATCGAGGAGCGCTGGAGGAAGGATTCTCGAAATCCGGAGCCCGCCGATCTCTGGACGATTTCGAAATCGCCGCGACGGTCCCCATTGTCATCGACGATGACATCGAGAAGGCAGCCGACGTGATCCGGCCCAACATCGCGCTCTATGTCGGTGGAATGGGCGCCCAGGAAGCCAACTTTCACAATCAAGTGTTCGTGCGCATGGGTTACGAAGCGGAATGCGCGCGCATTCAGCGTCTTTACCTGGATGGGCACAAGTCCGAAGCAATAGCATCGGTGCCCTTGGGCATGGTCGAGGATGTCGCCCTCGTCGGATCACGAGACAAGATAAAGGATGACATCATGCGATGGGAGAAGACGGCGGTCAAAACGCTGCTACTTCAGGGCCTCGGTTACTCCTCGATCGAGGCGGTTGCAGAACTTCTCGCGTAACCAGACGTGCAGCACGTGATGGAGCAGGGTAGCGCCCTGGTGGTCGACAAGTGATGACCACATGTTCGATGAACTCCGAATGACGTGTGGCGCAACTGCTTTACGTGACAGCGGCAGCGGGTGTCGTGACGACGATGGGGGATGGGCTCGCGCCGCGATCCCTGGGCGTCGTCCCTCGTGGTGAATGCGTTGAGGAGGTGCTCGACGCGTCCTCGTGGTCTCGCGCGATATCGAAACGCATGGACCTGGTCTAGCGAGCTCGTCAAAATGGTATTGACCGTACAGGCGGTCAGCTGTACGTTCTGGTTACCGCACCGAACAGAGGGAGCTTTCCGATGCGCATCGAAGCCGCAGTGCTGCGCCACCACGACGCACCGTTCGAGATCGAGACGGTGGAGTTGGCCGACCCGACCGGTGGCCAACTACGGGTTCGCATCGCCGGTGTCGGGTTCTGCCACACCGACGTGCTGCCCCGAGACCCGCAGTTCCTCGCCCAACCACCAATCGTGGTCGGGCACGAGGGAGCCGGAATCGTCGAGGCCGTCGGCGCCGGCGTCACCGGAATTACGGCAGGGGACCATGTCCTGCTTTCTTTCGATTCCTGCGGGGTGTGTGAGAACTGCCTGACCGGGCACCCGGCGTACTGTTTCGCGTTCTTCGCCCGGAATCTGTCCGGACGTGGCGTGGACGATGCGGGCCCGGTCACCGATGTGCACGGCGGCGCCGTGGCGTCGCGCTGGTTCGGCCAGTCCTCGCTGGCTTCCCATGCGATAGTCGATGCCCGCAACGTCGTGGTGGTCGACAAGGACCTGCCGCTGCATCTGCTCGGCCCACTCGGATGCGGCATCCAAACCGGTGCCGGCTCCGTTCTGCTGGCTCTGAAGGTGGCAGCGGGAACAACCTTCGCCGTCTTCGGCACCGGAGCGGTGGGGCTGTCTGCCGTCATGGCGGCGCGAGTCGCGGGCGCATCCCGCATCATCGCCGTCGATCTGCACACGAACCGACTCGACCTCGCCCTCGAACTCGGCGCCACGGACGTCATCGAGGGGTCGGCAGCCGACGTGGCCAGGCAGATCCGGAAACTGTCCGGCGGGGGCGTGCATGCGGCCCTGGACACCACCGGCGTTCCCCAGGTCATCACCGCGGCGATCGACAGCCTCCGTCCCACCGGAACCGTCGGTCTCGTCGGCGCAGCGACTCTGGAACTCGTGCTGGCTCCCGCCGCGCTTGCGGCGGGCAAGAACGTCATGGGCATCCTCGAGGGCGACGCCGTCCCACAATCGTTCCTGCCCCGCCTGATCGAACTGTGGAAACAGGACAGGTTCCCCTTCGATCGGCTGATCCGCACATACCCCCTCGCCGACATCGCCGCCGCCGAAGCCGACGCCGCCAGTGGCGCAACCATCAAACCGGTCCTCCTCCCGCATCCCTGACCGCGCACCACGACGACCGAGGTACCCCACATGAAGTACACCCGCTCGAAGCTGTTCATCGACGGCCGCTGGCACACACCCTCCACCGCAGGGGTCATCACGGTGATCTCGCCGACCACCGAGGAACCCGTCGGGTCGGCGCCGGACAGTACCCCCACGGACGTCGACGCCGCGGTCCACGCAGCCCGCCGCGCCTTGCGTGCACCCCAGTGGTCCGCGCTGGAGCCGGCCGAACGTGCCGACATCCTAAGGCGCTTCGCCGATGCGCTCGACCGCCGTCGGAACGACACAGCCGCCATCGTGACCGACGAGAACGGCATGCCGGCAGCGATAGCTCTGGCGGCGGAAGGTAGCGGCCCGGCAGCAACGCTCCGGTACTACGCCGATCTCACCGAGAAGACACCCGTCGAGACCCCGCGGATCGCCGCAAACGGTCGGTCCACCACGATCGTGCGCCGCGAGCCGATCGGCGTTGTCGCCGCGATCATTCCGTGGAACTTCCCCCAGTCGCTGACCATGTTCAAGCTTGCCCCGGCACTCGCTTCCGGATGCACCGTGGTCCTCAAACCCGCACCCGAAACCGTGCTCGACGCCTTCCAACTCGCCGACGCGGCCGAAGAAGCCGGGCTGCCCGGCGGTGTGCTGAACATCGTGACCGGCGGCCGAGAGATCGGTGC
>RRBB01000457.1:0-3785 GCA_006543605.1 Rhodococcus sp. WS4
CCCGTCCGGCGGGTTGAAGACCGCCAGGCCGCCGACGTGCATCGGATGCTCGCGGGATTCGCCGAGCAGAAACAGCGAATCGGTCGGTGCCATCGGCAACAACATGCGTGTCCTTACCGTTCCCCCGAAACTGATGGTCAAGTCGATGTAATCGGGTCTCAAAGTAACGTTTATGTGTGGTTCAGATCACAAACCGATCTCGCTGTTTCCGTTCTACAGGACCGCCGCCGTCCGCGCCACCTGCGCAGATGGTCGCCCCCACCTGGACGTTTGTGTAGATGGCCGGCGTGGGGCGTGTGCTAGAACTGGTCAGGCATCGACAGTGACGTGACTCACATTGTTTGTCCTGTGGGATTTGTCGGCACACCGACGGGATCCTGGCCGATGCGCGAGAGCGAAGGAACGCCCCACATGATCGAGGACACCACCGAATCACATCTCACCCCGGTTCCAGGCCCGACGCGCCTGATTCCCCGCCGGCGGCCCGACGGTCGCGAACTCCTCGCCACCGCGAAGGGAATCCTGATCGCCGCCCGCGGCTGCAGTGATGCCCAGGCGTTCGACGAACTCCTCGACGTATCCCGCCGTCATCACCTGACCGTCCTCGGCGCCGCCCGGAGCCTGGTCGATCTCGCCGCCGGACCCTCACCTCGGCGTGGCCGGTCCGCCGCCGTCCGGTTCGACGAGTGGGAACAGTTGATCACTCAACTTCCCCCACGTCGCCACGCGCACGCGAGCTGACGCGAGCAGGATGCGCACGATCATGCCTGAGACCGACAGTTGGAACGACACCATCGGCACCGCATCGAGCCAACCGGGTGAGGGCGCGTCGCCGGTCGCCGACGACGCGATCGTGTGGCCCGAACCCAGCCCGCTCGATTCCTGGTGGGAGCACGTGGTCCACGACCATCCGGCCCCGCCCACCGCCGAGTCCGCACCCGGCACCGACATGTAGCCGTCCGGCAACGGGATCGAGGTCACCATTCCGGCCGACACCGCACCCCTGATGACCGCGGGCATGACGCGATTGCCCCCCGGGCGGCGTTGTCACCCTCGTGAATCCACGTACCCGATGGGCCGGACGTATCCTAATGCGCTGGTAGAACGGTGGTGAGTGCGGTGGATACGGGACGGGCAGACGGCGGGGACGAGGCACGCTATCGGCGGGAACTCCCACTGCGTGAGGGCATGGTGGTCCAGGAAGTCGGCTGGAGCAGGGACGTCGCGACGCGTTCCGGGACATCGTCGTCGACGTGATCGGTGGCGGACTGGTCGACGAGGGCTACGGCGGGGATGTCGATGCGGAGCTGCTGTGGTGGCGGCGGGGGAGGGAGTTCTGGCCGATGCGCTGCTCGCCGCGGGGGCCGTGCTGTCGGAGGGCCGGTTCGTGTTGTTGCTGACCCCGAAAGTCGGCGGGTACGTGCGGCCCGAGGACATCGACGAGGCCGTCGTGCTCACCGGATTCCACCGGGCCTCAACCATCGAACTGCGGCACTGGCACGGGGTGCTGCTGACCAAACCGAGCCGGTCGCGGTGATCGCGGCGCCCGTTCATCGGTGCGACGGGCAACCGAGCGCAGGGCGAGAGCGAGGATGATCGCCGCGTGTCCTCCCCGACCAACTGGACCCGGAGTTCGACGTCCTCTCCCAGCGGATCGAGTCAGCGGAAGTCTCGCCGAGCGGTACTCCTTGCCCTTCGCGTCGATGCCGAGGGTGTTGCGGATGTTGTTGGTGGTGGCGTCGACCCATTCCTTGTGGCCGCCGTCGCCGTTGTATGCGATCTCGAAACTGCCCGACCACGGGGCGATGGCGTCGGCCTGGGCCCACAGCCTCTTCGCCGCTTCCGGGTCGTAGCGCAGGTTGCCGTACCGGCCACGGGCTGCCTGCGGACGGCGGTTGTTTGGCCACGGGCAATCGGCAGGCGACTACGGTGGGGTGGTCGAGGAAGCTTCCGCCGCCGGCTGGCTACTCGGCCTGATCTCGCAGTGTTTGGAGGTGCACCGATGGTCGAGGGCGCCGGACCGAATACACCCCCATCCAAGGTTTCTCCGGAGTTTCTCCGAAGCTTTCGTTCGCAGCTGACTTCCGGCGAGGACGTCGTCGACCCGTCGACGTGGGCGGGTTCGGTGCCGCCTGCGAGCGGTGTCGCTCCGCGGGTGCGTGTTTGGGCAAACCGGTGGTTCAACCTGCTGTGGCTGCTGCCGATCGGGTTCGTGGTCCTCATCACCGCGGTCGCAGGGGCAAAGGGTCTGCGCAGCACGGGTGTCGTGCAGCTCTTCATCCAGCAGTATCCCGGCACCTCCGAGGCGGCCATCGGCGAGACGGCCGCCCTTCCGGTGTGGGCGGGAGCACAACACTTCCTCAATTTGTTCCTGATGATCTTCATCATCCGATCGGGAGTGCAGATCCTCACCGATCATCCACGGCTGTACTGGACCCGCCACAGCACACCGGGCCGCGACTGGTTCCGCATTCAGAAACCCGTTCCCGCCGACCCGCTGTGGACGGCGAAGAACGACTCGATCAGCCTGCCAGGACAAGTCGGCTTGCCCGGGTTGAGGCACTCGATCGGCCTGGCTCGGTGGTGGCACTTGGGCACCAACGTGCTGTGGCTGCTCAACGGCGTCGTGTTCTACGTATTGCTGTTCGCGACGGGGCAGTGGAGGCATCTGGTTCCGACCAGTTGGGATGTCTTCCCCAATGCGATGTCGGTGCTGATCCAGTATCTGTCGTTGGACTGGCCGCCCGAAGGTCACTGGGTCGCTTACAACGGTCTGCAATTGCTGGCGTACTTCGTCACCGTGTTCGTCGCGGCACCGGCGGCGCTGATCACGGGGCTGGGGATGTCACCGGCACTGTCCACCCGTTTCCGGCGGATCAGCAAGGTGTTCAGCATCCAAACCGCACGGTCGCTGCACTTCCTGGTGTTGATCTGGTTTCTGGTGTTTATCGTGCTTCACGTGTCGATGGTCGTCACCACCGGTGTGCTGCGCAACGTCAACCACATGTACGCCTCCCGCGATGACAACAGTTGGCTCGGCTTGATGATCTTCGGGGTGTCGATGGTCGTCGTGACCGTTGGCTGGGTGGCGGCCACCCCAATCACGCTGCGTCACCCGCGGATCGTGCAGCGTGCGGGTTTCGCGCTGATCGGGCCGGTGCAACGATTATTCGAGCATCTGGACGCCAAGCCCGGTGAATACACCGAGGCCGACATCTCCCCGTATTTCTGGCACAACGGGAGCTATCCCGATTCGGATGAGTACCGGGCTCTGCTCGATGGGAACTTCGTCGACTACCGGTTGCGGGTCAACGGGCTCGTCGACAACCCCCAAGACTTCGACCTCGAGCAGCTGCGTGCTCTGCCCGCCCAGGAGCAGATCACGCAGCACTTCTGCATTCAGGGCTGGTCGGGCGTCGCCAGGTGGGGCGGGGTGTCGATGCAGACGATCATGGATCAGGTCCATCCCCGACCGGAGGCGAAGTGGGTGGTGTTCTATTCCCTCGGTGACGGCCCCGACGGCGGCATCTACTACGACACGCACCCGATCGACCAGATGGGGTATCACCTGACGATGCTGGCCTACGACATGAACGGGGCCCCAGTGTCGTTCGGGCACGGCGCCCCGCTGCGGCTGCGCAACGAAACCCAACTCGGGTTCAAACAGGTCATCCCTAAAGGGGCGGGGTCTTGTCAAGGACTATTTTGGCTGTTTCGGTCTCCATGCGGGCAGCGCTGAGCAAGGGTCAGGGTCAAGTCACAGCGCCCGCAGCGTCAGCGAGGAC
>RRBB01000458.1:0-3785 GCA_006543605.1 Rhodococcus sp. WS4
GACGAGCCCTAGTAACCCCTCCGCCACGCCCGGACCCACTCACGGATGGGTACCACGGCGAACGTGCATCATCTGGTGACCAAACCGTCAACACATTCGGCGTGCGTGCTGCCAGCGTCTACCCGGCGAAACGTCACTCTACCGAGCTGCCGCACAGCATCGGCCTCCGATCCAGACAGGGCCGGGGTCAGGGACCATCGCCCACCCGGGCCGGGCGGCCGATTACCGTCTGTCGGTATGGGGACCACCTTCCACGGGCCGAGCCCGTGGCCACACATCACCCGCGCCATCCGCACCCGAGGCGCCCGGTACGCCGCGATCGGCTACCTCGGCCAGGACGCACCCGAGCTGCTCCCGCTGCGCGCCGGGGACCTGTTGATCGTCAACGCCTCCAAAGCCGCTATCCGGGCGCACGCCACCTCCCCCGCCGCCCTCGCGTACTACCTGAACAAGGGGGTACGGGTGCTGTCGTCGCCGACCCTGCACGCCAAGGTGATCGTCACCAACAGCCGGGCCGTGATCGGGTCGGCGAACGCATCGGAAAACTCCACCCTAGCCGACGACGCGGTGGTCATCACCGACGACCCCGACATCATCGTCTCCGTGCGGAAGTTCATCGACAGCCTCGACGAGATCACCGAGGTCGATCAGGTGTTCCTCGATGACGCGATCCTCGAGTGGGAGATCGGCCGCGCCGTCCCACTGCCCGGGGTCACCGGCCGCGTGCGCACCGAGACAGATTTCCTGCCGACGCCGGTGACCCGGATGTTCGTCAAACACGCCGTCGACTACGAACCCACCCGCACCGAACAACAGGTCCTCGACGAACTGCGGGGCCGGCACCACAGCCGCGGCGGCCCGGCGGCGAAGTACCAGCTCGAATCGCTCCGCCTCGACAAACCCAGCACCGTTCGGCACGGCGACGACTGGTGGTGTGCGGTATTCGAAAGGTGCGGTATTCCTCCACCCGTGGCCGTGGGTCAGCCCAGTCCCATCCACTGCCGTTGCAGCTCGATCAGCGCGTACCTCCATTCGTCCGGAATGGGTATGTACCAAACCCAGGAATCCATGGGTACTCATCTCCCCTACCGATGCCGCCCTCGTGGGTAAGCCTTCGTCTACTGCATCGTTCCGTGGGTACTGAGTCATTACCGCTGGTCGGCGTGGGTATCCGTTCATCCGTGGCATATCATGCGTGGCCCGGGCATAGGAGATCCGGTGTGACCGTCCATCCGGCTGCCGTGAGCCATCGTTGAACCGGCTCGGTCAGGTTGCTGTTCTTCGCTTGCTCGCCGAGCGCGCCGGCGAGGATGGGTCCGTCGCCGCAGATGCTGCAGGCGATGTCGAATGCCGGTTGCCCGGGTTCGCAATGCCGACAGTGGTGTCGGCTGATGACCATCCCCGGCCGGTCCGGATCGGCGTGGAGCCAGGCCACCGCGAGATCGGCACGTTGGTGCGCTGCCTCGGCACGAGTGGTCGGTTCGTATCCGCAGGTCGGGCACGTGCGAGACGTAGACGCCGGTGTGTCAATGACGACGGTGATCTCCTGCGTGACCGGTGCGATGTCCACGCGCTTGTTCAGATGCCCATAGACCGTGGTGCGCGGCACTTTCAGCATGTCGGCGATCTGCGCGACGGTGTGATCGCCTGCGTCGTACAGGCGTTGAGCGAGTTCGATCTGGTCCGAGCTGAGCTTCGAGGGCCGGCCACCCTTACGGCCGCGGGCCCGAGCGGCAGCCAGCCCGTCGCGGGTATTGGCCACGATCAACTCACGCTGGAACTCGGCCAAGACCGACAGCATCCCGAACATCGCGCGGCCCTCGGAGGTGGCAGTGTCGATGCCCTGCTCGAGCACCTTCAATCCGATCCCCCTCTCGCGCAGGTCGGCGCCGAGGGTGATCAGGTGCAGCATCGACCGCCCGAGCCGGTCCAGTCGGGTGATGACCAGAATGTCGTCGGCACGAAGCCGCTGCTGCACCAGATCCAGTTGGGGCCGTGAGGCCTTCGCGCCGCCCGCCTGGTCGACGTGGATGTTCTCGGCGGCCACCCCGGCGCGGCGCAGCGCATCGACCTGATGGTCGGGGTTCTGGTCTGCGCTGGAGACCCGTGCGTAGCCGATCAGCATGTGTCGACAATACCTCGCGCAGGGTTTTTCGACATAGTTTCTCGACACGGGTTGTCGACGCTTCTGACGTGCCGAATCCGCCGGTCCGAGGCGATGTCGAAAAAGGATCGATTCTCGACAGTGACGGCGGAGTGTAGGTGAGCTGCCACGTTGCCTGCACCGTGCGATCCACACACCCACCGGCAGCCGAACACCCTTTCGGGCGGCACCGTCCGGCCCGCACGCGGGACGTGTAATCTCCGCAGCTCAGAGGATTCTCCAAGGCCGCGGCTCTCCCCACCCACCCATGCGATCGGATTAATGTCCTAGCGGGAGCGGAGAGTTTCTGGTTTCCAGCAGATTCAGTGAGACGTGCCCGTCTCCCCGGCCTCGACCGCCAGTGTGCGGTGCACCCGTGGTGAGGTCCGCACCGTGAAGGTGCCGCTGTAGGAGCGGTCCGCGATCGGCGCGGGCGGGCGTTCTCCGGCGCTCGCCATGTCGTCAAGGGCCTCTCGGACGACGGTGACGGTGCCGTCGAGGGCCTCGTTCTGGGTGTCGGCGAGCCAGGACAGGGAGGGGAATTCGGCTGGCTATTCGCGGAACCGCTCCGCGACAAAGGCGACGTGCGCGACGCCGATGTGCGCGGACATCAGCGATTCGGCGACGCTGGAGTTGTGTTGTTCGATGGCATCGACGATGTCCGTGTGGAACTGGATGCTGCGAACGATGTCGGCGTCCGTGTAGTAGAAGAACGTTCCCTGGGTGACGGACGTGTCGGCGAGTTGTTCGGCGATCTTGTACAGGCGCGGTGAGCGCGCCGCGGACAGGATGAGTAGATGGAACTCGCGGTTGTTGTGGTGCAGGTCATCCTTGTACGTCGCGCTCTTGACCTCGGCGATCCGTGACATTTCCTTGACCGATTTCCGAAGGTCGGCGCATTCGTCGGACGAGCGCCGCTGCGCGGCGAGGCTGGCGCCGCGGGCTTCGAGCACGCATCGCAGATCGAACACTTCATCGATGTCGGATTGGGTCCATTGCGCGACGAAGGCGCCCCGGTTCGGCTCCGTCTGGATGAGTCCTTCGTCGCTGAGCCGACGCAGGGCAGAACGGACCGGTGTGCGACTGACGTCGAGTTCCTCGCAGAGTTGCCCCTCGGTGAGGTGAGTACCCGGTCCGTAGTGGCCGGCCATGATTCGGCTTCGAACCAGCTCGTAGACGGCCGAACTCGTTCGCGCCATCGGGTACTCCCTCTCGATATCCGACTCCGAACCGCGCAGCGCGAGTTGCGTGGCGGTGCGGGTGTCACCTACTAAACGCTCAACGAATTGTACTCGAAATGCATTTTTTCGTGCTGGTGGGCGGCAACCCCTCCAAACACGTTCCGGGACGGCACCGTGTGGGTGCCGTCCCGGAACCATCGATGTGGCGGCGGGTGAGCCGTGGGCGGCTAGGACACTTCCTCGACCTGCTTGCTCGATTCGGGTAACTCGGCTTTGGCCGGTGTCCGAGCGTTGGCCTCCGCTTCGCGGACGAACCGGAGGCGGGTGACCAGGCCGGCGGCGATGACCAGTGTGATGCTGACCGCGGTGAGGCCCCAGTAGATGCTTCCGGTGGCGGTTTCGAGGGCGCCGAAGCCGAAGGGGCCGACGAAGCCGCCGAGGTTGGCGAGGGAGTTGATCGA
>RRBB01000459.1:0-3773 GCA_006543605.1 Rhodococcus sp. WS4
AGTGCATCCCGCACGGCGGACACCAGTTCTCCCTGCACATCGCCGCCGCACTGAAGCTGGGCGGCAACGAGTCCTACCCGGGCGAATTCCAGCCGACCGGCGGCTTCGCCGACGGTGCCGTCGTCGAGAACAGCCAGGTCGGGCTCACCGAGATCCCCGGCATCGGTTTCGAAGGCAAGGCCGCCTTCTACAAGGTGCTCCGCGCACTGCACCACTGACCCCCACCCTCCATGGTTCCGGCTGACGCGGGGACCGCCACCTGGTCCGATGTGCGAAGGAGCACTCGCGATGACTACTACCACCATGTCCCCGAGCCACACCGAACCTGAACGCTCGCGGCTCAGCCGGCTGATGCGCGAGTTGTGGTTCCAAGTGCTGCTGGGGGCGGTCCTCGGAATCACGGTCGGCGTCCTGCTCCCGGACGTCGGCGCCGCGCTCAGCCCGTTGAACGACTGGTTCATCAGCATCGTCAAGATGATCGTCGTCCCGGTCGTGTTCTGTGTGGTCACACAGAGCATTGCGTCGATGGACAGCCTCCGGAAGGCCGGCCGGATCGGTGCCAAGGCGCTCGGCTACTTCATGGTCCTGTCGCTGCTGTCGATGCTCATCGGGCTGGTCGTGGCCAACGTCTTCAAGCCCGGCGCGGGCATGAACATCAACCTCGCCGAGCTCGACGCCGAGAGCATCCCCGGCGCCGGCCAGGCCCACGGCGCGGTCGACTTCATCGACCGCATCATCCCGACCAACCTGTTCGGTGCCGTCACCGGCAACGAAATCCTTGCCGCACTGCTGGTCTCGATCGTGTTCGGCTGCGCCCTCAACGTCTCCGGCGAGAAGGCCGCACCGATCAACGACGGCATCTCGGCGCTGACCTCCGTGGTGTTCAAGATCGTCGGCTGGGTCATGCGGCTGGCCCCGATCGGCACCTTCGGCGCCCTGGCCTCGGTCGTCGCCAAGTACGGTGCCGAGAGCCTGCAGCAGCTCGGCTACCTGATCCTGCTGTTCACCGGCACCTGCGTCGTGTACGTCATCGTGGTGCTGGGGGTCATCAGCCGGGCCTGCGGGGTGGGCCTGTTCTCGCTGATGCGGTACCTCAAGGCCGAACTGCTGGTCGCGCTGAGCACCTGCTCGAGCGAGGCGGTGCTGCCGCAGCTGGTCCGCAAGCTCGAGGACCTCGGTGTCGGCAAGCCGGTCGTCGGCATCGTGATCCCGTCCGGGTTCTCGTTCAACCTCGACGGATCCGCGGTCTACCTGACAATGGCCTCACTGTTCCTCGCCCAGGCAGTCGGAATCGACCTGTCCTGGCAGCAACAGCTGATCATGGTCGGAGTCATGATGCTGACCAGCAAGGGAACCGCCGGCATCGCGGGCGGTGCGTTCATCGTCCTCGCCAGCACGATCACCGCCGTCGGCCACGTCCCCCTCGCCGCACTCGCCCTGATCGTCGGTGTCGACCGCATCCTCAACGAGGGCAGGGTCTTCATCAACGTTCTCGGCAACGCGATGGCAACCATCGTGATCGGCAAGTGGGAGAACGACTTCGACGCAGAGAAGGCACGAGCAGTGCTCGGTGCCGGGCCCGGAAAGCACGAAGAAGCCGGAAAGTAACTAACAGTGCTGACATGACAGGGCGAGGAAGCCGCGGCGACGCGGCCACCTCGCCCTGCCGCATTCGGCCGCAACAAACACGAACTCGAGAGGAATGACCTGTATGTCACGCGTTCTGGTGACCACCGACTACCTCGGTCCCGGTGACGACATCGACGACCTTCTGCGCCGACACGGACACGAGGTGACCTACGCACCCGCCCGCGGTACCCGCAGCCGCGACGAAGCGTTGGCCTTGTTCGACGGAATCGACGGAGCCGTCATCGCGAGCGAACCGGTCACCGCGGACATGCTCGAGACCGCCACGTCCCTGAAAGTCATCGCTCGCAGCGGCGTCGGTTACGACTCCGTCGATCTCGCGGCAGCCGCCCGCCACGGCATCCGGGTGTGCAACACCCCCGGCGTCAACCACGACGCGGTCGCCGAAATGACCATTGCGCTGATCCTGATGACCGCCCGCACACTCCCCGCCGTCCTCGGTGGAGTCCGGGACGGCCGCTGGCCCCGCGACGCCGGCCGCGAATTGCGCGGATCGACCCTCGGTGTCATCGGCTACGGACCCAGCGGCCGGGCCGTGGCCCAACTCGGCCTGGCGTTCGGAATGTCGGTGGCCGTGCACACCGCACACCGCACCGACGACCCGGGCATCGAGTTCGCCGACCTCGACACCGTCACCGCCACCGCGGACTACCTGTCGCTGCACACCCGCGCCGCCGCCACGACCGGGCATCTCATCGACCGCAAGCGCCTGCAGGCGATGAAGAACACCGCGATCCTGATCAACACCGCCCGCGGCAGCCTGGTCGACGAGGACGCCCTCGCCGACGCCCTCGAATCCGGGGACATCGCCGGCGCCGCACTCGACGTCGTCGGCCGAGAACCCCTACCCGCCGACAGCCGGCTCCGCGGCCTCGACAACGTGCTCATCACCTCACACCTGGCCGGCCAGACCGTCGCGGCCCGCACCCGGGCCGGCCTCGCCGCCGCCCAGGCCGTGATCGACGTCCTCGCCGGCCGCGAACCAGCACACCCCGTCGACCACCTCTGACCCATACGTACCCCGACTCGCCCGACGAAGGTAAAAACCCCCGTGACAAAGCAACTCTCGACACCTCCCCGCACCGTCGACGCCGAGATCGCCCGGACCTGGCTGCTGGTCAACGCCACCCGACCGACACCTTCGACACCGCGCACCAGTCCTGCGCCGACCAGATCGTCGTCGAGCACCGGATAGTCCTGGGCACGGAGGTGGTTCAATGCCCGATCTGCCCAAATGGCGCACAGTCACCACGTGAAGCGCGAAGCCCTGCCGGTTTTAGTCGCGGCGACGGGCAGTGATCAACCGCCGGTCCTCCTCGTCCAGGTGGAAGTACCGCTCCAACTCGACCCGCGAGTACGTCCCTAAACGGCGGTAGCCGCCGTCATCGTGCACGCCGACATGAAATCACCTACAGCCCAACACCCGCTAGGAGGGCGCTGAACAAGGCTGGTTCTGGGGCCGGTCGTTGTACGGGCCGAGGCGCGAAGATTGGCCGGACGATCGCGCGCGATGGCCGATCGGCGGCGGGGCAGAGCGTCCGGACGTGTGGTCGGCCGGTGGAGCCCCGGCTGGGCCCGGTGACGGCGCCGTTCGACGCCTACGGGTGTGGAGTGTTCCCGATTTTGTGGACACCGTTTAGGCGGCTAATTCGGTAATGTCTCTATATCCTAGTTCGTATTCTCCTGGTGTCAAATATCCGAGTGTGGAGTGCCTTCTTCTGCGATTGTAGTAGGATTCAATCCAGTCGAATGTTCTTGATATCAGATCCTTGATCGTCGGCCAGGGGCGGGTGTGGATGAGTTCTTTCTTATAGGTAGCGAAGAACGATTCCGAGACCGCATTATCGTAGCAAATTCCAGTTCGCCCCAGCGACCGTCGAATGTTGTTATTCCGGCAGAACTGGTCGAACTCTGTCGACGTATATTGGCATCCGCGGTCGGAATGGAAGATCACCCCGGCCGATGGATTTCGGTGGGTGATCGCCATCTCGAGTGCGTCGGTGACCAGGCTCGTGCGCATGTGATCGGCGAGCGACCAGCCGACCACCTTGCGTGAGTGCAGGTCGATGACGGTGGCCAGGTAGGCCCAGCCGTCCCAGGTCTTGATGTAGGTGATGTCGCCGCAC
>RRBB01000045.1:0-61268 GCA_006543605.1 Rhodococcus sp. WS4
CGCCCCGACCCTGCCCGTTCCTCTGGCACCCGGCGAACGCGCCGCCTGGACCGGATACGCCCGCGGACGCTGGGCGGGCGTGCTCGCTCTCGCGATGGCCCTGGCGACGGTTGTGTCCGCGCTGGTGGGGGCGTTGTGGCTCGCCGTCCTGTTCCTCGTCCTGGCGATTCTCGGTGGCGCTTTCGCGTCGGTCACCGTGCAGATCGACCGGGCGGGACTGACCCTGTCGTCGTGGAACGTGCGCTGGCGGAGGATCCCCCTCGACTCCGTCGACGAGGCCCGGGCGACCGAGATCCGCCCCATGGAGTGGGGCGGCTGGGGCTACCGCTTCACGCCGCGAGGGACGGCGGTCGTGATCCGCGGCGGCGAGGGCATCGTGGTGACCCGAAGGGACGGCCGCCCGTTCGCGGTCACCGTCGACGGCGCCGCGCAGGGTGCGGCGCTCCTCAACTCGCTCGTCGCACCCCGGGCGGCGAGATAGGGCGTGTCTCCCAATCCCTCTCGGATGCACCTGGCGAAGCAATCGTCGTCCGGCAAGGCGGAGGAGAAGCCGATACCGCTGTTGTATCGGCGCCGACGACAACGCAGCAGGGCGGTGATTGGGCGCCAGGAGCGCCGAAATGGGGATCGGGAGACATGCCCTAGACCCCGCGGACGATGTCGACGAACAACTCGTGCACCCGCCGGTCCCCCGTGACCTCCGGGTGGAACGACGTCGCCACCACGGAACCCTGCCGGACGGCCACGATGCGGCCGGCGGCCGCTCCACCCGACTCGGGCACGCGGGCGAGGACCTGCACGTCGTCGCCGACCCGCTCCACCCACGGGGCCCGGATGAACACGGCCCGCATCGGGTCGCCGACGATGCCCTCGAAGTCCAGGTCGGATTCGAAGGAATCGACCTGCCGACCGAAGGCGTTGCGGCGCACCGTCATGTCGATCGCGCCGAGGTGCTGCGCATCCGGTCTCGTGTCGAGGATCTCGCTCGCGAGGAGGATCATCCCGGCGCACGAACCGTAGGCGGGCAGCCCGTCGCGCAGCCGCGCCGTCAACGGTTCGAGCAGTTCGAAGATCTGCAGCAGTTTGCTCATCGTCGTCGACTCGCCACCGGGGATGACGAGGCCGTCGATCTTCTCGAGCTCCTCGGGGCGGCGGATGCCGACCGCGTCCGCGCCCGAATCATTCAGTGCGGCAAGGTGTTCACGGACATCGCCCTGCAGGGCGAGTACTCCGACGAGGGGACGGGTCATGCCATGTTTCCTGTCTCGATGTCGCGCTGGTCCTGATCGCGCTGGATACGGGTCAACCCCTCCTGCACGACGGCGGCCACCATCGTGCCGTTCCGGTCGAACATGCGGCCCTGGGTGAGGGCGCGGCCGAAGCCGGCGGAGGGTGAGGTCTGGTCGTACAGCAACCACTCGTCGGCGCGGAACGGGCGCAGGAACCACATCGCGTGATCGAGCGACGCGGTCTGCGTCACCACCCCGGGGTGCGGGACCTTCGACGCGCCGAGCAGCGTCATGTCGCTGAGGTAGGCGAGGGTGCAGATGTGGAAGACCTGATCGTCCGGCAGCTTGTTGCGATAGCGCATCCACACACGTTGCTGCGCAGCGATGCCTGGAGTTTTCCCGGTGGAGTCGGCCGGAACGATACGGACGTCCCATTCCTTCCACTCCCGGTAGAGGTCGGTGGCGGCGAGTTCCTCGACGGTCTGCGCGTCGACGAGGTCTTCGGGCGCGGGAACGGACGGCATCGTGTCCTGATGCTCGATGCCCTCGTCCTCGCTGTGAAACGACGCCGACATGGTGAAGATGGCCTTGCCGTCCTGGATGCCGGTGACACGCCTGGTGCAGAAGGATCGGCCGTCCCGGATCCGGTCGACCAGGTACACGGTGGGTTTCAGCGGATTGCCGGGGCGGAGGAAGTACCCGTGGAGGGAGTGGACCTTGTATCTCTCGTCGACGGTGCGGACGGCGGATACCAGCGACTGACCCGCGACCTGCCCGCCGAACGTCCTGTTCAGAACGGACGGATGCACCGCGCCGCGGAAGATGTCCTTCTCCAGCGCCTCGAGTTCGAGAACGTCCTCGATGCTCGCCATGAGCCCTCCTTCTGTGCCTGGTCAAGGTTATCGGCCCGATTCGGGCTCGAGGCACCATGGGTGCCATGACGATGTTCACACCGACGAGCCCGGACGGTCTCGTCGCACTCGTCGCCGAACGCTGCCTCGCAGTGGACGGCACCGCGGTCGTCGCGATCGACGCCCCCGACGGCGCACACCCGATTTCCCTCGCGGACTCGATCTGCGCGTCGCTGCGGGAGCAGGGCCGGCCCTGCGACGTCGTGTCTCTCCACGACTACGTCCGGCCTGCCTCGCTGCGCTTCGAGCACGGACGCGACGACGAACTCAGCTACCGCACCCTCTGGTTCGACTACGACGCGCTGAACCGGGAGGTGGTGCGGTCGGTGCGCACCGACCGCCGGTGGTTGCCGAGGCTGTGGGACGAGCGCGAGGATCGCTCGGCCCGGTGCGCCCGTGTTCCCGCCGCCGACGGACAGGTTGTCCTCGTGGCCGGCCCGATGCTGCTCGGCCGGGGCCTCGACTTCGATGTCACCGTGCAACTCCACCTGGGCGAGGGGGCGCTGCACCGCCACACCCCTGCCGATCAGCGTTGGACCGTGCCCGCCCTGCTGCGGCACGCTGCCGGCAACTCGGACGAACCCGACCTGCTGGTGCGGTACGACCATCCGCCCAAGCCCGCAGTCCGAGCGGACCGCTGATCCGCTCACGTCGCGCGCAGGTACCGGGTCAGTCCTTCCTGCACCACGGCCGCAACCAGGTTTCCCTTCCGGTCGAAGATCCGGCCCTGCGCCAACGCTCGCCCGAAACCTGCGGACGGTGACGTCTGGTCGTACAGCAGCCATTCGTCGGCCCGGAAGGGTCGCAGGAACCACAGGGCGTGATCGAGTGAGGCGCTGTTGATCTCGACACCGGGGTGCGGTGTCATGGCGGAACCGATGAGCGTCATGTCGCTCATGTAGGCGAGGGCGCAGATGTGGAAGACGGGGTCGTCGGGCAGCGTCTTGCGGGATCGGAACCACGCCTGCTGCTGGGCGGCCGCACCGCGCCGGCGGTCGACCTCGCCGTGTCCGACCATCCGGATGTCCCAGTCGGACCACTCCTGGGCGAGCCACGCGAGCTCCGGGTCTTCGGAGTCACTGGCGAACGGCAGCATGTCGGGCGGCGGGACCACGGGCATCTCGTCCTGGTGCTCGATGCCCTCGTCCTCGACCTGGAAGGACGCCGACATCGTGAAGATCGCCTGACCGTCCTGTACGGCGCTGACCCGTCTGGTGACGAACGAGCGACCGTCCCGGACCCTGTCCACGAGATACACGATCGGCTTCGCGGGGTGTCCGGGACGAATGAAGTAGCCGTGCAGCGAGTGGCACATGAACCGGGGTTCGACCGTGCGGACCGCCGCCACCAGCGCCTGACCGGCTACCTGCCCACCGAACGTGCGGGGAAGCATGGTCTCGGTCGCTATTCCCCGGAAGATGTTCTCCTCGAGGCGTTCCACTTCCAGGATCTCTTCGATCGTCGCCATCCACGGCCCCTTCCGATGCTCGTCCGCTGACACTCTCACACGGATCCGCCGCGCCGACACACCGGCACCGCACGAGGCCGGGAGACCTGGTGCGGTGCCGGTGAAGGGAAGCAGTGTCGTGAGTGCCGCTCGATCGATCACCGATCGAGCGCGGGAATCACCAGCCGCGTTCGGCGAGCCGGTGCGGGACGGGGATGTCGTCGACGTTGATGCCGACCATGGCCTCGCCGAGCCCGCGGGACACCTTCGCCAGGACGTCAGGGTCGTCGAAGAACGTGGTGGCCTTGACGATCGCCGCGGCCCGCTCCGCCGGGTTGCCGGACTTGAAGATGCCGGAACCGACGAACACACCCTCCGCGCCGAGCTGCATCATCATCGCCGCATCGGCCGGGGTGGCGATGCCACCGGCGGTGAACATGGTGACCGGCAACTTTCCGGCCTTCGCGACCTCGACGACGAGATCGTAGGGGGCCTGCAGTTCCTTCGCCGCGACGTACAGCTCGTCCTCGCTCAGCGAGGTCAGCCGGCGGATCTCGCCACCGATGGTCCGCATGTGGGTGGTGGCGTTGGACACGTCGCCGGTGCCGGCCTCACCCTTGGACCGGATCATCGCCGCACCCTCGGTGATGCGGCGCAGGGCCTCACCGAGGTTGGTGGCACCACACACGAAGGGGATGGTGAACTTCCACTTGTCGATGTGGTTGGCGTAGTCGGCGGGGGTGAGGACCTCGGACTCGTCGATGTAGTCGACGCCGAGGGACTGCAGGATCTGCGCCTCGACGAAGTGCCCGATGCGGGCCTTCGCCATCACCGGGATGGAGACGGCGGAGATGATGCCGTCGATCATGTCCGGGTCGCTCATCCGGGACACGCCGCCCTGGGCGCGGATGTCCGCGGGAACCCGCTCGAGCGCCATGACCGCGACCGCACCGGCGTCCTCGGCGATCTTCGCCTGATCGGGTGTGACGACGTCCATGATGACCCCGCCCTTCAACATCTCGGCCATGCCGCGCTTGACGCGCGCCGTACCGGTGGTGGGGGTGGTGTCGGGGGTGCTCACAACGAACTCCTGGGGTGTGGCGTGGATTGACTTCGAATAGCGGCATGCGTGAGCGACGACGTTCACGCTGCAGTACCCGATTCTAGGACGAGCGGCAGTCCACTTCCGTAGCCAGTCCGCGATTGCTGGCTTTCTCGGGAAGCGAGCGGGCTCAGGTGATCGCCCGCACCTCGGGGTCGTCCGCCGCCGACGCGACGGCGCCGGCCTCGTCGAGCAGGTCCGCGAGGTCGTGCGGATACACGGCCTCACCGGCCGCCGCCAGTTCACGAACCGTGTCCGCGGTGCACCACCGGTGACCGGTAATGGTGCGGCTCTCGAGTTCGGTGAAGCCGCCGTGATGCGGCTCGAACCCGTCGGTGCGCAGGGCGAAGAACAGCTCCTCCGAGCGGATGAGCTGGCCGTTCCAGGAGAAGATCGCGACCCGCCGCCACATCGGCCCGCGCAGTGAGTCGGCCGATGCGGTGTGCCCGGTCTCCTCCGCGATCTCCCGGACCGCGGCGGCCCGCAGGTTCTCGCCCTTCTCGACGGCGCCGCCGATCGTGAACCAGTAGTACACGTCGGGGACGGTGGGGTCATGACCGCGGAGCAGCAGGACCCGGCCCTGACCGTCGAGCAGCACCACCCGGGCGGACGTGCGGACGGAGTCGAGGGACAGGCCCTCGGTGACCGCCGCGGCGGACGATCGTTCGGTGATCTCGAAATACGTCGGCAGCGGGGCGGTGCCCCCCAGATGCAGCCAGCGGACCGGCCGCCGGGTGCGGAGCGCGAGGGTGTCGCGGACGGCGTCGTTGTGGAAGCGGCGGGCGATCAGCACCCGCGCCTCGGCATCCGCCAGTTCCGCCACCAACTGGGGTCGCATAGTGACCAGGTCGAGGGACGACAGCGCACTCGACAGCGCGTTCTCGGCGATCTCGCGTTCCGCCCGGTCCGAGCGTTCGGCCCGCGCGGCCATGGCCGCGAGCGATCTGCCCTCGGGCGGGTCCATCGCGGCGGCGGCCGCCCGCACGACCACCGCCCGGCGGGCGAGGGCAGCATCGAGGGACTGCCAGGACAGGTCGGAGCGCACGTGCAGGCGGTTGAGGCGATTGGCCGTTCCGTACGCCCACAGCCCGATCGCCAGGACCACGGCGGCGACCAGGGCGAGAACCAGGATCGTGAGGGCGGAGAACGTCACGAGCCGACCTCCCGGACGCCGTCGCGGCCGACGGTGACCGTCTCGTAGACCCGCAGGATCTGTTCGGCCACCACCGGCCAGTCGTAGTCGGCGACCACGGTCCGGCCGACGTCGGTGAGCGCGGCACTGCGCTCGGGGTCTCCGAGTACCGAGTCGATGCCGGCGACAAGCGCAGCGGCGTCCCCCACCGGCACCAGGACCCCTGCCTGCCCGTCCCGCAGGACCCGGCGGAACGCGTCCAGTTCGCTGGCCACGACGGCGGCTCCCGCGGCCATCGCCTCCACCAGCACGATGCCGAAGCTCTCGCCGCCGAGGTTGGGGGCGCAGTACACGTCGGCGCTGCGCAGTGCCGACGCCTTCTCTGCGTCGTCGACCTGACCCAGCAGACGCAGATGCCCGAACAGGGGACCCGCCTCGCGGCGCAGCTTGTCCTCGTCGCCGCGACCGACCACCAGCACCTCGAGGTCGGGATATTGCTCCACCAGCGCCGGCAGCGCCTTCAGCAGCACCGCCATGCCCTTGCGGGGCTCGTCGTAGCGCCCGAGGAAGAGGATGGTCTTTCCGGGACGCGGGTATCCGGGCAGCGGCTCGGCGTCGGCGAACGCGGGCACGTCGACCCCGTTGGGGATTTCGACGGCGTCGGAGCCGAGTGATTCCACCTGCCACCGACGCGCGAGTTCCGACACCGCGATGCGTCCGCTGATCCTCTCCAGGTAGGGCTGGAGCACCCCCTGAAACGTGCTCAGCACCAACGACTTCGTGGTCGACGTATGGAAGGTCGCCACGATCGGGCCCTCGGCCACACGCATGGCGAGCATCGACAGGCTCGGCGCATTGGGCTCGTGGATGTGCAGGACGTCGAAGTTGTTGTCCGAGATCCACCGCCGGACGCGGGCACTCGCGGCGGGGCCGAAACTCAACCGGGCCACCGACCCGTTGTACGGAATGGCGAGGGCGCGGCCCGCGGAGACGACGAAGTCGGGCAGATCGACGTCGTCGGAGGCCGGGGCCAGGACACTCACCTTGTGCCCGCGCTCGATCAGGACCTCCGCGAGGTCGACGACGTGGGCCTGCACACCGCCCGGCACGTCGAACGAGTACGGGCAGACCATTCCGATCTTCACGAGTTCTCCATGCGAGCGAGCCTCGCCTGCGACAGGTCGGAGAGCCACAGCGGCTGAAGCATGTGCCAGTCCTCGGGGTGGGCCGAAATGTTGACCTCGAACCGTTCCGCGAGAGCCTGCGTCGCCCCGGCAACCCCGACGCTCGTGTCGATCGGGGGGTCGATACGGAAGCCCCAGCCGCCGTCCGTGAACCAGCAGTGCACCGGAAGCAGCGGAGCGCCGGTGTCGATCGCCAGCTTCGCCGGACCGGCGGGCATGCGGGTCGGTTCGTCGAAGAACGTGACCGGGACGCCCTTCTTCGCCAGATCGCGTTCACCGAGAAGGCACACGATCCCGTTGCCGCGCAGTCGCGCCGACAATTCCACGAACGGTGGGTGCTCTCCCCCGCTGAGCGGGAAGATCTCGAACCCGAGCCCTTCCCGGTAGTCGACGAAACGCCGGTACAGCGACTCCGGCTTCAGCCTCTCTGCGACCGTGGACAGTCCACCCCAGTGCTGGGCGCACCACACCCCGGCCATGTCCCAGTTGCCGCTGTGCGGCAGCGCCAGAATCGCACCGCGGCCGGCTTCCTTCGCGGCGTCCAGGTGCTTCTGGCCTTCGATCAGCTCGTCGAGCGCGGCGCCGGTCTGCACGAGGTCCATCGACGGCAGCCGGAAGGCCTCCCGCCAGTACCGCCCGTAGGACCGCATCGACGCCTTCATCAGCGTGTCCGGCACCTCGGCCGGGGGCACGCCCAGCACGCGGGCGAGATTGCGGCGCAACTGTTCCGGGCCGCCGTTCCGTACGACGAAGTCGGCTCCCCTGTCGAACAGGGAGACCGCGACCTTCTCGGGCAGCGCGCGGACCAGCCGCCAGCCGGCCGCGTACCCCAGGTCACTGATCCCTTCCGACAGGCCGCTCACTGCGCGGTCGCCTGTCCGTCCGGCGGCGTCGTGTCCGACGGCGGCAGGGGCAGCACGTCCCGCGCGCCCGGCGACCGGCGGACCGCAAGAACCCTCTGGAACACGGTGATGACGCTGCCCACCGACAGCAACCACATCGCGACGTGAACGGCCCACGGGACGCCGAGCCCGGTCACACCGGCCCCGACCAGGACGATGATCAGCCGGTCGGGTCGTTCGATGAGTCCACCGTCGGCGGACAGTCCACTCGCCTCGGCGCGTGCCTTGGCGTACGAGATCACCTGCGAGGTGACGAGACACAGCAGCGTCGCGATCAGCAACGGCTTGCTGTTCTCGTGATAGACCGCCCACCAGGCGAGACCGGCGAAGATCGCACCGTCGGCCACCCGGTCGCAGGTGGCGTCGAGGACCGCGCCGTACCGCGTTCCGCCGCCGCGGGCACGGGCCATCGCGCCGTCCAGCATGTCGAACATGACGAACAGCCAGATGAACATCGCTCCCCAGAACAGATGTCCGCTGGGAAACAGCGTGACCGCGCCGGCGACGGTCGCCACGGTGCCGATGACGGTGACGGAATCCGGGGTGAGCCCCGTCTTGACCAGGGCCTTCCCCAATGGCGCCGTCACCTTGGACACGGATGCCCGTCCGAAGAAGCTCAGCACCTCTCCACCCCGTTCTTCACTTCCCGCCAGGAACCCCGAACGCGTGAGTCTGCGACTCGCGCGTCATTCATCTATCGAGTCATTCATTCCAGGCCTTCGCCAGCAGCCCCCGGGTCTCCCGCAGCAACTGCGGCATGACCTTGACCCCGGCGAGGACCGTGATGAAGTTCGCGTCTCCGCCCCAGCGCGGAACGATGTGCTGATGCAGGTGTTCGGCGAGGGACCCGCCGGCCGCCGCACCGAGATTGAGACCGACGTTGAAACCGTCCGGCCGCGACACCCGCTTGATCACGCGCAGAGCCTGCTGCGTGAACGACATCAACTCGGCGCTTTCCTCTTCCGTCAGGTCTTCCAGCGCCGCGACCTTGCGGTAGGGAACCACCATCAGGTGCCCCGGGTTGTACGGGTACAGGTTCAGCACCGCGTACACGTGCTCCCCGCGGGCCACGATCAGCCCGTCCTCGTCGTCCATCTTGGGGATGTCGATGAACGGCTCGTTCGGGGTGTCCGGCGACTTCGGCGTCTCGGCGATGTACGACATGCGGTGCGGCGACCAGATCCGCTGAAGGTGATCGGGTTCTCCGGGGCCGCGGTCGACGAGGCGGCCGGGGCCGGCGAGCATCTCGTCGGCTGTCACGTCCTCACCTCCGGTCATGTACGTCACCCTTCCTTACCGGGTTGCAGCAGCTCCGCCGTCGGCGAAGCGTTCTCGCGGCGGCCGATCCACTCGGTGACGATGCGCACGGCGTCGTCGACGGCCACGCCGTTGACCTGGGTGCCGTCACGGAATCGGAAGCTGACGGCGCCCGCCTCGACGTCCCGCGCACCGGCCAGCAGCATGAACGGCACCTTCTGGGCGGTGTTGTTGAAGATCTTCTTCTGCATGCGGTCGTCGCTCGCGTCGACCTCGGCGCGGATACCGGCCGCCTTCAGCTGCTTCACCACGTCGAAGAGGTGGTCGGCGAACGCCTCGGCCACCGGGATGCCCACCACCTGGACGGGCGCCAGCCACGCCGGGAACGCACCCGCGTAGTGCTCCGTGAGCACCCCGAAGAACCGTTCGATGGAGCCGAACAGCGCGCGGTGGATCATGACGGGACGCTGCTTGGTGCCGTCGGTGGCGGTGTATTCGAGATCGAAGCGCTCGGGCAGGTTGAAGTCGAGCTGGATGGTGGACATCTGCCAGGTCCGGCCCAGCGCGTCCTGTACCTGCACCGAGATCTTCGGCCCGTAGAACGCGGCGCCGCCCGGATCCGGCACCAGGTTCAGACCCGACGCCTCGGCAACCTCGGCCAGCGTGTTGGTGGCTTCCTCCCACACCGCGTCGTCGCCGACGAACTTGTCCGGATTCTTGGTGGACAGCTCGAGGTAGAAGTCGTCGAGACCGTAGTCCGCGAGCAGGCCCAGCACGAAGTTCAGCGTGGTGGTCAGCTCGTCGCGCATCTGCTCCTTGGTGCAGTAGATGTGCGCGTCGTCCTGCGTCATGCCGCGCACGCGGGTCAGTCCGTGGACGACGCCCGACTTCTCGTACCGGTACACCGAACCGAACTCGAAGAGCCGCAACGGAAGTTCGCGGTACGACCGGCCGCGGGAGCGGAAGATCAGGTTGTGCATCGGGCAGTTCATCGGCTTGAGGTAGTAGTCCTGGCCCGGCTTGCGCACGGTGCCGTCCTCGTTCAGCTCCTCGTCGATGTGCATCGCCGGGAACATGCCGTCGCGGTACCAGTCCAGGTGACCCGACACCTCGTACAGGTGCCCCTTGGTGATGTGCGGGGTGTTGACGAACTCGTACCCCTCCTCCACGTGGCGCTTCCGGGAGTAGTCCTCCATCTCGGTGCGGATGATGCCGCCCTTGGGATGGAACACGGGCAGACCCGAGCCGAGCTCGTCGGGGAAACTGAACAGGTCGAGTTCCGACCCCAGCCTGCGGTGGTCGCGGCGCTCGGCCTCGGCGAGCAGCTCCAGATGCTGCTCCTGCGCCTCCGCCGACTCCCACGCGGTGCCGTAGATGCGCTGGAGATCGGCGTTGTCCTGGTTGCCGCGCCAGTACGCCGCCGAGCTGCGGGTGAGCTTGAACGCCGGAATGTGCTTGGTGGTGGGGATGTGCGGGCCGCGGCAGAGGTCTCCCCAGACCTTCTCACCGGTCCGCGGATCCAGGTTGTCGTAGATGGTGAGCTCGTTGCCGCCCACTTCCATGATCTCCGGATCGTCGATCCCCGACTTGTCGTCGATCAATTCGAGCTTGAAGGGCTCCTTCGCCAGCTCGGCGCGCGCGTCCTCGAGCGACTCGACGACGCGGCGCGAGAACCGCTGCGACCCCTTGACGATCTTCTTCATCCGCTTCTCGAGGTTCGCGAGATCCTCGGGCGTGAACGGGCGGTCGACGGCGAAGTCGTAGTAGAAGCCGTCCTTGATCGGAGGGCCGATGCCGAGCTTGGCCTCGGGGAATTCCTGCTGGACGGCCTGCGCGAGCACGTGCGCGGCCGAGTGCCGGATGACGCTGCGACCGTCGTCGGTGTTCGCCGCGACCGGCTCGACCTCGACGTCGGTGTCGGGCACCCAGGACAGGTCCTTGAGCTGGCCCTCCAGGTCACGGACCACGACGACGACGTCCGGACCCTTGCTCGGGTAGCCGGCCTCCCGAACCGCGGTACCGGCCGTAGTCCCCGCGGGCACCCGGACGAGGGCGGCTGGGGCGGCGGGTGCGGGGGTGCTCACGGCGATGTTCTCCTAGGTGAGGTGTGCAGTGCAGACATGGTGAATGTGCCAGCCCATGTTATCGGCCCAGCAGTCACACCCAACCACGCGTCCGGCTAGAGCGGGCTCTCCAGCCACGAGTAGTCGAGGCCGATCCACGTCCCGACGAGACCGAACGTCCCGAGCAGCCACAGCGTCGCGAGGACGACGACACCCGTCAACAGTGCACCCGCACCCTTGACGACCAGCGACTGTCGCGAGAACCAGTCCATGAAGTTGTCGTAGCGCTTCCGCGCGTAGTGCAGCAGCCGATGCGCCCACGCGAATTCGGACGCGAGGATCCCGAGTCCGGCGAACACGATCAGCCAGCCCGGGCCCGGGTAGGGAATCGCGACGATCCCGGCGGCGAGGACGAGGGCGCCGATCACACCCACCGCGATGCGGTACGTCAGGTTCAGGCTCGGCCGCGCGGCGATGTGCTCTCGCCACCGGCGCCAGCGACTCTCCGCTTCCTGGAACGGGGACAGATCCGAATCGTCCACGTCCGCGTTCTCGGGAGCGGGTCCCGGCCGAGCTTCTCCGCTAGTCACCAGTCCACCCTACCGACCGCGACCTGCGGCGGCGCGTCGTCGCACCGCCGCAGCCGCTCGGGTCAGCCCTTCACGCACACGACCTGTCGCAGATGTGCCACGACCTCGACGAGATCGGCCTGCGCCTCGATCACCTGCTCGATGTCCTTGTAGGCGCCGGGAATCTCGTCGATCACGCCCGCATCCTTGCGCGATTCGACTCCGGAGGTCTGCCGCACGAGGTCGGCGACCGTGAAGCGCTTCTTCGCCTTCGTCCGGCTCATCGTCCGTCCTGCCCCGTGCGACGCGGAATTGAACGACAGCTCGGAGCCCAGGCCCCGCACCACATAGGAACCGGTGCCCATGGAGCCGGGGATGAGGCCGAGATCACCCCGGCCTGCCCTGATCGCGCCCTTGCGGGTGACGAGCATCGGCTCGCCGTCGACGATCTCCTCCGACACGTAGTTGTGGTGGCAGGAGATCGGTTCGTCGAACCGCACGGTCCTGCCCGGCAGGGACTGCCGGAAGGCCCGCATCACCAACGTGAGCATGACGGCACGGTTGCGGGCCGCGTACTCCTGCGCCCACGTCAGGTCGTGGCGGTACGCCTCCATCTCCTTGCTGCCTGCGAGAAAGACCGCGAGATCGCGATCGACCAGGCGCTGGTTGTGCGGCAATGCCCGCGCCACCGCGATGTGCCGTTCCGCCAGTTCCTTGCCGATGTTGCGGGAACCGGAGTGGAGCATCAGCCAGACCTCGTCCGCATCCGACAGGCACACCTCGATGAAGTGGTTGCCGCCGCCGAGAGTCCCGATCTGCTTCATCGCCTTCGATTCCCGGGACTGGACACCGGAATGAAGGTCACCGAACTCGTGCCAGAAGCGGTCCCATCCCTTCTTCACCCCTGCCGCGTCCGTGACACTCAGTGCGCCGACGTTCACCGACCGCTCGTGCATGGCGAAACCCACCGGCACCGCACGCTCGATGTGCGACCTCATCGACCGCAGGCTGTCAGGCAGGTCGCTCGCGGTGACATCCGTCCGGACGGCGGTCATTCCGCACCCGATGTCGACGCCGACCGCGGCCGGGGCGACCGCCGCGCGCATCGCGATGACGGAACCGACCGTTGCACCCTTGCCCACGTGGACGTCGGGCATGACGCGCACACCGTGGACCCACGGCAGGTCGGCCATGTTCCGCAGCTGCTGCAACGCAGCCTGCTCGATGGTCCACTCCTCCGCCCACATCAGTGTCGGCGCGGTGGTGCCCTCCAGCGTCACGGGGAACATTCGACTCGGTCCTTCGATAGCGGATCACCCGGGGAGATTCGGTTGGCTGAGTTCATTGTCCGCCGCGCCGCGGAGCCGCAACAACCGAATTATTCGGGTGCCCACACGAAAAAGAAGAGGGCGTTTCCGATTACGGAAACGCCCTCTTCTTTCTGTGGTCCCGGCTGGGATCGAACCAGCGACCTCCCCGGTGTGAACGGGACGCTCTTCCACTGAGCCACGGGACCGAAGCGCGCCAAACACTCGCGCTCGAACGAGTTGGAACATTAACACGACCGAGCCGCCGAACGAAAATCACGTCGATGGGATTCGCCCCGACCCCCACCCGGGCCGTGCCCGAGACCCGGCGTCCTTCATGCGTAGTTCACCGCCTGATCCCTTGACCTGCAGATTTGTAACTATCGAGGATGGTCGGCTAATGTTCTCAACCGCACCACGGAGAACATTCTCCGCGAGTTACACGGTGCATGCGGACGTGGCGCAGCTGGTAGCGCACAACCTTGCCAAGGTTGGGGTCGCGGGTTCGAATCCCGTCGTCCGCTCGAGAGGTTGGACTCAACCTTCACGGTGGAGTGGCCGAGTGGTGAGGCAACGGCCTGCAAAGCCGTGCACACGGGTTCGATTCCCGTCTCCACCTCGCGCGATTAGCTCAGCGGGAGAGCGCTTCCCTGACACGGAAGAGGTCACTGGTTCAATCCCAGTATCGCGCACCGAGATAGATGATAGATGCACGACAGTTTGACTTGCTCGACTGTGACGGCCCCCTCGCGGGGGCTTTCACGAATGCGGACGTGGCGCAGCTGGTAGCGCACAACCTTGCCAAGGTTGGGGTCGCGGGTTCGAATCCCGTCGTCCGCTCTCTTTTTTCCATCCCGCGCGATTAGCTCAGCGGGAGAGCGCTTCCCTGACACGGAAGAGGTCACTGGTTCAATCCCAGTATCGCGCACCATTTCGCGTCAACCGCACAGTGCACGACAGTTCAGCCCCAGTCATCGACCGGGGCTGAACTGCTGTTCCGTGTCAGGCGGGCCGCAGCCGGTTGGCGCCGGAGATCATCGCCCGCAGAGTCGATTCCGTGTGGGACTCACCGATGCCCATCGCCCAGAGCCGGATGCCGTCGCTCTCACAGAGCAGGAACGTCGCCGTGCGGTGGCCGATCTCGTGCTGATGAAACGACAGGATCTCCATCGGACAGCCGGCGTCGTACAGCATCGAGGTCATGGCGGCCACTGGGCCGGGCGCGCTCGCACCGGTCTTGCAGATCGATTCGCCGATACCGAGCGTCGCTTCGAAGTCCCACATTCCGGGGCCGATCTTCGTTTCCGACCAGCTGCCCAGACGATACGGCCCATTGGACGGCGCGTAGGTGCTCTCGAACGCGGACCAGGTCATGCCGGCGCATTCGTTCCGGAGTTCCCGCGGCAGCGACTCGAGGTGGCGCGCGGCGAACGGATCGGCGGCCGGGGTCGACGAGGGGAAGGATGAAGCGAAAGAAGTGGAGGCGCTCATTCTCGTGGTCTTCCTGCAAGAAGGGAGGACCAACGCGTAGCTCAACGACCCGCAGCGAGGGGTCGGTCCGTATCAGACCCCGCTACGGCGGAGAACTACGAGAATGCGCTGCATGGATGACACTGTAAGCGACAACCGTCCGCCGGGACAACTCCCCGCGGCAGAATGCCGCACCGACCGCGGAGTACGGGCGGGTGACGGAATTGTTACCGCTGCATCTGGAACGTGAGGAATTCCTCATGTATCGTCGAACTAGCCATCCACCCCCCGATGGCAATGAGCCCCAGCCATGACCCCCCATCCAAGGCTGGGGCTCAGTCTTGCGCCAGGCGCCTTCCGGGGTTTTCAGGACCTTGGGGTTTTCGGACATTTCGCCCGTCCATTCGGAGAACGCTGCAGATCGCGGCACAGTATTGGACACTCGTCCAACCGGATGTCCACGACCGAAGGCCGCCTCGCCATGACGGATTCACCACGCGCGGATGCGTCCGCGGACCCTCGCCCGGCACGTATCGCCGCCGCGGCCGCCTTCGGGTTGCAGGGATTTCTCCTCGCGGCCATCCTCACGCAACTGCCCCAGTACCAGGACCGATTCGGGTTCGACGGCACCGTCATCGTGGTCGCCGTCGTGACGGTGTCTCTCGTCGCCGGCGTGGGAAGCGTCCTCGCCGAGCACCTGGCCCGCCGATTCTCCAGCAAGTCCGCGCTCCGATTCGGCCTCGCGACCATCGCGGTCGCCGGCGGCGCACTCGGTTTCAGCCCGAACACCGCGGCCTTCTTCGCCTGCCTGTCCGTGTACGGCGCCGGGCTCGGCATGGTCGACGCCGCCGCCAACATGCAGGCCGTGTCGATCCAGCACGCCTACGGCCGGTTCATTCTGTCTTCTTTCCACGCGGTGTGGAGCGTCGGGGCGATCGCGGGCGCGCTGTTCGTCGCCGCCACCTCCGCACTCGACGTGGGTGTCGCCGCCGCGCAGCTGACGGCGTCACTCGTGGTGGCCGTCGGTCTCGCGCTCTGCGGCCCCCGGCTCCTCGTCCGGACCGAGCCGAACCGCATCACACCCCCGACGGCCGGTGCTGCGCCCGTGACCGTTCCGCTCCGCGCTCTGCTCGCACTCGGTTCCGCGATGGCGTTGTTCTATGCCATCGACTTCAGTGTCGGCAACTGGTCCGCGCTGTACGTGAGGAACGTCCTGTTCGCGGATGCCGGCACCGCCGCCCTCGCATTGGCCGCCTACCAGTGTTCCGCACTGGCGTCGCGGCTGAGCGGCGACTTCTGGGTGGCCAAGTACGGCGAGATCGCCGTCGTCCGTGCGGGTTCCGCGATCGGCATCGCCGGAATGACCGTCGTGGTGCTCGCCCAGTCCCCCGCCGCCGCGATCGCCGGGTTCCTCGTCGTCGGCCTCGGAGTGCCGGTCGTCGCTCCCCTGTGCTTCAGCGCCGCCGGACGGCTGGCACCCACCGGGCAGGTGGACGACGTCGTCGCGCGGATCAACCTGTTCAACTACGTCGGAACCCTCGTGGGCGGGGCGATCGTCGGCGGCGTCGCGGCCGCGACGAGCCTGCGGATCGGGTTCGTCGTCCCGCTTCTGTTCGCGGGGGCGCTGCTCCTGCTCGCCCCCGCGTTCGCCCCGGACCGGGACCGCGACAGGCGATCCGAGTGGGCCCCGGAACCGGAATGACGGCAAATGTTCTACTTAGGTCATGCCGACTTGGGGATGGTTCGTGATCGCCGTGGCGATCGTCTACGTCGCGGTTCTGGTCTCGTCACGATCCGGTTGCGGCGGCTCGCACACACCACCCGACCTGCATCCCGCATCGACGTGGCGGCAGTTGGACGAGTCCGTCCGGAGCGAGGTCACAGGTCTCCTCGACCGCGGGAGAACGCGCGCGGCGATCAAGGTCCTCGTCGCGCGAGACGGGATCGGGGTGCGGCACGCGAAGGCGACGGTCGAGTACGGCCGGTTCCACGACGGCGAGACTGTTGCGGCGATCACACCGCTGCGGAACAGTACGGGGATGACACAAGCGAAGGACACGGTGGATCAGCTGTGACTGTCGAAATAGACCCGGCGGGCATCTGGGATTCCGAGGCCATCGCCGATGTCGCCGCGGCGACGTTCCCTCTCGCGTGCCCGCCCGGTGCGACGCAGGACGACATCGCCGCCTTCATCGACGACGTGTTGTCGGCCGAACGGTTCTCGGAGTACCTCACCGACCCGAATCGCACGGTCCTGAAGGTCACCCACGGTGGAGCGATTGTCGGGTACGCGATGCTCGTCGACGGTGAACCCGCCGACGCGGACGTGAGCCGCGCCGTGACACTGCGACCGACCACCGAGATCAGCAAGCTGTACGTGCTGCCCGGCAATCACGGGACCGGCGTGGCGTCCGCGCTGATGGACGCGATCGTCGAACGCGCCGAGGCCGCCGGATGCGCCGGACTGTGGCTGGGAGTCAACCAGGAGAACGTTCGGGCGCAGCGCTTCTACGCGAAGCACGGATTCACGAAGGTCGGGACCAAGACGTTCCTCGTGGGCACCCAGCTGCACCACGATTTCGTGATGCAGCGGGCGCTGTAGCGAGCCGGGTCAGCTCGCGGCGACCTCGAAGCGCGACAGCGCGAGCAGCCGCGACGTGGCACGCAGGTACTTCTTCCGGTATCCACCGGCCAGCATCTCGGGGGTGAAGATCGCGTCGAGCTTGGCGCCCGCCACGGTGACCGGGATGCTCGCGTCGTACAGGCGGTCGGCGAGCACCACCAGGCGCAGCGCCACCGACTGATCCTCGGCGGGGTGGACGCCCTCCAGGAAGACGGCAGGAATGCCCTCGACCAGCTTGTTGTAGCGGGACGGGTGCAGCGTGCTCAGGTGCTTGCACAGCTCGTCGAAGTCGTCGAGCGTGGCGCCCGGGATACTCTCGGCGCGCTCGGCGAGCTCCTCCGAGGAGATCGGATCCGGGGCCGGGGGCAGGTCGCGGTGCCGGTAGTCGGGTCCGTCGACGCGGATCGTCTCGAAGATCGAACCCAGCTTCTTGATCTCGCGCAGGAAGTCCTGCGCGGCGAAGCGGCCCTCACCGAGCTGACCGGGCAGTGTGTTGGACGTCGCGACGATGGAGACACCGCGTGCCGACAACTCCGACAGCAGGCGGGACACCAGCATGGTGTCGCCCGGGTCGTCGAGTTCGAATTCGTCGATGCACAGGACGCTGTGGTCGGACAGCTGCTCGACGGCCTTGTTGAAGCCGAGAGCGCCGACGACGTGCGTCAGCTCCACGAACGTGCCGAACGCCTTCGGCGACGGGACACTGTGGAAGATCGAGGCGAGGAGGTGGGTCTTGCCGACACCGAAACCGCCGTCGAGGTAGAGACCGGCGCCGGTGGCGGGCGTCTTCTTCCCGAACAGGCCGCGTCGACCGCCGCTGCGGATCTTCACGACCTTCTTCGCGAACTCCTCGGCCTTCTGGACCGCGGCGGCCTGGCTGGGTTCTGCGGGGTCGGGGATGTACGACGCGAAGCTCACCTCGTCGAACATGGCCGGGGGCACCATCTGAGCTACCAACTGATCAGCCGGTACCACGGGGCTGCGATCGACAAGACGTGCATGCATACAAGCAGGGTATCCACGTGTTGTGATCACCAACATGCACCGTGTACATATTGCGACATTTTTCACACCGGACACCCCTCCTGCCCGGGAGGAGTCCAGTGAATCGACCGCGAACACCCTGCGTGAGCTCTATGCGTACCCGGAGGACACACCGCGGCCCTGGGTCCGCGTCAATTTCGTGAGCAGTATCGACGGTGCCGTCTCCGTCGACGGCGTCAGCGGGGCGCTCGGCACACCCGCGGACAAACTGGTCTTCGACACCCTCCGGGAGCTGGCCGACGTCGTGGTGGTCGGGGCGGGAACCGTCCGGGCGGAGAACTACGGCGGGGTGCGCGTCGGCGTGGAGGGCAGGCGACGCCGCGCGCAGTCGGGGATGGCGGAGGTCCCGCCGATCGCCGTCGTGTCGGCCCGCGCCCACCTCGACCCGCAGTCGCGTCTGTTCACCGACACGGAGGTGCCACCGATCGTCGTCACGAGCACGGACGCCGACCCGGCGCGGATCCGCGGACTCGACGATGCGGGTGCGCGGATCGTGACGGCCGGCGCGGGGCAGGTCACCGGTGCCGGGCTGATCTCCGCGCTCGACGACCTCGGACTGCGCAGAGTGCTGTGCGAAGGGGGACCCAGGCTGTTCGGTCAGCTGACCCACGACGACGCGGTCGACGAAGTCTGCCTGACCACGGCGCCCGTGCTCGTGGGCGGAACCGCGGGCCGCGTCGCCACGTCGCCGCACGCCCGGACCACCGCGATGACTCCCGCGCACATCCTCACCGACACCGACGGCACCGTCCTCACCAGGTGGGTGCGCCTGCCCCGCCCGTAGCCGAACCTGGCAGGCTGGTCGCCATGCGCAGATCGGTGTTGCTCGCAATGATTCTCGTGGTGTGCAGCGCGTGCGGAGCCGGACCGTCCAACCGGCCGCACGTGGCAGTCGAACGCGAGGGCGTGGGCAGCGAACCCACGGCAACCGAGACCGAGAACCCCGACGCTCCCCCGCCCGTGTTGCAGACCCCGAAGAACGATCTGGCCTGGACCGACTGCACGCAGAGCACCCTCGCCTCGCTGGGCCCCGGAACCGCGCCACCGGCCGGGCTGATCTTCGAGTGCGGTTCGTACGAGGCGGCCGTCGACGAGAGTGGCACCCTGCCCGGTTCCTTCACCATGGGTGCGATGCGGGCACGGCTCGCCGACACCCCCGAGAACGCGGCCCCGCTGGTGCTCACGTCGGGATCGGACCGCTCGTCGACCGCGACGCTCGCAGCGCTGAGCACCGGCGGCCTGACGTCGCTGCTGTCGACGCGACCGGTGGTCGCGGTGGACCGCCGCGGGATCGCCTCCTCGCAGGAGATCGAATGCCTCACCCCGGAGCTCCGCAGCGGCCTGGCGAATCTCGGGCAGTTCGACCCGGGGACGGGTGACCAGGTCGACAAGGTGACCGCGCTGGGCCGCGACGCCACCATCGCGTGCACCGACTACCTGCAACCGCAGGAACTCGCGTTCGACAGCACCCACGCCGCCGACGACATCGAGGAGCTGCGCCGCACCTGGGACGTCGATGCGCTCGGGATCCTCGCCACCGGCAACGGCAGTGCCGTCGCGCTCAGCTACGCCGCCAAGTACCCCGATCGGGTCGGCCGGCTCGTCCTCGACTCGCCCGCCGTCACCACGGTGGATGCCGCGACCGCCACCGAGCAGCAGGTCGCGGGGCAGGAGGCGGCGTTCGACTCGTTCGCCCGCCAGTGCACCGCCCTGAACTGCTCCCTCGGCGCCGACCCCCGCGCCGCGATGACCGACGCCGTCACCCGCGCCGCGAACGGCCAGATCCCGCGGGTCTCCGCGAACGCCCTCCTCACCGCGGTGTCCGGGTCGCTCGCCGCGGCGGGCGGCGACCAGCAGGGCCGCGTCCGCGCCCTGTCCGATGCGGTGTCCGCCGCCCTCGCCGGCAACACGGCACCGATCCTCGCGGTGGTCGCGCAGGCCGAGGCGGCCTACGAGAGCGACGGCCAATTCATCACCCGCTGCACGGACGGCCAGCAGTGGCCCGCACCCGACCGGGTCCGCGAACTACAGAAGCTGTGGGGTGAGCGGTTTCCGCTGTTCGGCCCGAACGCCGCCGTCGGACTGCTCGCGTGCACCTCCTGGCCCGCGACCGCGCCGCCCGCCCTGCCCGGCGAGCTGACGCTGCCGGTCCTGGTGCTGAGCGGCACCGCCGACCCGGTCGTCGGGAACGCCGGGGTGGGGACGGTGACCGGTGCCGTGTCGAGCGCAGGCGCCGCGACGGCGACCCTGACGTGGCACGGCAGCGGCCACCCCGCCACCCATTCGGACTGCGCGCAGAAGTCGATCGTCACCTACGTCGCGGACGGCGTGCTGCCCCCGGACGGCAGCGCCTGCCCCGCCTAGCCGACGTGTTCGGCCCGACACCCACAGGGGGTGCGTGACCGCACGTCAGAGCTTCTCGGTGTACCGTGCCGTGGTGTTCCTTCGACAACTCGAACCGCGCACCGGGCGGACTGCCAACGAGGTAATCAACTTCGCGCTGTGGCCGATCGCCGTCATGACCGTGCTGCATCGAGTGGTCGTCAAGGCGGTCAACGGGTACATCACCGACGACTTCCGTCCGGTCTACAACGCTGCGCTGGCGTTCCTCAACGGGCGACCCGTGTACACCGCCAACTTCAACTGGGTGGATCCGCACTACCTGTATCCGCCGTCCGGCACCCTGCTGATGGCCCCGATCGCGGTGATCGACCCCGAGAAGTCCCGGTGGTTGTTCATCATCGTCAACGCGATCGCAATCATGATCGCGCTGTACCTACTGCTGCGGCTGTTCGGGCTGGGATTGAACTCCATCGCCGCCCCGATCCTGTTGCTCGCCACGTTCTCGTCCGAGACCGTCACGAACACCCTCGTCTTCACCAACATCAACGGCCTGGTCTTGCTCGGTGAGATCGCGTTCCTCGTGTTGCTCATGAAGCGGAAGGACATGTGGTCCGGGGTCGCGATCGGGCTGACGTTCGCGGTCAAACCGATCCTCGCCCCACTCCTGCTGCTCCCGCTGGTGCGCGGCCAGTGGAAGGTGTTCGTCACCGCGATCGGAATCCCCCTCATTCTCACCGCGGTGGCCTGGCCGCTGTCCGCGGACCCGATGGATTTCGTGCACCACACCGTGCCGTACCTGATGGAGTCGCGCGACTACTTCAACAGCGCGATCGTCGGCAACGGCAAATACTACGGCCTCCCGACCGCCATGGTCTGGGCCCTGCGCGGCGTCTTCACCGCGATTGTGCTCGGATCCCTGTGGTTGCTGTACCGCTACTACCGCCACGACGAGCTGTTCTTCGTGGTCACCACGTCCGGGGTCCTGCTGACCGCGTCCTGGCTGCTCGGCTCGCTGGGCCAGATGTACTACTCGATGATGCTGTTCCCGCTGCTGATGTCCGTGGTGCTGAAGAACTCGGTGATGCGGAACTGGCCGGCCTGGCTGGCCGTGTACGGGTTCATGAGTTACGACAGCTGGCTGTCGAGCCGGTTCATCGAGGCCGGCCGGACCGCGGAGTACATGAAGACCACCCTGGGGTGGAGCCTGATCCTTCTCGTCATCTTCGGTGTGCTGATCGTCCGGTACGTCACCGCGCGCCGGGAGGGGCGACTCGACCGAGGCATCGACCCGGCGTTCCTGCTCGAACCGGACCAGAAGACACAAGACACTCTGCCGGACCCCGAGCCGGACGAGCAGCCACAGGTCGAGTCGGCCACCGCCAAGACGTAGGCCGCGTCGCGGGCCGGGCGTCACGGCCGGAATCGGCGAAACGTATTAGCGTGGAGCCATGAGTTCGCAGCAGCAGGATCCCACGCAGTCCGCACCGAAGGTTGCTCTCTCCGACAGCGAGTGGCGCGAGAAACTGACTCCCGAGGAGTACGCGGTGCTGCGCCAGTCCGGCACCGAGCGCCCCTTCGTCGGGGAGTACACCGACACGAAGACGGAAGGCGTCTACCATTGCCGGGCCTGCGGGGCCGAGTTGTTCCGCAGCACGGAGAAGTTCGAATCGCACTGCGGGTGGCCGTCGTTCTTCGACCCGGCCGACTCGGACGCCGTCATCCTGCGCGAGGACAGCTCGCTCGGCATGCGCCGCGTCGAGGTGGTCTGCAGGACGTGCCACAGCCACCTCGGCCACGTCTTCGAGGGTGAGGGCTACCCCACCCCCACCGATCAGCGGTACTGCATCAATTCGATTTCGCTGGTCCTGGAACCGACCGGCGAATGATCGTGGGCGGATCGTACGCGCGGATCGGCGGCAGCTCACCCTCGTAGCGTTCGATGTCGACGAGCACGTGCTGGCCCGTGCAGCCGTGGGCGAGTGACGACGTGCCCACGTCCGGGGTCAGCACGTTGGGGTTTCCGTGCACGCAGAGCGAATCCGGATCGGTGGCATCGAGCGGGTCGTACCAGGCGCCCGTCGACAGCTGGACGACATCGCGGCGCACGCCCTCGTCGACCACTACACCGGCGAGGCAGGCGCCGCGGTCGTTGAACACGCGGACGACGTCTCCGGCGGCGAGACCGCGCCGGTCCGCGTCGTCCGGGTGGATGCGCAGCGGTTCGCGTCCCCGGATCTTCGACTTCTGGCTGGCACCGCCGTGGTCGAGCTGGCTGTGCAGGCGGGTGCGCGGCTGGTTCGCGATCAGGTGCAGCGGGAATCGCTCTGCCCGCCGGCCGCCCAGCCATTCCTCGGGCTCGTACCAGCGAGGGTGGCCCGCGCAGTCGTCGTAGCCGAATCCGTCGATGTCCTCGGAGAAGATCTCGATCCGCCCGCTCGGGGTGGCGAGGGGGAACTTCACCGGGTCGGCCCGGAAGTCGCCGAACAGGATCAGGTCGTCCTCGGTGCGCATCCGCACCTGCCCCCGCGTCCAGAATTCGTCGAAGTCGGGGGCCGGACCGCCGTCCGCGCGGACGAAATCCCGCCACTGCCCGTACAGGTGCTCGAGCCACTGCTCGGACGAGCGGCCCTCGGTGAACTTCTCGCTTACGCCCAGTTTCCGCGCCACCGCGGCGAACGTGTCGTAGTCGTCCCGAGAGTCGGCGTACGGCCGCACGGCGGCGTGCATGGCGACGAGCAGCGGGTCGTTGCGGGTGCAGCTGATGTCGGCCCGCTCGAGTGACGTGGTGGACGGGACCACGATGTCGGCGTGCCGGGCCATCGGTGTCCAGTAGGGGTCGTGGACCACGATCGTGTCCGGCCGGGTCAGTGCCCGGCGCAGCCGCGGAATGTCCTGATGGTGGTGGAACGGGTTGCCGCCGGCCCAGTACAGCATCTTGATGTCCGGGTACGTCAGCCGCTGACCGTCGTAGTCGAACGGCGCGCCCGGGTTCAGGAGCATGTCCGAGATCGCGGCGACCGGGATGAAGTCGCGGACGGGGTTCAGCCCCTGGGGGAGGGTGGGCAGCGGGTACGGCACGGGCGCGAGCCCGGGCTCGTTCATCGAGCCGTAGCCGTGGCCGAAACCTCCACCGGGCAGGCCGATCTGGCCCAGCATCGCGGCGAGGGTGACGCCCATCCAGGGCGCCTGCTCGCCGTGCCGGACCCGCTGCAGCGACCAGGTGACGGTCACCATGGTCCGGCCCGACGCCATCCGCCGCGCGAGGACGACGAGATCCGCGGCGGGGATGCCGGAGATCCGCTCGGCCCACTCCGGAGATTTGGGCACCCCGTCGGTGCGGCCGAGGAGGTAGTTCTCGAAGCGGTCGTAGCCGACGCAGTGGCTGTCCAGGAACGCCGTGTCGTGCAGGCCTTCCGTCGCGAGGACGTACGCGAGCGCGAGCATGACCGCGACGTCGGTGCCGGGCACCGGGGCGTGCCGTTCGGCGGTGCCGTGCATGTCGTCACTCAGCGGACTGAACGACACGACGGATCCGCCGCGGCGGCGGAGAGCGTCGAGGGCATCGCGAGTGGGGTGGTCGCTGGTGCCGCCGTGATTGATGCCGGTGTTCTTCAGCGGGACGCCGCCGAAGCACACCATGAGGTCGGTGTGCTCGGCGATGACCTTCCAGGACGTGGAGCGGGCGAACAACTTCCAGTGCGTGCCCACCACCCGGGGCATGATCACACCCGTCGCGCCCAGCGAGTAGCTGTGCACGGAACGGGTGTAGCCGCCGAGGGTGTTCAGGAACCGGTGGACCTGACTCTGCGCGTGGTGGAAACGTCCCGCGCTGGCCCAGCCGTACGAGCCGCCGTAGATCGCGGTGTTGCCGTAGGTGTCGACGACCCTGCGCAATTCACCGGCCAGCCGCTGGGTCAATTCTTCCCAGTCGACCGACACGAATTCGTCTGAGCCGCGGGAACTGCTGGGGCCCGGACCGTTTTCCAGCCACCCGCGACGGACCACCGGTCCGGTGATCCGCGCCTTGCTGCGGACCGACCCGGCGATGTTGCCCAGCACCGGTGACGGGTCCGCGTCACCGGTGTCCGGGTGCGCGGCGACGACGTCACCGTCGGCGACCTCGGCCTCGAACATGCCCCAGTGCGACATGTGCTGATAGCGGGGCGCGGTGCGTGCCCCGTCGGTGTCACTCATCGATGATGGTCAGATCACGGAAGAGCCGTGACGAGCTTCTCCACATCCACCCGCGGGCCGGTGAAGAACGGCACCTCCTCGCGGACGTGCAACCGGGCCTCGGTGGCGCGCAGATCACGCATGAGGTCGACGATGCGGTACAGCTCCGGCGCTTCGAACGCGAGAATCCACTCGTAGTCGCCGAGCGCGAACGAGGGCACGGTGTTGGCGCGCACGTCCTTGTAGCTGCGGGCCGCCATGCCGTGGTCGGCGAGCATCTTACGCCGCTCGTCGTCGGGCAGCAGGTACCACTCGTAGGAGCGGACGAACGGGTACACGCAGATGTAGTTGCCCGGGTCCTCGCCGGCCAGGAACGCCGGGATGTGGCTCTTGTTGAATTCGGCGGGACGGTGGCACGCGACGTTGCTCCACACCGGCTTGCTCGTGCGGCCGAGGGCGGTGGTGCGGCGGAAGTCGGCGTAGGTGGCCTGGAGGGCTTCGATGCTCGCCGAGTGCGTCCAGATCATGAAGTCGGCGTCGGCGCGCAGTCCGGCCACGTCGTAGAGGCCGCGGACCACGACACCCTTCTCGGCCTGACCTTCGAAGAAGATCCGCGCCTCCTTGATCACGGCTTCCCGGTCGTCCCCGAGAACACCGGGTTCCACCTGGAACACCGAGAACATGAGGTAGCGGATTTCAGAGTTCAATGCGTCGAAGTCGAGGCGTGCCATGGGTCTATCGTGCCACTCGCCCCGCGAGCCGTGTAGCCGCCGTCGTCGCAGCGGCGACGCACGCGGGAACACCCACCCCGTGCAGCAGCGCTCCGGACACCTCCACACCGTCCAGACCTGCGACTTCCTGCTCGATCACCGCCACCCGGTCGAGGTGGCCGGGACCGTACTGCGGCAGGCCGCCGTGCCAGCGCTGGACGTGCGCCGCCACGGGCTCGGCGGACACCCCGGTGACCGTCGCGAGGTCGCGCCGGGCCGCGGCGATCAGTTCGTCGTCGGGTGCGTCGACCACGGCGGCGTCGCCGAACCGGCCGAACGACGCCCGGACGAGGGTCACCTCGCGCTCGGCGAGATGCGGCCACTTGCGGCTCGACAGGGTGAACGCCTTCGCGCCGAGCGCGGCATCGGTGGCGACGAGGATCCCCGAGTTCTGCGGGACGCCCGCGTCGGTCGGCAGCGCCAGCGCGACGACCGCCGAGGAGGCCAGCGGGATGTCCGCGGCCGCCGCGGACGCGCGGGGGGCGACGTCGGCGAGCAGGTCGGCGAGTTGCGGGGCGGGCACGGCGAGCACGACTCCGTCGACCCTGCCGACCGGGTCCGCGTACCAGCCGTTGCCGTCGCGCGTGAGCGTCCGGATGCGCTCGTGCACGATCTCCGCCGACGCGGCCGCCGACAGTGCACGCAGCAGGACGCCGTAGCCGTCGCGCAGCGCCCCGAACACCGGACCGGCGGCGGGCGCGGGAAGGGCCTCCGCCACGGCCGCGGACAGGCTGGTGGCACCGCGGTCGAGGGCGGCGGCGAGCGTGGGAATCGCGGCGCGGACACCGATGGTGTCGGCGAGGCCCGAATACACCCCTCCGAGAAGCGGATCCACCGACCGCTGGACCACCTGCGGGCCGAACCGCTCGCCGACGAGCGCCCCCACCGTGGTGTCCGCGCCCGGTGTCCAGTCGAGGGGGACCGTCCGCTCCCCCGCCACCCGCGCGAGTGTCCGGTCGTCGACGAGGCCGCGCAGGCAGTCGGCGTCGGCGGGTATCCCCATGAGCGTGTTCGCAGGCAGCGGGTGCAGTGCGTCCTCGGACCAGATGAGCGGACGCAGACCCGCCGGGTGCACCAGCTGGTCGGAGAGGCCGAGTTCGCCGAGCAGCGCGGGCAGTTCCGGGCGCCGCGCGATGAACGCTTCCGCGCCCACGTCGACGGGTTCACCCGCCAGCTCCACCGTGCGCAGCTTGCCGCCGAGCCGCCCCGCACCGTTGGCGACGGTGATCCGCGCGCCGGCGCCGAGCCGCTGCCGCAGGCGGTACGCGGCGACCAGCCCGGAGATGCCGCCGCCGACGACGAGAACGTTCGGCGACGACCCGGTCACAGCGAGTGCACCAGCTCGACCAGAGCGGTCAGCGCGCCCGGATCGGTGTCGGGCAGGACGCCGTGCCCGAGGTTGAAGATGTGCCCGGTGGCACCGGCGGCGAGGGCGGCGTCGGCCTCCGCGGTGATGCGGCGGACCTGCTTCTCGACGGCCGCGGGTCCCGCGAACAGTACGGCGGGGTCCAGGTTGCCCTGAAGCGCCTTGCCGGGGCCGACCCGGCGCGCGGCCACGTCCAGCGGGATGCGCCAGTCGACGCCGACCACGTCGGCACCCGCCTCGCCCATCGCGCCGAGCAGTTCACCGGTGCCGACCCCGAAGTGGATGCGGGGCACCTTCGCGCTCTCCACCTCCGCGAACACCCGCTCGGAGTGGGGCAGGACGAACTCCCGGTACTCGGCCAGCGAGAGCGCTCCGGCCCACGAGTCGAACAGCTGGACCGCGTCGACGCCGGCGCGCAGCTGGGTCTGCAGGAAGGTGATGGTGGTGTCGGCGAGGGTGCCGAGCAGCGCATGCCACGTCTTGGGGTCGGAATGCATGAGCGCCTTCGTGCGCTCGTGATTGCGGCTGGGACCGCCCTCGACCAGGTAGGAGGCGAGGGTGAACGGGGCGCCGGCGAAACCGATCAGCGGCGTCGACCCGAGTTCGGCGGTGAGCAGCTGCACGGCCTGCGCGACGGCGCCGACCTCCTCGGGCACCAGGCGCGGCAACGCGGCGACGTCGGCGATCGACCGGACCGGGTTCGCGACGACGGGACCGGTGCCGGCCACGATGTCGAGATCGATGCCCGCGGCTTTCAGCGGCACGACGATGTCGGAGAACAGGATCGCGGCGTCGACGCCGTGCCTGCGCACGGGCTGCATGGTGATCTCGCAGACGAGTGCCGGGTCGAAGCACGATTCGAGCATGCCGATACCCGACCGGATCTCGCGGTACTCGGGAAGCGAGCGGCCCGCCTGCCGCATGAACCACACCGGGCGATGGCGGGGAGCGCGACCCTCGGCGGCCGCCAGGAGGGGTGCATCGGGGAGCACCCGCCTCGCGGCGTACGTCGCCCGCTCACTCATGCCTGCATTGGTGCTTTCCAACCCGCTCATCGGTCCTCGCGCTCTCTGCCTGCTCGAATTTCGGCAGCTCTCATGCTGCCATGCCGGGACTCCGCCGCCGATCGGCCCTGCTCGGCGCGCCTCCGACGAGATGGGTTGGTGCGGGTCTAACGTCCCGAGCTGTGACGACTTCGGGATCGCCCGCCGAACCGGCCGAGTTCCGCGCCGCCGTCGAAGCGATGAACTCCGCGCAGGTTCGCGCGGACATCGAACTGGGCCCCATCCGGCCCCCACAGCGGCTCGCGCCGTACAGCTACGCCGTCGGCGCAGAGGTCGTGCACGAGGACACCGGGGTCGTCGCCGAACAGAGCGAGGGTGACGCGTTCGGCAGATTGATCCTCCTCTTCGACCCCGAGGGTGACGAGGCCTGGAACGGCACGATGCGGTTGGTCGCCTACATTCAGGCCGACCTCGATGCCGCGGTCGCGTCCGACCCGCTTCTTCCCGAGGTGGCGTGGAGCTGGCTCGTCGACGCACTCGAATCGCGGCACGAACCCCTCAACGCGCTCGGCGGCACCGTGACCGCGACGACGTCGGTGCGTTATGGCGACATCGCCGGTCCCCCACACGCGCATCAGCTGGAACTGCGCGCGTCGTGGACGGCGACGTCGGTCGAACTGGCCACGCACGTCGAGGCGTTCTGCGAGGTGCTCGCGTATGCGGCCGGTCTGCCGCCCGCAGGGGTGTCGCAGCTGCGCACGCTGGGCGGCAAGTAGTCAGGCCGATTCCGTGCCCGCCGCTGGGACGTCGGTCGTGGCGCTACGCGACCATTCCAGGAACCGACCCACGGCCTGCGTCACCGAGATACTGCGGATCGACGGGAACACGTCGAACGCGTGCTGCGCCCCCTTCAGTTCCGCGTAGGCGACGGGGTTGCGGGACACGTCCCGGAGCCGGTCGACGAAGATCCGCGCCTCGGCGACGGGTATGAGTGAATCGCTGGTGCCGTGGATCACGAAGAACGGCGGTGCGTCGGACCGCAGGTGCGCGAGCGGGGACGCGGCCCGGTAGTCGTCGGGGAACTTCGCGTTCTTGCCCAGGACCATCGGCATGAGACCGGAGTGCACGCGCTGGAGGACGGCCTTGATTCCGGTGTCGCCGGCGAAGTCGTAGACGCCGTAGTACGGGACGCACGCCTGGACCGACGTGTCGGCGTCCTCGAACCCCGGCTGGAGGTGACGGTCGTTCGCGGTGAGCCCGACCATCGCGGCGAGGTGACCGCCCGCCGAACCACCGGTGACGGCGATGAAGTCGGGGTTGCCGCCGTAGTCCTCGACGTTGTCCCGCAGCCACGCGAGGGCCTGTTTGATCGCGATCAGGTGTTCCGGCCACTTCGCCTTCGGCGACAGCGGGTAGTTGACGGCCGCGCACACCCACCCCCGCGACGCCATTTCGAGCATGAGCGGCAGACCCTGTTGATCCTTGTTCCCGATCACCCATCCGCCGCCGTGGATCTGGAGCAGGACCGGGCTCTTCGCCGGCCGGTCATGGCGGTGGTAGATGTCGAGGCGGGCCCGGCGCCCGCCCGGCCCGTACGCGAGGTTGCGGACCCGGGTGACGGTCTTGTTTTTCATCCAGAACGGGTTGAGGAGTTGTCGCCAGACCGGTCGCCCCGGACGTTCGATGGCCTTGTCGCGGTCGGTGTAGTTCTCGCCGAGTGCCTCGATGAGTGCGGATTCGGCCTCCTCGCCCGCGCCGCGGCCGGTGGCGATGACGGCGGCGAGCCCGGCGGCGGATGCGGCGGCCAGCGCGAGCCCGACGCGGTCGCTGCGCGTGCGGGTTCCGTGTCGGGCGGCGTGCTGGGCGGCGTCGGCCGCGGTCACGGCGAGCAGGTGCGGCGCGAGTTCGGTCGTGAGCCACCCCGAGAAGAAGGCGACCACCGACGTGGGTGCACCGGGCAGGGGGCGCAGGGCGTTGGCGGCGAGTGCGGCGCCGACCGCCTGCCGCAGAGCGAAGCCTCGGGTCATACCCCAACCGTAGAACATGTTCTAATCGACCGATCGGCCACCCCGGCAGCAGCTCGCCGGATCGAGAACGGCCGGCGCCGCATATGGTCCGCGCGCTCATCGCATCGACCTCGCAGTTCGTGGATTCGATGGACCAACTTCTAGAACGTGTTCTAGTATCTGATCATGCAGCGACTCAGCGGTCTCGACGCGTCCTTCCTCTACCTCGAAACGTCGACCCAACTCCTCCACGTCTGCGGGGTCATCCTTCTCGACATCTCGACGGTTCCGGGCGGCTACACGTTCGCCGGACTCAAGGCCGAACTCGGCGCTCGCACCGAGGCGATTCCGGCGTTCCGGCGCAAGCTGCAGGACTCCCGGTTCAACCTCGACCATCCGGTGTGGGTGGAGGACACCGACTTCGACATCGACCGGCACTGCCACCGGGTCGCCCTCCCCGCCCCCGGCGGCCGCGACGAGCTGGCCGAGCTGTGCGGCGACATCGCCGGCATCCCGCTCGACCGCGCCCGGCCGCTGTGGGAGATGTGGGTGATCGAGGGTCTCGCGGACGGTTCCGTGGCCGTGATGTCGAAGATGCACCACGCCGGGGTCGACGGCATCACCGGCGCGAACATGATGGCCCAGCTGTGCGGCCTCGAAGCCGACGCACCCCGCCCGGGTCGCGACGAGTCCGCCGAGAGCGCGGGGCAGGCGAGCACACTCGACATCGCCGTGGGCGGGCTGCTCGCGGTCGCGTCGCGGCCCGCGAAGCTGCTGCGCATCGTCCCGCAGAGCCTGACGCTGCTGCCCCGCTGGGTCGGCCGGGCCCGCCGCGGCGAGGCGATGCCCGCGCCGTTCACCGCGCCCCGCACCTCCCTGAACGGCACGCTGACCAGTCACCGCAATCTCGCGTTCACCCAGCTCGACCTCGAGAAGGTCAAAACTGTCAAGAACGCGTTCGACGTCAAGGTCAACGACGTCGTCCTGGCGCTGTGCTCGGGGGCGCTGCGGAAGTACCTGCAGCACCGCCGGGAGCTGCCCGACAAGTCGCTGGTCGCCATCGTGCCCGTCTCCGTCCACGGGAAGTCCGACCGTCCCGGCACCAACCAGGTGTCCGGGATGTTCACCCAGCTCGGCACCCACATCGAGGACCCCGCCGAACGCTTGCTCGCGATCGGCGAGCACAACTCGACGTCCAAGGAACACAACGAGACTCTCGGCGCGAGCCTGCTGCAGGACTGGTCCCAGTTCGCGGGCCAGGCCGTGTTCGGCACCGCGATGCGCCTCTACTCGACCCTCGGCCTGGCGGAACGACATCCGGTGGTCCACAACCTGGTGATCTCCAACGTTCCCGGACCGTCGGTTCCGCTGTATTTCCTGGGCGCCCTGATCACCGCGATGTATCCCCTGGGCCCGATCTTCCACGGCGCCGGGCTCAACGTGACGGTGATGTCGCTGAACGGTCAGCTCGACGTGGGCCTGATGAGCTGCCCGGAGCTCGCACCCCACCTGTGGGACCTCGTCGACGCCTTTCCCGAGGCTCTGGACGAGCTTGTCGAGGCCGCGGCGGCCCGGTCGTGAACCCGCCGGTGCGCTGCGGGAATCCCGAAGCGACGTAGAGTCAGCTGTCATGTCCGAAGTCACCGACGACGCCTCGTCACCCGTCCCCGCCGAAGAGCCCGCACGGCAGGTAGTACCGCTGCTCGCACCGCGGGACGGCGTGCCCGAAGTGGTGACCACCGCGGAGGGTGTCGCGAAGGCCGCCGCCGCGCTCGGCGAGGGCACCGGGCCGCTGGCCGTCGACGCCGAACGCGCGTCCGGCTTCCGCTACTCGGCGCGGGCGTATCTCGTCCAGCTGCGACGGGAAGGTGCGGGGACGGTTCTCCTCGACCCCATCCCCACCGCCGCGGATCTCGCCCCGCTGGCGGAGGTGATCAACCCGCTGGAGTGGATCCTGCACTCCGCCGACCAGGATCTGCCGGGGCTCGCGGAACTGGGGCTCGCGCCGGCGACGCTGTTCGACACCGAACTCGCGGGCCGCCTCGCCGGGTTCGAACGGGTCGGGCTGGCCGCGATCGTCGAGCGGACGCTGGGCTTCGAACTCCGGAAGGGTCACGGCGCCGCGGACTGGTCCAAGCGGCCGCTGCCCGAGTCCTGGCTGAACTATGCGGCTCTCGACGTCGAGGTCCTCGTCGAACTGCGGAACGTGATGGCCGCGGAACTCGACGAGCAGGGCAAGAGCGAGTGGGCCGCACAGGAATTCGAGCACATCCGGCTCGCCGGGCCGCCGAAGCCGAAGCCGGACCGCTGGCGTCGGACGTCCCACATCACGTCGCTGAAGACACAGCGGCAACTCGCCGCCGTCCGCGCCCTGTGGCAGGCGCGGGAGGACCTCGCCCGCAGACGCGACGTCTCCCCCAGCCGGGTTCTTCCGGATTCGGCGATCATCGACGCGGCGACGAAGGACCCGCGGAGCATCGACGCGCTCCGGGCGCTGCCCGTGTTCGGAGGTCCCCGTCAGCGACGGCATTCCCGCATCTGGCTGCAGGCCCTCGAGGACGCGCGGGCACTGCCGGATACCGAGCTGCCGCCGAAGACCCCGCCGTTCACGGGACCGCCACCGGCGAGCCGGTGGGCGCGGCACGACCCCGACGCGGCCGAGCGGCTGACCGCGGCCCGCGCCGCGATGGCCGCTCTCGGTGAGGAGGTGTCGGTCCCGGTCGAGAACCTGGTGACGCCCGAACTGGTGCGGAGGTTGTGCTGGGAGTGGGCGACGCCCGGGGACGGCGACGTCGAGGGGGCGGTCGACCGGGTGCTGGACGCGGGCGGAGCCCGCCCGTGGCAGCGGCAGCTGACGGTGCCGGTGCTGGTCACGGCACTGAGGTCGGCGGAGCGGAAGAGCTCCGGCGACGACTGAATTCCCGCACCGACGCGTGGGCGAGGACGCGAATTCCCGATGAGGTACCCATTAAGTTACCCACGAGTAACGGTAGGGGTACGCTGGTCCGGAGGCCGGACGCCTGGCCGTGATCCGGAACCAAACTGCTCCATCAGGAGGAATTCGCGTGGCTCCATCCACCACAAATCAACGCAACGTCGTGTTCGTCGACGGCATCCGCACTCCGTTCGGCAAGGCCGGCCCCAAGGGCATCTACGCGGAGACCCGTGCAGACGACCTCGTCGTCAAGACCATCCGTGAGCTGCTGCGCCGCAACCCGCAGCTCGATCCCGCGCGCATCGACGAGGTCGCCATCGCCGCGACCACGCAGACCGGCGACCAGGGCCTCACCATCGGCCGCACGTCCGCGATCCTGGCCGGGCTCCCCGAGACCGTCCCCGGCTTCGCCATCGACCGCATGTGTGCCGGTGCCATGACGTCCGTCACCACCACCGCGTCGGGTATCGGCTTCGGCCAGTACGACGTGGTGATCGCCGGCGGCGTCGAGCACATGGGCCGTCACCCGATGGGCGAGGGCGCAGACCCGAACCCCCGGTTCCTCGCCGACCGCCTCGTCGACCCGAGTGCGCTCGTGATGGGCAACACGGCCGAGAACCTCCACGACCGGTTCCCGCGTATCACCAAGGACCGCACCGACGCCTACGCCGTCGCGAGCCAGAACAAGTACGAGGCAGCCCGCAAGGCCGGCTTCATCGCCGACACCCTCGTGCCCGTCGCCACCCGGTCCGCGGCCGGCTGGGGCCTGGCCACCGAGGACGAGCCGCCCCGTCCGGGCACCACGCTCGAGGACCTCGGCAAGCTGAAGACGCCGTTCCGTCCCGCGGGCCGGATCACCGCCGGTAACGCGGCCGGTCTCAACGACGGCGCCACCGCCGCACTCCTCGCCGGCGAGGACACCGCCACCGAACTGGGGCTGCCGATCGGCATGCGGATGGTCGGCTTCGCGTTCCAGGGCGTCGACCCCGCCGTCATGGGCATCGGCCCGGTCCCGGCCACCGAGAAGCTGCTGGCCCGTACGGGTCTGAAGATCGAGGACATCGGCCTGTTCGAGATCAACGAGGCCTTCGCCGTCCAGGTACTCGCGTTCCTCGAGCACTACGGCATCGCCGACGACGATCCGCGCGTCAACCAGTGGGGCGGCGCCATCGCGTGTGGCCACCCCCTCGCGTCCTCCGGTGTCCGCCTGATGACCCAGCTGTCCCGCCAGTTCGCCCAGCGCCCCGACGTCCGTTACGGCCTGACCACGATGTGCATCGGTCTGGGCATGGGCGGCACCGTGATCTGGGAGAACCCGAACTTCGATGGAGCCAAGTAGATGACCGACATTGCAACGGCATTCGCCGACGAGGTCGTGACCAGCGCATACACCAAGATCGTCGCGGTACCGGGCATCGAGGGCCCGGTCGCGCTGATCACCCTCGACAACGGTTTCGACCACACCAAGCCGTCGTCGTTCGGCCCGGGAGGCCTGAAGGCCCTCGACGCCGCCCTCGACGAGGCGTTCGCAGCCCACCCCGTCGCGATCGCGATCACCGGCAAGCCCTTCATCTTCGCCGCCGGCGCGGACCTCAAGGGTGTTCCCAGCATCACGAACCGCGACCAGGCACTCGAACTCGGCCGGCTCGGCCACAAGGTGTTCCGCCGGCTGCGCGAATCATCCGTCCCGACATTCGCGTTCGTCAACGGCGTCGCCCTCGGCGGCGGGCTCGAGGTCGCGCTCCACAGCCACTACCGCACCGCCTCCGAGAGCGCGGGCGCACTGGGTCTGCCCGAGACGTTCCTCGGTCTGGTTCCGGGCTGGGGCGGAACGCAGTTGCTGCCCAACCTCATCGGCCCCTCGAACGCCGTCACCGTTGTCCTCGAGAACGCGATGAACCAGAACAAGACGCTCAACCCGAAGAAGGCACTCGAACTCGGCGTCGTCGACGCGGTGTTCGGCTCCGCCGACTTCCTCGAGCAGTCGTTCGCCTGGGCCGCACAGGTCCTGGCCGGGAAGATCACCCCGGCGCGCCCCGAGATCGACCGCGGACAGGGCTGGGACGACGCGATCGCCCGCGCCAAGGCGATCGTCGAGGGCAAGACCAAGAACAACGCGCCCGGACCGGTCAAGGCCGTCGAACTCCTCGAGCTGGCCCGGACCACCGATCTCACCGATCCCGCGTCGCTCGACAAGGGCTTCGCCGCCGAGGACGAGGCACTCGCGGATCTGCTGCTCGCCGACGAGCTCCGCGCGGGCCTGTACGCGTTCGACCTGGTGAACAAGCGCGCCAAGCGTCCCGCGGGCGCACCGGACAAGTCCCTCGCCCGCAAGGTCACCGGCGTCGGCATCGTCGGTGCCGGTCTGATGGCCAGCCAGCTCGCGATGCTGTTCGTCCGCCAGCTCAAGGTGCCGGTCATCCTCACCGACATCGACCAGGAGCGCATCGACAAGGGTGTCGGCTACGTCCACGGCGAGATCGACAAGCTGCAGGGCAAGGGCCGGCTGTCGCCCGACGCGGCGAACCGCCTCAAGGGTCTCGTGTCCGGCTCGCTGGACAAGGCCGCGTTCGCGAACACCGATTTCGTGATCGAGGCCGTGTTCGAGAACCTCGATCTGAAGAAGAAGATCTTCGCGGAACTCGAGGAGCACATCGCCCCGGAGACGATCCTGGCGACCAACACGTCCTCGCTGTCGATCACCAAGATGGCCGCGGACCTGAAGCACCCCGAGCGGGTGGTCGGCTTCCACTTCTTCAACCCGGTCGCCGTGCTGCCGCTGCTCGAGGTCATCAAGGGCGAGAAGACCGACGACGCCACCCTGGCAACGGCATTCGCCACCGCCAAGGCGCTCAAGAAGTCGGCTGTCGGTTCCGCCGACCTGCCCGGCTTCGTCTTCAACCGGCTCCTGATCCGCACCCTCGGTGAGGTCATGAACGCGGTCGACGAGGGCACGTCGTTCGAGGTGGCCGACAACGCGATCGCGGAACTCGGCATGCCGATGACGCCGTTCACGCTGCTCGCGCTCGTCGGACCGGCGGTCGCGCTGCACACCGGCGAGACCCTCGCCGAGGCGTACCCCGAGCGGTTCCACAACTCCCCCGGCCTCGAGGCGCTGGTCGAGGCCAAGAAGCCGGCGGTGTGGAGCTACGGCGCCGACGGCAAGCAGGTCGTCGACCCGGAGGTCGCGGAACTGTGGAAGCAGGGCGACAAGGCGTCCACGTCCGAGGAGGTTCTCGAGCGCACGCGTCGCGCGTTCGCCGAAGAGATCCAGATCATGCTCGACGAGGATGTCGTCGCGGCGGCCGAGGACATCGACCTCTGCCTGATCCTGGGCGGCGGGTTCGGCTTCTGGAACGGCGGCATCACGCCGTACCTCGACCGCACCGGCACGTCCGAGGCGGTCAACGGCAAGCGGTTCCTGGCACCGGGCGTCGCGAGCGTCTGACCGGGAGGTGAGTGGCAAAGTGTGCCCCGGCACACTTTGCCACTCACCTGCTCAGGGGACGGGGACGTGGTCGGCGGCCGCCAGTGCCTGCCGCGCGTAGGCCCGCACGTCGGCGTCCGTGTCGCCCAGCGCCGCGGTGAGCGCGTCCACGGCCGCGCGGTCGCCGGTCCACCGGCCGAGCGCGAGAACCGCCGCCTTGCGCACATCGAGGTGCGCGTCCGTCAGGGCCTGCGCCAACGCGGGTACCGCGACGTCGGGTTCCGCTCCGGCCAGTCCCCGCGCGGCGCCCTGCCGGATCTGCCATGCCGACTCCCGCAGGCCCGCCACCGCGAGGGCCACGTCGTCGCCGCGGCAGCCCAGACCCGCGAACGCGGTGAGCGCGGCGGCGCGCACCAGCGGATCGCGATCACTCGCCAGCGTTCGGACGGCATCGACGCCGCCGAGCCCGATGGTGGCCAGGCCGTGTGCGACGGTGATCCGCACCTCCCGGTTCTCGTCCTGGGCCCCCGCCGCCACCGACTCCCACCGGTCCAGCGACACCAGCGCCCGCACCGCTTCGATCCGGACGTGATGGTCGCCGTCGGACAGCGCGGTGAGGAACTGCTCCGCCGAACCGGCGTGCAGCGCCCGCAGTACGTCGATCACGGCGGCCCGGACCACGGCGTCCCCCGTTCCCAGGTGGCCGGCCAATCCGTCGGCGGACGGCAGCACCTCGACGAGCTCGCGAAGTCCGTCCGCGGCGGCGCGGCGCACCGCGACGTCGTGGTCGCCGAGCGCCGCGATCAACGCTTCCCCGAAACCGTCCGGCGTGCCTTCCGTCAGCACGGACAGCGCCGTGACGCGGACCTGCGGGTCGTCGTCGGCCAGGTACGGCGCGAGTTCGCCGACGCTCGGCGCGTCGAGTCCGAGGACCGCGACGATGGCCGGTGACGACGGTTCGTGCCGGACCGGGGACGCGATGCGTGAGCGTTCCTCCACCGGAGCACGCCCACCGACCAGCGGCGGCTGCGCGACGGGGACGACCGTCCGGTCCACCGGCGGAAGCGAATCGAGACCGGGCACCGGCACGAAGTACGGCTCGACGGGGCGCTTGAGGAATTCCATGTCGCCGTTCTCGCCGCGCCGCAGATTCAGGTGGTATCCCCATTCGTCGTCCCGCTGCTCCGGGAGATCCGCCCGTTCGTGGTAGAGCCCCCAGCGACTTTCGGTCCTGGTGAGGGAACTGCGGGACGCCATTTCCGCGCAGTCCCGGATGAACGTGACCTCCGCGCAGCGCATCAGCTCGTGCGGCGTGGTCGCGCCCATCCCGGCGATCTCCCCCGCCATCCGTTCGAACGTCTCGACGGCGATCGACAGCTTCGTCGCCGTCTTCGGCGGCGCGACATAGTCGTTGACGAAGCGGCGCAGCTTGTACTCGACCTGCGGCTGCGGCGGTCCGTCCGGGTTGCGCAGCGGCCGGTAGATCAGCTCGTGCGCGGCGGCCAGCTGCTCCGCCGGCAGGTCGGTCGGCGCCTCGACGCCCGGCAGGGTGCCGGTGGCGTGCGACCCGGCGAGGTCGCCGTAGACGAACGCGCCGATCATGTAGTTGTGCGGGACGCAGGCGAGATCGCCGGCGGCGTACAGCCCCGGGACGGTGGTCGCGCCGTGCTCGTCCACCCACACCCCGGACGCGGAATGTCCACTGCACAGACCGATCTCGGAGATGTGCATCTCGATGTCGTGGCTGCGGTAGTCGTGGCCGCGGTTCGCGTGGAAGGTGCCGCGGGTGGGACGTTCGGTGGTGTGCAGAATCGATTCGAGGGTGCCCAGGGTTTCCTCCGGGAGGTGGCTGACCTTGAGATAGATGGGGCCGCGGGCGGATTCGATCTCGCTCTTGACCTCGCTCATCATCTGCCCCGACCAGTAGTCGGAGTCGACGAACCGCTCCCCCTCGGCGTTCACCTGGTAGCCGCCGAACGGGTTCGCGACGTACGCGCAGGCCGGGCCGTTGTAATCCTTGATCAGCGGGTTGATCTGGAAGCATTCGATGCCGCTCAGTTCGGCCCCGGCGTGGTAGGCCATCGAGTATCCGTCACCGGCGTTGGTCGGGTTCTCGTACGTGCCGTACAGGTACCCCGACGCCGGGAGCCCGAGCCGCCCGCACGGGCCGGTCGCGAGGATCACCGCTTTCGCACCGACCGCGACGAACTCGCCGGTCCGGGTGTTCAGCGCGGCGGCACCGACGGCCCGGCCGTTCTCCGTCAGGACACGGACGGGCATCAGGCGGTTCTCTATCCGGATCCTCTCCCGCATCTTCCGCTGCCGCAGCACGCGGTACAGCGCCTTCTTCACGTCCTTGCCCTCGGGCATCGGCAGCACGTACGAACCGGACCGGTGGACCCGCCGGACCGCGTATTCGCCGTACTCGTCCTTCTCGAACTTCACGCCGTATTTCTCGAGCCGCTGCACCATCGCGAAACCGCGGGTCGCCGTCTGGTACACGGTGCGCTGGTTGACGATTCCGTCGTTGGCTCGGGTGATCTCGGCGACGTAGTCCTCGGGTTCGGCCTTGCCGGGGATGACGGCGTTGTTGACCCCGTCCATTCCCATGGCGAGCGCCCCCGAATGGCGCACGTGCGCCTTCTCGAGCAGGAGCACGTTCGCGCCGTTCTCGGCGGCGGTCAGTGCCGCCATCGTGCCGGCTGTGCCGCCGCCGATGACGAGGACGTCGCAGTCGAGACGGACGGTGTCGGCGAGGTCGGGGATGTCCATCAGTTCTCCGGAGTGTGATTCAGCGCGGCGAGGACGTCGCCGCGCGCGGCACGGGTGTCGGGGTGGTCGAGGTGGTCGCGGTCCCGGGGATGCGGGATGTCGACGAGCGCGCGCAGCGGCTCACCGGCCCGGCCGAGCACGGCGACACGGTCACCCAGCAACACCGCCTCGTCCACGTCGTGGGTCACGAACACCACGGTCGTCGGGTGGGTGCTCCACGTGTCGACGAGCAGTCGCTGCATGACGCCGCGGGTCTGGGTGTCGAGTGCGCCGAACGGCTCGTCCATCATCACGGCGCGCGGCGCCCCCGCGAGGCCACGCGCCAACTGCACCCGCTGCCGCATGCCGCCGGACAGGTTCTTGGGGAGGAAGTCTCCGAAGCCGGTGAGTCCCACCTCGGCGATCCAGCGATCGGCGGTGTTGCGCCGCCCCCTGCGGGGTTCGCCGCGCAGTGCGAGCGCCAACTCGATGTTCGAGCGCACGGTGCGCCACGGGAGAAGTGCGTTGTCCTGGAAGACGACGGCCCGGTCCCGGGACGTCGATGTCACTGCCGCGCCGTCGGCGACGACGCTGCCCGAATCGGGCGGGAGCAGACCGGCCAGAGCGCGCAGCACGGTGGACTTCCCGCACCCGGAAGGTCCGGTGAGAACCAGGATCTCGCCCGGAACCACGGTCAGCGACAGTGAACGGATGACAGGGTTGCCCGTGTAGGACAGGGTGACGTCGTCGAGGACCAGAGACATGCCGGTCACGGACGGTACTGCGGTGGCGGTCATGCGCGCTCCCCTCGCGGCAGCCAGCGGGTGACGCGCCTGCCGAGCAGTTCGACTGTTCCGGACGTGACGAACCCGAGGATGCCGATGGTGATCATCCCGACGAAGACGCCGGGATAGTCGACGATCGTGTACGCCTGCCAGGTGCGGTACCCGACACCGAGCCTGCCGGAGATCATCTCGGCGGAGATCACGCAGATCCACGCCACACCGATTCCGACCGACAGTCCACCGAACACACCGGGCAGGATGCCGGGGAGCACCACCCGGGACAGCACGTCCCAGCGCCCGCCGCCCAGTGTGCGCACCGAGTCCTCCCACAGCGTCGGGAGGGCCCGCACCGCGTGCCGGGTGCTCACCATGATCGGGAAGAACGCGGCCACGAACGTGATGAACACGATGCCCGCCTCGTCGCTGGGAAACAGCAGGATCGCGACGGGCACCACTGCGATGGCCGGGATCGGCCGAGCGAGTTCCGTCAGCGGTCCGAGGACGTCGGCGAAGAGTTCCGATCTGCCGAGGGCGATTCCGGTGGCGACACCGACGACGGTCGCGAGTCCGAATCCGCTGAGAATCCGGATCAGCGACTGCCCGAGGTCGAGGTAGAACAGCTCGGTCTGCAGCTGGGTGCCGAACGCGGACACGATGTCGGTGACGGTGGGGAGCGTGTCGAACCGCAACCACACCCGCACGTCGTGGGCGGTCAGCAGCTGCCACGCGGTGATCGCGGCCGCGACCGATGCGATCCGGATGGCCCGGGACCGCCACGGCGACGACCGCCGGCGGATCGTTGCCGGATCATGTTCTTCCACAGCGGCTTCGGTGTCGGTCAGGACGGCCGACTGTTCCAGGGTGGTCACTGCCGGACCTCCTCGACCGCGCGGTCGTACGTGATCACGCCGCCTGTGGGGTGTGCGCGCAGGTAGCGGTCGGCCGCGGCGCCGGTGGTGAAGGGCAGGAAGGTGTCGCCGTCGCGCACCCACACCGCCTTGTCCGCGAACCATCGAGTGCCCAGCTCGCCGTCGGGGACGTACGCGGAGCGAACCGTGCGACCCTCGGCCCGGGCCTGCTTCACGGCCCGCAGCAGGCACGCCGGGTTCGCGGCCGGCTGGGTCTCGGCGGCGCCGTCGATCCAGACCTCCCCGGCCAGGGCCGGATCGTCCGCGGGCGCGGCGCACACCGGGTCGGTGCCGGTGACTGCGGTCGGGTTGGCCGTGGACGCCAGCGCGGTGTCGTAGTTCTGCCCGTCGGCCTCGAACGCGGACCGGAGCGGCACGTCGTTCACGAAGCCTCCGACGTCGAGGTCGGCGAAGTCGCCGATCGACTTCAGGTACGGCACATCGTTCTTCAGCGCATCGATCAGCCCGGGCTTGAGGGTGGGGTCGAACGACGTGCCGCCCGGACCGTTGTACAGGTACACCACCTCCTGAGGCAGGCCGCTCGCGTCGGCCACGATCCGCGACGCCTCGAGCGGTTCCGTCCGGATGAAGCGCGTGGCGTCGAGTTGCGCCCGCAGGAACGCGTCGAGCACCTCGGGGTGTTCGTCGGCGTACGCGTCCCGGACCACCACGCCGTGCAGAGTCGGTGTGTGGAGTTCGGCTCCGTCGTACAGCAGCTTGGCCTTGTCCTGGAAGACGAGGAGTCCGGGCCAGGCGACGAATTGCGACAGCGCCGCCACCTGACCGGATTCCAACGCCGACGACCCGACCTGCGGCTGCTGGTTGAGTACCTCGACCCCGGTGCCCGGGTCGATACCGACGCGGTCGAGCGCCTGGACGAGGGTGCCGTGGCCGGCGGAGCCGACGCTCGCGGACACCTTCTGGCCCGCGAGGTCGGCGAGCGTGTTCGCGGGTGAGTTCGGCGGCACCACCACCATGTTCAGGGCGCCCTCGGGGTTGTAGCCGGCGACGGAGACGATCTGGGTCTTCGACCGCGGATTCGCCTGGGTTCGCGATCCGTTGATCAGCATGGGGTAATCGCCCATCGATCCGATGTCGATCTTCTCGGCCACCATCTGTGCGGTGATCGGCGCACCGGTGTCGTAGTCCTGCCACTCGACGGAGTACTTGGTCCCGGTCTGCTCGGTCACGTCCTGCAGGCGCTGTTCGAGGTACCCCTGCGCGCGGAGCAGGGTGCCGGCGGTGACTGTGTTGATCGTCTTGGACTGATACCCGATCACCACCGTGACCGCGTCGGCGTTGCCGGTCGACGGTTCGAGGGAGCAGCTCGTCGCCACGAGTGTCAGTGCCGCGGCGGCGATCGCGAAGGTGGGGAAGCGTCGCTTCATCTGTGTGGTCTTTCGCTCAGCGGAGGAGGTACGGCATGTTCACGGTGACTGCGCCGGTGGGACAACGCGCCGCGCAGGGGCCGCAGTACCAGCACTCGTCGACGTGCATGAAGGCCTTGCCGTTCTCGGGGTTGATGGCCAGCGAATCGAGTGGGCAGATCTCGACGCAGAGGGTGCAGCCCTCGATGCACAGCGACTCGTCGATGGTGACGGGCACGTCTGCTCGTTGGTTGACCAGAGTCATGAGGTGAGCTCCCAGTTCGTGATGTCGGGCCGACGGATGAGGCTGCTGCGCATGGTGATTCGGTCACCGCGCATGCGGATGTACTCGAGGTCGACGGGACGTCCGTCGACCAGCCGGGTGAGGCGTTCGAGCAGCAGGAGCGCCGCTCCCTCGGGTGTCTGGAGATTTGCGGCCGAATGCGCGTCGGCGTTGACGGATTCGATCGCCAGGTCGGCCGAGCCGAGCTGCTGTCCGCAGACCTCCTCGATCAGTGCGAACACGTCGTTGGACTCGAGGTCGCGGCCGAGGATCTCGACCCCGATGTCGGGGACGAGGTAGGTCAGGTCCAGGCTGAGTGGGAGGTCGCCGAGGTAGCGGACCCGCTCGATGTAGACGGCAGGTTCGCCCGGCTCCAGCTGCAGACGGCGGACGACCGCGGGCGGCGGGGTGATCTCCACGGCCGAGCGGACGTCGTTGCGGACCTCGCCGTGCCCCTTCAGCGTCTCCTTCAGCCCGAGCAGGGCGTCGAGACCGTGGTCGTACTTGCGTTGCGCCACGTGGGTTCCCACCCGGGGGGCGCGGTCGATGAGCCCTTCCTGCTTGAGCAGTGCCAGACCGTCGCGTACCGCGTTGCGCGACACGCCGAACTCGGCGGCCAGCTCCGACTCCGACGGCAGTCCGCGCTCGGTGAAGGCGTCCGCGTGGATCTGCTGACGGAGCAGGTCGGCGAATCTGCGCGCATGGTCCGCACGGGAACTGCGCGACGCCGCCTGGAGGGGAGTCGGATTCACCACCACGGTCTCCTTCGTCGATTGTGCGTGTGAGCTGGACGAAGACACACGCTAACGGCAGTCCGCCGGGCCGGGAGTCGCGGCGAACAGGCACTCGGACCGCTTCGGGTAATCGGCCGGGTCCTCGGTCGGAGTGGAACGCCTCACCAGCGAAAACACGGCGGCGAACGGGTAATGCGCCGGGTCGCGCCGAGCCCGGGATTTTCAATCACGGTGATTCGAAGTCGCGACGTCCGCCGGGCGGGCAAGAATGTCTAGGTTAGGCTTACCTTCTGTTCTCGTCCCGAAGGAGCCGTTGCCGTGTTCGCACCCACCGCCAGACGTCAGATCGCCGTCGCACTCGCCGTGGCCAGTTCGTCCCTCTTCCTCGCCGCGTGCTCGTCCGGCGACAGCGGAGGCACCACGGAAGCGGCCGGTGAGGGATTTCCGGTCACCATCGAGAACACGTTCGGATCGACCACCCTCGACGCGGCACCCGAACGCATCGTCACGCTCGGATGGAACGCCCAGGACGTCGTCTATGCCCTCGGTGAGACACCGGTAGGCATGCCGAAGTACACGTACGGCGCCGAGACGAACGGTGTGATGCCCTGGCTGCAGGACCGTTTCGATCCGTCCGAGACCACCTTGCTCGACGCGGAAACGTCCACCCCCATCGAGGCGGTGGCGTCCCTGGCTCCGGACGTCGTCCTCGCCCCCTACGAGGGGTTCGACCAGGCGACGTACGAGAAGCTGTCGGGAATCGCCCCCACGGTGGCGTACCCGGACAAGGCGTGGCAGACCACGTGGCAGGACCAGACGACGCTGGTCGGGCAGGCACTGGGCAAGAGCGCCGAGGCGGAGCAGCTGGTGGCCGGTCTCGACGACACCCTCGCCCAGACCGCCGCCGCGCATCCCGAATTCGCCGGCAAGACGATCTCGGTGATCAACTTCGACACCGACGCCGCGACCGTCAACGTCTACATGCCGTCCGATCCCCGCGTCCAGGTACTCACGCAGCTCGGCTTCACCGTGTCACCCGGCGTGCAGAAGCTGGCCGCGACGAACGATCCGGACAAGTTCTTCGCCGACATCTCCGTCGAGAACATCTCCGATGTCGACGCCGACGTCGTGGTCGCGTTCGTCCCGGAGAACACCTCGATCACAGCGAACCCGGCCTACGCGAATCTCGGTGCCATCGGACGCGGCACCGCCGTCCCGCTGTCGGACACGAAGATCATCTCGGGACTCAGCCAGACAAGTGTCCTCGCGACACCGTGGGTTCTGGAGAAGCTGACACCTCAGCTCAGCGAAGCCGCGAAGAAAGCGGGTGCCTGAACTCCCGCCTGACAGGCGGTGGCGGGCGTAGCGTATTCCGGGACACGCATTTCGGTTGTGCCCGCATCAGGAACGCTCGTCGAAAGCAGGTATGCGATGACGCAGATGTCCGAAAGACACACCGCGAAGGTCATCGGCGTCACCGTCGCCGCCGCGGTGGGTGGATTTCTCTTCGGTTTCGACAGCTCGGTCATCAACGGCGCCGTCGACTCCATCCAGGGCCACTTCGAGCTGGGGTCGTTCTTCACGGGCTTCGCAGTGGCAATCGCCCTGCTCGGATGTGCTGTCGGCGCGTGGTTTGCGGGTCGCCTCGCGGACCGCTGGGGCCGCAAGAAAGTGATGCTGCTCGGTTCGGTGCTGTTCGTCGTGTCCTCGCTCGGAGCGGGTCTCGCGTTCAGCGTCCCCGACCTGATGCTGTGGCGCGTCCTCGGCGGCCTCGGCATCGGTATCGCGTCGGTCATTGCGCCCACGTACATCTCGGAGATCGCGCCGGCCCGCTACCGTGGCGCGTTGGCGTCGCTCCAGCAGTTGGCCATCACCCTCGGCATCTTCGCCGCGCTGCTGTCGGACGCGGTGCTGCAGAACGCCGCGGGCGGCGCGTCGAACGAGTTGTGGTTGAACCTCGAGGCCTGGCGCTGGATGTTCATCGTCGGTGTGATCCCCGCGGTCGTGTACGGCATTCTCGCCCTGCTCATTCCCGAGTCTCCGCGGTACCTCGTGGGCAAGCACCTCGATCAGGAAGCGGCCGACATCCTCGCGAACATCACCGGCGAGGTCAACCCGCAGGAGCGCGTCTCCGAGATCCGGCTCACCCTCCGCCACGAGTCGACGGCGTCGTTCGACGATATTCGCGGCCCGAAGTTCGGGCTGCAGCCCATCGTCTGGGTCGGCATCTTCATGGCCATCTTCCAGCAGTTCGTGGGTATCAACGCGATCTTCTACTACTCCACCACGCTCTGGAAGTCGGTGGGCTTCACCGAGAACGAGTCGTTCACCACGTCGGTGATCACCGCAATCATCAACGTGGGTATGACGTTCGTCGCCATCCTGTTCGTCGACCGGATCGGCAGGCGCATCCTGCTCATGGTCGGCTCGCTCGGCATGTTCGTGAGCCTGCTCATGGCCGCTATCGCGTTCTCCCAGGCGACGGGCAGCGGCGACGATGTCGTGCTTCCCAGCCCGTGGGGGGCGGTCGCCCTGATCGGCGCCAACCTGTTCGTGATCTTCTTCGCCGCCACCTGGGGCCCGGTCATGTGGGTGATGCTGGGCGAGATGTTCCCCAACAACATGCGCGCTTACGCGCTCGGCATCAGCACGGCGGCGAACTGGATCGCCAACTTCACGGTCACGCTGGCGTTCCCGCCGCTCACCCGCTCGGTGGGGCTGTGGTTCCTGTACGGACTGTTCGCGTTCTTCGCGTTGCTGTCGTTCTTCTTCGTCCGGTCGAAGGTCCGGGAGACGAAGGGGATGGAGCTCGAGGAGATGCACACCTGACCCACCCACCTACGGATCCGGCCGAATCACAGTGTGATTCGGCCGGATCTCTTCGTGTGGGGCGCCGGGTCTACGGGCCGCTGTTCTCCGCGCGCTGCGCGTCGAGACCGGCGACGACGCCGTTCTGCTGCCCGGAGCGCGAGTTGCCGAGACCGGCGAACCATCCGGTGATCTGCCGGGCGACGTCCTGCGCGGTGAGACCCAGCTCGGCATGGATCTGTGCGCGCGACGCGTGGTCGAGGAACCGTTGCGGCACTCCGAGATCACGACAGGGCACGTCCACGCCGGCCGACCGCAGCGCCGCGGAGACGGTGGAACCGATGCCGCCGTGCAGACCGCTGTCCTCAACGGTGACCACCATCGTGTAGTCCTCGGCGAGCTTCACCAGCGACTCCGGGACCGGCAGGACCCACCGGGGGTCGACGACGGTCGCCGAGATGCCCTGCTGTTCCAGGCGTTCCGCGGCGGCGAGCGCGAGACCGGCGAACGCGCCGACCGACACGATCAGCACGTCGTTCCGCCCGGAGGGGGCACGGAGGATGTCGACGACGCCGTCGAGTCGGCTCACGGCGGGCACGTCGTCACAGACGGTGCCTTTCGGGAAGCGGAGGGCGGTCGGGCCGTCGTCCACGGCCAGCGCCTCGTCCAACTCCTCCCGCAGGGTGGCGGTGTCGCGGGGAGCGGCGACTTTCATTCCGGGAACGATGCCCAGCAGCGACATGTCCCACATGCCGTTGTGGCTGGCGCCGTCGTTGCCGGTGATCCCCGCGCGGTCGAGGACGAGGGTGACGGGCAGGTTCAGCAACGCCACGTCCATCAGCAGTTGATCGAATGCGCGGTTGAGGAACGTCGAGTAGACCGCGACCACCGGGTGTAGTCCCCCGAGAGCGATACCGGCCGCCGACGTGACGGCGTGCTGCTCGGCGATCCCGACGTCGAACATGCGGTCGGGGTACTTCTCGCCGAACGCCGCGAGACCTGTCGGGCCCGCCATCGCGGCGGTGATCGCCACGATGTCCTGCCGGTGGCTCGCCTGATCGATGAGCTCGGCGGAGAACACCGACGTCCAGTCGGCGGACGCCTTTCCGGTCGACCTGCCCGTCACCGGATCGATCACGCCGGTCGAATGCATCTGATCGGCCACGTGGTTCTCGGCGGGCGCGTAGCCCATGCCTTTGCGGGTGACGGCGTGGACGATGACCGGCCCGCCGAACGCCTTCGCGCGGCGCAGCGCGGATTCGAGCGCAGCCTCGTCGTGCCCGTCCACCGGTCCGAGGTACTTGATGCCCAGATCCGTGAACATCACCTGCGGGGCGACGGCGTCCTTGAGACCCGCCTTCATGCCGTGCAGAACCGAGTAGGCGGTGCGTCCGACCCACGGAAGCTTCTTCACCATCCGACGACCGCTGTCGAGGATGCGCTCATACCCCGGCTGGAGGCGGAGGGCCGCGAGGTGGTCGGCGAGCCCGCCGATGGTCGGCGCGTACGAGCGGCCGTTGTCGTTGACGACGATGACCACCGAGCGGTCCTTGCCGGCCGCGATGTTGTTGAGGGCCTCCCAGCACATGCCGCCGGTGAGCGCGCCGTCGCCCACGACGGCCACGACGTGGCGGTCCTGGCCGGTCAGCTCGAACGCCTTCGCGAGGCCGTCCGCGTACGACAGCGACGCCGACGCGTGGGACGACTCGACCCAGTCGTGGTCGCTCTCCGCCCGGCACGGGTAGCCGGACAGGCCGCCCTGCTTGCGGAGCGAGTCGAAATCGTCCTTGCGGCCGGTGAGGATCTTGTGGACGTACGCCTGGTGGCCCGTGTCGAAGATGATCGGGTCGGCGGGCGACTCGAAGATGCGGTGCAACGCGAGGGTCAGCTCGACGACGCCCAGGTTGGGACCGAGGTGCCCGCCGGTCGCCGCGACCTTCTGCACGAGGAACTCACGGATCTCGGCGGCGAGCTGCTTCATCTCCGCCGAATTCAGCTGACGAAGATCGTCAGGCGTCTGGATACGGGCAAGAACACCCAACGAGATCGCTCCCTCCGTGATGCACGCTGCCTTGCGTGCCTCTGCCACGTGGCTGTCGTGTCACGTCACAGTGGAACCAGTCTACGGAGCCGCGGAAGTGCGGGACACACGGTACCGGCCGCTGCGGCCCCGTGGTGCGGCTTCGTCCTCGGGCATTCCGGCCACAGCCGTGACCGGCTTCACACAATTGTGTCGCCGGGCGGGCCGAACGGAACACCCGACATCGTCGTGAACAGCCTCTAGGGTCGTCTCATGAGCACCGTCGTGGACGCGCTGATCGGAAAAGTCTTCACCGAGACCCGGAAGAATCGCGGCGGCGAACTCGCCGACTACATTCCCGAGCTCGCCGCAGTCGCCCCCGACTCGTTCGGCATCTGCATCGCGACCGTGGACGGCTACGTGTACGAGGTCGGCGACACCCGCTTGCCGTTCACGATCCAATCCATTTCGAAACCTTTCACGTACGCCCTGGCGCTCGCCGATCGAGGGCCCGACGCCGTCGCCGAGAAGATCGACGTCGAACCGTCCGGGGAGCCGTTCAACGAGATCAGCCTCGATCCCAGGACGGAGCGGCCCCGCAATCCCATGATCAACGCCGGGGCGATCACCGCGGCGTCGCTGATAGCCGGACGGGACGTGGACACCCGGTTCGAGCGGATCCGGGCGACGTACTCGAGGTACGCGGGACGGGACCTGACGTTCAACCGGTCGGTGTACGAGTCCGAGTCACGGACCGGCCACCGCAACCGGGCAATCGGCCACATGCTGCGCTCGTTCGACATCATCACCGACGACCCCGACGAGGCGGTGGACCTGTACTTCCGCCAGTGTTCCCTCGACGTGACGTGCCGCGACCTGAGCCTGATGGCCGCGACGATGGCGAACAACGGTGTCAATCCCGTCACCCGGGAGACGGTGCTCGAGCCCTTTCTCGTCGAGCGGGTCCTGAGCGTGATGTCGACGTGCGGCATGTACGACGCCGCAGGTAAATGGGTGTACGAGGTCGGATTGCCCGCCAAGAGCGGGGTCGGTGGCGGGATCGTCGCCGTCCTCCCCGGGCAGATCGGGATCGCGATCTATTCACCGCGCCTCGATTCCCACGGCAACAGCGTCCGCGGAGTCGAGGCGTGCCGGGCGCTGTCGAACGAGCTCGAGTTGCACTTCTTGCACGTCACCCGCGCGGCTCGCTCCGCGGTGCGCGCCCGGTACTCGGTGTCGGACGCCCCCTCACGGTTGCGGCGGTCACCCTCCGAACGGGCCGCCCTCGACGACGTCGGCAAGCGCAGCCGGATCTACGAGCTGCACGGAGACCTGCTGTTTGCCGGCGCGGAGAGCGCCGTTCGCGAGATCGGCGCCGTCGAGGAAGACCTCGAGGTGGTGGTCGTCGACGTCCGCCGGGTCGACGAGGTCAGCGGGGTCTCGCGCCGGATGATCGAAACACTGCGGGCCGACCTCGCCGACCGGAGGTGTGCGATCGCCTTCGTCGACCCGGCCGGTCTGCTCGGCAACACCCACTCCGACCTGTCCGGGAACACCGGCCGGGTGTTCGCCGACCTCGATGCCGCCGTGCAGTGGTGTGAGGACATCCTCCTCGAACGGCACTGCGGCACGGCCCGGCAGCCGTCGTCCGTCACGATCGCCGAGCATCCGATGCTGTCCACCCTCAGCCCGCAGCAGCTGCAGCGGTTCACCCGCGACCTCGTCACCCGCTCCTACGCTCGCGGTGAACTCCTCGTCCATCGGGGCGACCGCGCGTGCGGGCTGTTCCTCATCCTGTCCGGGCGGCTGAGCTCCACCGTCAGCGACCAGTCGGGTGTGGTGCACCGGGTGATGACGTTGTCGGCGGGGATGAGCTTCGGGGAGATGACGATGATGCTCGACTCCCGCTTCCTCAACGACGTCCGAGCCGACACGCCGGTGACGGTCGCGGTGCTGACGTCCGAGCGCTACGCCGAAATGGCCTCGGAGGAACCGAAACTCAAGTTGGCGCTGCTCGAGCGTCTCGCATCGGGCGCGTACGAGCAGCTCGGTGTGATGCTGCGGTCCCTGCTGCGGCAGGGCGACGGCATCTGACCTGCTCCCGCGAGAACCCCGCGAAAAGGCGTTGCCCGATTCGGAAAAATCGGACAGGCTGGGGGCTCGGAATCGACGACGCCGAAATCGAAAGCAGGGGGCAATGCTCACAGCGACCAAGCTGGCCATCGAGACGACAGGACTCGTCAAGACATTCGGATCCACGCACGCGGTCGACGGCCTGGATCTGGCCGTTCCGCTCGGCGGCGTCTACGGCGTTCTCGGGCCTAACGGTGCGGGCAAGACCACCGCGATCCGCATGCTGGCCACCCTCCTTCCCCTCGACGGCGGAACGGCCACCGTGCTCGGGCACGACGTCGCGAGCGAACCGGACGCCGTCCGCAGCAAGGTCTCCCTGACCGGGCAGTTCGCGTCGCTCGACGAGGACCTGACGGGCACCGAGAATCTGCTGCTGCTCGGCCGGCTGTACGGATACTCCCGGGCGGCGGCCCGCACCCGCTCCGAACAGTTGCTCTCGGCGTTCGGACTCGAGGAGGCGGGCAACCGGCAGGTGAAGAACTACTCCGGCGGTATGCGCCGGCGACTCGACATCGCGGCGAGCATCATCGTCACCCCCGAGATGATCTTCCTCGACGAACCCACCACCGGACTCGACCCGCGCAGCCGCAACCAGGTGTGGGAGATCGTCCGGGCGCTCGTCGCCGGCGGCACGACGGTGCTGCTGACCACGCAGTACCTCGACGAAGCCGATCAGCTCGCCGACCGGGTGGCCGTCATCGATCACGGCAAGGTCATCGCCGAGGGCACCACGGGCGAGCTCAAGGCCTCCGTCGGATCGGGCGCGCTGCACGTGCGCGTCACCGATGTCGCGACCCGTCCCGCAGCGGCGGCGTTGCTGCGCCAGGTCCTCGAGGTGCCGGTCATCGAGGAGGCCGATCCGGCCGCCCTCACCGCCCGCATCGACGACCCGAAGCGGGTCTCGCGGGCGCTGCCCGCACTCGACGACGCCGGAATCGCCGTCAGCACGTTCGCTTTGGGGCAACCGAGCCTCGACGAAGTCTTCCTCTCCCTCACCGGCCGACCCACCGAGGAGCATGCGTCATGACCTCCACTACCGACCGGACCGCCGACACCGCCACTGCTGTCGCCGACGTCCTGCAGATGCCCGGCCCGCGGCCGGCGAGACCCACCGCTTGGTCCACTTCGCTGTCGTTCGGGTGGCGTGCCCTGCTCAAGATCAAGCACGTCCCCGAGCAGCTGTTCGACGTGACGATGTTCCCGATCATGTTCACGTTGATGTTCACTTACCTCTTCGGGGGCGCGCTCGCCGGATCGACCAGCGCGTACGTCCAGTTCCTGCTGCCGGGCATCCTCGTGCAGACGGTCGTCATGATCACCATGTACACCGGCCTGACTCTCAACAAGGACATCGAGAAGGGTGTCTTCGACCGATTCCGGTCGCTTCCGATCTGGCGGCCGTCACCGCTCGTCGGCGCGCTGCTCGGTGACGTCGTCCGCTACACCATCGCCTCGATCATCGTTCTGATCCTCGGGCTGGTGCTGGGTTTCCGCCCGGACGGCGGTCTCGTCGGCGTGGTCGCGTCGATCGGACTGCTGCTGCTGTTCTCGTTCAGCCTGTCGTGGATCTGGACGATGTTCGCGATGCTCATGCGCACCGAACAGGCAGTCATGGGTGTGTCGATGTTCATCCTGTTCCCGCTGACGTTCGCCAGCAACATCTTCGTCGACCCCGCGACCATGCCGGGCTGGCTCCAGGCCTTCGTCGGCGTCAACCCGATCAGCAAGCTGGTCACGTCCATCCGCGGACTCATGGCCGGGTCGGTGGAGATGGCGGAACTCGCCGTCGTCCTCGGTTGGTGCGCCGGGTTCGTGGTGATCTTCGGACCGCTGACGATGCGGCTGTACAACCGTAAGTCGTGACGGTGGCGACATCCGAGCCCGCCGAGCGATCGGTGACGGTACGAGGATCCGGAATCGTGTCCGCGGTTCCGGATCTCGTCCGCGCCGCCGTCACCGTCACGGCAACACGGCCCGCGGTCGCTGCCGCGTTCGAGGCGGTCGCGCAGTCCACCACGGCCGTCACCGACGTTCTGCGCGGACACGGCGTCTCGGGCCCCGACCTCGCGACCACCGGACTGTCCGTGCATTCGGAAACGACGTGGACCGAGGGCCGCGGCAGCGAGGTGACCGGCTACACCGCGGCGACGACGCTGCAGATCACCGTCCGCGCGGACGACGCGGACGGTGCGTCTGGGGCGTCACCGGCACAGGTGGTGGCCGCCTGCGTGGGCGCGGGTGGCGACGACATCCGCCTCGGCGGACTCGAATTCGACTTCTCCGACCCCGCCGCCCTGACGGCCACTGCTCGGGAGCGGGCGTGGGCCGACGCGCTCGCCAAGGCGGAGCAGTACGCCTCGCTGTCGCAGCGTGCACTGGGCGAGGTGCTGGAGATCACGGAAGTCGACACCGGCGACGTGTCACCGCGGCCGGTCGTGAAGGCGTTCGCGGCGGCCGACTCCCCGATCGCCGTCGAACGCGGCGAGAAACCGACCCGGGTCGATGTCCGGGTGCGGTGGCGCCTGACCTAGACCCGCGGTCCGCGCTGCTGAACCGAGGCGGTGAAGGTGTCGTTGAGCTGGGTCAGCGATGTCACCGCGGCCAGGGCCTGTTCCTGAGACCAGCCTTCGAGCATGCCGCGCAGGCGTTCGGCCCGACGTTCGGTGGTCTCGCGCAGGATGTCCATTCCGTTCGGCGACACCCGGATACGGGAGGCACGCTTGTCGTCGGGGTCGGCTGTTCGGAACACGTATCCCGCGTCGACCAGCTCGGAGATCTGCCGGCTCAGCGAAGACTGACTGACGCACAGGTCGGTGGCCAGTTCGTTCTGCCGGCACTCCCCGCGCGCGGCGAGTACGAAGAGCACACTCGTCAACGCGGGTGCGATCGGAGTCTCACCGCTCGCGGCGACAACCGCCCGCAACGATCGCCCGAGCGCGAAGACCGCATCGACGAGCGCTTGCGAAGTATCTGCCTCTACCGACATCCAGTCCCCGTCCCAACACTCTCCACTTGCGGGGTCAACTATACGTAAAGTTGCGTTCGGTAAACAACGATGCACCCGTTGTCAGCGCGTCAGCAACGCGATGCACTCCACGTGGTGCGTGAGAGGGAACGCATCGAACGCCCGGAGCTCGTCGAGCCGGAATCCGTGCCCCAGGTAGAGACCGACGTCGCGGGCGAACGACGCCGGATCGCACCCCACGTGGACGACGCGTTCGGCGCCCGCCGCGGCCACCGCATCGATCACGTCCCGTCCCGCGCCCGCACGCGGCGGATCGAGCACCACCACACGCGGCGGACCGGTCAACCCGGATATCGCGCGCTCCACCCGGTCGGCATGGAAACGCACCTGCGGGACGTCGGACAGCGCGGCCTTCCCGTCCGAGACGGCCTGGCGCGAGGACTCGACGGAATCCACGTGCCCGGACGCTCCCGCGTCGCCCGCAAGGGCGGCGGCGAACACTCCCACCCCGCCGTACAGGTCCCACGCGGTGTCCCCCGCGGACATCCCGGCCCATTCGGCGACCACGGTCGAATAGGTGTCCGCGGCGCCGCGGTGCGCCTGCCAGAACCCGGTGGCGGCGAGCGCCCACTCGCGGTCGCGTACCCGTTCCACCGGTCGACCCGAACCGACGAACACACGTTCGGCTCGCGGCGCACCGACGGCGGCGCGCCGTGCCATGGCACCGCGACGCCCGGGGCTCGTGCGGCCGGTCCGAGACACCTTCGGCGGGGCGATCTCGACGACGTGCCGCTCCCCCGTGCCGTCGAGAACGATCTGAACCTCGCTGCCCGGCGTCCAATCGCGTTCGCTCACACCGTCATAGGCGGCGACATCGATCTGCGGGCACGCGAGCTCGGTGACGATGCCGGAACTGCGATGCCGGTGATAGCCGGGACGCCCGTCCTGATCGACGGCGAGCCGTACCCGCGTGCGCCAGCCGGTGCCGTCCCCCGTGCCGGGCAATTCCTCGACCTCCACGTCCCGCTGCACCCGCGCGAGCCGCACCAGCTGTTCGGACACCACCTGAGACTTCATGTCCCGCTGCACGTGCAGGCTCGCGTGCGAGAAGTCGCAGCAGCCCGCGCCGCCCGGACCCGACACCGGGCACACCGGGGTGACCCGCTCCGGGGACGCGTCGAGAATCTCGATCGCGTCGGCCCGGCAGTAGGATCCGCCGCGGTCCTCGGTGACGAGCGCCGTCACCCGCTCCCCCGGCAGTCCGTGCCGGACGAAGACCACCCGGCCCTCGTGGCGGGCGACGACGAAACCGCCGTGCCCGGAGTTTCCGAGCCGCAGTTCGAGGCGGCGGTCCAACCAGTTCTCACTCAACGTTTCTCGCCCGTCACTTGTCGTCGGGTTCGTAGCCGCGGCGCGACGCCCCGGCCGTGTATTCGATGTTCAGGGTCTTCGCCTTCTCCGACGAGTTCAGCTGCCACGGAACGCTCGTGACCATCACGCCGGGCTGGAACAGCAGCCGGCTCTTGAGCCGCAGCGCGCTCTGGTTGTGCAGGATCTGCTCCCACCAGTGGCCCACCACGTACTCGGGGATGAACACGGTCACGACGTCCCGCGGCGAATCCTTGCGGACGCGGCGCACGTAGTCGAGCACGGGTTTGGTGATCTCGCGGTACGGCGACTCGATCACCTTGAGCGGCACCGCGATGTCGCTCTTCTCCCACCGGCGCACGAGCGCCCGCGTGTCGGGTTCGTCGACGTTGACGGTGATCGCCTCGAGGGTGTCCGGCCGGGTGGCCCGGGCATAGGCGAGCGCCCGCATCGTCGGCATGTGCAGCTTCGAGACGAGGACGATGGAGTGCGTCCGGCTGGGCAAGACCCCGTCCCATTCCTGTTCCTCGAGTTCCCGGGCGACGCTGTCGTAGTGCTTCCGAATCAGTTTCATCACGACGAAGATCGCGACCATGGCCACGATCGCGATCCAGGCACCGGCCGCGAACTTCGTGATGAGCACGATGATCAGCACGGCGCCGGTCATGGCCAGGCCGATGGAGTTGATCACCCGGGAACGCTGCATCCGCCGGCGCTGGGCGGCGTCGTTCTCGGTCTTCAGGTGCCGGGTCCAGTGCCGGATCATGCCCGTCTGGCTCAGCACGAAGGACACGAACACGCCGACGATGTACAGCTGGATCAGCTTGGTCACCTCGGCGCCGAACAGGACGACGAACGCGATCGCAGCACCGGACAGGAACAGGATGCCGTTACTGAACGCCAGGCGGTCGCCGCGGGTGTGCAGCTGGCGCGGCAGGTAGCGGTCCTGCGCGAGGATCGATCCCAGCACCGGGAAGCCGTTGAACGCCGTGTTGGCGGCCAGCACGAGGATCAGGGCCGTGACGATGGCGATGAAATAGAACCCGATGGGGAAACCACCGAACACCGTCTCGGCGATCTGCGCGATCAGCGTCTTCTGGTGGTACCCGCCAGGGGCGCCGATCAGCTGCTCAGCCGGACTGTGTGCGTACACGATCCCGATCTTCTGGGCCAGGATGATGATGCCCATCAGCAGGACGATGGCGATCGACCCCAGCAGCAGCAGCGTGGTGGCCGCGTTGCGGGACTTGGGCTTCTGGAACGCCGGAACGCCGTTGCTGATCGCCTCGACACCGGTCAGGGCCGCACACCCGGAGGAGAAGGCCCGCGCGATGAGGAACGCGAACGCGATCCCGTACAGGTGGGAGTCCTCGGCTTCGAGTTGGAAGCCGGACGATTCGGCCCGCAGGTCCTCGCCCAGGACGAAGATCCGGAAGAACCCCCACAGCAGCATGAGGACCATTCCGACGATGAATGCGTACGTCGGGATCGCGAAGGCGGCACCGGATTCACGGATGCCGCGCAGGTTGATGGCGGTCAGCAGGACGATGGCCGCCACCGCGAACAGCACCTTGTGCTGAGCCACGAACGGGACCGCCGAACCGATGTTGGACGCGGCCGACGAGATGGACACCGCGACCGTGAGGACGTAGTCCACCAAAAGGGCGCTGCCGACCGTCAGCCCCGCGTTGGGTCCGAGATTGACGGTGGCCACCTCGTAGTCGCCGCCGCCCGACGGGTAGGCGTGCACGTTCTGCCGGTAACTGGCGACGACCACGGCCATCACCGCGGCGACGGCGAGGCCGATCCAGGGGGTGTAGGCGTAGGCGGAGATGCCCGCCACCGACAACACGAGGAAGATTTCCTCGGGGGCGTACGCCACCGACGACATCGCATCGGAGGCGAAGACCGGGAGGGCGATCCTCTTGGGAAGCAGCGTGTGCCCGAGCTTGTCGCTCCGGAAGGGTCTGCCTAGCAGTAGCCGCTTGGTGGCGGTCGAGAGCTTTGACACTGCCAAAGCGTAAGCCGTCCGCGGAAAAGCTGGACCCTCACCCACCAATGTGTCCGGATTGCGATCTCTGTCGCGGTTGCTCTTCTGTCTGCGCACTGTACGGTTCGATTCGGTACGCACGTACTCGAGACGTGACGCCAGAGCCCATGAACGGAGTACAAGGTGTATGTGGTCATCATGGGATGCGGCCGGGTCGGCTCATCCCTCGCTGGCTCGCTGACCCGGATCGGCCACGAGGTCGCGGTCATCGATCGCGATCCCGCCGCATTCCTGCGTCTCGAACCCGACTTCCCCGGGCACACCGTCGTCGGCATGGGCTTCGACCGTGACGTGCTGGTCAAGGCCGGTATCGAGCGCGCAGAAGCATTCGCCGCGGTGTCGTCCGGAGACAACTCCAACATCATCTCCGCGCGTGTGGCCCGGGAGACGTTCGGCGTGGAACGCGTCGTCGCCCGCATCTACGACGCGAAGCGCGCTGCCGTGTACGAGCGGCTCGGGATCCCGACCGTCGCCACCGTCCCCTGGTCCACGGACCGCTTCCTGCACACCCTCACCCGCGACAGCCAGACGGCCAAGTGGCGCGACCCCTCGGGAACGGTCGCGGTCACCGAGTTGGCCCTGCACGAGGACTGGATCGGCAAGCCGGTCGCCGAACTCGAGGCAGCGACGAATTCGCGTGTCGCGTTCATCATCCGCTTCGGCACGGGCGTCCTCCCCGACCGCAAGACCGTCTTCCAGGCCGACGACCAGGTATACATCGCGGCCGTGTCCGGAACCGTGGCCGAAGCCGTCGCGCTCGCGGGCAATCCCCCGCCCTCGGACAACTGAGACGGCAGTGAGAATGTTCACGATCGACCACCCGAACGGAAGCACACGATGAGAGTCGCAATCGCAGGAGCCGGCGCAGTCGGACGCTCCATCGCGCGCGAACTGGTCCGCGGCGAACACGACGTCATGCTGATCGAACGCAAACTCGAGCACGTGGAGCAGGAGTCGGTGCCGGAGGCGACCTGGGTCCACGCCGACGCGTGCGAACTGAGCAGCCTCGAATCGGCCTCCCTCGAAACCTACGAGGTCGTGATCGCGGCTACCGGCGACGACAAGGCCAACCTCGTCCTCAGCCTCCTCGCGAAAACCGAGTTCGGAGTGAGCCGCGTGGTCGCCCGCGTCAACGACCCCCGCAACGAGTGGTTGTTCGACGAGTCCTGGGGAGTCGACGTCGCCGTGTCCACCCCCCGGATGCTCGCGTCACTGGTGGAGGAGGCGGTGTCGGTCGGCGATCTCGTGCGGCTGATGACGCTGCGGCAGGGTCAGGCCAACCTCGTCGAGGTCACGCTGCCCGACAACACTCCGCTCGCCGGAAAACCCGTTCGCAAGCTCCAATTGCCCCGCGACGCCGCGTTGGTCACCATCCTCCGCGGCGGTCGGGTGATCGTCCCGCAGCAGGACGACCCGCTCGAGGGCGGCGACGAACTACTGTTCGTTACATCCGTGGACGTCGAGGACGACCTGCGGGCGGCCGTCGGACTCTCGTAAACCGGGCCTAGGCGACCGACTTCGCCTTCGGCGCAACGGGTTAGAGCCCGATACCCGGGTCCCGCCTAGGCTTGGCCGGGCTCGTCGCGGGGACCGCCGGCCTCCGTGTCGTCGGTCGGTGCTGCGGGCCCCTCGGACGGTCCCGGTTCGACGATCCTGTCGGCCCGCCGGACCGCCCAGATCGTCACCAGCAGAGCCAATCCGGCCAGCGGCCAGCCCATGGCGATGCGGGCGAACGCGAGCCAGCCGGTCTGATCCGAATCGTAGAGCTGCGACTGCACGACGTACCGGGCACCGAACACCAGCGCCCAGGCGGCGGTGGCGACGTCATAGGCACGCACCGCGCCGCGATGCCGCCGCCAGAGGTTGCCGTGGCCGTTGAGGAATCCCCAGATGAGTCCGACGATCGGCCAACGCACCAGAATCGAGATCAGGAAGACAGCCCCGTACGCGAGGCTCGTGTAGATGCCGAACAGGAAGTACCCCTTGGCATCGCCCGTGCGGTAGGCGATGAAGGCGGAGATACCGACGCCGAAGAACCCGGATACCGCCGGCTGGATGGGGCTGCGGCGGACGAGGCGCCAGACGAGGATGGCCACGGCGACCCCGAGGGCCGCCCAGATGGCCGGACCCAGGCCCCACACACCGTTGACCGGAACGAAGACCAGAATGGGCAGGGTCGAATACACCAGCCCGCTGAGCCCACCGAGCTGTTCGAGTATGGATTGCTGCTTCGTTTCGGTCACTCAACGAGAGTGCCACACGAGACGGACCTTACGATTCGCCGCGCAGCTCGTAGTACGGGTTGAAGATCACCTTCTGGCCGTCGCGTTCGCCGACACGTCCGCGCACCAGCAACGTCTTGCCCGGCTCGATGCCCGGAATTCTCCGCCGGCCGATCCACACCAACTTGATCTGTTCGGTGCCGTCGAAGAACTCGGCTTCGATGCTGGCGTTCCCGGACTTCGGACACGCTTCGACGCTGCGGAGCCGTCCCAGCATGGTGACCTCTTCACCGCGGCTGCAGTCGCAGGCACGTTGTGCGCCGGACGCCTGTGACGTCTCGGCCATTTCCTCGGCGTCCAGCTGCTCGAGGTCCTCGGTGAGCCTGCGAGTCAGCCGACGAAAATATCCTGCCGTGGCGGGTGCCATTGCGCGCTCCTGGAGCATGTGCGACGCGAGATCTTCGCGCCGCTCGTAGGGCTGTGTATTCGCCACTGTAGACCCATTGGTTCCCGGCAACCACACCACCGGAGAGGGCACTGTCACGCACCGGGCAAGATCACCTCATGCCGTCTGATGATCAGCCATCCGTGGCCGTAGTCCTCCCCGGTACGGGATCCGATGCGGACTTCGTGACCCGTGCCTTCACCGAGCCCCTGGCCTGCCGTGGAGTGCGCACGGTCGCAGTCGAACCCGATCCCCGGAGGGTCGTCGGCAGCTACCTGGACGCGCTCGACGCCGCAGCTGCGGAGCACTCCCGGATCCTCGTCGGCGGGGTCTCGATCGGGGCCGCTGTGGCGTTGCAGTGGGCAGGATCACACCCGGACAGCGTCGCCGGGGTCCTCGCGGCGCTGCCCGCGTGGACCGGCACCGCCGCGGACGCCCCCGCCGCCGCCAGCGCCCGGTTCACCGCGGCCCGGCTGCGGGCGGACGGCCTCGAACAGGTCACCGCCGAGATGATCGCCTCCAGCCCACCCTGGCTGGGCCGGGAACTGGCGAAATCCTGGCGCTCACAATGGCCCCACCTTCCGGCGGCATTGGACGAGGCCTCCGAATACCACGCCCCCAGCGCGGACGACCTCGAACGCATCGTGGCGCCGGTCGGTATCGCCGCCGCCGTCGACGACGCCGTGCATCCACTCGAGGTAGCCCGCACCTGGTCCGAACGGCTACCGCATGCCGGACTGGTCACGGTGTCTCTGGACGAGATCGGTGCCGATCCCGCCCTTCTCGGCTACGCCGGCCTCCGTGCGCTGGATTCGGTGCTACACACCACCTGAGCCGCCGTCAGCGGCCGAGTTGCTGCATGGCAGAACCTGATTCGCCGCGCCGCTGCTGCGGCTGGGCCGGCGTCGGCGGTGCCTGCTGCTCACCCTGCGGACCCGGCGCGGGCTGCTGCGGGGCTGGTTGCTGCGGTGCGGCGCCCTGCTGCTGAGCCAGCTGTTGCTGGTGGGCGGCGGCCAACTGCTGGGCGAGCGCCTCCGGCAGGACCACAGGCAGCGGGGTCCGCACCGGGTTCGGCTCGTTCCCCCGCTTGACGACGGTGTCACGCAGGATCGCCCGGGCGGTCGCCACGAGTTCCGAATCGGCCGTGTTGCCACCGCTCGGTCCCGCGACCACGCACCGCACCATCCAGCGGTACCCGTCGACGCCGATGAAACGCAGGTCGGCGTTCGGGGTCACGGCGAACACCTCGCGGCCCCACGGTCCGCTCTCGACGCTCACCGTCGCGTTGTCGTTGCGCAGGGACTCGGCGAGGTCGCCGGCGACTTCCCGCCACTGACCGGGAGACTTCGGGGCGGCATAGGCGGCCACCGTGACACGCCCGTGCTGGGTGACGAGGTGCACGGCCTGCGGCGATCCGTCCGGTGCCATCTCGACCTGCAACTGGGCACCTTGCGGCATCGGGACGAGAACCGAACCGAGGTCGAGGCGGGTCCCCACCTCACCGACGGTGAGATCGGCGCCCGACTCCAGGTCGTCGGCGTCGTACGGACCGCCGTCGACCTCGCTCACGGCGTCGTAGTCGTCCTCGTAGTCCGTGTCCTCGTCGGCGGCGTCCGTCTCGACGTCCTCGAAGAAGCCGGGCCGGTCGTCCTCGGTTTCCTGCTTCTTACGACGTCCGAACATGATCAGGCTCCTTCACTGGCGTTGCCGACGAGGCTGGCGTGGCCCCCGCTCGACCCGTGTCCGTCACTGCCGCGAGTGGTGCCGTCGAGGGACTCCACCTCGACGAACGACACCAGTTCGACCCGCTGCACGACGAGCTGGGCGATCCGGTCGCCGCGGCGGATCTCGATCGGCGTCTCGAGGTCGTGATTGATCAGGCACACCTTGATCTCGCCCCGGTACCCGGCGTCGATGGTGCCGGGGGTGTTGACAACCGACAGCCCCGACTTGGCGGCGAGTCCCGACCGGGGATGGATGAGTCCGACGGTGCCCAGGGGCAGCGCGATCGCGACCCCGGTTCCGACGAGGACGCGGCGTCCCGGTTCGATGGTGACGTCGATGGTGCTGCAGAGGTCGACACCGGCGTCGCCGTCGTGCGCACGCTGCGGCAGCGGAATGTCCGGGTCCAGGCGCTGGAGGGCGACAGGCGGAAGGGCGGGGGT
>RRBB01000460.1:0-3765 GCA_006543605.1 Rhodococcus sp. WS4
TGTGACGACGACGCCGTCAGATTGCACACCAAGGCCCCGCCCACACCACAGGGCGGGGCCTTTCTCACACCCCGATCGTCGGCAACCGCAGTGACGGCATCATCGGCACCTTCAATGACGGGCAACAGATGAATCGGCCGAGGATCTGACGGCCGCGCATCCCGGACAGCAGGTTGGACTCCTCGAGGTCCAGGCCCGAGTAGACGAATGTCGCCGAGATCGTGTCGAAGAAGTATTTCAGCTGGTCGGAGGCGTCTTGGCCTTTCCTGGTGGTGAGGTCGAGCCGGTGGATCTCGTCGACGAGGACCATGCCGGTGCCGACCCGGCGCATCACCTCGGCGACGGTGTGGGCGATCGACTGGGGGTTGTCGTTCCTGCCGATCGGCAACCCGAGGAAGGCTGCCATCTCCCGAGCTAACGACCGTGGGTCCGCGTCCGGAGGGACGACGATGTAGACGACCGGGATTCGCTCGGGGTTGGGCGGATAGCGGCGTTGCAGGTCGATCTGGAACTTCTTGCCCAACTGGGTGATCGAGGTCGACTTGCCGGTGCCGCTGGCGCCCGACACCAGCAGCCCGCGTCGGCCGAGCTGCTTGCCGCGGTTGTTGGCCACCAGCTTCGACCCGTAGTGGATGACCCTGCGGATGTCCGGCGTCGCGACCAGCAGCAACGCCGAGTGGTAGTCCTGGCGGGCCTCGTTGTAGAGCTCGCGCTCCAACCCGTCCAGGCGCTTCCAGTCCTCCCCGGGCAGCAGGCGCGGCGGCTCCGGGTTGGGTTGGCCGGCGAACGAGGCCCACCCCTGCTTTGTCGACAACGGGTGGCGGATCTCGGGTTCGGTTCGTGTGATGGTCACCCGCGGACCCCCGAGTCGTCGGCGAACGGGTCGTCGGCGAACGGGTCGAACATCCCGAACGGCACCACCTCACCGACCACCACCTCCACCGCGCCAGACCCCTGACCGGCGCTCTCCTCATCGGTCCCCGTCCCGGCGGGCAACGCCGAGACCGCGGCCGGTGGAGCGGTCAGTTCGGCGGGCAGGTGGTTGGTCATCTCGCGGGCAGTTCGTGTGCGCGCCAACACCCGATCGGCGCCGGGGCCGGTTTCCGCGCGGCGCAGCAGCGCCGCGAGGATCACCGCGACGGCCATCTCGTTGGTGTCGTCGACACCGCGCTGCGCGGCGATCTTGCGCGACGCGCGCCAGGTGAAGTCGGCAAACGGCTGACCCACCACCGTGTAATGGGTCCACGATGCGGTGATCCAGCCGTGGCCGTGATGGTTGCGCACCCAGACCCGCGACACGTCGTAGGGGTCGTGGTGGACCTCCCATCGGCCACCCTTGGCGGTGACACCGGAGCTCTGCCCGGCCCATTGCCGCAACTCCGCGCTGTTGTAGGTGCGGTACTCGATCTGGATGCCGGTGTCGGTGATCGCCCGCCAGTCCGCGGGCAACAATTCGATGTAGTCCTCGCCGGTCAGCGCGACCGGGACGTAGCCGGCGGCCGCGACCAGCGCGGCGTAGGCGTCGTTGGGCGAGGTCGCCTGATCGGGGTTGAACGGGTGTCGCAGCCCGTCGTGGGGGCGGGTTTGCCACCCGCAGATGACCCACTCGTCGAACAGCTCCTGAAGCTCGGGCAGCGACCAGACGGCGCGCTCGACCACATCGGTGCCCCGGCGGGTGACGTCCCGGCCGGTGTAGCCGGCGACGTGCTGACAGAACAGGGTGTTGATCGAGGCGAAGGTGCGCTCGACGATCGACTTGTCCCACGTCGTCGACTACACCCAATCTCGACGATCGGTACCGACGTGTGCGGGTGACACACCGGTTCCATCCACTGTTCGGCCGGGACTTCGAGTTCGTGGCGCACCGGCAGAACTGGGGCGAGGACCGGGTCCACCTGCACGACGAGAACGGAGTGCTGTTCTCCCTGCCGGCCGGGTGGACCGATATCGCCCCGGTCGACCCGTTCGTGGTTGTCGCCGACGGGCGTTGCGCGTTCACCACCGACGGGCTGCTGGCGGTGGCGGATCTGATCGACCGGCTCCGGGCGCAGCGCGACGGTGACGAAGAAGTCAGGCGGATTACGCCGTGAACGTCAGGAGGATTATGCCACGACCGACTTTTCGATCCGGACGCGAACACGAGTCCCTAATTGCAAATATGTATGTGCTGCAGCAGATAATGGATCGTAGTCGGTGTGTCGCGAAGATTCTGCAGCTCAGCGTCGTCATAATTATATTGACGATCGCATGGTTCAGGAGGCGACATGACCCGGCGCGCAACACCCGAGGACCCCAAGACGGCGGCGCTGCGCGAGGCCCGCAGCCTGAACCCGCACCCGGAACGGGTGGCCGACCCGGAGTTTGCGACCGAGGAGTTCTTCGACGCCCGGGACGCGGTGCAGGTCAAGTACGAGATGGTGCGAGCCGTCCTGGTGGACGGCCAATCGGTGACCGCGGCCGCGGCGGCATTCGGGTACTCCCGGCAGACCTACTACCAGGCGGCCGCCGCGCTGGCCGAGGGCGGACTGGACGGGCTGGTCGCCGCCAAGCCCGGCCCCCGCGCCGGGCACAAGCTCACCGGCGAGATCCTGGCCTGGGCCGAGCAGCAGCTCGCCGGCGATCCCGCAATGAAACCGGCCGCCCTGGTCGAGCCGATCGAGCAGCGGTTCGGTGTGCGCGTGCACCCCCGCTCCATCGAGCGAGCGGTGGTCCGCGTCCGGGAGCATTCCAAAAGCCGCTGACTCACCCGCCTTCGAGCGGAGGGAGGACCCGCGGTCCCCGAACGCCGACCGGGACACAGGCCCGCTCGACACCCGGTACGAACAGCTCCGTCACGCCGCCCTGCACGAACGTGCTCGCGCGTTCCCGCTCGGGCTCGGCGTGCTGGTCGGCAGGGGCATCACCGCCTGGCGGCGGGCCCTGACCCGGCTGACCTGCGACCGCACCCCGGCCCGCGGCCCCGGTCCGACGGCGGGCGGTCCGGCCGAGCTGTCGGGCGCACTGACCGCCGAACTGATCGACGTCCTGGCCGCCGTCGCGCTCGCCGGCGCCGGCCCCGATCCGCCGCCCCCGTCCCTACCGCCGCGAGGAGAAGCCCACCGATGTTCACCGACACCACCGGCCCGTCCAAGGTGACCGCCGCTCACCTGCAGCGCCGGGCCCTGCTCTACGTCCGCCAGTCCAGCCTCAAACAGGTTCTGCACAACACCGAGTCCGCGATCCGCCAATACGACCTGCGCGGCAAGGCCATCGCGCTCGGCTGGGCCGCCGACCAGATCACCGTCATCGACATCGACCAGGGCCATTCCGGCGCCTCGGCCGCCGACCGCGAAGGCTTCGGGCAACTGGTCGCCGACGTCTCCCTCGGCCGGGCCGGAATCGTCCTCGGTCTCGAATGCTCCCGCCTGGCCCGCAACAGCGCCGACTGGCACCAGCTGCTCGAACTCTGCGCGATGACCGGCACCCTGATCTGCGACGAGGACGGCCTCTACGATCCCCGCACCTTCAACGACCGACTCCTGCTCGGCATGAAAGGCCAAATGTCGGAAGCCTTATGCCGAATTCGCTATAAGGCTTCTTATGTGGACCACACCGTTATGCCGACCACGCGACGGAAGGTGCCCCATGGCAGTGGTAGCGGTGGCATGAGGTCGGCATAATAGTGGAGGACACTTGATCAGCGTCTCCTCTCCATCCATCCCATTTTGGAGAGGAGAAGGTCATGACGACAGTTCCGTGTTGGGCTCGGGTGCGTGGTCCGCTGGC
>RRBB01000461.1:0-3751 GCA_006543605.1 Rhodococcus sp. WS4
TCGTCCTCACCTGAAGAAGTGCTGGACCATCCCACCAAAGGCCAACGCAGAGTTCGCGGCCCGCATGGAAGACATCCTGTCGGTCTACGCCCGGATCTACGACCCGATGCGGCCGGTGGTGTGCATGAACGAAAAGCCCTACCAGCTCCTCGCTCACGCGCGTGACCCGATCCCGGCAGGCCCGGGACGCGATCTGAGGGAGGACTGGCGAGTACGTGCGGCACGGGACCTGCTCGATCTTCTGCTGGGTCGAGCCCCTGGCCGGATGGCGGCGTGTCGATGCCCGGCCCCGGCGCACCAAGATCGACTGGGCCGGACAGGTCAAAGACCTTCTGTGCGTGGACTACCCCGACGCAGAGACGGTGGTGCTGGTGATGGACCGGCCGAGGCGTTCGCGCTCGCGCAGCGGCTCGAGATCCACCACACCCCCAAACACGGCTCGTGGCTCAACATTGCCGAGATCGAACTCTCTGTGCTGACCCGCCAGTGTCTGGACCGGCGCATCGAGGACCTCGAGACACTCAACGCCGAACTCGCCGCCTGGCAACGACAGACCAACGCCGATCAACGCCAGGTCCAGTGGCACTTCACCACCGACGACGCCCGCATCAAACTCCGCCACCTATATCCCAATACTTAGCCGCGACTGTCTACTAGTCAGGCAGAAATAGGCCAAATACTTTGTAAGTCAACCGTGTTGATCGAGGAGGGACCTCGCCGCGTCAGGCCCGGAACTCCAGCCAGCCGCACTACGCACTGCCCAGCGATCGCAGTCCCCACCGTCCACCCATACTGCCACTTATCACCCAAAAGTGATATCATCTAGGTATGATACTCTCGCGCGGTGGGGAAATGGACCGTAGAGGTGGGGCCGGTCGAAGAGTGGCTGCTGGCACTGGATCAATCGTCGTACGAGCAGGTGGTGGCCGCACTCGAGTTACTCGCGGAGCGCGGACCGCAGCTCGGCCGACCCCTGGTCGACACGGTGAAGGCGTCCCGTCACAAGAACATGAAGGAACTCAGGCCGGGGTCGAGTCCCGTCACAAGAACATGAAGGAACTCAGGCCGGGGTCGAGTGGCCGCTCGGAGCTGCGGGTGCTGTTCGCGTTCGACCCCGAACGAAAGGCGATCCTGCTCGTTGCCGGCAACAAGGCCGGAAGATGGAAGACCTGGTACAAGGTCAACATCCCGATCGCCGATGACCGCTTCGCGGCCCATCTCGACGAGTTGAAAGGTAGGTGAACACGATGCCAAAGAGTCTCGAGCAGATGCTCGCCGAACGTCCTGTCGATCGCGGTGCAGTCGACGCACACAAGGCCCGCATGATCGACGAGGTGCGTGCGTATCGACTTCAGGAGCTGCGCGAATCGGTGGCGATGACACAGAAGCAGCTGGCCGAGCGGCTCGGAGTCGGGCAGAACCGAGTGTCGAACATCGAGCACGGCGACCTCGAGCGTGTGCAGATCGACACGTTGCGCCGGTATGTCGAAGCCGTCGGCGGAGCACTACGCGTCGAAGTCGAACTTGGCGACGAGCGCTTCCAGATCGCGTAATACCGACGGTCCGGGGGGCCGCGATGGTGGTCGGCTGGGTCCGGAAAACTCATGTTCCGTTCCGGACATCGGCGGGCCCGGTGGTGGGATCTTGCTCGGCCGCGAAGGTGGCTTTCGCAAGGCCCAGGTAACGCTCGGCTTCCGCTCGGCTTCCGCACGGCTACGGGCCTGGATACCGTAGCCGAGGCGGGTGACGATCTCTGCCGGTGTGGTGTCGAACCTGTCCATCGCGTCGTGATCGCCCAGAATCCATGCGACGGCTTCCCTCTCGCCGGAGGACCAGGGTTCGGCGCGTCCACCCGCACCGGTGCACAGAGGCTCTCACCCAAGCGCGGGGCGCTCGTTGTGTGCGGTTGGGCGCAAGGCTGGAAACCGCTGGATGGGGCTGCCCACAGGGGGCTTACGCTCCGGAGACCTCCTACACGAACCACTTCCCTCGGCTACTGCCTCGGGCACCCACAGTGTGGCGGCAGGTGTTGCGTCAACGCAACCGCCACGCCCCTGACCTGCACGGCGGCGGAGCGGCGTGGAGGTTCCACAGACATACGTCGGGCGGAGCCCCTGGTGAAGGGGCGCCGCCCGCGAGCACGAACATCTGGTTACCAAGCGGCATGGTTGCGCGGGTGAAATGTGGCCTCGGCGTCAGAGAACCCCCCGTCTGACGCAGGCCCACCGCGCTGAGCCCAGTTAGTGGGCCGTGCTTGTGCGTGGGTACCTACAACTCGTGCTGGGTGCCACGACCGAGAGATGGAATCTTCTCTTCCGGTTCGACCTTGGTCTGCCGTGGATCCGTACCTCAGGTCTACCCCGCATACCCGGTTAAGGCAATGAACGTGCGCCCGGGCGCCCCGGGCCGACGCTTCCCACTCGCCCGGTAGCCGAGCTGCACGGGTCGCCGACCTGGTCCGCTGGGGGACGACAGACTCCACCCCACAGGCGTACAAAGGAAAGACACCGATGAGGCACGGCAGGGTGGCACAAGAGGCCACCACCCGCGCGAAATACGTGACTGGTGGAGCGATCTCCTCTCGTCCTACACCCCGAGAGGACATCGCATGAGCGTTCCGTGGGTGCCGCGGGCACGATCGGATGCGTACTGGGAGAAGCAAATCTGCGAGGAAGCACACGCCGGCGACAATGCCGAAGCGAGAGAATCCACAGCGGCTGCGAAACGCCCGACCCTGGTTGACCACAGCCAGGGGCTCCGCAACGTCGCCGCCCCGATTGCAGATCACGGCGAGTAGTCAAGTCATCTCGGGCAGTTCGCGTCCTCGCTTGCGGGATCTTCTGCCCCTGGACCCTTTTCGCCCACGCGGGGGGACGCTCGCGGTTGACACCATGGCGGCGAGCACGGCTGCGCCGGCGAGGACAAGGTAGGCGTGGGCGTAGCTGCCGGTAAGAGATGACAGGGCGGTCCCCGCCCAGGGGGCGAGGGCCATGATGATGACGATCGGCGCGGACATCAGCCCGTTCAGCCGTCCGTAGTGGGTGGCGCCCCATCGGTCGGTGATGGCGGTGGCCTGGATCAGGGTGAATGAACCGTCCTGGAACACATTCGGCTCCGGGTGCGACAGCTCGGCGACCCCGTGCGGGTAGACGGTGCCGCAGGAGTGCACGTTCGGGCCGATCAACGGCGCCAACCGGTCGGGGCCTGCAGCACCGGGTCGAGGCCGAGACGGATCTCCGACAGCCAGGACAGGTCCGGGCGGAACCCGGTCAGCACCACCACCCGGTCAACATTGTCGATGCGGGCGCCGGTATCGGAGGTCAGCGCGACCTGTCCGGTCCCGTCGGTGTCGACGGCGGCGGTGCGGAAGCCGGTGGCCCCTCGCCGCCGGCGCCGCCCGCACCCACCACCAGAACTCCGTCGGCACAGACCACCTGCCCGCCCAGATCTTCGACGCCGGCGGCCCCGGAGCGGCAGCGCTGACCTCGTGGGGTGTCACCGCCCCGGCACTCGAGAGCAAGCTCGAAGGTGTCAGCGCACCGACGGGCTCCGCTCCGACGGTTGAGCACATCCCGAACACCGGCGAAGACGAAGAAGGTCCTCGAAGCCAGCCTGCGCCAGACCGCCCTGCTCGGGCACGAAGAAATCGGCACCGACCACCTACCCCCTGGCCCTGCTCGACGACCCCACTCCACCGGCGCCCAGATCCTCACCGACCTCGCATCCCTGCCCATCAGCGAGATGCGTGAAC
>RRBB01000462.1:0-3746 GCA_006543605.1 Rhodococcus sp. WS4
GGGTGCGGTAAGAGCGACGCCGACGACGACGGTCGCAGTGGCGATCAGTGCGACCGTGCGACGGGTTCTCGAACGTCTGGCGGGCATTGGCACCTCGATTACCGGAAGGGACACTGATGCCTACATTGACCCATTTCGGCGTTTCCCCTCAACGGGGTGTCGGGGTGCCCCCGCTCCCTTTTCGGGCGCTGACCGGCGAGAATGGGCCGGAGTCAGGTGTTTTCACCTGCGATGGAACAAGGGCCACCCGACCCGTGCCGCGGCGGGCCGGTGGGGGTGGTCCCCAGCGTTTTAGATCCAGTCGATGTGGACGGAGTCGATGTGGTCGAAGTGGAATCCGAACTGGTCGCTGTACTTGTCGAAGCCCTTGTTCTCTGGGTAGTCGAGGGTGGCGTGCCGCTCCAGCAGTGCAACGACGCGGGCGTGATCGTCGTTGGCCAGTGCGGCGGCGAGTTCGCGGGACTCTTCACTGGTGAAGGGTGTGTCGGAGTTCGCGAAATCCAAGGTGCGGACCCGGTAGTCGTAGCCCTCGTCGGCACCGTTACGGACCATGACGCCACCCTTGACCCGGATCACCGCCTTCTTCGGTGTTCCGTCCGGACGCAACACTCCGGCGCGTTCCATGATGTCCTCGGCCTTGACGTTCTTGAGCTTCTTGCTGGCGTCGGCACGCAACTCGTTCGTTTCCCCGGACCGGTACCGGGAGACCGCGGAGCGGGACCGGCCGATCTTCGCGGCCACCGCATCGACTCCGCCGAGACGTTCGATCGCCGCACGGCGCTGGGCACGCTCGAGGACGTCCGGGTGGGGGATGCGGCCCTGTTGCGCCCACCGGCGCAGCGTGCGATCGGACGGCGGGGTGCGGCCGGCATCGATCGCGGCCTGACGCAGGCCCTCGTTGCCGAGCTCCTTACGCAACTGCTTGACGGAGACCTTGCTGGTCAGCCCGGCCAGCCCCCCGCTCTTGACCTGCTTGGATTTTTCGACACCGCTGGTCGCGGCGTTGGCGACGGAAACCTTGAGGCCGTCGAGACCGACCGCCTCCTGTGCCGGCTTCTTGGTGCGCGGTTTCGGGAGATGCAGGGCCATCAGACATCTCCCTCAGAGAACTCGTCGTCGGCGAACGCCGCCTTGATCGCCAGATTCACATCATGCACGTCCTGCGCCGACATGAAGGCGGACAGGAGTGTGTCGGTGAGGACCACGTCCTTCTCGACCGACATCTTCCCCAGCGCCTCGCTCGGGTCGGCGATGTCCTCACCGCCTGAGAGGAGGTACACCCAGGAGTCGGTGACGGTGCGGACCGGCCAGCGGCCGTGCTCACGGGCGATCCGCATCGCCACCCGGCGGCCGCGCCACCGGCAGTGCGCGATAATCGACGCCCTCCACAAAGGTTGGTGGTGATGTTGCATCTGCTTCGCAGTCCACATGTCCGGGTTCACCATCCGCCCGATGTAGCCCTTGTAACAGGAGCCGAGGAACCGCTTCGTCGCTTCGTCCTCGGTGTCCACCGCGGCCTTGCGGGCCTCGCGCAGGATCTTGGCCCACTTGTCCAGCGTCCGCCCCTGCTGTGGGTAGACCCAGGCCTCGGTGATGTCGAGGTCGTCGAGATCGGCGCCGATCCCCCCGTCTGCCACTGGTGAGCACAGCCCGTCGAGGCTGACCGTGGTCACCCAGGTCTGTACCGGTTGGTCGGCGAGCATGTGCGGGTGCGGCAACGGCAGCTTCTCGGGCAGCGAAAGTGACTGTCCAGCAGGCAGGGTGATCCGCCACAGCCCGAACGGGGCACCCTTCTCCCCCACCGCCGCAGCAGCCGCCGCGTTACCGGTCAGGTGTGTGGGCTGCCCGTAGCCGAATTCGAGCATGCCCGCGGACGCGAGGTAGGCGGCCCGTTGATCGATCGAGACCAACCGGTGGGCGTTGTCGAGGTCATCGGCCTCCGGGACGCGGGTCCAGCCGACAGCAGGTTCGAGATCTCCCCGCGGCGGGCCGTCGAGCGGCGGTACCGGGCCGGCGGCTGCCACCACGATGCCTTTGCCTGAGCGGGTGCGTTCACGCTTGATCTTGTCGAGGATCGCGGCGCCGGTGCGGGCCGGTGTCGGCCCCGGAAGCACCCCAAGGTTCTTCGCGGACCAGGCCAGCCGGCGCCCCAGTTCACGTGCGGCCTAGAGGTTAGTAGAGGATGAGCCCGCGTACATTCTCCGCGTTGCGCATCGCCTCATAGCCGTCGTTCACCTGGTCGAGCGAGTAGGTGCGCGTGACCATTTCGTCGAGCTTCAGCTGGCCCTCCATGTAGAGGCGCAGCAGGTGCGGGATGTCGAAGCGGATGTTGGCGTTCCCGAACCAGGCGCCCTTGAGGGTCTTCCGCATGGCGGTCAGGTCGAACAGGCTCATCGATACCTCGGTGTCGGTCACGTTGCCCACCGAGACATGCACGCAGGTACCGCCTTTCGCGACCAGACGCATCGCCGGCGCAATCAGGGTGCCGTCGGCGACGGCTACCGTGATGATCACCTTGTCGGCGAGATGACCCCACGTCAGATCCCGCAGCAGCGGCAGGGCCTCGTCGACGCTCGCCGCGGTGTGCGTGGCACCGAACACCTTCGCCTGTTCCCGCTTGAACGGCGACGGATCGACAACGACCACGTGGCGCGCACCCGCGAGCGCAGCGCCCTGGACGGCACCGCAACCGACGCCACCCATGCCGAGGACCACGACGGTCTCCCCGGCGGAGATTCCGGCCGCGTAGACCGACGACCCCCACCCCGTGGTGACACCGCACCCGACGAGGGCGGCCTTCTCCAACGGGACGTCCTTGGTGATCTTCACGCAAGAGGCCTCGTTGACCACCGTGTGCGGGGCGAAGGTCCCTAGCAGGCACTGGATCCCGGCGTCCTGTCCGCGGACGTGGTGGCGCGCGGTGCCATCCGAGATCTGGTAGCCCTCGAGCAGGTGCGCGCCGAGGTCACAGATACTGGACCGACCGGTGGCGCACGCGCGACACCGGCCGCACGCGGGGATAAATCCGAGTGCGACGTGGTCGCCGACCTCGACACTGGTGACGCCCGGTCCGATTTCGGTCACGACACCGGCACCCTCGTGCCCGCCGATGAAGGGATACAGGCCCACCGGGACACTGCCGTCGCGGACGTGCTCGTCGGAATGGCACAGGCCGGAGGCGGCCAACTCCACCTTCACCTCGCCGAACTTGGGCGCGTCGAGATCGAGTTCCTCGATCTCCCACGGACGTCCGGCTTCCCACAGAACTGCTGCCTGCGACTTCATTGTTCTTCTTTCTTGCTCGATCAAGCTGGTGATGCGCCACCGAGTGACGGTGACTAGCGGTGCAGGTCGAAAACGCGGGATCCAGATTGACTCATCTATTCACCCTGCGATCGTTTCCGGCCGGAATTCCGAGCCGACGAATCTCGTCACTGCGTATCTCACGCAAATGTGTCGATCTCGGATAGACACTGGAGAGAAGTCGGGTTGTTTCGGCATCACATCTGACACGCGGGATCGCCTTCCAGGGTAGGTCGATGAAGTGTAAGGTCGACACCCCGAAACGCACGAAGACCTCTCAGTGGGCACTCCGCCGTACGGTGCCCATATTCGGGCTCTAGTGTCCTGAGTCGTTGTTCAGTTGATTAATTCGCGTGCAGTAGTTGGCGAGGTTGTCCAGGATTTCGTCTGCGGTTTTGGTCCACACGAAGGGTTTTGGGTCGTCGTTCCATGCGTCGATCCAG
>RRBB01000463.1:0-3690 GCA_006543605.1 Rhodococcus sp. WS4
CTATAATAGTCGTCGTCGGCACTCGTCGATCGGCATGCTCAGCCCGGACGACTACGAACAATCGCTGTCCGCGGTCGTTCCGGATCGAGCCGCTTAATCCCCTGTCCACCGTTTGGGGGGAACCTCAGTTCTTCTCTCAGCGACGTCGCCGCGCCCGCGAGCCGATCACCGGCTCAGCGAGCGTCGCGGAAAGCTTGCTCGATGTCCGCGGGTATGCGGCCGCGCGTGGAGATCTCGTAACCTTGCTGGACAGCCCATTCGCGGATGTCCTTGGCCGTGCTTGCGCCCCGGGTCCGTCGGGTGCGGGGGCGGCGCCTTGGCCGTTCTTCCTGTGCGGGCCGCTCGGCCTCCTCGCTCTCGTCGGTCTCGCCCGTCTCCTCGGCTTGCTCCTGTCCTTCATCCTCCGATAGCTCGCCGTCTTCCCACACCTGTTCACCCTCTGCGGACTCGGCACCCTCGGGGGTCTCGTTCTCGCTCTCTTCCGTCTCGGCCACGTGGCTGTCGCGGATCTCGCCCGACCCTCGCTTGGTGCCGGTCGCCTCGCTCATGTCCCAGACCTGTTTCTCACCGCTCGACTGGAGCCGGCTGTTCAGCGAATCGATACGCGAGTTGACCGCGGTGACCGTCGCGGCTTTCGCGGCGTTCATCAATTCTCCCCGGATAGTCTCACCGAGCTTGGCTACCTCCGGGGAACGGGCGAGCTTCGCAGTCCAGCCCCTCAGCAGATAACCCGCCCCGACTGCCACCACCAATTGACGTCTGGTTTTCATCGCCTCACCCACAGTTCCCGAGTTGTCCCCCGCGCACCTCGGCGTCGACGGGCGGCGAGATACGTCCTGGAACCGTTCCCGGTGGGGGTGTGTAAGCCGTACCCCAGGCAGGGGCGCTTAATCATCAGCACACACCGCCCATCGGCGGTGGACATTCCCAATGCCGGAAGGCTCCCCGTTTTAACCGCATGTGACGTGGACGGCGAATACGCCCGCTCCCCCGCGCCGGTCACGTGTATCGGCAGCGTCGACCAGATACGCGGCGACGGTGACCGGGTGCGCCGGCAACGCCGTGTGCCCGCGGCTCGGCGCCGCCAGTCCGAGGCATAAACCCGGTGAGTGCCCGGCGACCGCGACGAGGACACCGCCCCGGCAATCCGAGTGGCCGCCTCCTCCGTCAGGACCGGTACGGCGCCCATCCGGCTTCCGCTGAGAAGGGGCACTGCCCGATCGCGATAACGGTAGTCGTGGCCCCTGGTGCCGCGGCGTGCCGACCGGCGGTCCGACAGATGAGATTGAGCGTCTCGCTGCGCTGCGTGCGCAGGGACTGCTAGACGACGCCGAGTTCACCGCGGCAGAGCAGGCAGCAATCGCACGTCATACATAGGAGGGCCGCACTGGCGACCGCGCCGACGGTGCCCGTCGTTCCGTGTAGGCATGCCGAATACCGGACGATGTGAGTGTCGGCCTCTCTGGTGATTCTGATGGACTTGAAATCTGGACGCTACATAGGCTCTCGAATCCGTCCTTCACTGACGACGAAGCGGCGAAGATAGGAAGGCTTGGATTTTGGCCACTCCGCACAAGCGACCAGGGGACGGATGATGTGACCGCATCAGGAGACAGCAAGGAAGCCGACCTCGTCCTAGCGGGTGGCGGCGTCAAAGGAATCGGGTTGGTCGGCGCCGCCTCAGCGCTCATCGATGCCGGATACACGTTTCATCGCGTGTCCGGTACGTCGGCCGGCGCGGTGGTGGGAGCCATCCTCGCGGCCGCCACAGCAAGCGGGGAACCCGTGACCGGCGAGCAGCTGAAGAAGCTCACCCATCTCGACTATCGAGAGTTTCTCGATCCGGGCGTCCTCGAGAACCTCCCGATCGTCGGGCAATCGTGGGCGCTGCTGCGGGGCACCGGACTCTACCGAGGTGATCGTGTTCACCAGTGGATCAAGGACACGCTCGCGAGGCTCGGGGTCTCAACCTTCGGCGACCTGCAGATCGACGACGACACCCTGCCACTGAACCGGCGGTACAGACTGGTGGTCACCGTGACCGACGTGACGACCGGGCAGTTGCTGCGACTGCCCTGGGACTTCGAACGGGTCTACGGCCTCGACCCCAACGCACAGTCCGTAGCCGACGCGGTGCGGGCGTCCATGGCTATCCCGTTCTTCTTCCGCCCTGTCTCGTTGACCAGTGCCGCCGGAATGACCTCGACGCTGGTGGACGGCGGAGTGCTCTCGAACTTCCCGATCGATTCTCTGGATCGGACCGATGGACAGCTGCCGCGATGGCCCACCTTCGGCGTCACCGTCCTGCCCAATCTGCCGGCCGGGAACGATGACGTCATCCCCCATCTCAGACTCCTGCGCCTTCTCGGACCACCGCACCTGTTCGAGAGCGTTCTCAGCACCATGCTCGTGGGCCGCGATCAGGCGTACCTCAACCAGCCGTGGGTGAGTGTCCGCGCAATCAGGGTGGACTCCACCGATGTGGGGGTCCTCGACTTCGACCTTCGTCAGGAGGACATAGAAGCTCTTCACCGGAACGGATACGAAGCGGCGCAAGCATTCCTGTCCACCTGGAATTGGGAATCCTATGTTCAGAGGTTTCGGCCGATGCCGCCCGGGTAGCTCTCATACCAAGCTCGACCGAGACAAGGACGGGATCGCCTGCGACAAGTGATGCGGCGGAACATCGTCGACGTCAAGCCATAATCGACTGTGCGGGTCACAGGGGGCACAGGGTTTGCCGGGTCCGGTTCCAGAACGGAAACAGCTCGGGGCTGCCGGCGTCCGGGTGTTGCCGTTGCGCCTGCTCGACGAATTCGAGGACCGTCTTTCCGGTGGTGTGGGAGAGTGCGCAGGCGTCCAGACTCAGCTTCGCCGACGCCACGAACCCGATCCGCTCGGCGTACGGGCCCAGGACCCCGGAATCGACGAACGGAGCGAGACCTGTCCCCCACCGGTTAAAGGCGGACTGCAACCCGAAATCACAGGACTTCCCGAATAATTCACTGCACGTCGTCGGTCCGCCGTGGATCATGACCGCGGAATCGGGCAGCGGGCGCGGCGGCTCGGGCGAGTCCGGTCGCGACGCGACCGCCCACACCATAAGCACCGCGGCGCCGACGACCAGGCACACCAGCACCGTCTTCAGGGCCTGCTTCATCGCTCACTCATCTCGTCACACACCTTCATTGCACCACTCCTGCCCTCCGTCCGGCCTGAAACACCGGTGGACGGCAACGAGAAGGCCAGAACGGGAGCGCCGTCGTAGGTCACCGGCGAGGGGCTGGCGTCCTCAATGCGGTGATCGGACACACCACGGCATCGAATTCGGCGAAGCACTGCCGCCAGCTTTGGCGGTGCAGTTCGCGGCGGGCGTCCGCCTCGATCCAATCGCGGTGGCTGATGACCATGCCGCGGAGCCGCGCCGCGCTGAGACTCTGGTCGGCCGCGTTCAGTCCGGCGGCGTGGGTCCGCAGCTGCTCGTACGCCTTGGTCGAAATACGCGCGCCGCTGTTCGAGAACTTGACGTCCTCTCGGCCGTGAACGACAGAGATTCCCCTCGAGACTCGCGTCCCGAGGTTCCTGTTTCACCGACAGGTGCCTCCCCACACTTCATGTGCGGGGCGGTCTCACACCATCTCCGCAGGCTGCCACCGTCAGTCCGACGGCCAAAATATTCCTCGCCGCATT
>RRBB01000464.1:0-3685 GCA_006543605.1 Rhodococcus sp. WS4
CCGCGAAGGAACTGATCCTCGACGGCACGAAGCAGCCGTCGGGCTACACCGAACCGATCCTGCACCGCCGCCGCCGCGAATACAAAGCAGCCAACGCCTGACCGGTGACCCCCCACGTGAGTGGCGAAGTGTGCCCCGGCACGCTTCGCCACTCACGTATCAGGTGAGGTCGACCGTCGCGAAGATGTCGCCGGTGGGCTGGGTGGAACCGCCGGGCGGCTCCACACTGAACCCGAGTGCGGTGGACTGGTCGATGTCGTTCACGACCGCGGTCGTCGACGCTGAGACGTCGTCGGCTTCCATGATTCCGGCGGACACCGGCTCATGGGACGGTCCGAGCAGCCACATCTGATAGACCGAACCCGGCGCGGGTGGCGGGACGTCGTTCATCACGAGCACGCCGGCGTCGACGTCCTTGGAGAACACGACGGTGGCCGAACCGCCACCGGCGATCGGTGCCACCGCGGTGCGGACGTCGTCGGCCGCGAGGATCTGCGCGGGCACGGGTTGGCCTTCCTCGCTCTGCAATTGCTGGGCGACGGTGATGCCACCCACGGCGAGGACGATGACCGCGGCCGCCGCACCCAGTGCGGCCACGAGGCGTCTGCGCTTGCGTGCACGAACCTCGTCCAGCGCTATCGGTGCGGGTGCGGCGGCAGTGCCGGGCAGTGCTTCCAGGATCCGCCCGAGCAGATACGCGGGCGGGTCGACTGCGGTGGACGCCGACTGGGCGGCCATCGTCTCGTGCACGCCGCGCACGGCGGTGTCGAATGCGAGGCGCACCTGGGGTGGTGCGTTCCGCACCGCGGTGTCGATCTCGAGGCGCTGCTGTTCGTCGACGGCATCCAGTGCATACACCTGGGCGAGGTCGAGGATGTCGTGCTCGGAGTCATCCATCGAACTGCACCCCCAGACATTGCTTGAGCCTGATCAATCCGTCTCGAATTCGTGATTTCACCGTGGGAAGCGCCACGGACAACCGTTCCGACACCTCGCGGTACGTCAGCCCTCCGTAATAGGCGAGGACCACCGTTCTCTGCTGGACTTCGGTGAGCGTGCCCAGGCAATCGACGACGTCGCTGGTGTCACCTCGGCGGGTGACTTCCTCCGACACCGCATCGAACGGTCCGTACCAACTCGAGGCGCCGTAGGCGGCCTCGCGTTCGGAGCCGGACTGCTCGGACCGCACCCGGTCGACGGCCCGGCGGTGGGCCAGGGTGATCAGCCACGACAGCGGCAACCCCTGTTTCGGATCGAATTTCGCGGCGTTGTTCCAGACCTGCAGGTACACCTCTTGGGTGGTTTCCTCGCTGTATCCGGGATCGCGCAGGACCCGCAGCACCATCCCGTACACCCGCGTGCTGGTGCGTTCGTAGAAATCGCTGAAGGCATCCCGCTCGCCTTTCGCGATACGCGCCAGCAACGCCGTCAGCGTCACGTTCTCCGTGTCCCTGTCGACGCCGGTCATCGGCCCATTCCGTTCATCGATCCACAGCGTCTACGTAGATCTCTTACTATCTGCCACCGGTGTGGCGGACGCCTGAGATGTACGTGTGTCACGGCTACCGGTATCACCGTGCGGTGGTGTGGGTTGGACCGTGTCCCACACCGACGCTTGTGGTGCAGGAACATACTGTTTCGGATTCACCCCCAACCGCCGTGTTGTGGTGGGCAGGCTGCGGCGGACCCGGCGGTGCCGTGGTCTGCTCGGGGTGGGACCGTTCTTGTCGCGGCACTTACGCACCGGCGCATGTTCGGCGACCCGGACCGCGGGCATCTGCCCACGCCGCCGGGTGGCTTTGTTTCTGCCGAGCAGTGCGCGTTTGGCCAGGTTCACCCCCGCGACGTGGTCACGGTTGCCGCCCATCCGACAGTATGAACACCACGCGGTGTGGTAGCCGCCGGGGCGGGAGAGCGGTTCGTCGCAACCCGGACACAATGCGGACGAGCCCCGGGCGGGCACCGAGACCACCGCGATACCGACACCCGCGGCGGTGTGCGCGAGGGCTGCGACCGCGTGGCGGCGGGCGGACTGCGCGGCCCGGTTGTTGTTGACCCGTCCGTGTCCGCGGGTCTCGAGCGTGGTGAGATCCTCGACCGCGATCACCTGCGCGCCCGCCGCGGTGGCGTAGTCGGTGACCTGGTGGGCGAAGTGGAACGCGAGTTCCCGGTTGATCTTGCCTCTCTTGGCGCCTACCGCGGTGCGGTGGCTGTCGAGGACTGCGATCTTCGCCTCCAGCCGGGCGCGGACCTCGGGTGGGGCGGTGGCGGCCAGCCGCGTCAATCGGGCGGCTTTGCGGTGCAGTAGCTGCCCTTCGGCTTGCAGGCGGGCGAGTTTGATCCCGAGGCCGCGGTCGTCGTAAGTCCAGCCCCGATAGTCCGACACCAGCCCCTCCGGGCTGTCGGCGGTGATGGCGGCGGCACCCAGACTGGTCGGTGACCAGTCGACCCCCACCGCGACCGCGGCCGATTTCAGGTCTCCTGCCGGAACGAGTTCGGTCGCCGCGCACCGCCAGAGCAGACCCCGGCGGTCGAGGACCAGGGTCGGCAGATGCCAATCGGTGACCGCCCGGCCGTGCAGATGCTCGGGGACGGCGGCGGTCAGCCGGACCCGCCGCCACTGCGCCCGCCCCGCCGGGGTTGGGCTGGTGGGCAGCTTCACCGTCAACACCAGCTCGTCACCGGTGACGGCAAGCTGCGCGAGTTGCCGATCGGCCGCCGAGAGTCGGGCCATCGTGCTCGTTTGCGGTGGACCCTGCACGTCGGTGATCCGCAACGGGCCGGCCGGTGCCCCGCCGCTGGGGCGGGAGCGGGCAATCAGCTGGCGTCGGACTCCCCGGGCGAAGCCCGCCGGCACATGGTCGCCCGGCTCGGTCGGCGGCGCCACAACGCCGGTCGCCGGGTCGAACCGGGCCGACAGTGCCGCGATCGCGGTATCCCGGTAGGCCAGGGTCCGCAGGGTCGCCATCACCTGCGCCGTCACCACCCTGCTCACCCGCGACGGCACATAGACCCCGTCCGGGTCGCTCGGAGTCCAGCCGAGACGCGCCGCGGCAACGTGACCCTGTGCGGGCAGCTTGCGGTCCTGGCGGTCCAGGCCGGTCGCGAGCACGTCGAACGTCGCCGGCTGCCACAGCCGCGACACCAACTCGGCGCCGGCCGCGGTGACCAGGTCGAGCAGCCACCGCACCCGGGTGTCGATGTCGTCGAGTCCGATCGGCTCACCGGTCGCATCGTCGACCGCCACATGGGCCCGGGTGGTGACCGCGAACTGCCGCGGCGCAGTCGATCCCGGCCCGGTCATGCCGGGCCCAATTCACGAGCGGCGAGCACCTTCGCGTTCCGAGAAGACCCCTGATCCCCCGAGGCGCTCATCGGTTACCCCTTTCCCAACCGTGCGGCGGCGTCGTCGAGAAGCCGGTGTTGATTCTGTTTCGACCGCAGCTGATAGAGGCGGCCCGAGAACGATGCCAGCAGCGCCATGAAGTCATCCATCAACTCCTCCGCCAGGGATTTGTCGCCCTTGTCTCGCAGGACCTCGACTGTAACGCCGACCTGCGACAAGTACCGGTCGATCCACGCCACCCCGAATCGGGCCAATCGATCCCGCCACACCACCCGCACCACCGTGAACCGGCCCTTGGCCGCGTCGTCGAGCATCCGGTCCAGCCCCGCCCGCTGCTCC
>RRBB01000465.1:0-3662 GCA_006543605.1 Rhodococcus sp. WS4
CAAAAATGTAAACGGTTCGTCAGCGGCGCCGACCTCGAACTCTTCGCCGTGGTGAACGTTTAGCGGGATCGCGCGGGGTGCGCCGGTGTGCTTATTCGGTGATCGGGTCGACGGTCAGGCTCCCTCGTGGGGTTGGACCGGGAGTCGTCATCAGCACATTCTCGACGGTAGAGTGAGCAATCTCTCTTGTCAAGGGTTTGCGTTGACTTCATCACAGAAGGACCGTGTAACTGCCTGCAAGGCGCAGGAGAGTCCTCTGCTGGCGAAAATCGTCACACCCCCGACCGGCGCGCACATTCTGGTATAGACCGAAAGCGATTGCAGCACTGATGTTCTAGTGAGCGGTGTCGGGTACGTTTGCCGGCAAGCGGCCGGCCTCGATTCTGCCCGAACTGGTGGGGATCCTGCACCGTTCCACGAACTCGCATCGACAACGACACCGCCGCGCTGCGGTGAGACACGTCGGCGGCCGCCAGTGACCGCCGTCTGGTCGCCGCATGCAGGAAACATCAGCGCGAGGGCGTTGGCGCACCGAGCCGAGCGCACTTCTGAAAAGCAATGTATCGGTGCCGAATTGGGCGGCCGGGATGACGCGGCGTCGAGGTTTTTCGGGATCGACCGGTGTCCACGACGACGGCAACACCGCCGGGGATCACCTGGGCCATGGGCGCTGCAGTCGTTTCTGGCGAACTACTTTCTCCCACAGGAGAAGCTGATCTCCAAGACCTGGGTCGGGACGGCTCGACGATCAGCTGTGGGACCCGGCGTGTGCTTCGCCGGTGGGGTTGTGGGAGCTGTCGCCGCGCTGGTGCGATGGTTACTTCGCGTAGAGTTCCTCGATCTGTGTGGCGTACTTGGTGACGACGTTCCTGCGTTTGATCTTCATGGTGGGGGTGAGTTCGTCGCTGCCGGGTAGCCACTGATCGGCGACGATCGTGAATTTTTTGATTTGTTCGACGCGGGAGAGGTGGCTGTTGGCGAGCTCGACGCCGGCCGCGATTTCGGCGATGGTGGCGGGATCGTCTGCCGCTTTCCCGGCGGCGCCGTCGGGGTCGAGCGCGATCAGCGCGACGTTGTAGGGTCGGCCGTCGCCGATGCACGCCGCCTGGCCGATCAGGGGGCTCGAGGATCTGAGCCAGGTCTCGATGTTCGCGGGCGACATGTTCTTGCCGGCCGCGTTGATGATGATGTCCTTCTTGCGGTCCACCAGCCGCACGTAGCCGTCGTCGTCGATCGTCCCGATGTCGCCGGTGTGCAGCCACCCCTCGGAATCGATGGCCTCGGCGGTCTGTTCGGGTTTGTTGCGGTAGCCCTTCATGACGGTCTGACTGCGCACGAGGAGCTCTCCGTCGGGGGCGAGCTTGACCTCGAGCCCGGGGATCGGTACTCCGACCGTGCCCACCCGGTTGCGGTCCTTCGGGTTGACGGTCATCACGCATGACGTCTCGCTCATCGCCCACAGCTCGCAGATCGGGATTCCGATGGCCGCGAAGAATTCGAACACGTGGCGCGGGGTGGGCGCCGATCCGGTGAGGAACCATTCGGACTGGTCCAGCCCCAGCTTGCGGCGGATCCTCGAGCCGACGAGCGTGTCGGCGATTTTCGCCTGCAGGTCGAGTATCGGGCCCGGGGACCGGCCGTCCTGCTCGGTGCGGGCTTTCTTGATCCCGGTGTCGATGGCCCAACGCGTCAGCGTGCGGCGCGCCACGTTGGGGTCGGCGTCGATGTCCGCCTCCACGGCCGCCTTCGCCTTCTCCCACATCCGCGGCACCGGCAGGAACACCGTCGGGCGAAGCTGCTGCGCGATCTCCATCACCTTGCGCGCGTCCGCGCACGTGGTGACGGTGAAACCCCACACCGCCAGCGGCGAATAGTGTCCGCTCCACCGATCACCGATGTGCGCGGCGGGCAGGAACGAGATGGTGCGCCCCCCGGCGTGACGGGCAAGATCTGTTGCAGGGCACGGATCTTGGTCATCATGTTGTGGTGGGTGAGTTCGACTCCCTTGGGTGGACCCGTGGTGCCGGAGGTGTAGATCAGGGTGAGGACGTCGTCGGGGCGGACCGCCGACCAGGTTGCCTCGAAGTCGAAGTGCTCGTCACCGGCAGCCTCCACCTCCTCGAGGCTCAGGGTGCCGTCCGGTGCGCCGTCGACGACGATGATGTGATCGATCGGGGTGCCGCCGTCGCGGACGGCGGTCAGCCGGTCGACGAACGCACGCTCGGTGATGACGATGCGGTTGCCGGCGTCGGCGAAGAGGTACTCGATCTGATCGCGCGCCGAGGTGTTGTAGATCGAGAATGCAAGGGCACCAAGGTGCATGGCAGCGAGGTCCACCAGATGGAACTCGGGCCGGTTGGTGAGCATGATGCCCACCGTGTCCCCGCGCTCGAGGCCGAGGGCCGCGAGACCGGCCGCGACCCGCCGCACCCGCTCGGCGAGAGTGCCGAAAGTCATCGAGACACTGTCATCGGCGGTGCGCACGGCAACCTGGTCCGCGCGGGCGGCCGCGGTGATCTGGAACGCCTCGCACACAGTGTTCGCGTGCAGCGCGCGTTCGAACGCCTCACCGGTAGGTGTGTCGGCGGTGCTGGTTGCCTGCATGTGTGATGTCTGCCTCTCGCTTAGTGCCACAGCCGCTACGATAGAGAGCGATCACTACCGCGTCAATACCGTGAGTGGTAGGGGGTGACGGCAACGTGGGCGCTCTTCCTTCGCGGGTTGAGAACAGAGCCGTACCGGACGAAGTCGTACGGGAAGGCTGGCGCGCGCCCGGCGCGGACCGGGTGTGCTCACATGTCGAGAATCGGATGGCTCACCGGTGAGTCATCAGGCGATGAACCTGCCACCGTGTCTTGGGTGCAGACCTTTTCGATGATCTCAGACCTCGTTGTCCGCGCCGATCCTCGATCACCACGCCACCCATGCGGAGCGGATTTCCCGGAATCAAGGTGTCGCCGCAGTCACGGGGTTGTCGTCGCCCGAATCTGAGCGTCGTGGCGCCCCGGCGTTATGGGACTCAGGTGGCGAGCGCCCGGGTCTCGTGTGTGGTTTTGGTGGGGGTGTCAGTTCGGTGTCGCGGGCGGTCGGGGGTCAGGGTTGGTCGGCGATCCAGTCGTTGTAGAACTGCGGTATCTCGGAGGCGCGCCCGTGGAAGTCGGGTTTCCGTTTCTCGAGGAAGGCGGTGACGCCTTCCTTGCCGTCGCCGATGCTGGTCCAGAACATGGCGAGTGAGTCGATTCGGTGGGCCTCGCCGGGGTGCGTCAAGCGTTGCGTCGCACCATTTGCCGGCTCAGGGCATGGGCGATGCTGATGTGAGCTCGACGGACGCCGGCCCTGGGCGCACTCCCGGTCGGATGGCGACGGCCCTCGTCCTTACTTGCCTAATGGGGGTTGATCGGCGAGCCTTCGGCAGGTAACTGTCCGTCTACGGGAGGCTGATCATGAGCCGCCGGCCGGTGAGCACTGGCCTCGCCTGGAGTGATAGTCGACTCCCAGCGCTAGATCGTGCCCCGGCCGGTCGGTGAGGTCGCCTATACCTTGATGGCTCATGAGCTTAGCGCGTGTCGGATAGCGGAAAAGTGCCTTTGACCTGGGAGAATGTGGGCTACTGAAGGTCCAGATTCGGCCAGTTCGAGAGGCACTTTTCCGGTGAAGAACTC
>RRBB01000466.1:0-3657 GCA_006543605.1 Rhodococcus sp. WS4
CGGCCAGGCGCACGAACGGGGCGTCGGCGTCGGGTTCGGCGTAGACGGCGACGCTGGCCAGGCCGGCATCGGCTGCGGCCCGGATCACCCGCACTGCAATCTCACCGCGGTTCGCGACGAGCACCTTGGAAATACGTGCACTACTCATCGAAATGTCTTCTCTTTTCTACAGTTTCAGTAGCCTGCGTTGACCAGGACGGCAGCGGCGGCCACTTGCCGACGCAGAATGAGAGCGGGCGTGCCCCACGAATCGTTATCGGACGCGGGCGTTTCCGCTGCGGAAGCCGACGAGGCGATCGCGGCGAACACCGCGAGCACGGCCGCGATGTCCGTGTCGCTCGGATTGCCCGTGAACGTCACGGCCGGCGGCGCCGGCTCCTCGGCGAGGCCGGCCTCCAGCGCGATCTCGTCCAACACCTCGTCCACCACCAACTCGGCGGTCATAGTGCCGAATGATTCGCCGCCGCTCATAGCGGGATGTTCCCATGCTTCTTGGGCGGGAGGGTGACCATTTTGCGTTCGAGCAGGCGCAGGGCGGCCACGATCTGTCCGCGGGTGTGGGACGGGGGGATGACGGCGTCGACGTAGCCGCGTTCGGCGGCGACGTAGGGGTTGACGAGGGTGTCTTCGTATTCCTGCTGCAGTTGCAGGCGCAGGGCGTCGACGTCGTCGCCGTTCTTGGCGGCCTCGAGCAGGCGTTTGCGGTAGACGAACCCGACGGCGCCGCTCGCGCCCATGACGGCGATCTGGGCGGTGGGCCAGGCCAGGTTGACGTCGGCGCCCATGTGCTTGGAGCCCATCACGTCGTAGGCGCCGCCGTAGGCCTTGCGGGTGATGACGGTGATCTTCCCGACGGTGGCCTCACCGTAGGCGTAGAGCAGTTTCGCGCCGCGGCGGATGATGCCGTTGTATTCCTGGTCGGTGCCGGGCAGGAAGCCGGGGACGTCGACGAGGGTGATGATGGGGACGTTGAACGCGTCGCAGGTGCGCACGAAGCGGGCCGCTTTTTCGGAGGCGTCGATGTCGAGGCAGCCGGCGAAGACGGTGGGCTGGTTGGCGACGATGCCCACGGAGCGGCCGTCGACGCGGCCGAAGCCGACGACGATGTTGCCGGCGCGTTCGGCCTGGACCTCGAGGAATTCGTCGTCGTCGAGGATGCGGCGGATGACCTCGTGCATGTCGTAGGGCTGGTTCGCCGAGTCCGGAATGAGGGTGTCGAGTTCGAGGTCCTCGGCGGTCAGCGAGTCTTCGATGCCGCCGGTGATCGGGTCGGTGGGGATCATCCGGGGGGCCGCGGCCTGATTGTTACTGGGCAGGTAGGACAGCAGGTCCTTGACGTAGTCCAGGGCGTCCTGTTCGCCGGAGGCGACGTAGTGGGCGACGCCGGACTTGACCATGTGGGTGTGCGCGCCACCCAGATCCTCCATGGTGACGTCTTCGCCGGTGACGGTCTTGATGACGTCGGGGCCGGTGACGAACATCTGGGAGGTCTGGTCGACCATGACGACGAAGTCGGTCAGGGCGGGGGAGTAGACGTGCCCGCCGGCGGCGGGGCCCATGATCAGGGAGATCTGCGGGATGACCCCGGAGGCCTGGACGTTGCGGTGGAAGATTTCGCCGTACAGGCCGAGGGAGACGACGCCTTCCTGGATGCGGGCGCCGGCGCCTTCGTTGATGCCGATCAGGGGTCGGCCGGTCTTGAGGGCGAGGTCCATCACCTTGACGATCTTTTCGCCGTAGATTTCGCCCAATGAGCCGCCGAAGACGGTGGCGTCCTGGGAGAAGACGCACACGTCGCGGCCGTCGACGGTGCCGTAGCCGGTGACGACGCCGTCGCCGACGGGGCGGTTGTCGGCGAGGCCGAAGTTCACGCTGCGGTGCCGGGCGAGGGCGTCGAGTTCGACGAAGCTGCCGTCGTCGAGCAGGGCGGTGATGCGTTCGCGGGCGGTGAGCTTGCCCTTGGCGTGGACCTTCTCGACTGCGGCTTCACCGCTCGGGTGCTGCGCCTCGGCCTGACGATTACGCAGGTCGGCGAGCTTTCCCGCCGTCGTGTGAATATCGGGCGTGACCGCCGAATCTGTGACTGTCATCTATGACTGCTCTTCCCGTCGAGGCTGTCGGAACCTGCGCTGGACCCTCTGGGTACGCGGTTCGTGGGATTACCCACTCGGACGTCGCCACTTTAACGCATTACTTATCGATCGTTCACGTGCGCTGCGTCACTCTCGGCTCTGCCGTGTGATCCGTCACGCTGCGACTACTGCTCCTCGGTGCGGCCGTGACGCCGCTCGTAGTCCTCGCGGGTGCGGTCGGCGCGGCGCTGCGCCTTCTCGCCCACGAGGTCCGGATCGAGGCCGTGGCTGAGTAGGCGATGGCGACGGTAGATGTTCATCAGCGCGACCGCAAAGTAGAGCAGGGGGAGCAGGAGGAGCGCCATCATCGCCAGCGGTATCCAAATCGGACCGGGGATGAGGAGGAACAGCGCCAGCACCGCGACGACGGGCAGCATGAATCGGAGGACGTACCGCACCGAGGCGCCCGGGCCGACCAGGTCGTTGCGGACCCAGTCCTGCATCGAATCCGGCAGCGTGCGCCCGAATAGGTACCCGACGTACTGACTGGGGCTGGGACGCTGCGAATCGGACATGGGTTCAGGATAGTGCCGCACCGAGATCGTGCGGTTCCGGCCGGACCTCCACGCGGTGTGGACGGTGAAGCCCGACCGGCACCCGTCCCGACTCCGTGTTCAACTGCTCACTGCTGCTCCGCATTTGCGACGATGACGTCCCGGACGTACTGCGCCAGACCGGGGGCGACGTCGTCGTAGTGCCGGCGGAAGCGGTCGTCGGCGAGGTACATCTCGGCGAGGTTCACCTGCATCGTGTGATCGCAGTCGTAGAACCGTTCGATGCCGGCGCGGTGTTCCTCGGCGAGAGCGTTGGCCCGCTCGGTTCCGGGTTCGACGCCGTCGGCCATCGCCTGCGCGAGGGAGGCCTCGAATGCGTCTCCCTCGGCCTTGATTCGCTTCCAGTCCTCCTTGTTCATTTTCGCGGAGCGCTGCTGCGACTGCTTCCACGCGTCGGTGTCGCCCCACCGTTCTTCCGCTTCGGCGGCGTACTCCTCGCCCGGCCAGTTGTCGCCGAAGATCTCGTTCTGCTCTTCGGGGGTGAGCTGAATGCCCATGGTTCTCGCCTCCATCATCTTCTCCACGGCAGCAGCCATCTCGTGTAAGCGATCGATCCGTGCGCTCAGCAACGCGTGCTGGCGGCGTAGATGCGCGAGGGCGTCCACGTCCGGGTCGTCGAGGAGGGCTGCGATCTCCTCGAGGGGGAAACCCAGTTCCCGGTACGTCAGCACGCGGTGCAGGCGTTCGACGTCGGCATCCGAATAGCTGCGGTACCCACCGGGTGTGCGGTCGGACGGGGTCACCAGACCGATTTCGTCGTAGTGGTGCAGAGTGCGCACGCTCACGCCGACCAGCCTGGCGACCACGCCTACCGTGTGTTTCTCGCTCACGACCTCTACCGTGCAGCGTCTACGTAGATCTCATACTATCTGCCACTTGCGTGGCGGGCGTGGGAGATGGACGTGTGTCACGGCTACCCGCATCACCGTGCGGCGGTGCGGGTTTGACCGTGTCCCACACCGACGCTTGTG
>RRBB01000467.1:0-3651 GCA_006543605.1 Rhodococcus sp. WS4
GGTCAGCTCTCATCAGAGCGACGGGCTGCGATCTTCGGGCTTGCGTGCTCGCGGATCCGGTCCCGATGCATCCGTACGGCACGCTCCTGGGTCTCGGCGTCGTACTTCTTCGTGCAGGGGGCAAGCTCCGACCGGGGATCTGGGACGCCGGGCGGGCCGGGCACCACAGCTCACCATGTCGGTTGCACTCGGCACAATGATGAACATGACCGTTGCGCGATCTTCGCCCGATGCCGCACACCAGGCGGTGGTGGAGGGGGTGCTGGAGCGGATCACCTACGCCAACGAGGACACCGGCTACACCATCGCCCGCCTGGCCACCGAGCGGTCCGGCCCGGATCTGGTGACCGTGGTCGGGCCGCTGCTCGGCGCCCAGATCGGTGAGAGCTTGCGGCTGACCGGTCAGTGGGGCAACCACGCAAAGTACGGCAAGCAGTTCCAGGTGCGCTCCTACACCACCGTGCTGCCCGCCACCATCGCGGGCATTCGCCGTTACCTCGGCTCCGGGCTGATCAAGGGGATCGGGCCGATGATGGCCGAACGCATGGTCACCCACTTCGGTCTCGACATCCTGACCGTCATCGAACACCAGCCGCAGCGGCTGATCGAGGTGCACGGGCTCGGCCCCAAACGCACCCGGAAGATCGCCGATGCGTGGGAGGAGCAGAAGGCGATCAAAGAGGTGATGGTGTTCCTGCAGGGGGTGGGGGTGTCCACCTCGCTGGCGGTGCGGATCTACAAGAACTACGGCGACGCCTCCATCGGTGTCGTCCGCGCCGAGCCGTACCGGCTCGCCTCCGACGTGTGGGGCATCGGGTTCAAGACCGCCGACACCATCGCCCAAGCGGTCGGGATACCGCACGAGAGCCCCGAGCGGATCAAGGCCGGGCTGCAGTACACCCTGTCGCAGGCCGCCGACAACGGGCACTGCTACCTGCCCGAACCGAACCTGATCACCGAGGCCGCCAAGATCCTCGAGGTCGACCGGGACCTGATCGGCCCCTGCCTGGACCAGCTCGCCACAGACGAAGGCGTGATCTGCGAACCGGTCCCTGCCGGTGACGGGAGCGTCCCGGCGGTCTATCTGGTGCCCTTCCACCGCGCCGAGAGCTCCCTGGCCGGCGGCCTGCTCGGCCTGCTCAACTCTCCGGCCGACAGGCTCGCCGCGTTCACTCGGGTCGACTGGGACACGGCGTTCACGTGGCTGCGGGGCCGGACCGGGCAGGACCTGGCCGACGAGCAGAAGGGCGCGGTCACACTCGCCCTCACCCGCAAGGTCGCGGTGCTCACCGGCGGGCCCGGCTGCGGCAAAAGCTTCACCGTCCGCTCCATCGTCGAGCTGGCCACAGCGAAGAAAGCCAAGGTGGTGCTGGTTGCGCCGACCGGGCGGGCCGCCAAACGGCTGGCCGAGCTGACCGGCCACCAGGCCTGCACCGTCCACCGCCTGCTGGAGCTGCAACCCGGCGGCGACCCGAAATACGATCGCGACAACCCCCTCGATGCTGACCTTGTTGTGGTGGACGAGTCGTCGATGATGGACGTCATCCTGGCCAACAAACTGGTCAAAGCCATCCCGGAGGGGGCGCATCTGCTGCTGGTCGGTGACGTCGACCAGCTCCCCTCCGTCGGTGCCGGAGAAGTATTGCGCGACCTGCTGGCCGCCGACACGATTCCGCGGGTGAGGTTGACGAAGATCTTCCGGCAGGCCCGGCAGTCCGGGATCGTGGTCAACGCCCACCGCATCAACGCCGCAACCCCGCCGCAGCTCACCGGGTTCGACGACTTCTTCTGGTTCGCCTGCGAACCCGCGGAACAGTCGGATCTGCACCCGGCCGAGGAGACCGCCAAGCTGGTGGTCGACATCGTCGCTCGCCGCATCCCCCGCAAGTTCGGGCTTAACCCGCGCCAGGACGTGCAGGTCCTGGCACCGATGCACCGCGGCCCCGCCGGCGCCGGCAACCTCAACGCGTTGTTGCAGCAAGCGCTCACCCCGCCGAAGGACGGACAGCCCGAACGCCGCTACGGCGGCCGGGCGTTCCGGATCGGCGACAAGGTCACCCAGCTCCGCAACAACTACGACAAAGGCAAAGCCGGGGTGTTCAACGGCACCGTGGGCGTCGTCACCGCCATCACCACGGAGGACCAGACGCTGACCGTGCTCACCGACGAGGACGAATCCATCGACTACGACTTCTCCGAACTCGACGAACTCGCCCACGCCTACGCCGTCACCATCCACCGCTCCCAAGGCAGCGAATACCCCGCCGTCGTCATCCCCCTCACCACCTCGTCCTGGATGATGCTGCAACGCAACCTGCTCTACACCGGCGTCACCCGCGCCAAGAGACTCGTCGTCCTGGTCGGCTCCCGCAAAGCCCTGGCCGCGGCGGTCCGCACCCCGGGCGCGGGCCGCCGCCACACCGCCCTCACCCACCGGCTCCAGACCAGCTGACACCCCAAACAAACCCCACCGGGACCGCCACAAGAGCCCACGCTGCGTCAAACCCGGCCTGGCCTCGGTGCACCAGGCCACCGAGGCACTGTCCAGCCCCCCGCCGAGACTGAAGCTCCTACCTGCGGAACGCAGGCTATGGCGGCTTTGGGCTTGCCCTGGCCGCACCCGCATAGATGCGTGCCAGATCAAGGGCGTCGATCAGGGTATCCTCCCGCAGCGTGACGGTGTCCCCAGACGCCGTGTCGGCAAGTAGGCCTCAGTGACCAAGACGCACGATGCACCCGGCACGGGAGCGTGTGGAGTGCGCCGCCAATCTGTGGTCTGACATGCGTTCTTCTACCTTTCGTTGCTGTCGTCACCGCGTGCACGGTCGCGACCGGCGTGAGTGCGTGGGAACGGGTCGAGCGATGTTGGAATCGGTGATCCGCGGCGCCGCACTGGCTCGGGTGGTGGTGCGGCGTTGTCGAGTGCGACCAGCCGCCGCAACTCCTCCTGCTCTGGTGCGAGCGTCGAACCCGTCGCGCCATCCTGCACCGCCATCGACTCTTTACTACGCGTGGAATCGCGCGCCGACATCCGCGGCTGTTGAGGGGCGTGGATGGTGGCGAGCTCGGTCCGCACGGCGTACTCGATGTCGAGTGCGCGGCGGTACTCGCCCGCGGCGCGATGCGCATCCGCGATTGCCACCATGGCTTTCATCAACTGCCGCAGTAACAGCATCGCGGACACGCTCTTTGGGAGATGCCCACTGGTTTGCATCACGATCAGTGCGGCACCGCCCGCGGACATAGCGCCCTTCGGTGCCCGGTACGCCTTGTGCGCAGGGAGCTGCGCGGAGCGAGCGAGCTGACGCGCCGCCGCGGCCAACGGTCCGGATCCCCAGCCCGCGGGCGACCTCACGTCAACACGGGGCGCGGGTGCCCATGCCCGTCGACGTGCTGTTCTGTTCCTACGGCGGGGACGGCTGGGGCCGCGGCGACCGGAGACCGGTCCCCGGCGGCTTCACCGCGACGGCCCCACGCACCCGGGCAGAGCAGTGCCCGGGCCCGCTCCGGGGTGCGAAATCCCCACCGGTGTGGTCCGCTGTGTCCCGGACACCACCAAGTGCCACTGACGCCGTCTGTGTCAGTGGCACACTCCTGTTCAATACTCCGGGGGGAGTTCGATGAGCGAGATCGCGCTCGATAGGCCAGAAG
>RRBB01000468.1:0-3641 GCA_006543605.1 Rhodococcus sp. WS4
GGCTTGGCGCAGTCCCCGGGTGATCACGCAGAGGTAGGCGATACCGACGATCAGCCAGCTGATGCCGAGGACGATGGCAGTCTGGCTGAGTTGGGTGATCAGGTAAATGTCGGCGGCAGCTCCGGCCGCAGGAACGACAATCCAGGTGAAGACGGATCGTTGCGATCGGGCGTGGCGGTGTTGGATCCATGCGGTGATGACGCAGATGTTGACCAGGGTGAAGGCGAGGAATGCGCCGAAGTTGATCAACGAGGTGGCGGCCGCGAGGGACAGTTTGACGGCGAACAGGCCGACGGCGGCGATGAGGAGCAGGTTGAACACCGGGGTACGAACCTTGGGATGGAGGTAGCCGAAGACTCGGCGGGGCAGCACGTTGTCGCGGCCCATGACGAACATCAGGCGGCTGGTGCTGGCTTGGATGGCGACGCAGGAGGCGAAGCCGCCGAGCAGTCCGATGGCGTTGGTGATGTTGGCGAAGTGCTCGCCGCCGGCCAGGATTGCGACTTCGTAGCCGGCGGTGGACTCGTCGGTGAAGGCGCCACCCGGGTGCACGAGTTGCATGAGCAGTGAGACGGCGAAGAAGATGGCACCGCCGATGAGTACGGTGAGCACGATGCCGCGTGGCACGTTGCGTTTCGCGTCGCGTACCTCCTCGCTGAGGGTGCTGACCGCGTCGAAGCCCAGGAACGAGTAGGCGGCGATGGCGGCCGCGGCGGTGATGGCGCCGAGTGAGGTCGCGGGATTCCAGAGCGCGTGGACAGCTTGGGCCGGTGGTGCCACAGCGAGGCGATGCAGGCAGACGGCGACGAGGGCGATGAGCCCGATGCCGGTGAAGCCGAGCAGTACTTTGTTGACCTTGTCGGCGATGACGATGCCCAGGATGTTCACCACGGTGGTGGCTCCGATCACGGCGATCAGCCAGCCCCAGACGGGTAATACAGGGAACTGCACGTTCAGGTACAGGGATTCGATGAGCCAGGCGACCATCGGCAGGAAGAAGTAGTCGAGCAGGATGGCCCACCCTGCGAGGAAGCCGACGCGGGAGCCGAGCAGTTTGCGAGCGTAGGTGTAGACCGATCCGGAGGCGGGGTAGGTGCGGGCCATCTTGGCGTAGCTCAGCGCGGTCAGCGTCATGGCGAGGGTGGCGACGAGATACGCGGTGGGCGCGGCGCCGTGCGATGTCACGGCGATGATCCCGAAGGTAGATACGACGATGCCGGGCGCCATGTAGGACAGGCCGAAGACCACGATCGAGGGCAGGCCGAGGGTGGGCACCAGTTGACCCTGGGTGTTGGGCATGTCAGGCCTGCTTTTCGGGGAGCGGAGCAGCGCCGTGGCCGGCGCCCCAGATCAGTGGGTCGATCTTTCCGGAGTAGAGCGGGAGGTCGAGCGGGGCGTCCCCGGGTCGGAATTGGTTCCAGGGTCGGTTGAGTCCGGCGGTGCCGTACTGGCGGACGCGGGCGGCCTCGGCGAGATCGAAGACGTCGGTGAGCACGCAGTCTTCAGCACTGGGGGCGTGTGTCCTGATGCGGCCTTCGGGGTCGACCAACAGGCTTCGGCCGAGGCCGGTCGGCGCGGCGGCGTTGACGCTCGCGATGAAGACCTGGTTGGTGATCGCGGTGGCGCGGGCGAGGATCACCTCTTGCTCCCGGTCGCTGGTGGGTGTCTGGACGAGGTTGACGATCAGGTCGGCGCCCATCCAGGTCAGGGTGCGGGCAATCTCGGGGAACCAGGCGTCGTAGCAGATCGAGAGACCGACCCGGCCGTGGCCGTCCATGTCGAAGACGACGAACTCGGTACCCGGGGTGGTCTTTTCGTACGGCCGCCAGGGACAGATCTTGCGATACGAGGCCACTCGCCGCCCGGCCGGCGAGTACACCACCGTGGTGTTGTAGATCTGCCGGTCGGCGCCTCGCTCGTACACGGTGCCGGGGATGAGCCAGATACCGAGATCACCCGCAAGGGTGGCGAGTTGCCGATCACGGGCACCGTCCAGTGGCTCGGCCAACTCCTCCGGAGTGACCGTCGTCGAGTCCATACCGAGGTTCGTGGCGGGGGTGGCCAGATGCAGTTCCGGATACACGAACAGTTTGACGCCGGGTCGCGTGCGGGCGAGCTGCTCGAGGTCTGCGGCGAAGGAGCCGACGTCCGCGCCGGGGTGGGCGGGCGTTTGCACGAGCGCGAGGGGCAGAGGAGATGCCATGAAGGGACCGCTTTCGGGGAGGAAACGAGTTAATAAAAGAAAATTTAGATAACGAATCATGGAGTGTCAAGGGTCACACCCAATCGCTGTGCTTGAATGGCCCCATGCCCCGCCCTCGCAATCAAACCGCCCGCCGGGCACAGCTGGTCGAGGCGGCGGCACAGACGGTGCTCGAGCGGGGCGCGACCAACGCGCGGCTGCGTGACATCGCCGAACAAGCGGGATTGACGCCGGCGTCGGTGTCGTATTACTACCCGGATCTGACCGAGCTCTTGGCGCTGGTCTTCGAGCGGGGCGCCGAAACCTACATCCGTCACCGTCGCCAGGCACTGGAGAGTTGTGACTCGGCGTGGGCGAAACTCGCTGCCTGTATCCGGTCCGGTGTTCCGTTTCCCGGCGAGGCGGAAACAACGAGTCGGCTGTTGTACGAGTTGCTTCCGGTGGCCTTCCGCAATGCTCCCGCGGCCGAGCAACAGGCGCACTTCGTCGCGGACCAGACGGATCTCTACCGGCAGGTCCTCGACGAAGGCGACCGGTTGGGTGAGTTCCGGTTGGTGGCTCCCGCCGACTTTCTTGCGCGCAGCTTCGTGGCACTCGAGGATGGTTACGGAATGGACGTTTTGGCGGGAAGCGCCACTGCGGAGGACGTCGAGAATCGGCTGCTTCTCCATGCCCAGCTGGCGACTCAGGTAACGGCAACGAAGCAGGGCGTCCGGCTGCCGCTACCGGGGTAAGAGTTATCGCGTTGCCTCACTGCTGGCAGCCGACGCCCGCCGATCACGCTCCTGATGGGCCTCGGATTCGGCGCAGGTGTTGTCGAAGCGCGCAATCGAGCATGTCAGTGCGATGCCGGACTGGTGACCGGTTCGGCGGGTGTCGGTGAAGGATCGGTGACTGGTCACTGATCGTCAGCGGGACACATACACCGTCGGCGTCACGATGTACGCCGTGGACCATGAAGCCGCTCAGCGCAGGGTCGATCTGCCCGGCCACCGCGTCAGACCCGGCCCTGTACGTCACTGTTGATAGGTTGATGGGGATTGCGCGAACCCGACCAGGCAGGTGCCGACTACCTCTCCCTGCATCGTGGCGACGATCGACCGGAGTGTGCTTATGCAGGACGACAATGCAGGGCAGGGCAAGGCGAACTTCGACCACATCTACAACAGACCCGACCCGCGTGAGTACTTCCGGGTCCTCGCCGAGCTCGACTACCAGATCCCGCAGCTGGCGCAGCCGGTCTTCGCCGCATTGTTGGCCGCCCGCGAACACCAAGCGCGGCACGAGCACGGCCGCACGGTCTTGGATGTGTGCTGTTCATATGGGGTGAACGCCGCGCTGCTTCGCTGTGATTTGAGCATGGCCGACCTGGTGCGGCACTACCGCGAACCATCTCTCGCCGCCCTATCGCCGGCAGCGCTCGTCGCGGCAGACCGCT
>RRBB01000469.1:0-3616 GCA_006543605.1 Rhodococcus sp. WS4
CGTCACCCTCGCGCCCCTCCCCGACACCGCATAACCACAACCCCGCCGGACCACGCCACCCCATCGGACATCGGCGGGTCGCCTACCCCTGTCCTCACCCGCGGTGGTCACCTAATTTTCGTGTCAGTTCGAGAGTTCGGACAGTCGGCCCTTCGGAGGAATGCAGTAACGATGTAGTTGGTGAGCTTGATCCCGACATTTTGAGTATCTGAGCGAGTGCCCACCACCCTCCGGGATGGTGGGCCCGACTTGGGGGGGTGTCCCTATGGTTTTCGTCAAGCGGCTGCGGTTACTGGGGGTTGGTAGAGGGTCTTGTTCTTGAGCGTGGCATAGAGGACGGCGCATCGGCGTCGGGCGAGGCAGATCAGGGCGGCGCCCACGCTTCTTTCCCTCGGCGCGTTTGCGGTCGTAGTAGCCGCGGCTTGTCGGGTCGCCCAGGGCTGCGAAGGCGGACAGGAACAGGGCACGTCCCAAGCTTGCGGTTGCCTGACCGGGCGGGTGTTCACCGCGGATCGAGGAGCCGGATCGGTGGGTGACCGGGGCAATGCCCGCGTACGTGGCGAGGTGTCCGGCGGACTTGAACGCGGAACCGTCGCCGACCTCGAGCAGGATCCGTGCTGCCGCCGAAGACACCGATGCCGGGCATCGAGGTCTTCGGCTCGGGAAAGAGGGTGGTCATCGAGCATCCTTTCGACGTCTTCGCCGATCGTTTTCCGTTGAAGGAGGACTTCTTTCAGGGAGTCGGCGAGTTTCGGCGGGACGATTTCGGCGGCGTTACTGCCGGGCACCGTCACTGTCTGTGCATCGAGTGCGGTGAGGATCTCGGTGGTGAGGCGGGCTCCCATGCGGGGTGCGTGCTTGACCGCGAGGTTGGTGAGTTTGCGTTTGCCGGCCTGTCGGATTCCGGCGGGTCCGCCACAGCGGGAGAGGATCCCCGGGGACGGCGGGGTGGGTAACGCCGGGGCCGAGGAGCCGTTCGAGGGCTGGGTGGATGGAAGTGAGCAGTCCGCGGATCCGGCCCAATGATGCGGGCGGCTTCGACGACCAGGTCGTCGTCGAAAGCCGACGAGGATCACGGGGTTCGGCCAGGGCCTCGTCTCCGGTGTCGACGCGGCGCAGGGTGTGGGGGATGGTTCTTGCGGCGAAAGGCGATGATGAATGCGTCGCGGGCGTCTTCTCCGAACTAACAAATGATCTTGCAATTTGAGGGTGGGTCGGCGGGTTCGGCCAGTTCAGGGATGGTTCTGGTGGCGGGTGCAGCCGGGCGAATGAGGGCCGGCCTTGCTCGTCGAGGGCGAGGGCCTCGCCGTCGACGGTGCCCTCGCGCCCACTGAGCGTTCCGGAGAGCGAGTCAGCGAGTTCGGGGAAGGAAAAGTTGGGTGGCCTCGTTGCCGTTTCGGCTATACGGCGGCACTGACCGCCTCGAACGACGGCGATCGCGCGTTGTCCATCCCACTTCCACCCGAACGCCCACCCGGTGCCGGTCGGCACCTCGCCGAGCGTGGCCAGCATAGGTGGGGGCGCCTTCTGCGGGGAGGGCATGTACCAAGTGTGCGCGCGTCAGCGCTGCGTTGCGCACGTGGTGGGGCGCACCCGCAGGGTGAACGAGAGTGCTGATACGCAGGTTCAGAAGTATTGGTTGCCGGCCTTGCCGAAGTCTTCGGAGTAGGCGCTGATCGCCTTGTCAGCTCGTTCGGAGTCTCCGCCGAACAGACCCGACTTCAGGGGCGCCCATGCAGCGCCGTCAGCGAGCTTCTGCTGCGCGATTTCAACCACCGGGTTCGTGGCGTACCCGCGTCGGCTGCGCCAGACGGACCGTCCGAACCAGCTCGAATGGGCCCACCCTTGACGGCGCGGATCCTGGAGTACCTGGTCTTGGGAGACGATCCCCATCATGACCTCAGTCAGCTCGAAGTCGTTGGTGTAGGACGCGTTGTCGGGGAACTGCTCGTCGAACATCGGGCGAAGAACGTGGTGGAGCCATTCTGCGACAGGCGTGTGGAGCTTCCCGACCCTGCCATCCGTGAATGCGGCGAGTGCCGTCGCGGGGTCCTCGTCCTTGATGGCTGCGTGGGCGAGGACGTGGGGGACGAGGTCTGCGTTTCGGAATGGGAGCCAGGGATAGGTCGCTTCGATGAGCGGGGTCCTCTGGCCGGTGTTCCTGTCGGTAATGATGGTGTCGACAAGGAGTGTTTTGAAGTTGTCCCAGCTAGGTTGACCGGTGCAGGTAAGTCCTGCGGTGAAGGTCGCGACCATCGCCGGGAGTGCTCGCAGTGCGAGAAGTGCCTCGATGCCGCCCTTGATCTCGGTGGACTCGGCGCAGATGGTCCGCAGCGCATTGGTCCAGGGTGCGAGTGCGGTGGCGTCGGGGGCCCAGCGGGCGGCGACTTGGAGGGACCAGCAGATGGGTTCGACGAGCTTCCAGTAGTTGGTTGCGACAGTGGCCAGATGCGCGATGCGCTCGTTGCTGCTGGCGCCCGGGAGGTTCTGGGTGGGGAAGCGATCCTCGTCGCGCATCGCGGTGAGGATCGTCTTCGTCTCCTGCGCGATGAGTTCGTCGAGTTCGATCCTGCGGGCGGGGTTCAAGATCATCTCCTTCGTCAGTTGACGAAGGAGTACTGGGCGGTCGCTCTCCGCCGCCTCCTTCACCGCTGCTCTGGTCGTTGCGGAGTTGGGTCCGGTGCCCATTGTGAGGCTGATGGCGGCGGTGAGCTTGACGGCCTCGGTTGCGTACTGGTCGTCGAAGAGGCTGACGTACTGGAGGTCGCCGAGGGCACGTCCTGCGCCGAGGTCCCAGTTGGGGATCGGTCCGTCGTCGAATCGGACCGGCATCAGCCAGGTCACCCCGGGGGCCATCTGTCGGAACTCTTCGATGGCGAGGGTGAGTTCTTCGTTCATGACGCTCTTGTGCTTTGCACGAGAGTTGTCCGAGAAGCACGCGATGAAGACCAGCGTTCCGGATCGGATCGCTTCGCGGATCTTCGCCTTCCAGTTGTCGCCGGGCGCGAGGTCTGCCCGATCTCTCCAGTACGGGATCTGGGCTGCGTCGAGGACTTTGCAGAGCTGATCGACCTGCTTGGTGTCCTCGACGACGTAGGAGATGAACGCGTGCTTTGCCTCGCTTGATGTCACAGCGAGATCGTATCTGTCCTGTGAACTGGGGTGATGACACGTCCCGTCATGTCTCGATTGACGACCCGGACGCCGCTGCAACCGTGTTCGGGCCAGCTCAGCGTGCGGCGGGCTCGGCGAACCGGACGGACCTGCGGTAGTCGAAGTCGGTCCGGTCGCCGCGGCGGATGTAGTCGGCGAACAGCAGTGGCGGGGTGTCGCCTGTCGCACCCCCTGGACTTCCGAATATGTTCCGAATACCATGGTCGCATGACCATCGCAGCATGCCTCCCCACGGCGACCCGGCGCTCCTCGGACCTGAGCAAGCACTCTGCCGAGGTCTTCGCTGAGGCCGAGGATCACCCCGTGACGGTGACTCGGCGCGACGGTGAGGCGCTGGTACTGATGTCGCAGCGCGAGGCCGAGGGGCGTTCTCGTTTGCTGAACTTCGCCGCTCAGCTCATCACGGTTACCCTCGACGACCGCGGTTCCCTCGCCGAGCGTA
>RRBB01000046.1:0-60550 GCA_006543605.1 Rhodococcus sp. WS4
CTCCCCGGCCCGCGCCCTGGTGCGACGGGACCGGTTGATCGAAAGGCTGCGCGCCGGGCAGTCCCGGAAGCTGACCGTGATCCACGGGCCCACCGGATTCGGCAAGAGCACACTCGCCGCGCAGTGGTGCGATCGGCTGACTGCCGATGGCGTCACCGTCGCGTGGCTGACCGTCGACAACGACGACAACAACCTCGTCTGGTTCCTGTCTCATTTGATAGAGGCCATTAGCGCCGTCAATCCCACGCTGGCCACCGAGCTGAACGACGTGCTCGAGGAGCGCGGGGACGAATCGGAGCGCTACGTGCTCACCTCGCTGATCAACGAGATCCACCAGAGCAGCGAACCGATGACGCTGGTGATCGATGACTGGCACGTGATCAGCGCGAAGACGACGATCAAGGCGCTGCGCTACCTACTGGACAACCTGTGCCCCACGCTGAAGGTCGTGGTCACCAGTCGCAGCCAGAGCGGGTTGCCGATGAGTCGCATGCGGATGCAGGACGAACTGGTCGAGATCGATTCCACCGCTATGCGGTTCGATATCGACGAGTCGGAGCACTTCCTGGTCGGGCTGCGCGGGTTGGCACTCGATCACAGGGACATCGAGGACCTCACGACCTCCACTGACGGCTGGGTGGCGGCGCTACAGCTCGCATCGTTGTCGCTGCGCGGTTGCGACGACCCGTCCCAGTTGATCGGTTCCATGACCGGTGGCCATCACGCGATCAGTGAGTTTCTCGCCGAGAACGTGCTCGACACATTGGAACCATCGATGCTCGATTTCCTTTTGGCCACATCCATTCCCGACCGAATCTGTGGAGATCTTGCGACCGCGCTGTCCGGGGTGCCACAGGGACTGGAGACGCTCGAGGAAGTCGAAGAGCGCGATCTGTTCCTGAACCGCATCGACGAACAGTGGTTCGGCTACCACCACCTGTTCGCCGAGTTCCTCCGGAACCGGTTGGAGCGGAATCAACCCGACCGGGTGGCAGGGCTGCACCGCATCGCCTCGGGGTGGTTCGCCGAGCATCGATTGGTCAGTGACGCGATCGATCATGCTCTCGCCGCCGGCGACGAGCAGCGGGCGGTCGAGATCATCGAGAACGACGGACTCTACATGTTCGCGCATTCACAGATGTCGACACTGATCGGCTGGGTCGCCAAACTGCCGCCGGCGATCGTGCAGACCCATCCACGGCTGCAACTCGCCCTGGCCTGGGCGAGCATCCTGCTACACCGCGCCGAAGCCACCAATCGGGCGCTGACCCTGGTGGAGTCCACAGTCGAGGAATCCGGTCTCAGTCCAGATGAGATCGCCGACGTGCGCGCCGAGGCGGACGTAGTGCGCGCCCTCGTGGCGCTGCGCGCCGACCACCTCGAGGGCATCGACGAACACATCGCGCCATGCCTGGCCCGAGCGGACACCGTCCGCCCCTTCGTGATCGGCAAGGCGGCCAACCTCGCCACCTTCGCCGCCGCCTACCGGTGCGACCTCGACGAGGTCACCCGCCTGCAAGCCTGGGCATCGACCTATTTCGAACGCAGCCGAGATGCGTTCAACCCCATTCACGGGTTGTGCTTCACCGGGCTGGCAAACCGACTGCTGCTCGACCTTCGCACGACCGAGGACTGCTTCCGCAAGGCCTTGAAACTGGCCAAACAGTCCGGTGGAAGTCACTCGTACACCGCCCGCCTGGCGAGTTCGCTGCTCGGCGAGGCACTTTACGACCGCGGGGAGCTCGACGAAGCCGAACGGCTGCTGGACGAGGGGTACAAGCTCGGACCCGAAGGCGGACCGGTCGATTTCAAGATCGCACGATACGTGTCCGGCGCTCGGGTCAAGGCGCTGCTGGGCGACCGTGACACCGCGATCCGCCGGCTCCACGAGGGCGCGCACATCGCGCAGACGTTGTCGCTGACGCGTCTGCGTGCTCTGGCCGAGAACGAGCGCATCCGATTGGGTCTACCTCCCCACCCGGATTTCGGCGTACTGCCGATGGTGTCCTACGACACTCGTCGACGTCCGGTCGACGTGATCGACGAGATCACAGTCCAGCACGAGGAGGCGTCGGCGATCCGAACACTGCTCGCCGAACAGGATCCGGCACAAGTGGACCTTGCCTGCCGGTGGGCGCAGGAATGGGTCGACCGGCTGGCCGAACGGCTCCGGCCGCAGGCGCTGCTGCGGGCCCGACGGTTGATGGTTGCCTGCCTGGCCGCAGCCGGGCGAACCGGCGAGGCCAAGACGGTGCTGGCGCCCATCGCCGCACAGTGCGCCGAACTCGGATCGTTCCGCTACCTCCTCGACGGCGGACCGTACGTGGCGGCCACGCTCACGGCCCTGCACGACGATCAGCAGAACGGGCACTGGTCACCCGAATGGCAGGAAGTGCCCGCAGACTTCCTCGCCAGGTTGGTCAGTGCCAAGGTAGTGCACACGATCTGATCTCGGTCGTACGAACTGATCGAACACTGCTGCCCACCCGTTCACTGTGCGTGCAGAGGGGCCACCGCAGGCCGGATCACGTCGCGTACTCGCTCAACAAGTTCTCGAGGACGGACGTCGCGTACACCCGGTCCGGTGACGCCCTACTGCCCTTCTCTGCGCGAGCTCTGCGGTGTGATCGCACGACGTCGCAGAGGCTTCGCCGGTACTCCTCCACGGCGAGACTGAACTTCACGCGAATCTGCTCCGCGCTCGGTCCGCCGATCGGGGCCCAGAGGATGGCGAAATCGAGGATGTCGTCGCTGGTGTAGGGGTGCGCGACCTGCATGCTTCTTCTCCGATCTTCTGCGGCGGGAATCACGGCGCGCAGCCCGGCCGCGTGTGATCGTCCGAGGTAGTGGGAGCGTCGGGGTCAGGACCTTTCACCGCCACCGCGGTCGGCGGGTAGGCCTGCAGCAGTTGGTCCACTTCAGCTCTGTCGCAGGGTTTCTCGCTGAGAATGTGCCAGAGTCTTTCGATGAACCGCCACGGGCGCATACCAAATTTGACGAAGGTCTCGTCCTCAGGGACACCACCGAACGGTGCCCAGATACGAGCGAAAGCGAGGATGTCCTCTACTTCTCTTGCCTGTTTGCTGAGCTGTTTCACACGACGACGTTCGGCGTCCTGTCGTCGTTCGTGCCGTCGACGGTAGCGGCGGATATCGGACTCCACCGGATCGAATCCACTCGGCACCGTGTGGCCCAGTTGATCCGGGCTTCCCCCCAGGTGTGCCCCCTTGTTGGATGTAGCCATAGGTTTCTCTGTTCGGAAGTGCGGGTTTGCGTTCGAGGCCCGACCGGCCAGATGATCTACTCACTAGCCAGGCCGCAGGGTTGTTATGACTAGTGCGTCCGCGAACGCCTGGAAGGGCCGGCGAGCGGGGGTAGGCACCCGCCCGCCGGCACGGTGTGCGTTCAGGAGCGATGCCGGTCCTGAACGGGTTCGGGGGGCACGATTGTGAGTCTGTTCAATACTGTCCTTCGTTGTTCGGCGTATAAGTCACAGCGCGCGTGGCGCCACTTCTCGCTCGGCTGGCAGAGAGTCCGGACCCGGCACCGCCATCGCAGTAGGCAGCGGTTCCGTGACGCGGGCTTGTGGATTGGCCAAGCGCTCGGGGCGCAGGATCTCGTCGAGCTCAGCGGCGGTGAGCAGTCCGCGCTCGAGCACCAGGGAGGTGACGCTCCGGCCGTCGGCCAGCGCCTGGCGCGCGATGGAAGTTGCTGCGTCGTAACCGATCAGCGGGTTGAGGACGGTAACCACTCCGATGCTCACTTCGACCTGGGAGCGCAGGAATTCCTTGTTCGCGGTGACCCCGTCGATGCAGTGGTCGGCCAGGCTGGTGCATGCGGCGGTGAGGGAAGCCAGGCTGGCGAACAGGGATCGCGCAATGATCGGTTCGAAGGCGTTCAGCTGCAGTTGCCCGGCCTCGGCCGCCATGGTGACGGTGAGGTCGTAGCCGATGACTTCGAAGGCCACCTGGTTGACCACTTCCGGGATGACCGGGTTGACCTTTCCGGGCATGATGCTCGATCCCGCCTGTCGTGGCGGAAGGTTGATCTCGGCGAAGCCCGCCCTGGGTCCGGAGGACAGCAGCCGCAGGTCGTTGCAGATCTTCGACAGCTTCACCGCGACTCGTTTGAGCATCCCCGAGAACAGCACGAAGACCCCGCAGTCCTGGGTGGCTTCCACCAGGTTGCCGGCCGTCACCAGCGGCAGCCCGGTGATCCGCTGCAGGTGGATGCACGCTTGGGCGGCGTAGTCGGGATGGGTGTTGAGGCCGGTACCGATGGCGGTCGCGCCCAGATTGATCTCGTGCAGGTGCACCAGGGCCTCGCGGATCCGGCGTTCGTCCTCATCGACCATCACCGCGTAGGTGCTGAACTCCTGACCGAGGGTCATCGGAACCGCATCCTGCAGCTGTGTCCTACCGACCTTCACCACATCGTCGAACTCGACGGCCTTGCGCGCCAGGGCAAGGCGAAGATGACCCATCGCCGACAACAACTGTTGGGTGCCCTGGATGGTCGCGATCCGAATCGCGGTGGGATAGACGTCGTTGGTCGACTGGCCCATGTTCACGTCGCCGTTGGGGTGAATATGGGAGTACTCGCCCTTGTCGAACCCGAGAAGCTCCAGCGCACGGTTGGCGATGACCTCGTTGGCGTTCATGTTCGTCGAGGTGCCGGCGCCACCCTGGATGACATCGACGACGAACTGGTCCAGCAGGCGGCCCTGTTCGATGTCCTGGCAGGCCTGCCCGATGGCGTCCTTCTTCACCGCGTCGATCAGGCCCAGATCGAAGTTGGTCTGTACTGCGGCGTGCTTGATCTGCGCGAGCGCCGTGACGAGCAGCGGATACGAAGAGATCTGCGTACCGGTGATCGCGAAGTTCTCTACCGCGCGCAGCGTCTGGATCCCCCAGTAGGCGGCGGTCGGGACCTTCCTGGCACCCATGAAGTCTGTCTCGATCCTGCCCTTATCGGCTTCCAACAGGGACGGTGCGGTCATCTGTGCCATGGCTCTCGGTTCTCGCGATAGTGGTCTCGGGTGAGTGGGGGATCAGCAAAGTGCAGAATTCAGGAAGCGGTGACGAATCCGAGCGTCTTGTCCACGACATTTTCCAGTGGTTCGCCGCGGCAGAACCGCCGCAAATTGTCGACGAAGAGTCGGCCGAGATCATCCAGGTAGTCCTCGGTGTCTCCGCTCATGTGCGGGGTGATGATGACGTTGTCCATGCCCCACAAAGTGTGTCCGTCAGGCAATGGCTCGGGATCCACGACGTCGAGGGCGGCACCGGCAATCGAGCCGGACGCCAAGGCTTCGGTCAGGGCTTTGGTGTCGACGAGCTCCCCACGCCCGACGTTGATCAGGCGTGCGGTCGGTGACATCGCAGCCAGCACGTCCGCATCGACCATTCCCCTGGTCTCGTCGGTCAGCGGGGCTGCCAGCACGAGGTAGTCGTAGTCGCCGACAATGCTCGTCAGGTCTGCGGAGGCATGGATCAGGGGAAAATCGTCGTCACCGGCCCGACTGGAGCGGCCTGCGCCGCTGACCTCCATACCCACGGCATGGAAGAGGCGGGCGATTTCGCGTCCGATGGATCCGGTGCCGACCACCAGCGCGGACTGCCCCTCGATCTTGCGGGTGACCCGGTGTTGCCAGTGGTGTTGCTGCTGCAGCCGGAACGAGGTCTGCGCATCCTTGGCCATGTCCAGGACGAATCCGAGCGCGAATTCGGCGATGGATCGGCTCAGAACGCCTCGGGAGTTGGTGTAGACGATGTCGCTGCCGATCAGTTCGTCGAACAGGAGTTGACTCACCCCCGCCGCCGAGACATGGACCCACTGCACGGACTCGGCGGCATCCCAGTTCTCGCGTAGCGCCGGCGAGAACGAGTGCCACTGGTACAGCACGTCCGCGCCGTCGAGAGCCTCGGCGAGACCGTCGGCTGTGGTCAGCCGAACGTCGGCGATCTCCTCGATCTCCGCCAATCGGGGCGGCAGGGCCTGTCGGTAGAGGACTCCGACGACCGGCCGGGTGCGTTCCGCTGCCGTGGTCATGACACCGGTGATGGCGTGGAGTCCGCCGGGTTCGCGGAGAGGGTGTCGATGGCGGACAGGACCGCGGACGCGAACTCGGCCGTTGACGACGTTCCGCCGACGTCGCGGGTGCCGAAGCCCTCGCGCAGCGCCGACTCGAACGCGGCCTGCAGGTGGTCGGCGGCCTCGGCGTGGCCGAGGTGCTCGAGCATCATCACCCCCGACCAGATCTGTCCAACCGGGTTGGCCAGTCCTTTGCCGGCAATGTCCGGCGCCGACCCGTGCACCGGCTCGAACAGGGACGGGAAGTCGCCCTCCGGATTCAGGTTGGCGCTGGGCGCCAACCCGATCGAGCCGGTGACCGAGCTTCCGAGATCCGAAAGAATGTCACCGAACAGGTTGGATGCGACGATGACGTCGAAGGTCCAGGGCCGCAGGACCAGATGTGCTGCCAGGGCGTCCACGAGCTCGCTGGTCAGGTTCACCTCGGGGTAGAGCCGGGCCGTCTCCTCGACGACTTCGTCCCAGAACGGCATTGTGTGCACGATGCCGTTGCTCTTGGTGGCGGACGTCAGGTGCCCCCGGCGGGAGGTCGCCAGACCGGCGGCGTAACGCGTGACCCGGGTAACCCCGAGTCGGGTGAAAATGGTTTCCTGCACCGCGCTCTCATGCGGCAGCCCTCGGTACATCCGTCCGCCGACCTCCGAATATTCTCCTTCGTTGTTTTCCCGAACGATGAGCAGATCGATGGGGTCCTTGGCCGCCAGCGGTGAGGTGACACCGTCCAGGGTCTTCACCGGCCGAAGGTTGATGTATTGCTGGAATTCCCGGCGGATGGGGATCAGCAAGCCCCACAGTGACTCGGCGTCCGACACCTCGGGGGAACCCACCGCTCCCAGGAAGATCGCGTCGTGTGCGGCGAGTTGCTCGAGGCCGTCGACGGGCATCATCCGGCCGTGCTGGAGGTAATATTCCGATCCCCAGTCGAAGTACGTGAACTCCAGGTCGAGCGAGTGCACCTCTGCGATCCGGTCGAGGCAGGCGATGGCCGCCGGGACCACTTCTTTCCCGATGCCGTCTCCGGCGATGACCGCGATCTTGTGTGTGCTCATGGTGTGGTCCGCTCTGGCAGGCCGCCCAGCAGGTGCCGGGATGCCGCCGATTCTCCGAGGTTGACGATGGTGTTCTTGGGTTCGGTCATCGCGTGGACGGCGTACCGCACCCCTTCGCGGCCGACGCCGGATTTCTTGAAGCCGCCGAAGGGCATCGAATCGATGCGGATATCGCTGGTCTCGTTGATGACCACGGCGCCGACGTGCAGGTTCTCGGCCATGGCCAAGGCCAGATCCATCGACTGTGTGAAAATGCCTGCCTGCAATCCGTACTCGGAGTCGTTGGCCGCGTCGACGGCGTCGGAGACCTCGTCGAACGGGATGAGGGTCACGACCGGACCGAACACCTCGTCGCGGAGCACCCGGCACTGCGCCGGCACACCGGTCAGGACGGTCGGTTCATAGAATGCGCCCCGCCGCTGTCCGCCCGCGTGGACCGACGCCCCCGCCGCGACGGCCTCCTCCACCCACTCCTCGATACGCCGGGCCTCGGCCTCGGATATCAGTGGTCCGACGTCGGTGCGGCGGTCGAATTTCGGCCCCGTCCGCAGCGCCTGGGTGCCGCGGGTGACCTGCTCGACGACTTGCTCGAACAGCGAGGTGTGCACGTACACCCGTTGCACCGAGAGGCAGTTCTGGCCGGCGACACCGAAGGCTCCGGCGACGATCGCGTCGGCCGCGGCGACCGGGTCGGCGTCGGCGCAGACGATCGTGGCATTGTTGCCGCCGAGTTCGGAGAGGATCTTCTTGGCCCCGGCGGCGGCGGCAATGCGCTCGGCGGTCCGGGGGCCGCCGGTGAAGGAGATCAGGTCGATCTGCTCGTCGGTCACCAGCGCCTCGGCCACGCCTGGACCGCTGACGATGGCCGCGATCCGGCCCGACGGGACCCCCGCCTCGAGCAGCAGCTGAACCAGGGCCAGCCCGCTCAGCGGGGTCCGCTCGGAGGGCTTGAGGACCACACCGTTGCCGGCGATCAAGGCCGGACCCAGCTTGTGCGCCACCAAGTTCAGGGGATCGTTGAACGGTGTGATCGCTGCGACGATGCCCACCGGTTTCCGGCTGTACCAACCGATCTTGTGCCCGGAAGCGAGGCTGTCGTCGAAGTCCAGGGTCGAGCCGGACAGTTCAGTCGACGCGGCAGCCGAGAGCCGCAGGGTCTCGATGCAGCGGAGGACCTCACGCTCCGCCTCGGCGATGGTCTTGCTGCTTTCGGCGGCAATGATGGTGGCGAACCGAGCGGACTGCTCGCCGAGCAGCAGAGCTGCCTTCTCGAGCGCCTGCCGGCGCGAACGCAGCGGCCACGGCTCCACCTGCAGGTGACGGTGGATGTGGGCGATCGCGCGCCGCACGTCCTGCGCCGTCGAGGTGCATACCCGGCCGACCAGAGTCCCATCCTCGGGATCGTGCACTTCCAGCGTCAGGTCGGCGGACTGCCAGTGGCCTTCGACGAACGCACCTCCGGGCAGAACCGGGGTCTGCGACCGACGGGCATCTGGTTCCGGGCGCGCGTCAACGACAATTGTGGATGCGAGCATGAGGTTGCCTACCCTGCCTATTTGATGCGGTCGATGATCTTCGCGGCGCCGCCGATGATCGGCAGGAACCACGGGGGCCCGAAATGCCCGGGAACGGCCGGGTTCTTCAGGTCTTCCCAGACGTTCGCGGTCTTGTCGCCGTCCATGTAGGCGACCATCTTCTTGCCCATGTGCGCAGCCATCTGCACACCGTGGCCGCTGTAGCAGAGCGAATAGAACACACCGTCGTGAACGCCGGCGTGGACCATCTGATCCATGGACAGATCGACCAGGCCACCCCAGGTGTAGTCCACCTTGGCGTTGGACAGGTACGGGAACAGTTCGATCATCGCCTGACGAAGGATCTTGCCGCTCTTGACATCCGAATCCGGGCTGGAGAGGGCGAAGCGGGCCCGGCCGCCGAACAGCAGCCGGTTGTCCGGGGTGATGCGGAAGTAGTAGGTCAGCATCTTGCTGTCCGAGGACTGTCGCCGGTTCGGCAGGATGCGGTCGACCACCTCGTCCGGCAGCGGTTCGGTGACGATGATGAAACTCCCCACCGGAATCACGCGCCGCTGCAGCCACGAGGTCACGGCGCCCGTGTAGCCACTGGTGGCGACCAGCACCTGCTTCGCTCGCACGACGCCGCGGGTGGCGTGCACATCGTGCACGGTTCCCGAGACCTTGTGCAGTTCAGTGACCGCGGCGTTTTCACAGACGACTGCGCCCGCGGCAACGGCCGCGCCGGCCAGACCGTGCACGAACTTCCCGACGTGCAGTCCTGCGCCCAGCGGATCGAGCATCGCTCCGTGATAGAAATCGGAGCCGATTTCGCTGTGAATTTCGGACTTCGGGATGGTGATGACGTCGTAGTCGGCCAGGGCGGCCAGCTGCTCCTGCGATTTCAGCATTCCCTCGTAGTGGGAGGGATGAAAGGCCAGCGACAGTTTCCCGAACCGCTGGAAGTCGCAGTCGATGTCGTAGTTGTGCACCAATTTCTCGATGGTGTCGATGGCATCGTTGTACTCCCGGAACATTTCCACGGCACGGGTACCCCCGTACCGCTTCACCGCGGTATTGAAGCCGATCGCCAATCCCGTGGTCGCCATCCCCCCGTTGCGGCCGGACGCGCCCCACCCGACCGTATGCCGTTCGAGGACAGCAACACTCGCACCTTGGTTGGCGAACTCGACCGCCGCGGAGAGCCCCGTGAATCCGGCGCCGATGATGGCGACGTCGACCTCCTCGGGCACCGGTGTGCGGCGGTAATCGCCCGACGGCTCAGCAGTATCCAGCCAGTAAGGGATGAGTTTCACGATTGACCTTTCGCCTTACCTGTGGATCAGAGACCGAGGAGTTTGTTGAGCTCGTCGAGAGAATCGACGGTGGTGTAGTCGTAGCCCGCGGTGATGGGGTCGTAGCCACGGTCCAGCAGCACCAGGTTCCGGAAGCCCATGTCGTGCATTGGCATCATGTCGTAGCGGGTGTGCGAGGAGACGTGCAGGAAGTCCTCCGGCTTGGCGTTCAGGGTGTCGAGCATGTACTCGAACGCCTGGTAACGCGGCTTGTAGGCCTGGGCCTGCTCGGCGGTGTACACGGCGTGGAAGTCGGCTCCGAGCTTCGGAACGCTGATGTCCAGGAAGCTGTCGTCTGCGTTGGACAGAATCACCAGCTTGTAGTTCTCGCCCATGAGTTTCAGCGGAGCCGGCACGTCCTCGTGGGCAACCCAGCCGCGTACCGCCTCAGCGAACTGTGCGCCGGCGCCCTCGGTCGGCCCGATGCCCCACCGCTTGCACACCCGGTCGAAGGAATCCTGAAGGATCTGCTCGTAGGGCTTGTAGTCGCCGCAGACCTCGTCGTACCGGTACCCGCGGAATACCTTCTTGAACGCGGGCCACTGCTCTTCAGGCAAGCGGCCATCCAAGAGACGGCGAGTGGTGGGATCGATGTCGAAGTTGATCAGCGTGCCGTAGCAGTCGAAGGAGACGTACTTAGGCCGAAAGTTTGTGTCTGCCATGGTCATCCATTTCATTGAAGGTGGAGCGGCGACAGTTCGGGGAACCAGTGCCGTTCCCGGGAGGATGCGGAGTTGCGGGCGGTGGTGGCCACCCTCACGCAGGACTCCGTTGCCTGCTGACTCGACCCTAGGCCGCCGAATTGTCAATTGTCAACAGTTTGCTATCGGGGTAGTGTGATCCAGTACACCGCCCCGGACCGACTGTGAAGAACATCGCTGTTAACTGTCGACAATTTGGGGTCGAAGTGGTTGGATAAGTGCTATCCGGAAGTGCAGATGCCCCGCACACATGCCCCGCCACCTGCGGCGACGGGATACCGACCGCCGGGAATCTGAGAACCCGCGACCCGTTCAGCGAACCCTCTTCCGCTGAAATTCATTCGAAGGAAACCCATGAAGACAAGATCAAAGGCCACGGTCTTAGCGGCCGGCTTCGCCCTCCTGCTGGCCCTGAGCGCGTGCAGCACCGCCGACAGCGATGGGGCCACGGGCTCGACGTCGAATACGACCGACATCTCCGAGGGGGTGCAGCCGGACCCCGCCGCGGTCGCCCTGCTGCCCGCCTCCGTCAAGGACAAGGGCGAGCTGACGGTGGCGATGGACCTCCACTACCCGCCGACCACCTTCCTCGCCGATGACAGCAGCACGCCGATCGGTCTCAACCCGGACGTCGCCCGCCTGGTCGCCGCGAAGCTCGGACTCGGCCTGAAGTTCGTCAACACCAGTTTCGACACCATCATTCCCGGCGTCGAGGGTGATCGATACGACTTCACCGCCACCTCCATGTCCCCCACGCCTGACCGGCTCGAGGTCCTGGACATGATCGACTACTTCAACGGCGGGGTGTCCGTGGCCGTTGCTGCCGGAAATCCGCAGGGCCTGAGCAATGACGATCTGTGCGGCAAGAACATTGCCGTGACGAAGGGCTCGAATGCACAGCTCAAGCACCTGCCCAACATTTCCGAGTGGACGTGCGTGTCCCAGGGCAAGCCGGCGATCAACGGCATCACCCTGCCCAACGTCCAGGAAGCGCTGACCCAGCTGGCCTCCAAGCGGGTCGACGGCGTCTTCTACGACACCCCCGCCCTGGTGTGGGCGCAAAAGCAGCAGCCCAACGCCATCACCGTCCTCACCCCCCAGGTCGACACGCGCACGGAACACATCGTCACCGTCGCCCTCAAGAAGGGATCACCGCTGACTCCCGCCCTGCAGGCGGCCGTGCAGTCCGTCCTCGACAGTCCCGAATACCAGAAGTCGCTCGCCAACTGGGGTCTCACCGTAGGGGCCATTTCCGACGCCAAGCTCAACTAGGGAGAGACAATGGTGCAATTGACTACCCACGGAAGTAGCCCGACGATGAACGGAATGGATCCCGCCCTCAAACCGAGGCTGCGGCGGAGAAGTGCGTTCGAGTACGCCGCTTGGACAGTGTGCATCCTGCTCGGGGTGGGCCTGCTCGTGTCCGTTTCGACCAACCCCAACTTCCAGTGGGACGTGGTCGCCAAATACTTCACCAATGAATCAATCCTGCGCGGGCTGGTCCTGACGATCTACTTGACGGTTGCCAGCATGGTCCTCGGAACACTGCTGGGGCTGATTCTGGCGATCATGCGGTCCTCGAGCATCAAACCGATCGCCGCAACGGCAGGGGTGTACATCACCTTCTTCCGCGGCACCCCGGTGCTGGTTCAGCTGATCTTCTGGTTCAACATCGCCGCGCTGTACCCGAACCTGTCCATCGCCGGCACGAACATCGACGTCAATGCCCTGATCACCCCGATCACGGCCGCGGTCGTCGGCCTGACCCTCAATCAAGCGGCGTACATGGCGGAGATCATCCGCGGCGGGTTCTCCTCTGTGGCCAAGGGGCAGATCGAGGCCGCCGATTCCCTGGGCATGAGCGGCGCGATGAAGATGCGCAAGGTCATCATTCCCCAGGCGATGCCCTCGATCATTCCGGCAACCGGAAACCAGGTCATCGGAATGTTCAAGGAGACATCCCTCGTCAGTGTGTTGGGCGTCGCCGAGCTGCTCCAGAGCGCCCAGCTGATCTACGCGCGCACCTACGAGACCATCCCGCTCCTGATCGTCGCCAGCCTGTGGTACCTGGTGATGACCCTCCTGCTGAGCTACCCGCAATCCCAGCTCGAAAAGAAATATTCCCGTTCGACTTCCAGGCTTCCCCGGAAAGCGAAAAAGGTTGTGCTGACAGACCCGGAAGGTATTGCCCGATGACTTGCGACGGTACGATCCACGGCCGAGGAATCCGTAAATCCTTCGGCGCCAAGACGGTTCTGCAGAACATCGATCTCGACATCGCCAGCGGTGAGATCTGCTGCATCATCGGCCCCAGCGGTTCCGGAAAGTCGACCCTTCTGCGCTGCGTCAACGGCCTCGAGACTGTTGATCTCGGGGTGTTGAAGGTCAACGGCGAACTCTTCGGTTACTACGAAACCGACACCGCTTTCCACGCCCTGAGCCGCAAACGCCTGGCCGAACAGCGCACCAAGGTCGGCATCGTTTTCCAGCAGTTCAACCTGTTTCCCAACATGACTGCCAACGACAACATCATGGCCGGCCCCGTGCTGGTCAAGGGTGGCGACAAGAAGCAGGCCGCCCAGCGGGCGGAGCAACTGTTGGCGAGCGTGGGACTGAGCGGGTTCGGCGGTCACTATCCCGCCCAGCTGTCCGGAGGTCAGCAGCAGCGCGTGGCCATCGCGCGAGCGTTGGCGATGGATCCGCAGATCATGCTGTTCGACGAGCCGACCAGCGCCCTCGATCCCGAAAAGGTCGGTGAAGTCCTCGCCGTCATGAAGGACCTGGCCCAGAAGGGCATGACCATGGTCGTGGTCACCCACGAGATGGGTTTCGCGCGCGAGGTGGCCGACACCCTGCTGTTCATGGATGAGGGCTGCATCGTCGAACGCGGTGACGCCCGCGAGGTCCTGGCCAACCCGAAAGAACGACGGACCCAAGCCTTCCTGGAAAGGGTGCTCTGAACACGATGGACGGACAACTGGCCGTCATCGGCCTGGGCAGCATCGGAAGCATGGCATTGTGGCAGGCTTCCCGCTCGTCCGACTCGGTGGTCGGTTTCGAGGCACACTCTCCGGGCCATGCCCGCAGCGCCGCCGGCGGGGACACCCGCCTGTTCCGCATGCTGTATCGAGGTACGCCGAGCTACTACCCCATCCTCGAGCGCTCCCAACGACTCTGGGCCGAACTCGAAGCCGACTCGGGTCAGCATGTTCTCACGCGCTGCGGCGGATTGTCCATCGGTACGGTGGACGGCCCCTATCTTCCGCACCTGCTCGAAACCACCCGGCTCAACGGGGCGGACCACGAGATACTCAGCCGCGCGGCGATGGCCGAGCGATACCCGCAACACAACCTCCGGCCGGACGACCAAGCCGTGTTCGACCCCCATGCAGGCGCCCTGCGGACCGACCGCGCGGTCACCGCGGCGGTGGCCGCGGCGCAGGCGAACGGGGCAACGGTCCTCACCAACAGTCCGATCGACGGGATCCGGGAAACCGGCGACGGCGTGGTCGTCTCGTCCGGCGACGATTCCTGGACGTTCGAGCGCGTCATCGTCTCCTCGGGCGGCTGGTCCCGGCGCCTGATGCCCGACTACCTGAAGGCGGTCACCGAAACACGGCGAATCTTCCTGTCGTGGTTCGTGGCCCGGGACGCCTCCGAATTCTCGCCGGACCGATTCCCCATCTTCATCCGGATCTCCGGAGATCGCTCCATGTACGGGGCCCCCAGCGTCGATGGGGTGACCGTCAAGGCCACCCTGGACGGCCGCGGGGCACCCACACCACAGGCCGATGCAGTGCCGCGAGAGCTCACGGCAGCGGAAATCGCGGAGACCACCGAGACGGTCACCGAATTCCTGCCCGGCCTCTATCCGGGCATCGTCCGGTCCGACGCCTTCCCGGACCTCTACACCGCGGATCAGCACTCCCTTCTCGGCCCCCTGCGGGAGAACAGCAGAATCTATTGCGCCACAGGGTTCTCCGGCGCCGGCTTCAAGATGGCCTCCGGCTTCGGTGAGATCGCCGCCAACGAGGCCCTGGGCACCCGGTCCTTCCCGGGGCTCGACTTCCTGCGGCCCCAACGATATCGGCCATCGAACGCACTCCAGGGCAAGGGCGCTACCGCCGAGATGCCCGGCGGCAGTCAGCACGCAAAGGCCTAACGGCTCGACGTAGTCAGCCGCCGCGCCGGCGAGGCAGCCCACACAGCGCCTCGCCAGCGCGCCGCGGGTGAAACCAGCCCAATTGCAAATTGTTGACAATTGACAATTGTTAGGAAAGTATCACGTTATGGCAACTCTCAGCCCCGCCCTCAAGCAAGCCACCCCCGTCGTCGTCGACTACGCGGCCGGCAGTTGGGTGTACGCGACCGACGGCAAGAAGTACCTCGACTTCACCACCGGAATCGGTGTCACCAGCACCGGGCACTGCCACCCGGATGTCGTCGCCGCGGCCCGCGAACAGGTCGGCAAGATCGTTCATGCCCAGTACACGACGGTGATGCACAAACCGCTGCTCGAGCTCACCGAGAAACTGGGCGACTTCCTGCCCGCGGGACTCGACAGTGTCTTCTACGCCACCTCCGGCTCCGAAGCGGTCGAGGCCTCGATCCGCCTGGCCCGGATGGCCACCGGACGACCCAACATCATCTCGTTCCACGGCGGCTTCCACGGCAGGACGGTGGGTGCGGCCTCGCTCACCACCGCCGGCACTAAGTTTCGTTCCGGATTCTCCCCCGTCATGGGCGGGGTGCATATCGCCCCCTTCCCCCACGCCTACCGGTACGGCTGGGACGAGAACACCGCTGTCGCATTCGCTCTGAAAGAACTCGATCACCTCCTGCAGACCATCAGCTCCCCTGCCGATACGGCCGGGTTCATCATCGAACCCGTCCTCGGCGACGGCGGCTACATTCCGACCCCTCCCGCCTTCCTGCAGGGGTTGCGCGAACGCGCCGATCGGCACGGCATCGTGTTCATCGTGGACGAAGTCCAGGCAGGTGTGGGCCGCACCGGCAAGTTCTGGGGACACGACTGGGCCGGGATCCGGCCGGACATCGTCATCACCGCAAAGGGGCTGGCCAGCGGCTTCCCCATCTCGGCGATTGCCGCGTCCACCGAGCTGATGAGCAAGGCCTGGCCGGGCTCCCAGGGCGGCACGTACGGTGGCAACGCCGTCGCGGCGGCCGCCGGTGTCGCCACGCTGGGTGTCATCGAGCGCGAGAACCTGGTGTGGAACGCTCGCGTCCGGGGCGAGGAGCTGCGTGCGGGGCTGGAAAGCCTGCGGACCGAGTTCGCCGGAATCGGGAACGTCCGCGGCCGCGGCCTGATGCAGGGCATCGAGTTCACCACGGCCGACAATGCCCCCGACGCCGCGACGGCCCTGGCCGTGCAACAGGCCGCCGTCGCCGAAGAACTGCTGCTGCTGACCTGCGGTCCGTACGGCAACGTCATCCGCATCATTCCGGCGCTCAATGTCACCAGCGACGAAATCCAAAGCGGCCTGACCAAATTCACTCAAGCACTGAAGACAGCCACCACCACCTAGGCACTCACTCCCGTCCCTCGATCACCGAAAGTGGACCCATGAGCTCTTCCTTTGACCCCACCACCCTCCACACCGACCTGTTCATCGACGGCGTCTGGCGGAAGGCCGCCGGCGCCGCCACCTTCACCGTGGAAAACCCGGCGACCCAGGAAGTCATCGCCGAGGTGGCCGACGGCGGGCCCGACGATGCCCTCGAGGCCATCGCGGCCGCCGGTCGCGCGCAGGCGAAGTGGAGCACCTCCACCCCGCGCGAGCGGGCGGACATCCTGCGCCGCGCCTTCGACCTCGTCATTGCCAACACCGACCGGCTGGCCGCCATCATGACCGCCGAGATGGGCAAGCCCCTCGCCGAAGCACGGGGCGAAGTCGCCTACGGCGCCGAGTTCCTGCGCTGGTTCTCCGAGGAGGCCATTCGTATCGGCGGAGACCACACCACCTCCGTCGACGGCAACACCCGAATCCTGATCAGTAAGGAACCGGTCGGGCCCTGTGTACTCGTGACGCCGTGGAACTTCCCGCTGGCAATGGGTGCCCGTAAGATCGCCCCGGCGATCGCCGCCGGGTGCACGATGGTATTCAAACCCGCGGAGCTGACACCACTGACCTCTCTGGCCTTGGTCGACATCTTCCGACAGGCCGGTCTGCCCGCCGGTGTTCTCAACGTCGTCACCACCTCCGGCGCCGCCGGCGTGGTGGAGTCGTGGATGAGCAGCGGAATCGCACGCAAGGTCAGCTTCACCGGGTCCACCGAGGTCGGTAAGATCCTGCTGCGCCAGGCTGCGGAGAACGTCATGCGCTCCTCCATGGAGTTGGGCGGCAACGCCCCCTTCATCGTCCTGGCCGACGCCGACGTCGAGCGGGCCGTCGACGGCGCCATGCAGGCCAAGATGCGGAACATGGGTGAGGCCTGCACGGCCGCGAACCGCTTCTTCGTACACCGTTCCCTCGCAGAGGAATTCGGCGACAAGCTGGCCAAGCGAATGGGCGAATTGCAGGTAGGCAACGGCGCGCTGGAGGGAACCGAGGTCGGTCCCCTCATCGAACAGAAGGGCCTGGACAAAGTCGAGGACCTGGTTGCCGACGCCGTCGCCAAGAGCGCCCGCATCCTCACCGGCGGCACCCGCCCTCAGGGCCCCGGGTACTTCTACACTCCCACCGTCCTGACCGACGTTCCCCTCGACGCGCAACTGATGACCACCGAGATCTTCGGGCCGGTCGCGGCCATCACCCCCTTCGACAGTGAGGACGAAGCGGTGCGCCTGGCAAACGACACCGACTGGGGGCTCGTTGGGTATGTGTTCACCGAAAATGTCGACAAGGCCATGCGGTTCTCGTCCGCACTGGAAGTCGGAATGGTCGGCCTGAATACCGGCCTCGTCTCGAATCCGGCGGCACCGTTCGGCGGCGTCAAGCAGTCCGGATTGGGACGCGAAGGCGGCAAGATCGGTATCGACGAGTTCCTCGAGTACAAGTACACCGCAATAGCACGTTAGACCGCTTTGCGCCTATGAGTGAGGTAAGGGAATCTCCATGGCAGCACCGGAGGGGTTGCTCGTACTCGAGGGACGGCCCACGGCACAATTGATTGCCGATCACCTGCGGGAACAAATCATCCAAGGGGTCTTCCGTCCCGGTCAGCAAATCAACGAATCCGTCCTGGCAGGTCAGCTACACACGTCCAGGGGGCCAGTCCGCGAAGCATTGCAGCGACTGGCCCAGGAGGGGATCCTCGTCAGTTTGCGGAACCGCGGGGTCTTCGTGCCTGAGTTGTCGATCAACGACATCAGGGAGATCTATGCGGTCCGCGAGGTGGTGGAATCAGCCTCCGCGAATATTCTCCTGGCCGCCGGGCAAGAACACATCGAACTGACCAGCCAGTCGCTGAAAGAAACCCTGACGGAAATGGCGGAACAGGTTGATTTGTCGGACTGGCAAGCTCTCACCCGACTGGATATGCAATTCCACACCTCATTTGTAGAAGGGACCGGGAATTCGCGTTTGATTCGGATCTACGACACTTTGGTAGCCGAATCGAGAATGTGCATTCGCAACCTCCAGGTGTCCTACCCGCGAGTGGACGTTCTGGTCCAGGAACACCAGAATCTCCTGGACCTGCTGGAAGCCGGCGACAACGACGGACTCCAGCAGGCCATCAGTCGTCACATGCGCAAGGCCGTTGACGACCTCACCGCCACAACGCGCCAGGAGTGACACGGCCCGAACGCCTCGTCACGCCGGGGCGGGGACTGCCACGTCGGTTCGGCGGCAGTCCCCGTTCGCGGATAGGTTCCACATGGACACCGTCGGCTTGTCGCGATTCCCCCACACAGACATACCGCCGACGGTGATGTCCGCCCGCCGATGCCCAAGCGAATGATCGTTGAAACAATAAGGCAGACAGCGGAATTACCACTTCTCAGCCCTATCGTAGATTGTTGACAACTGTTAGAATCGGCTCCGTGCCAACACATCTGAGGCACATCAGTCAAGGGCGCAGCCCAAGAACGGAGTAACCATGGTCAAGGCGACCGTAATGAGTGATGCAACAACCGCGGACCCCGGGACACACGCCCTCAAGTCCACGTCCACAACGCCTGGTCAGACCGAAGTGTCCCTGACCCTCTGGGACGGAAACGGTGTGAGGACGGGGATTTGGGAGGTCACTCCGGGAACGTTCACGAGCACCCGGGACGGCTACAACGAGATCTGCCAGATCCTCAGTGGAACCGGCACCATCACCGAACCGAACGGCAACAGCTTCGACATCGGTCCGGGTTCACTGTTCGTGACCCCCGCAGGCTGGGAGGGCACCTGGACCATCCACACGACGCTCCGCAAGATGTGGGTTGTGCAGAACATTACGGACGCGGTCGACTGACCAACCGAGACAGCAACACACCGCAGAAGAGCAGGCCAGATCCCGTGGATCTCGCCTGCTCTTCTGGGCTGTAGACCGAGTGCGTCGAACTCCTCACCACCTGAAGGAAGCCGTTGATGACCACGCCCCTGCACGATCTCGCCTCCAGAGATCTCGAGGTCGAGCTTGCCCGGTACCGCGCCGACTACGCGGCACTGAAGGCCCGACAGCTCGCGCTCGACATCACCCGGGGCAAACCGGCACCGGAACAGCTCGACCTGTCCTCAGCGATGCTCACCCTACCCGGTGACGGTGATTACGTGATCGATGGGATCGATTGCCGAAACTACGGTCATATCGCCGGATTACCCACTCTGCGTGAGCTGTTCGGGGAGGTGCTCAATATTGCACCCGCAAACCTGATCGCCGGGGGAACCTCGAGCCTGGAAACGATGTATGACGTCCTGTCGTTCGCCTGGATCCACGGCACGGGCGCGACAGGCTCCGCCTGGTCCGCCGATCCGGTGAAGTTCCTGTGCCCCGCGCCCGGCTACGATCGGCATTTCGCCATCACCGAGTCATTCGGCATCGAGATGGTTCCGGTTCCGCTGCACTCTGATGGCCCCGACACCGCCACGATCCGCGAGTTGGTCGCCACGGATCCTCAAATCAAAGGAATATGGTGTGTACCAACCTATTCCAACCCGAGCGGGGTCACCTACTCCGAGCAGGTCGCCCGCGACCTGCTCAGCATGGAAACCGCCGCCCCCGACTTCCGTATCTTCTGGGACAACGCGTATGCGGTCCATCCCTTGACCGGTGATGCCCCACCGGTTCTCGATGTCCTGAGCATCGCCGACCAGGAAGGCCACCCCGACCGGCCGTACGTGTTCGCGTCGACGTCGAAAATGACCTTCCCCGGAGGTGGAGTGAGCTTCTTCGCGGGCTCCCCGGAGAACGTCGCGTGGTACCTGGGTCATCTCTCGCGCAAGCGCATCGGACAGGACAAAGTCAATCAACTCCGGCACATTCGGTTCTTTGTCGATGCTGCCGGCGTGCGCGCCCACATGCGCAAACATCAGCAGATTCTCAGCCCGAAGTTCGACCTGGTGACTTCCACGCTGCAGCGGGAGTTGGGTAACTCAGGCATTGCGTCGTGGACGCAGCCGTCCGGAGGTTACTTCGTCAATCTCGAAGTGCTCCCGGGCACGGCCAAGCATGTGGTTGCCCTGGCACAAGCCGCCGGGATCACGCTCACCCCCGCCGGTTCGGCCTTCCCGTCCGGCGACGACCCTCGCGACAGCCACATCCGGTTGGCCCCAACCCTGCCACCGGAGCACGAGGTGCGTCTTGCGGTCGAGGGTCTGTGCACCTGCATCCGATTAGCGGTCGCCGAATTCGTTCGCCGCAATCTGTGCGTCGGTGCCTCTCGAGAATCTGCGTCGGCGTAGCCGCCGCTGAGCTCGCGCTGTCAGTGCGTGGGAACGGGAATCGGCCCCGGCTCGAACAGGATGGACAGTCGTCCCTTCGACTCGTCGATGAGAACCTCGGCCCGGACGTTGTACACCTGGGCGATCAACTCGGACGTCAAGACGTCAGCGGGCGGTCCCCCGGCGACAACCCGCCCGTCCTTCAACACGATCACCGTGTCGCAGAACATGGCGGCGAGGTTGAGGTCGTGCAGGGCGATCACACTGGTGACCGGCAGCCGTGTGACCAGTGCCAGCAGCTCCAGCTGGTGGTGGATGTCCAGGTGGTTGGTCGGCTCGTCGAGGAGTACCTCGCGCGGTTCCTGCGCGAGGGCGCGGGCGATCTGAACCCGCTGCTTCTCGCCGCCGGACAGTCTGTGCCAGAGCCGATCCGCCTTCGACGTGAGGCCGGCGTGCTCGAGCGCGGCCGCCACGGCGGCGTCGTCGGCGCCCGGGTCGCCGCCGAACGTTCCGCGGTGCGGGATGCGTCCGAGCCGCACGACGTCGCGGACCGTGATGTCGACGTCGGTGTCGGCGTGCTGGCTCACGACGGCCACGGCGCGCGCAATCTCCTTGCGCCGCACGGTGGTGAGGTCGTCGCCGTCGAGGGTCACGACACCGGCGGTCGGGCGGACGACACCGTTCAACAGGCGCAGGAGTGAAGACTTTCCGGAGCCGTTGGGCCCGAGCAGTCCCACGGTCTCGCCCTGTTCCGGTGTCACCGTGACACCGTCGACGACGAGAGCGCCACCGCGGTTCCAGGTGACAGTGTCTGCACGCAGGGTCACTGTGCTCTCCTTCGGCGGGACAGGATGACGATGAACGCGGGAACACCGACCAGGGCGGTGCCGACACCCACCGGCAGCGGGGTGGGCGCGAACGCGACGCGGGAAACCGCGTCCACCCACACCATGAAGACGGCGCCCATCAACGCGGTCGCGGGGATCAACCGGCTGTGCCTCGGCCCCACCAGGAACCGCGCCGCATGCGGGAGTACCAGCCCGACGAACCCGATTGTGCCGGCGACACTGACCAGGGTCGCGGTGATGATCGCCGTGACCACCAGCAGTAGGAGACGGACCTTCCCGACGGAGACGCCGAGGGATGCCGCCACATCGTCACCGAACGAGAAGGCGTCGAGGACGTACGCGAGGTGCAGGCACACGGCGGTGCCGAGGAATACGACCACCGCGCACAGGGTGACGTCGTCCCAGCGGACGCCCTCGAGTGACCCGAGGAGCCAGAACATCACGCCGCGGGTCTCGTCGGAATCGGCGAACGCGAAGATGACGAACGATGTCAGCGCCGAGAACAGTTGGGTACTGGCTACTCCAGCGAGGATGACCCGGTCGTTGTTGCCGCCGGACAGGCGGGCGAGGAGCAGCACCAACCCGAAGGCGACCAACGAGCCGATGAACGCGCCCCCGGACAAACCGAGCGCCGCCCCACCGATCCCGAGCACGCCTACCACGACGGCACCGGTCGACGCGCCGGACGAGATTCCCAGCACGAAGGGGTCGGCGAGCGGGTTCCGGAGCAGCGACTGCATGATGACGCCACAGAGACCGAGTCCGGCGCCGCACGCGGCGGCCACCAGTGCGCGGGGTAGACGTTCCTCCCATACGATCGCGTTCTTCGACAGCCGCACCGGGATGTCCGCGAGACCGAGGTGATTGAGCAGGACGTCGCGGACGTTGACCAGTGAAACGTCCGCCGGCCCCAGCGTGACGGCGACCAGGATCGACAGTGCGAGCGCGACGACCCCACCGCCCACGATCAGCGACCCGACGACCCACCGCCGCCGCCAAACCGGTTCAGCGGCAGCGGTATCGGCGCGGCCGAGGGTGGCGGTCAGGAGGGCGCCTTCACGTCGCGGAGGCCGGCGGCGACCTTCTCGAGTCCATCGACGGCGCGAATGGACGGGTTCATCTCCGCGCCGTGCAGGGCGATGTACCGCTGGTTTCGCACGGCGTCGAGATTCTGTGTCACGGGATCTGATTCGAGGAAGTCGATCTTGTCGGCCAGCAGGTCTCCAGGGAAACGGTTGCGCAGCAGGTCACCGAGGACGAGGACGTCCGGGTTTCGTTCCACGACGGTTTCCCAGCCGACGGCCGGCCAGTCGTCGGTGAGGTTCGAGAACACGTTGGTAGCGCCGACGGTGGTGGCGAGCAGGTTCGCGGACCCCAGACCACCGGCGACGTAGGGGCTCTTGGTGTCGGCGAACCAGAACGCCATCGACACGTTCGAGTTCTCGATGCCGGCGATGGCCGCGGCCTCCCGGCCCTGCAGTTCGTCGACGAGTTGCGCGCCGCGCTCGTTCACATCGAACACGGCTGCGAGCTCACGAATTTCCTGATACAGCGCGTCCATGGTCAGCGGTGTGGTGCGCTTCCCGCCGCCGTTGATGCTCACCCCGTTCTCGCAGTCGGTGGGAGACAGGTACGACTCCACGCCGGTCTCCTCGAACCGGGCACGCTCCGCCACCCCGCCCTGCTTCAAGTGCCTACCGAACGACGCGGTGACGAAGTCGGGGTCGGCGTCGAGAACGACCTCGTACGTCGGTGCGTTGTCGGCGAGCCGCGGCACCGATGCGTTGGCTTCCGCCAGGTTCTCGCGGACGGGATCCGTCCACGACGCGGTACCCACCATCCGGTCGGCGAGTCCGAGCGACAACAGGATCTCGGTTGATCCCTGATCCAGCGACACCACCCGCTGCGGCGGAGCGTCGACTGTGACTGTCTTGCCGCAGTTCTCGACGACGAGTGGGTAACTCGTGCTGCCTTCCCCGGTCGAGGTGGCGCCGGTGTCATCGACTGCCTCGGATTGCCCACACGCGACAAGCGCGCTCGCCAGTGCGGCGGTGATGGCCACAAGGCCGATTCGGCCCACGGAAGTGTTCTCGCTAGTCAGTGCCTTCTACTTGTCCAGGATGGGTGCTCCACTCGAGCCTCGATCGCTACTGTCGACGACGAGACAGCGATCAGCAGATGCGTGCGAGGAAGCGCGTGAACCCTATCACGAAGTAAACCTAACCTAAGTTGTCTCGGTGCGCAGGGAGAACTGGCCGCCGCGAGCGGCAAGAGACTGCTGGCTGCCCGTGGAGCGACGAGGCGCAGGTATTCGCGGAATGTACCGTGGTTGCAGGGTACGTGAGATGAAGGCGGCGGTTTCATGCCCTCCCGGTATCAGGGTGAATGCGGGAAACCTTCCGCACGAACTGACGAGCTTCGTCGGCCACCGTCGTGAGATCGCCGAGGTTCGCCGGCTGCTCTCCGTGTCGCGGCTCGTGAGTATCTCGCGGAGCGGAAGCTTGTGCTCTTACTGGACAACTGCGAGCACCTCATCGAATCCGTCGCCGACCTCGCCGCAACTCTGCTCCGCGCCCGCGCGGACCTCCGGATTCTCGCGACCAGCCGCGAACCGCTCGGGATCGGTGGAGAAGCCGTGCACCGGGTCCCGCCCCTCACCATGCCGGACCCGGACCAGCCGTCGAGGGTCGGCGGCCTGGGCCATTTCGAGGCGATGAACCTCTTCGCCGAACGCGCGACGATTGCGGTGCCGACCCTCGAGATCACCGACGGCAATCAGGACGTCATCGCGGCGATCCGCCGCCGCCTGGACGGCCTGCCGCTTGCGTCGAACTGGCGGTTGCGCGACTCCGGGTGATGTCCGTGGAGCAGATCCTGCAACGGCTGACCGACCGGTACGCCCTTCTGACAACGGGCAGCAGGGGGGCGCCGGCACGGCAGCAAACTCTGCAGTGGTGTATCGACTGGAGCCACGAGTTGTGCCCCCCAGACGAGCGAGAATTGTGGGCGCGGTTGACAGTGTTCTCGGGCAGCTTCGAACTCGATGCAGTGGAAGGCATCTGCGCTGACACCATGACGTCATCCCAGGTTGTAGACGTGGTCGCGTCGCTGATCGACAAATCAATCCTGATTCGGGAAGAGGTCGCGGGAACGGTGCGGTACCGACTGCTGGAGCACGCTACGCGACTACGGTGTCGAACGGTTGCAGGAGACCTCCGAGTTCGCATCGCTGTTGCGGCGGCACCGGGACTGGTACGAACAGTTGGTGCTGCGGGCGGAGTCCGACTGGATCAATTCGCGGCAGGTGGCCTGGATCGTGCGCCTCGACGCCGAGCAGCCCAACATCCGTGCGGCGCTGCAGTTCTGCCTGAGCAGTCCGACCGAGGCAATTGCGGGGAGCCGCTTGGCGGCGGCGCTGTACCCGTATTGGCGGGCGCGTGGAAAGCTCCGCGAGGGTATGCGGTGCTCGCGCAACTTCTGGCGGTTCAGGGCGGCAAAGCCGGTCCGGAACAGCTCGAGGCGCTATACGTGCCGAGTGTGCTGTCCGGGCTGTACGGCGACGCAGAGGCGTCGGCACTCTATGTCGAGCGCGGAGTCGCCCTCGCGGCACAGCTCGGCGATCGTACCGCCGAAGCGCTCATGGACGATGCTGCCGGACAGCACGCACTGGTCAACCAGGACGCCCCCACCGCTCCCGCACCCAGATCGCGGCATGGATCATCGAGCAGAGACATAGTGAGCAGGCCTGATCGCAGGACGCGGACGTCCTCCATCGATATGCGGCGGGGCCACTGAGGTCACTGGGCGCTGAGGTGTAGGCTTGCCAACTGTCAACAGGTCGACAAGGCGGCAACAGCCGTCAGTTGACGGTGCATCGGGAAAGGCAGCAGCAAGATGACCGGCATCGACAACATGGTTCCCATGTCTCTTCGGGTTACCTCCGCGGTGATCGCGGAGCAACTACGGGAGCGGATTCTGGACGGCAGCTTCGCCCCGGGTGAGCAGATCAGCGAGTTACAGCTGGCCACTCGGCTGAAGATGAGCCGTGGTCCGGTCCGAGAGGCCGTGCAGCGCCTCGCCCAGGAGGGACTCCTGGTCAGCCACCGCAACCGAGGCGTGTTCGTCGTCGAGCTCGAGGTCGGCGACATCGAGGACGTCTACCGTGGCCGGCGCGCCATCGAGAAGGAAGCGGCGAGCACCGTGTACGAACGCGGGATTCCGGCCGGACTCGCGGCTCGTCTCGAAGAGATCCTGCGGAACATCGCGCAGTACATGGACGCCGGTGACTGGCCGAAACTGGCCCGCGAGGACCTCTATTTCCACGAAACGATGGTCGAGGCCGCGCAAAGCCCACGGCTGAGCCGCATGTTCTCCACGCTGGCCGCCGAGACCATGCTGTGCATGTCGGCCTTCGACGAGCGGTATATCCGACCGCCGACAGCGGTCGAGGAGCACCAGAGGTTGCTCGACCGGCTGCTGGGGGGTGATCTCACGGAGATGCTGGCGGAGATCGATCGGCACATGACCGACGCGGTCGAATCGCTGACCAGTGCGCGCCGGGAACGGGACGGCGACGGGTCGACGAACGTGTAGCCGCGGTCGGATTGCGCATGATCGCCCACGCTGCGCGGTGACAGCAAGACGGTGCGGCGGTTCGTGAAAGCCGCGGGTGTCAGCAGCGCAGCGACCGTTGAGAGCTGCAATTACAGACTGATCGGCGCCGCGATCAAGGCGATACGCCCGAAGGCGCACGGCGACGCAATACGGTGCCGATGAACATGTAGGCAGGTCTGGCCATGTCAGTCATGATTTGTGCGGACTAGGCGACGATACTTTCAGTTATCGCACTGCCTCGCCTATCGCACTGCCTCGCCCAAATCCCTTTGTCAACGTGTCTTTGCTCCGCCGAGTGCCCGCGCGACCCGATGCTGCGTCTGAGCGGCCGCACGTCCGGCGGGGATCAGGCGCTGTGTCGTGTCAGCCTCCAGCCGCCAGCCGGAGCGTGCGGCGAGGAAAGCCTCATCGGCCCCAGTCAAGTTCGGCAACCGAAACCGTCAGTTCGTGGACCTACCAAGGCCCGCATCATTTCTCGCCATAGGTGAACACCCGGAACCGCACCCTTCGCGCTCGACGAAGTCGGTGGACGCCTCGGACCACACGCTCACACGGCGGCCCCGGCTCTCGAAGAACTCGATCTCGCGTCTGATCCCCGAACTCCGATCCCATCCGGGGAGGTCGAGGATGATCAGCTCCTCCATCGCGTCCATGAACACCGGGTCCACGGGTCGCCACAGCGCGCCGATCTTCGCATTGTCCTTCCCGGCGAACGTCAGATTGACGGGGTGAGACATCGACACCTGACTGAACACCGCGTGGCCGGATTCGACGATGTGTCCCGCCACCTCGTTGGCGGCGAGAAAGCGTTCATGTGTCACCGCCGGATCGGCGTGGCTGTACGGGCAGGCCAGAAAGATCTTCCTCATCGAATTCCTCCGTTGTGTGCGGGGTCGAACCCCGCGATGGCATGGGTAGTCGAGCTCTAGAGGTCCACGAGAGCGCTGAGTCCGAACTCCAGGACCCGTCTGCCCTCGCTCGTGCGGAACGGCCGAAGTTCGTCGGCGGAGCTCGAGGGCAACGGGTCGACGGCCACCGACTCGGGGCGTCGACGTCGGAACAAGTACTGCGACAGACGGAGCCGCCCGGTCATGACGTTCCCGTCGGCAGCGGATGGACGGTTCGGCACCAATCCGAGATCGCCTCGATCATCAGCGAGCCGACCTCTCGGTGCGCCACGTCGTTCGGAATGTCGTGGTAGCCGCCCGCGACCACACGGCTCTGCCCGTGCTGGAGTTCGCGCGCGAATCCGGCTGCCCGGTCGGGCGTCGCGAAGACGTCGAATTCGCCGTTGACCAACAGGATCGGCATCGTCAGCGCCGGCAGACACGCCCGCACCTTTCCTCCGGCCACGGTGAGCGCCTGCCAGAGGTTCGGTTCGGCGGGAGCGGTGTCGAAGCCGAGCGGATCGTTCTCGAGTGCGTCGAGGTACGACCGGTCCTTCGCCATGACGAGGTCGGTCCGGCCCTCCGCCTCACGCGGCAGACCCCAGAGGGGTGCTCCCGTCATGATCAACCCGGTCCGCAGGGACGGTGTCCGGATCGAGAGGAGAGCACCGGTGAGCGCACCGAGCGAGTGACCGAGCACGACCACCGGAAGGTCGGATTCTTCGTCGGTCATGATCTCGACGAGAACTCCTGCGTTGGAGGCGAGTTCGTCCACCGACGGGAAGAATCCTCCCGGTCCGCCGGTGTGACCGTGGCCGAGGTGATCGGGTGCCCACACGTCCAGACCGGCCGAGTTCAGCTGACCCGCGAGCCGGTGATAGTGACCGGAGTGCTCACCGAATCCGTGCAGGAGCAGGATTCGGGCCCAGGGCCCCGCCGCTTCCCACCGCCGGTAGTAGACCGTGTTCCGTACGCCGTCGAAGAAGGGCATGTCAGGCCTCCGGACTTCCCGGACCGGTCGGCGGTGCGGGCGGCAAGTCCTCGAACCAGGTCGGCGACGTGAGCCAGTTCAACGGAATCGGCGGGCTCGGGTAGCCGGCGACGAGAACGACGTTGCCGTGCACCGAGTAGTCGCCGGTCTGGACGAAGATTTTCACGCGGTCGCGAAGATTGTAAAACTCGGGGAGGTATCGCAGCTCGTGGACGTTCTCCTCCCCTACCAGTTCGGAGACGAACTTCCGGGCTTCGGGGTTGGCGGTCACCATGTCCTCGGTGACGATTGCCGCTTCGAAATCACCCACCTCACACAGCACCGACAGCAGGTCGCCGACCGACGGCAATCCCGGCGCGATGCCGAGGTCGATGGTCTCGACGTCCGGCGACAGCGGCACGAGGCTCGCCGACGAGGTGCCGCTACCCGCGTCCGCGACGTAGATCATCTCTCCGTGCCGGAGCTGGCTCACGACGGCGGCCAGGCGTTCGTGCAGCAATCGGACTTTCGGGGTCATGAGACTCGTCCTTTGATCGATGGGCGTGAGGGTGTTGGACGCAACGGTCAGGCACAGAATGTGCTCTAGTCGACAATCGACTAGAAATCTAGGACGCTCCCGCGCCGGGGTCAAGCGCTGGACGAATCCCGCCCGACGCTTGACCGGCCGCCCGGAAGGGCGCACACTTGCCTGGTCGATTGTCGACAAAGAGTCAATCGCTTCCGCGTTTACGCGCTTCCACATCACCACGACCCCGAGGGAGAACACCATGGGCCAGCTGCTGCAGGGCAAGACAGTCATCGTTACGGGAGCAGGTGGAGGCATCGGCCTCGCCACGGCGTTGCACCTCCACGACGAGGGGGCACAGGTCGTTGCCACCGTGCACTCGGAGTCCAGCCTGCCCCAGCTGAAGGTCGACGACGATCGGTTGATCGGCCGCGTCGTCGATGTCACCGAAGAAGAGCAGGTCAAGGACCTCGTCGACTTCACGGTGACCACGTTCGGCAAGCTGGACGGCATCGTCAACAACGCCGGCATCCTCAAGCCCGGCACCATTCTGGACGCGTCGGTCGAGGACTACCAGAAGACGTTCGACGTCAACGTGAAGGGCGTGTTCCTGGGTTCGAAGTACGCCATTCCCGAGATGCTGAAGGTGGGCGGCGGGTCGATCGTCAACTTCGGTTCCATCAACTCCATCGGCGCCGAGAAGCTGCTGACCACCTACACGGCGAGCAAGGGTGCCGTGCTCACGTTGACCAAGGCCATCGCCCTCGACTTCGGTGCCCAGGGCATCCGCGCCAACACCCTGTGCCCCGGCTTCGTCGACACCCCGCTGAACGTGCCGCACTACACGGCGCTCGGCGGACGCGAGGAACTCGAGGCCGGACTCCCCGACTTCCAGCCGATCGGACGCGCAATCCTTCCCATCGAGATCGCGCACTCCGTCGCCTTCCTGCTGTCGGATCACTCCACCGCCATCACCGGGACGGCATTCGTCGTCGACGGTGGCGTCCTCGCCGGAGCCTGATCCCCCAATGCTGCGGTGGGGGCCCTGCCGCCTCGGGCTCCCACCGCACTGCCATTCGACACCCGACGCAGTTGACACCCGACGTGACTCGCATCACCATTGACGTAATGTCGACAATTAGACGAAATGAGGTCGACCACGATGACTTCCACTGACTCCGATGTCACCCACCACGACGTTGTCGACGTGTTGGTGATCGGCGCGGGACCGTCCGGCGCGGTGGTCACGCACACCGCTGCCACGGCGGGACTGAACACTCTCTGCCTCGAGCAGGGCGACTGGGTCAACCCCAGCGACTTCCCCGCCAACCATCCCGAGTGGGAACTGCTCATCCAGCACGATTGGGCCCACGATCCGAATGTCCGCGCCCTGCCCTCCGACTACCCGGTCGACGTGACCGAGTCCGACATGTGGCCCGTGATGTTCAACGCCGTCGGCGGAAGCTCCATCTTCTACGGCGCGGAATGGCCACGGCTGCTGCCCTCGGACTTCCGGGTCAAGACCCTCGACGGTGTCGCGGACGACTGGCCCATCAGCTACGACGACCTCAAGCCGTACCACGACGAGGTCGACGAATTCATCGGCGTCTCCGGCCTGGACGGCGACACCGCCTACCCCGACGGTCTCGAATATCCCTTGCCGCCACACCCGTTGGGCAAGCCCGGCATGAAAGCAGCCGAAGCGGCGAACGAGCTCGGCTGGCACTGGTGGCCGGGCACCAACGCGATTCCCAGCCAGAAGAACAAGACACTCGAGCAGTGCGGTCGCTGGGGTGTCTGCGAATGGGGCTGTCCGCAGGGCGCGAAGGCCTCCTTCGACCTGATCTACATGCCGCAGGCGCAACAGGCAGGCGCCCGAGTGGAAACCGGTGCGCGCGTTCGCAAGATCGTCACCGACGCCGACGGCCGCGCCACCGGCGCCGAATGGGTCGACCGCACCGGCGGCGTCCATTTCCAGCCCGCGCACGCAGTCGTCATCTGCGCGAACGGCGTCGGCACACCGCGGCTCCTCCTGCTCTCGGCCGACGAGAAGCATCCCCACGGCCTCGCGAATTCCTCGGGTCAGGTCGGCCGGAACCTCATGCTGCACCCCAACTGCACCGCGACCGGGTACTACGAGGACAACCTGGAGAGCTGGCGCGGGCCGGCCGGACAGCTCATCCACTCGATGCAGTTCTACGACACGGACACCTCCCGCGGATTCGTCCGCGGGGCAAAACTCCACGCCCTCCCGACCCCCGGACCGTTGAACACGATCGAGACCCACCGGCAACTCGATTTCGACGACCTGTGGGGACCGGCCATTCACGACGTCGCGCGGGCGTCGTCCAACGGAATCCTCTGGGCGGCCAACGTGGAGGATCTACCCGAAGAACACAACCGGGTCACCCTGTCCACCGAAGAGTTCGATGCCGACGGTCTGCCGGCGCCGAAAGTCGAGTACCGCGTCAGCGAGAACACACGGAAGATCCTGAAGTACACCGTCGACCGCATGGTCGAACTCCACGAGGCGGCGGGCGCGAAGCAGATCTTCACCCAGGAACTGTGGGTCGACCAGCCGGGACATCTTCTCGGGACGGCCCGGATGGGCGACGACCCGAAGACGTCCGTGGTCGATTCGCACGGCCGGGCCCACGATGCCGACAACCTCTACATCGCCGACGGCAGCATCTTCGTCACCTCCGGATCCGCCAACCCGACCTCCACGATCAGCGCCCTCGCCCTGCGCGTCGGCAAGAAGGTCGTCGAGGACGTCAACGCACGGAAGGCAACGGCATGAGCACCGCATCACTCGACCTGCAATCGACACCGAAGCGACGACTGTCCGTACCGGGCAGGCACACGGCCCCGCCGCGCCCGCTCACGGAGTCCGAACTGGCGACGCTCCTCCGGATCGCGGACTGCCTGATCCCCGAATCCGGCGAGAATCCCGCCGCCAGCGAGGCCGACGAGTACCTCCGCTACCTGAATCTGGCGCTCGCCGCCCGAGCCGACGTCTTCGACGCGGTCCTCTCGGCGATCGACGAGGCAACCGATCTCCATGGTGACGACCTGCGCGCACGGGTGAAGAGAATGTGGGCCGAGGACAAGTTCACGTTCGATCCGCTGTCCTCGATCATCGCCGGCGCCTACTTCATGACACCCCAGGTCAAAGCCCTGATCGGGTATCCCGGACAGCGCCGGGACGCCGCCGGATTCGAGGATGCGGCCAATGAACTCGACACCGGAATACTCGATCCGGTACTCGAACGCGGCCACTTCTACGTGTCCGCGAACGGCGAGTAGGCAGCGCGGACGCTCCACAGTTCAGCAGTGTTGATCTACTGTCGACAAAAGGCTCCCGGCGTGGTCAACGTCGAATCAACCGTCATCAGAAAGGACAACCCGATGACCCTGTCACCGAATCGTCCCCCGGGATCGAGTGTGGGTCGACGCGAGGACGGCGACATCTCCCTCGGAAGAATCCACCAGCGCACCACGCCGGGCACCGTCGCGAACGTCCTGCGCACGGCGATCCTCGACGGCACCCTGGCACCCGGCAGTCAGCTCCGCGAAGCACACATCGCCGCCGACCTGGGGGTGAGCCGGGCTCCGCTGCGCGAGGCGTTGAGCATCCTCGCCGACGAGGGCCTCGTCGTGAAGATCGCGTACAAGGGTGCGTTCGTCGCAGAGGTCAGCGCGAAGGGGATGGCCGAGATCGCCAGTCTGCGCAAACGGCTCGAACCGTACGCGATCGAGTTGGCAATGCCGCGACTGTCGGGGGCCGGCCGGACCAGGATCGTGCGGACCCTCCAGGACATGGCACGCAGCGCCGACGACGGCGACATGGCCCGGACCGTCGACGCGCACATGAGCTTCCATCGGGTGATCTACGAGCTGTCCGAGCACACGCTCCTGCTGGACCTGTGGCGCAGCTGGGAATCCCAGCTCCAGTTGTTCCTCTCGGCAGATCATCAGTCGTTCCCCGACCTGCACGACGTCGTCGCCGAACACGAGCGTCTGCTCACCATCATCGATTCCGGCGACCTCGAGGCGATCACCCGCGAGATCGACCGGCACGTCCACGGTTCGACCGACGCGGCCCCGGCCGCAACCGCTGCGTTCGACGGTACTCAACCGTCGAATGCGTGAGTACGTCGATTTCCTCGGCGGTCAGCCGCCGTACGACGCGCTGGAGTCGGCCGATCTCGACGCCCTGGCACGGACGGTGGAGGTCGAGTACTTCGTCACCGGCGCTCGGATCGTCGAGGCCGGCGAGGCCCCACTCGATCATTTCTACGTAGTCCGCACCGGGGAGGTCGAGGTGATCGACCGCGGCCGGGTCGTCGATCTTCTCGGCCCCGGCGAAACCTTCGGGCAGATCTCGGTGCTGTCCGGACTGCCTCCGCCTCTCGCGATCCGCGCCTCGGAGGACACCCTCTGCTACCGCTTCCCGGACCCGCGGCCCGTGCTGCGGCACCCGGAGCGGCTCCGGTTCGGGCACTACGGCACTCTCGTCACGCGGGAGCGACTGGCCCGTTCCGGCCTGGTCGATCAATCGTTGCGGGCAGCACGTCATCAGATGCGCCCGGTGGTCTGGTGTCCCGCCGACGCGACAGTCGGTGAGGCCGCGTCCGTGATCACCGAGGCCGGCCAGTCCTACGCCCTGATGGACCGGGGCGGCGAAATCGGCATCGTCACCGATAACGACTTCCGGCGCGCGTTCGCCGACTGCCATGTCGACGCGCACACCCCGGCATCGTCGATTGCCTCGTTCCCCGCCCGGTCCGTCCCCGCGGAGACGCTGGTGGGCGACGCCTTCCTGAAGATGGTCGAGTCGGGTGTGCACCATCTGGTGGTGACGGGTCCGAGTGAGAGACCGGTCGGGATTCTCCGCGTCGTCGATCTCGCGTCGGCCGAAGTGCGCAATCCCCTGGTCGTCCGCCGGGCGATCGACGACGCGAGCACGGTGGAGGAACTGGCGTCGGCGGCGGAGCTGCTCCCCGGAACCTGGATCGAGTTGTACGACACCGGAGCGTCCGTCATGCACGTCGCCGGTCTGATGTCCGCGGTGATCGACTCGATCATCAGGCGGCTCGTCGAACTGACCGAGATCGGCGCCGACCACGTCCCCCAGCGGACGTCCTGGCTGTTGCTCGGGTCGGTCGCCCGGCGCGAACCCCTCCCGAAGTCGGACGTCGATACCGGGCTCGTCTGGGAAGACCTGCCCCGGCGCGGACTTGCCTGCGCGGAAACTGCAGAACTGGGCCGGGCGCGTTCTGGACAATATGGAACGCTGCGGCCTGCCCCGCTGCGCCGACGGCGCCAACGCCACCAACCCGCTGTTCGCGCGATCGCGTACCGACGCGGTCGCTGCCGCGACGTCGTGGATCACGAACCCCACCCAGAAGAACGCCCTGTTGCTGTCGTCGATGATCGCCGACAGCAGACCCGTCAGCGGGGTGTCGCTCGGACGGTCGGTGTCCGATGCCATGCTCGCCACCACTCGCAGTCGCGAGTATCTGTCGGCCCTGCTGCGCTTCACGACCTCGCGACGACCCCCGGTCGGGTTCGTACGCAACTTCGTGGTCGAGCATTCCGGCGCCAACCGCGGCCACCTCGACCTCAAGGCGGGCGGACTCGTGCCGATCGCATCCCTGGGCCGGTGGATCGCGGTGGTCACCGGAGACGATCGAGGCTCCACCATCACCCGACTGCGTCGCGGGCGGGAGGTCGATCTCCTCACCTCCGACGAGACGGAAACACTCGTCCGGGCGTTCGAATACATCTACGGATTGGTCCTCGGCCGCGAGATCGAGGCCATCAAAGGCAGCACCGCCGCGACGACGTGGGTCGCGCCCAACCAGTTGGACACGCTGACCCGCCGATATCTGCGTGAATCGTTCCGTGCGGTCGCCGAGGTCCAGAACCGGTTGGAAAGCGAATGGGTGGCACGCCTTCCATGAGGGGACACCGGTTGTTCCGACGCACCGACACTCTGCAGTGTCCGTGGCGGGATGCCGAGTTCGCGGTCGTCGATCTGGAGACGACCGGGCTGGATCTCATGCGGGACACCATCGTGTCGTACGGGGCGGTCGTCGTCCGGCACGGCCGCATCGTCACGTCGGAGAGCGTGTACGGACTGGTCCACCCGGAGTGCGACATCCGACCGGAGGCCGTTGCCGTCCACACGCTCCGGGAGGCGGACGTCGCGGATGCCCCACCGTTGAGCGAGGCCGTCGGCGTCCTGCGACATCTCCTCACCGACCGCGTCCTCGTGGCTCACGCGGCCTGGGTCGACACGGCCTTCCTCTCCCGCGCCTTCCGCGACAACGGGCTGAAGTTCCGGCCTGCGGTCGTCGACACCGCTGCCCTCGCCCGTGCGGTCGGTGTGGCGCCGCGACAGCACCGGCGTGAGCCGAACCTGGAATGGCTGGCCGACACGCTCGGCCTTCCGGTCGTCGATCCGCACCACGCGCTGGGCGATGCCGTGACCACGGCGCAGGTGTTCCTGGCGCTGGCGTCGCGACTCGAGCGGCTCGGTTACGACACCGCACGCTCCCTCGTCGATCTGAGTGCCGGCGACAGTCGCCTCGGGCGCGGTTGACGCAGAGGTAATCCAGCGGAAACAACTGGTGATTGAGGTCACACCGATTTGTGGTAGATTGTCGACAGTAGAACAAGCGCGATGCATCCCCGTCGCCTTCTTCCACGACAACCGAACCTCGTCTCGGCACATCCCCCGCCGAGATGCCCGCGACAGAGACCAGCGAGGTCACGATGGCCATAACCCCGGAGAAGCCCCCGGTGTCCACTCAACCGCCCACCGAACCCGAACGTGCGCACCTCGATTCCGGAGCGGACACGGATTCCGCCTATCTGGAGAAGCTCGGCTACAAGCAGGAACTCAACCGAACGCTGGGCCTGTTCTCGGCCTTCGGCGTCCAGTTCACCTCGATCGCCATCGCCTCCGGAATCTTCACGACGCTGATCGTCGGATTCGGATTCTTCGGGCCGGCATCGTTCTGGTCGTTCCTCGTCGGCGGCGGCCTTCAGGTGTTCACGGTCGGACTTGCCGTCGCGCAGCTGGTCTCCGCCTATCCGCTGGCAGGCGGGGTGTATCAGATCACCGGACGGATCACCGGGAAGCCGTGGCTGGCCTGGCAAACCGGATGGTGGCTGCTGATCGCCCACACCGTCGCGGTCACCACGGTTGCGGTGAGCATCGCTCCCTTCGTGGCCGGCTGGTTCGGCGTCACGTTCGAGGACAACACCGACGCCCTGCCCTGGGCGCTGGGCCTGATCGTGCTCGGCACCGTCATCAACATCGCCGGGGTCAAGGTCGCCGCCGTACTCAACAACATCGGTGTGGTGGCGGAGGTGCTCTGCGTCGTCGCGCTGGTAGCGGTGCTGCTGGTCGTGAAGCATCCGACCCAGCCGCTGTCGTTCCTGAACGAGTCCGGGGGAACGACCACCGGCGGCAACTGGTTCGTCCCCTTCCTTCTCGCGATGATCCTTCCCGCATATGCGATCTCGTCGTTCGACGCCACCGGAAACGCCTCCGAGGAGACCAAGGACGCCGCCCGGAAGGCACCGATGGCATCGGTGATGGCCAACGTCTCCTCCTACGTCGTCGGCATCTTCATGGTCGCGTTGATCATGCTCGCCATCCAGGACCTCCCGGCCGTCATGGAGAGCACCACCCCGGTGAAGCTGATCCTCGACACCGCGGTCGGCACGGCGTTCGCGAACATCTTCGAAGCCGTCGCGATCATCGCCCTGTTCGCCGCCCTGGTCATGCTGCAGCTCACCGGCATTCGCGTCCTGTGGTCGCAGGCACGTGACGGTCAGATCCCGGCGGCCTCCTGGCTGCGCAAGGTCAGCGCCCAGCGGATTCCGATCAACGCGACACTCACGATCTTCGCGATCTCCGTGGTGTTCGCACTGTGGTCCTCGCTGCTGTCCGTGCTCGCCGCGATGACGGCACTCGCCTGGGGAATGGCCTACGGTGTCGTGGTCGTCGTCGGCTTCTACGGACTGATCAAGCGCAAGCTACCTGCCCACCCGTGGCACTACGGCATCGTCAGCCCGGTCATCTTCGTCCTGGCGATCCTGTGGTCCGTCGTGCTCTGCGCACTCCTGATCTACTCAGACCCCACCCATGTCGGCCTCGGCATGCTGCTGGTCATCGCGTCCGGTGCCGTCATCTACATGATGATCCCCAAGAGCCGGCGCGGTAAGTCCATCGACACCCAGGCCGGACACCTCTGATATCCCGCTCCCCTGACCCACTCACCCTGCGCCGAAATACATTCGAAAGGAACTTCATGTCATCCACGCTTCGTTCCGTCACCAACATCATCGACGGCAAGGCCGTGGCAGGATCCTCCGAACAGGTTCGACGGGTCGTCAACCCGTCCACCGGTGAGATCGTCGCCGAACTCCAGGAATCGACCGTCGAGGACGGTTACCGCGCCGTCGACGCCGCTCGCGCGGCCTTCCCGGCCTGGGCGGCGAAGACGCCGGGCGAGCGCTCGCAGATTCTGCACGACCTCGCCACCCTCCTCGAGGCGAACCTGGACGAACTCGCCGACCTCGAGACCATCGATGCCGGCAAGCCGACGACGGCGGCGAAGGGCGACGAGCTTCCCGGCATCGTCGCGGCGTTCCGGCACTTCGCCGGTGCGGGCCGGGCGCTATCCGCGCAGGCCGCGGGAGAATTCACCGCCGGCAACACCAGCTTCGTCCGGCGCGAACCCCTCGGAGTCGTACTCGGAATCACCCCCTGGAACTTCCCTCTCTGGCAGGCCGTTTGGAAGCTCGCACCCGCGCTGGTCGCAGGCAACACCGTGGTCATCAAGCCGGCCGAGCTGACCCCACTGGCCACCACCCGGTTCGCGGAGCTGGCCCAGCAACTGCTGCCCGCGGGCGTTCTCAATGTCGTGCACGGCAAGGGCAGCGTGGTCGGGGACGCTCTGGTCCGGCATCCCGACGTCAACCTCGTGTCGTTCACCGGCTCGACGGCGGCCGGACAGCGGATCGCGGAAGCGGCGGGCGCCACGCCCAAGCGACTGGTACTCGAGCTGGGCGGCAACGCTCCCGTCGTCGTCTACGACGACATCGACCTCGACGCCGCACTCTCGATCCTCACCAACGGAATCCTGTTCAACGCCGGCCAGGAGTGCATGTCGGCCACCCGGCTGCTGGTGAGCGAGAACATCCACGACACCTTCGTGCAGGCGCTGGCCGACAGCCTGACAGCGGCCCGGATCGGCGACGCCGCCGATCCGTCGACGGTGCTCGGCCCCCTCATCTCGGAGGGGCAGCGGGCCCGCGTCGCGGAACTCGTCGACGGCCGGCCCGACCACGCCCGGGTCGTGACCGGCGGCAAGATCGTCGACGGCCCCGGCTACTTCTACGAACCCACCCTCATCGACGGTCTGCAGCAGGACGACCAGCTCGTTCAGGAAGAGATCTTCGGTCCCGTCGCCACGGTCCAGACGTTCACGGACGAGGCGGACGCGCTGGAGAAGGCCAATGCGGTCGAGCAGGGTCTCGCCGCGTCGGTCTGGACCCGCGACATCGGCCGGGCGCTGCGGAACGTCAACGCGATCGAGTCCGGAGTCGTCTGGGTCAACAACCACATGGCGGTCGGACCGGAAGGACCGCTCGGTGGCTTCAAGGGCTCGGGCTACGGCAAGGAGGGCGGCGCGGCCGGTCTCGAGGAGTTCACCCGGGTCAAGCACGTCATCGTGAGCCTGTCGTGACGGCGCCGAGCCGCCACGACACCGCGTGGGGCACATGGAGGCCGGAAGATGCTGTTGGACAGGCTATCCGGCGGATCGACCTGCGGAGCGGTACGGCGTCGCCCTGGGCGCACGCCACCATGGTCGTGCCGTCGCGAGGGCGCAAGTGCTGGCTGGTGACGCTGTGGGACGGAAACGTCGACGTGTGGCGGGTCGACGACCCGACAGCGAAGTTCGAGTTCGATCGTCGTGAACATCTCGAGGAAGAACTGTGACAGTCCTTGCCATCGACCAGGGCACGTCCGGCACGAAGGCTGTCGTCGTCTCCGAGGGCGGCAACGTCCTCGCGATCGCCGAAACACCGGTCCGTCCGGCATATCTCGCCGCGGGCGGCGTGGAGCAGGACCCGATGGAACTGCTGAGCTCGGTCCTCGAAGCGGGACGGTGCGCAGTTGCGAAAGCGGGTGTGCCGGTGTCCGGCGTGTCGCTCGCCAATCAGGGTGAGACGGTGCTGGTGTGGGATCCGGACACGGGTCGTCCGCTCAGCCAGGCCGTGGTGTGGCAGGACCGCCGGTCGGACCAGTTGTGCCGGAGCAAGTCCGAGTCGAAGTCGTGGGTCGAACACCGGACCGGCCTCGTGCTCGATCCGTACTTCTCGGCGCCGAAGATGCAGTGGCTGCGCCGGAACGCCACTCCGGCGGGCGTGGTCACCACGACGGATACCTGGATCGTGCACTACCTGACCGGAGAATTCGTCACAGATTCGTCCACCGCCAGCCGCTCGCTGCTCACCGACCTCGACACGGTCGCGTGGGATCCGCAGCTTCTCGATCTGTTCGAACTCTCCGCCGAGCGGATGCCAGCCATCGTCGCCAACGACGTCGTCGTGGGTACCACGGATGTCTTCGGATCCGACGCCGCCGTGGGCGGTCTCGTCGTCGATCAGCAGGCGGCTCTGCTGGCCGAGCGGTGCTTCGAGGCCGGCACCGCCAAGTGCACGTTCGGTACCGGCGCGTTTCTGCTGGCCAATACCGGCACGCTTCCGGTCCGCTCGACCGCCGGCTTGGCGTCCTGCGTCGCCTGGAACGTGCGCGGGAAGACGTCGTACTGCGTCGACGGCCAGGCCTACACCGCGGCGTCCGCCATCCGGTGGATCCAGGACCTCGGGCTGATCGAGTCGGCACACGACCTCGACGGCGTGGCCGCCGATGATTCCGGTGGAACGTATTTCGTGCCCGCATTGGCCGGTCTCGCCGCGCCTTGGTGGCGGCCGGACGCCACGGCGTCCTTCACCGGGATGACGTTGTCCACCGACCGATCCCGGTTGGTGACCGCCGTCCTCGAGGGGCTGGCGGCGCAGACGGTGGAACTGGTGTCTGCCGTCGAAGGTGACCTGGGCGCTCCCCTCACCCGGCTGCGGGTGGACGGCGGGCTCACTCGCTCCCGCCGTCTCATGCAGGCCACAGCCGATCTGATCCAGATCCCGATCGACGTCTATCCGTCTTCCCACGCCACCGCTCTCGGTGCGGCGGCCTGCGCCCGGTTGTCGCTGAACCCAGACCTGTCCCTGGAAGACGCGGTGGCCGAATGGGATCCGGCGACCACATACGAGCCGCGATGGTCGGTCGACCGCGCGGCAGAATTCCGACACCACTGGCGGGCGGCCGCACGAACGGCGCTGCCACAGGAGAAGAGCGATGACTGACACCCCTCCGCCCCCCGACTACGATTTCGTCGTGCTCGGTGCCGGCATCGTCGGCTCGGCGATCGCACGGGAGCTGGCCGGATACCCACACACCGTGGCACTCGTCGAGGCACTGGACGATGTGGGCGACGGTACGAGCAAGGCGAACACGGCGATCCTGCACACCGGATTCGACGCGAAGCCGGGCACGCTCGAGTCCCGCATGGTGAGCCGCGGCTACACCCTGCTCTCCGAATACGCACAGCAGACGGGGATTCCCGTCGAACGGTCGGGCGCGATCCTCGTCGCCTGGAACGACGAGGAACTGGCCGCACTGCCGAGCTTGCGCGACAAGGCAGCCGACAACGGCTACACCCGCTGCGACATCATCGACGCCGACGAGGTATACCGGCTCGTGCCCGCACTCGGCGACGGCGCGCTCGGCGGTCTGACCGTCCCCGACGAGTCGATCATCTGCACCTGGACCACCAACCTCACGCTGGCGACGGACGCCGTCACCCGTGGAGTCACGCTGCGGACGCGGACCCGCGCCGAGTCGGTGACCGTCCTGTCCGAGCGGACGATCCTCCACACGTCGAGCGGCGACATCAGCGCGCGGTGGGTGATCAACGCCGCCGGACTGGGGGCCGACTACCTCGACAAGGAATTCGGCTACGACCGATTCCACGTCACGCCGCGGCGCGGCGAACTGCTGGTCTACGACAAGCTGGCTCGGCCGTTGATCGACAAGATCGTCCTCCCCGTCCCGACGTCCCGCGGCAAGGGTGTTCTGGTCAGCCCGACGATCTACGGCAACGTGATGCTCGGGCCCACCGCGGAAGACCTCACCGACCGTTCCGCGACGGCGACGTCGGAAGCCGGCTTCGAGTTCCTGCTCGACAAGGGCAGCAAGCTGATGCCGCGTCTACTCGAAGAGGAGGTGACCGCCACGTACGCCGGACTCCGCGCCGCCACCGACCACGGCGACTACCTCGTCGAGGTCGATAACGATCAGCGTTACGTCCTGGTCGGCGGAATCCGCTCGACCGGACTGACCTCCGGCATGGCGGTGGCCGAGTACGTCGGCGAACTGCTGACCAAGGCGGGCGTTCTCGAGAGTGCACGGACCGAACTGCCGTCGCCGCCCCGGATGCCGAACATCGGCGAAGCCTTCACCCGCCCGTATCAGGACGCCGAACTCATCGCACGTGACAGCGAATACGGCAGGGTCGTCTGCTTCTGCGAGCGTGTCACCGCGGGTGAGATCCGCGACGCGTATCAGTCACCGATCCCCCCGGCCGGACTCGAAGGGCTTCGCCGCCGCACCAGGGCGATGAACGGCCGGTGCCAGGGCTTCTTCTGCGGCGCCGAAGTCGGTTCGCTCGTTGAGGCGCACCGATGCCCCGCCAGTTCGCCCGACGAGAACGACATCCGGAAGGAACCCGTCCGATGAGTGCACCGAACACCTCACGCACCGTGATATCCGCCGACGTCGCGATCGTCGGCGCAGGACCGGCGGGGTTGGCTGCGGCCACGCAGCTCGGCAGGGTCCACGGGCGCCAGGCCCTCGTCCTGGACCGCGAAAGCCGGACCGGCGGAATCCCCAGGCATTGCGATCATCCCGGCTACGGCATCCGCGACATGCACACGTTCCTCGGCGGCCCGGCCTACGCCGAACGCCTGGTGCGGGAGGCCGAGTCCGCGGGAGCCGACATCATGCCGAACGCGACGGTGACGGCGGTGCATCCCGACGGCGCACTCGATGTCACCTCACCCGCGGGTCTCCTCCGCATCGAGTCGAGGGCGCTCGTCCTGGCCACCGGTGCCCGCGAGCGGGCCCGTCCGGCCCGGATGATTCCCGGCGACCGGCCCTCCGGGGTCTACACCACCGGCCAGTTGCAGAACATCGTGCACCTGCACCACGGACGCGTCGGGAGACGCGCGGTGGTCGTCGGGGGTGAACTGGTGAGCTGGTCCGCGGTCATGACGCTGAAGCACGCGGGGTGCACGACCGTGCTCATGACGACGCAGTACCCGTCGCCGGAGTCCTACGCGGCCTTCACCATTCCCGGCAAGGCACTGTTCCGGCTGCCGATCGCGACCCGCACCCGCGTCGTCCGGGTCATCGGTCGCGGACACCTGGAGGCGGTCGAGATCGAGAACCTCGACACCGGCGCACGCGAGATCGTCGAATGCGACACCGTCGTCTTCACCGGCGACTGGATACCGGACCACGAACTCGCGCGCACGGCGGGTATCACCGTCGACCCCGGAACGAAGGGTCCGTTGGTCGATACCGCCCTGCGTACCAGCCAGCCGGGTGTCTTCGCGGCGGGCAACGTCCTGCACCCGGTCGACACCGCCGACATCGCAGCACTCGACGGCACTTTCGTCGCGGACCGGGTAGCCGCGTTCCTCGACGCCGGCGAGGCGATCGATCCGAACGCGACCACGGTGCGCATCCTCGCGGCCCCGCCGTTCCGCTGGGTGTCCCCGGGAATCCTTCGGACGGGCGACCCGGCCCCGCCGCGCAAGCGCCTGCTGCTGTGGACCGATCACCTGGTTCGTTTCCCGAAGGTGACTGTCGCACAACGGGGTCGCGTCGTCGCGACCAAAATCCTGCCCTGGGCCGCCTCGCCGGGACGAGTCTTCCGGGTGCCGTGGTCGATCATGGACTCCGTCGACCCGGCGTCGGGGCCCGTGACCGTCGGACTGGCGAACGCAGCTCACGCGGGAACCACACCCAATGCGGTCGGGGAATTCATTCCCTCCCGCTGCAGCTGAGCCCCGAAACTCATTGCGGTACAGCATTACCCCGCGCAAACCTTGTCGACAATAGACCCTGACTGATCGGAAGACACATGACGGAACTACAGGGCGGATTGCACGGCACCGAGATGCGGCGGGCCATCACGGCCGCCGCGATCGGAAACTTCATCACCTGGTTCGACTTCGCGGCATACGGATTTCTCGCCGTCCTGCTCGGCCAGATCTTCTTTCCCTCCGAGAACCCGGCAACGAGCCTGCTGGCGACGTTCGCCGCATTCGGGGTCGCGTTCCTGATGAACCCGATCGGCGGCTTCGTCTTCGGACGGCTCGGAGACAAGGTCGGGCGGAAGAAAATCCTGGCGACGGTGATCATTCTGATGTCGCTGTCGACGTTCGCGGTCGGCCTGCTGCCGGGATACGCCACCATCGGCCTCGCGGCCCCGGCCCTGCTGGTGACGCTGCGGATCATCCAGGGTTTCGCTGCCGGCGGTGAACCCGGCGGTGCGGCGACGTTCCTCGTCGAATCCGCGAAACGCGGTCGACGGGCGCGCACCGTCAGCTTCTGGCACTGCTCCAGCTATCTGGCCAACGCGGCCGCCTCGGTGCTCATCCTCGGCCTCAACGCCGCACTGAGCGAGGCGGCGATGTTCGAGTGGGGCTGGCGCATCCCGTTCCTCATCGCGGGACCGCTCGGCCTGGTCGGACTCTACATTCGCCTGAAGCTGAGCGACACAGCGGAATTCGAACGACTTCAATCCTCGGGCGAAGTGAGCGACTCGCCCGTCAAGGACGCACTGTCGACCAGTCGCCGCCAGATCCTGCAGGTGGTCGGTTGTATTGCGCTCCAGGCCGCGGCGTTCTACTTCATCTTCGTCTACATGGAGACGTATCTGCAGTCCGAGGTGGGATTCTCGTTCGGCCTGGCATCCGCGTCGACGGTCACCTGCCTGTGTTCGGCGGCGGTCGCCATCTTCGTGTTCGCCCGCTTCTCGGACCGCTACGGGCGTAAACCGGTGATCATCCTCGGCGCCGTCTCGAGCACGCTGATCGTGTATCCCGCGTTCATGGTGTTCGCGACGGGGAACGTTGCCGCGATCGTCGTTGCGCACTCCGCGATGGGGATCTGCCTCGCCATGTTCATGTCGGCGTCGGGCGCCGCGATGGTGGAGATCTTCCCGAGTCGCGTTCGGTACGCGGGATTCTCGATCGGATTCAACATCTCGGTCGCGATCTTCGGCGGCACCGCCCCCTATGTGGCGACCTATCTGATCGCCACGACCGGCAGCCCGCTGTCTCCGTCGGTCATCCTGATCGTCACGGGCGTGATGGCCATCATTGCGGCGGCGACACTCCACGAAACCGCTGGCCGCACGGTCGACGCGAGGATCGCCGCAGAACCCCTCCGGCGCGATCCCATCACCGTGGGCGAATAGCGGCCGAAGAACCACCGCCGATCCCTTGACACCACCCGGGATCGACCTTAGATTCAATATCGTTCTCTTGTCGACAATCGCCAATGTAACAATTGTCGGAGACCGGAGTGAGACCCCGGAAGTCCGAGTCGACAACCCCACACGACAGCTGTCGACCACCACTACCGAACAAGGACACAACATGACCAAGAAGCTGGGTGGCATCCTCGCCGCCGTCTCCACTCCCTTCGCCCAGGACGGATCCGTCGACGAAGGCGCGCTGCGCAACCACGTCGACTTCCTCATCGACAACGGACTGCACGGCCTGGTCCCCGGAGGCAGCACCGGAGAGTTCGCGGCGCTCACGCTCGACGAACGCAAGCGCGTCAACACGGTCGTCATCGACCAGGCCGCCGGCCGCGTACCCGTCGCACCCCAGACCGGATCCACCCGCACGGCGGAGGCCATCGAACTGTCCCGGCACGCAGCCGACGCCGGCGCCGACGCCGTCCTGCTGGTGCAGCCCTTCTACGAGGCTCCCACGCGCCACGAGGTCATCGAGTACTTCGCCACCGTCGGCGAAGCGGCGAACATCCCGGTGATCGCCTACAACCTGCCGGGTGTCACAGGAATGAACCTCGACCGCCCGTTCTACCGTGAACTGCTCGAACGCACCGACGCCGTCAAGTACATCAAGGACACGTCCGGGTCGATCGAGCAGGCCTTCGACCTCATCTTCAACCTCGGCGACGCCATCGACACGTTCGTCGGCTGGGACACCATCGTGCTGCCCGCGTTCTCCGCCGGTGCCGCCGGCTCCATCTGGGGTGCACCCAACTTCGCCCCCAGGGAGTGCGTCGCGATCTACGAACTCGCCAAGGCCGGCAAGTACACCGAGGCCCTCGAGATCTTCAAGCGGCTGTGGAACGTCCTCGACTTCCTCGGCAAGGAAGGCTACGCAGTGGCCACCAAGGCTGCCGCTCAGGCCGTCGGCGTCGACCTCGGAGTTCCCCGCGCACCGTACGGCGAGTTGCCCGCTGACAAGAAGGAAGAACTCACCAAGCTCATCGCCGAGACCGGGCTCACCTACGCCCGCAGCTAGTCACGGTTTCCAGACCGCGCGCGTTCATCACGGAGTGATCCTTCCCCGACACGTGCGCAGAGGCCGGCAGCAATCACCCCTGCTGCCGGCCTCGCCTCTCGCCGGCAGGCGCAGAGAAGCCGAGCCCTGGCAGGGTGGAACCCGGGCACCGCAACGCAGACGAACACACGGAGGAAGATCGTGCGCTGGAGTCGAGTAGTCAACGTAGTCAAGTGTCATGTCGGTGGCGAGATCAACAACGTCGTCACCGGCGGAATCGGCGACGTCCCCGGCGCCACGGTCTTCGACAAGATGAAGTACTTCCGTGAGCACCGCGACGATCTCCGGCAGCTTCTGCTCCACGAGCCGCGGGGCTCGGTGACCCAGTGCGTCAACTTCGTCGTCCCGGCGACGGACCCCGAAGCGCAGATGGGCTACGTCATCGCCGAGTCCACGGAATACCCCGCCATGTCGGGCAGCAACACCATGTGTGTGGCCACCGCACTGCTGGAGACCGGCATGATTCCCATGGTCGAACCGGTCACCGACATCGTGCTGGAAGCGCCCGCCGGTCTCATTCGCATTCGCTGCACCTGCGAGAACGGCAAGGTGACGAGCGTCGAATTCGAAAATCAGCCCGCATTCGCCTACGAGATCGGGGTGCCGCTCGAACTCGACGGCTACGGCACCCTCACCGTCGACGTCGCCTGGGGTGGCATGGCCTACGTCCTCGCCGACGCCGACCAACTCGGATTGAAGCTGCAGCCCGACGAGGCACGCGACATCTGCGACCTCGGGCAGAAACTCAAGACCGCGGCCGCAGAACAGATCCGCGCCGTTCACCCCACGAATCCCGAATTCGCCGGCATCACCCAGACCGAATTCGTCGGACCGCTGTCCCGCACCGAGGGGGTCCTCACCGCGCGGAATGCCGTGGTTGTCTCCCCCGGCCGGCTCGACCGGTCGCCGTGCGGCACCGGGACCTCCGCCCGGCTCGCGGTGTTGAAGGCGAAGGGGCTCATCGAGGTCGGGGAGACGTTCGTCCACGAATCGGTGATCGGCAGTCGCTTCGAGAGTCGCATCGACAGGCTCACGAAGGTCGGAACGTACGACGCCGTGGTCCCGCGGGTGAGCGGTCAGGCGTACATCACCGAACTCAGCCAGGTCGGCCTCGACCCCGCCGACCCGTTCCCCACCGGCTACACCCTGTCCGACACCTGGCCGACCGGCACCTGACCCCCATGTGAGTGGCAATGTGTGCCCGGGCACACATTGCCACTCACATGGGGAGTAGGGGCCTGACACTACGACCGAGGAACTCGACGAATCCCAGCAGATCGGGTTCGTCCTCGGTCGGCGCGATTGCCACGGAGGTCGCGCCGAGCCCGGTGAGTCTCCGCACCTCCTCGGCGATGGTGGTCGCGTCGCCCGCGACGCCGATTCCCGCGTCGGCCGGTTTCTCCCACCGCGCCACTTCCTCGTCCACCCGTCGCTGCGCACCGTCGCCGGTGGCGGCGATCTTCGGGACGACCATGCTATGCGCGGACGCCCGATCGTCGCCGATCTCCTCGACGATCAGGTCGCGGGTCCTGCGGATGTCGTCGTCACCGACCGCGGAGGTGACGAGGTTACCGTCACCCAGACGTGCCGCGAGGCGGATCGACTTGGGGCCCTCGCCGCCGAGCATCAACGGAACCCGTTCGGTGGGAGGCCAGTCGAGTTTCACACGATCGAGCCGGACATACCGGCCGTCCGTGCTCACCGACTCACCGTCCAAGAGGGCACGGAGCGCCACCGCATACTCCTCGAGGAGCGTCATCGGTGATTCCGCCCGCGCGCCCACCTGCTCCATCCACCTCTGCACCCCGTGTCCGACGCCCGCGATCACTCGACCGGGGAACAACCGGGTGAGCGTGGCGATCTCCATCGCGGTGAGCGCGACGTTGCGCAACGGTACGGGCATCAACCCGACACCGACGTGGATTCGCTCCGTCCATGCCAGTGCGGCGGCGGCCGACGCCACACCGCTCTCCTTGAAACAGTCTTCCCACAACCAGATCTCGTCGAGGCCACTGTCCTCGGCCACCCGCGCGAAGTCCTTCAACTGCTCGGGTTCGATCGTCGGTATGAAGGTCACGCCCAGTCGTGGCACCGCACTCGTCATCGAGCCATCATGAGGGATGACGCCCGGCCGGCGCGGAGCATCGTCACGATTCGCGCGGCGGCGCAGTACTGGTGCGGACGACCAGAGACGTCTTCATCAACGACCGTGTGCGGGTGCCGCCGCCCAGCCGATCGAGCAGGATCGTCGCGGCCGCGCGACCCTTTTCGACGATCGGTTGGTGAATTGTGCTGAGACCGAGAAGTTCTGCGACGGGTGCGTCGTCGAAACCGATGACGGACATGTCGTCCGGTACCGAGAGTCCGCGCTCGCGCAGCACCTGCCACGCGGCCACGGCGTGCACGTCGGAGGTCGCGACGAGGGCGGTGGGCCGAGCGCACCCGAGCAGGATCCTGGTGGCCTCGGCGCCGGCGGCACGATCGATGTTGCCCGCCACGACGATGGACAACTCCTCCGGCGGGAGGTGGTGGTCACGGGCCGCGTCGAAGTAGCCGGCAAGCCGTTCCCGCGCGTTGCGTTCGGTCGCCGCGCCGACGTCGTCCAGCGTCACCATTCGGCACTCGGTGTCCTGGCCGAGCTTGTCGACGATGATCCCGATGCGTCGGTGGCCCAGTGTCAGGATGTGGTCCATCTGCAGGTAGGCGCCGTGCCGGTCGTCGATGGCCACGAACGGTAGTCCCGCGCTTCTCGGCGAGTCGACGACGACGGCCGGAATACCGCGCGCGATGATCGCTTCGACGAGCGGATGACCGTCCGGGACGTTGTGGATGACCACACCGTCGACGAGGCCACGGAGAACGAGCGAGTTCGGTGGGGAATCGGGGGCGCCGCCACGGGAGGCCGGGAACAGGGTGAGGGCGATGTCGGCCGAGTTCCCGATCTCGGCGATGCCCTTCATCAGCAGGGTCACGGACGGATCTTCGAGCGCCTGCACCGGGGAGTCGGGCACGATCACGCCGACCGCGCCGATCCGCCCCGACCGCAGACTGCTCCCGGCGATGTTCGGGCCTGCGTAGCCGAGGTCCGCGGCGACGGAGTAGATGCGTTCCCGTTGTGTCGCAGAGACCTTCGACGATTTGCTGAAAGCATAGGAGACGGTGGCGACCGACACTCCGGCAGCTTTGGCGACGTCTTTCATCGTGACCAAGTGGTACTCCCTCGTCGGCGATCATCGGCCACAACCGGCCGTTGCGCACGGCTGGCGAAGACTGATCCTAGTCCGCCTCCGGGCGCTCTCCACGTTCCCCTCGACATCACCCATTGACAGCGCTCCAGCCGGTGATACGATTCACCACCATAAGTTAATCGTTTCACCATTCCGGCTTCACCATCCATGGGAGTACTCATGACCAAGGTCCTCTACCTCTACGGCGGCTGGCCCGGCCACCATCCGTACGACATCGCCGCCTGGGCACGCGACCTCTTCTCCGAACTGGACTACCAGGTCGAGGAGTCGCAGGACATCTTCACCCTCGACCGCGACCTCACCGGGTACGACCTGATCGTGCTCGGCTGGAACAACGCGCTCACCACCGAAGACCTGAGCGATTCACAGGAGAAGAACCTGCTCGACGCCGTCGCGGCCGGAACCGGGGTCGCGGCGTGGCACGGCGCGGCCGCAGCCTTCCGGGCGAGCCTGAAGTACCACTTCCTTCTCGGCGGCGACTTCGTCGAACACCCTGCGGGAGAGGCATATCCGCAGCCGTACAAGGTAAGCATCACCGACCGCGACCACGAGGTGACCGCGGGGGTCGAGGATTTCGCCGTCGCGTCCGAGCAGTACTACATGCACGTCGATCCGAACAACACCGTGCTCGCGGAAACCGAGTTCAGCGGCGAGCACCTGCCCTGGCTGGAGGGCCTCCGCAGCCCGGTGGCCTGGGTGCGTCAATGGGGCGCCGGCCGGGTCTTCTATCACTCGATCGGCCACACGCCGGCCGACCTGTCGGAGCCGAACGTGCGCCGACTGACCAAGCAGGGACTGCGTTACGCCGCCCGCGTAGCGAACTGACACAGCAAGGAGAAGAAGATCATGGCGAAATTGACCGGCGGGCAGGTGGTCGCCCAGATCCTGAAGCAGTACGGCGTCGAGTACGTCACCGGCATTCCCGGCCACGGCATCTGGTCGCTCACCGATGCGTTCCTGGAGAAGGGGTCCGAGATCCCGTTCATCCAGGTCTACCACGAGCAGAGCGCCACGCACCTCGCGGACGGGTACTACCGGGTGTCCGGTAAGCCGATGGCCGCGGTGGCGTCGATCGGGGCGGGGGCTGCGAACACCGTGCTGGGTCTCGCGACCGCGTACAGCGACTCGACGAGTCTGCTGTGCATCACCGGCGGGCCGCCCACCCACATGCGCGGACGGGGCCTGCTCCAGGAACTCGAGCGGCACACCGACAACGGCTTTCCGCAGGTCACCGACGCGGTGTCGAAGCGCAGCTGGGTCGCCACCCACGTCGAGGAACTGCCGTTCATCATGCACCGCGCGTTCAGCACCATGTTGACCGGCCGCCCGGGCCCGGCGCACATCGAGGTGCCGATGGACGTGCAGGCCGAGGCCGCCGACGTGGCCCTGCACGACCTCGCACGACGGCTGCCGGTCGGACTGCAGCAGCCCGACCCGCTGGCGATCGACAAGGCCGTCGACGTGCTCCGCGACTCCCGCCGACCGGTGATCGTCGTCGGCGGCGGCGCCATCACGTCCGACTCGGCCGACGAAGTCCTCGCCCTCGCCGAGGCGTGGCAGATCCCCGTGGTCACCACGTGGAACGGCAAGGGCGCGTTCCCCGAGGACCACGCACTGTTCGCCGGCAGCGTCGGCCAGACCGGAACGATCGTGGGCAACGCCGTCGCCTCCCGCGCCGACGTGGTGATCTCCATCGGATGCCGGTTCACCGACTGGTCTTCGTCGAGCTACGCACAGGGCGTGACGTTCTCGATTCCGCCCGCCAAGCTCATCCACATCGACATCGACCCGCACGAGATCGGCAAGAACTACCCGGCCGAGGTCGGCATCGTCGCCGACGCCAAGCCGACCGTCGCCGCCATCGTCAGCTCGCTCCCCCGCAGCAGCGCCGACCGGTCCGAGTACCTCGCCGAACTCGAGCAGCTGAAGGCGGAGTGGGAGGCCAAGCTCGCCGGCCGCCGCGACTCCGACCGGTTCCCATTCACGTCGCAACGCCCCCTCGGCGGCCTGCGGTCGGTGATGGAACGGGACGGCATCATCGTTGCCGGCTCCGGCAACACGCAGGGCGCCGTGAAGCAGACGTTCCCGGTGTACCACCCGCGCACCCACCTGACATCCGGCGGATTCTCGTCCATGGGCTGGGCGGTGCCCGCCGCGATCGGGGCCAAGCTCGCCGCTCCGGACCGTCAGGTGGCGTGTGTCGTCGGCGACGGCGACTTCCTCATGACGTCGCAGGAGATCGGCGTGTGCGTGCAGCACGACATTCCGGTGGTCTTCGTGGTCCAGGACAACGCGGGCTTCATGTCGATCCGCGGTGGCCAGCGCAAGCAGACCAGCCGGCACATCGGCACCGAGTTCAATCGCCCCGACGGCACCCCGTACAGCCCCGATTTCAAGGCGCTCGGCCAGTCGTTCGGCCTCGAATCGTTCCGGGTGGACGACCCGGCCGATCTCGAGAGCACCTACCGGAAGGCTTTCGACGCGAAAGCGCCTGCGCTGATCGAGATCCCGACGGATCGCGACGCCGCGGGACCATGGGTTCCCGGGTGGTGGGACTTCCCCGTTCCCGCCTACATCGAGGACGAGCGCCAGGACGAGTACTGGGCGACCCGAGCCAAGGAACAGCACCTGTGAGAACGTCGGGACACGATCAGATCGACGCGTATTCACCGCTGCGCGAGGGTGCGGTGGTCGAAGTGGGCGACACCGACACGGTCACCGCCGATGTCGTGGTCGTCGGATCCGGGATGGGTGGTTCGACGCTCGCGTGGGCGCTGAAGGATCGGGACCTCGACGTCCTGGTCGTCGAGCGCGGACGGTTCCTCCCCCGCGAGGTGGAGAACTCGCAGGCTGCGGAAATGTTCCTCGAGGGCCGGTACAAGACCGCGGAGCCGTGGTTCGACGGCAGCAACGGCGAGCCGTTCCAGCCCGGCGTGTACTACTGGGTGGGAGGCAACACCAAGTTCTACGGTGGCAGCCTTCCGCGTTTCCGCGTGACGGATTTCGAGGAGACGCAGCACTACGACGGCATCTCACCGAAGTGGCCGTTCCGCTACGCCGATCTCGAACCGTTCTACGCCGAGGCCGAACGTCTCTACCAGGTGCACGGCATCGACGGCGAGGATCCGACGGAACCACCCCGGTCGTCGCCGTACCCGCAGCCGCCGCTTCCGCACGAGCCGGCGATCGAGCGTTTCGCCTCGTCCCTCCGTAAGCAGGGTCTGCACCCGTTCCACACACCGAACGGCATGAACCTGACGACACAGGAGCATCGCCGGCAGTCGACGGCGTCGGACGGCACCCCTTCGCAGACCGATCACAAGAGTGAAGCGGAGAACCGCGCGCTGCGCCCGGCTCTCGAGTCGGATCGGGTGCGCCTGCTCACCGAGGCGAAAGTGACCCGGTTGCTCACCGACGCCAAGGGCACGCGAATCGTCGCCGCGGAGGCCGAGTTCCGGGGACGCACGATCCGGATCACGGCCAATCAGTTCGTGGTCTCGGCAGGGGCGGTCAACACCGCGGCACTGCTGCTCCGATCGGCCGGCGAACGGAATCCGGACGGCCTCGGCAACTCGTCGGGGCTGCTGGGCCGGAACTACATGGTGCACAACAGCACCTTCTTCATGGGTGTCAACCCGTTCCGGACCAACACGACCGCGTGGCAGAAGACGCTGGGCATCAACGACTGGTACGTCGCGGGCCCGAACAACGAGTACCCGCTCGGCAATCTGCAGATGCTCGGCAAACTGCAGGCTGCGCACGTGAAGGGAGCACGGCCCTGGGCGCCGATGTGGGCGCTGAAGGCGGTGGTGGATCGCAGCCTCGACATCTACCTCACCACGGAGGATCTCCCGGCACGGAACAATCGGGTCCGGATCGACGGCGACAGGATCATCGTCGACTGGATACCCAACAACACTGCGCCGCACAGTGAACTGGTTCGCCGCGTCTCCGCGGCGGTCCGCAGGGCAGGGTATCCGATCATCCTCACCGAACGGATGGGGATCGCGACGAACTCGCACATGTGCGGAACCGCGGTCGCGGGTACCGACCCGTCGACGAGTGTTCTCGACCCGAACTGCCGAAGTCACGACGTCGACAACCTGTGGGTGGTGGACGGATCGTTCTTCCCGTCGTCGGCAGCGCTCAACCCCGCGCTGACCATCGCGGCCAACGCGCTGCGCGTCGCACCCCACATCGCCTCTGCCGCACAGTGATGTGATCCGACCACGGTTCGCCCGGCCTCGTTTCCCGAGGCCGGGCGAATCGTCGTGTGGTCACGTCGAGCAGATCCGCTCCTCGGAGAGCGGAGACTCCTCGGCGTCGCGGCTCTCCGCGGCCGCGCCCGCCACCAGCCCGGCGAGGACGGCGCCGGCCAGGACGACGTAGAAGGTATGGAGAAGCCCGAACTGCTCGCCGAGCAATCCGAGGAGCGGTGGCCCGACGAGGAACGCCAGGTACCCGAGGGTCGACACCGCACTGACACGCCGGGCGGCGTCGTCACCCGAGTCGGCTGCCGCGGACATCACGAGCGGAAACCCCAGGGCGACACCGACACCCCACAACGCGCACCCGAGCGCGGCGAGAACCAGGTGCCCGGCGAGGATGACCGTCAGTATCCCGACCACGGCGAGCGCGGCGGACCATCGGACGGTCACCGCCCGCCCGTACTTGTCGACTACCCGGCCGCCGAGAAGGCGGCCCGACGTCATCGCGGCCACGAATACGACGTAGAACGCGGCGCCGGTGGCGGAGTCGACGCCGTATCCGTCGACGATCCCCAGCGGCAGCCAGTCGTTGGCGCTGCCCTCCGCGAACGCCATGCCCAGCGCGATCAGACCGAGGAGAACGATCCGGGTGTCCCGCCAGATGGCCAGGCTTCCGGACAGGCCGGCCCGGCGGCGGGTGCGCGTGACCTCGCGCCCGGAAGCCGGAGGGAGCAGTGCCACGACGCTTCCACTCGACACCAGGACGACGGCGGCAAGCACCCCGAGATGCAGCGGCACCGGAACGTCGAGCAGTTCGGCGATCGCCCCGAGTCCGGCGCCGGCGAGCGTTCCGAGACTGAACGCACCGTGCAGCGACGGAAGAAAGCTGCGCCCCATACGCTTCTCGATCGCCGCGCCCTCGATGTTGAGCGCGACCTCGCACATGCCGAATCCCGCCCCGGTGAAGGCGAGTCCGAGTGCCACCAGCGCCGCGATCGCTACACCCGATCCGATCCCCACCGTCAACAGTCCGAGGCTCGCGACGGTGGCCGCGGCCGTGATGACGTGGCGGGCGCCGATCCGCGCGACGACGGGGCCGGCGCACAGCAACCCCTCCATCGATCCGATCGACAGACCGAGGATGATCAACCCCATGTCGCCGGTGCCGACACCGAGGGACGTTCGGATGGCCGGCGTGCGGGTCACCCACGACGCGTAGGTGATCCCTGTTCCCACGAAGATGACGAAAGTTGCCATCTTCCAGCCACGCTCACCACGTTTCAACGGCGGGCTCTCGATAGGCACAGCAGTCTCCCGTTCGCGTCGTAGATTTTGGTTAATCGTATCACCGACCAAGGACACGACGATGCGGCCCGGCGCCCCCGAGGGGATGCCGGACCGCATGGACCCAACTGCCGGAAGACCTACCCGGTGGCCACTTCCTGCTTGCTGGTTGCCGACGCGGGCTTGTGGTAGCGCGGCACCAGGCGCATCAGCGCGGGACCGCCGATCGCGATCAGCGCGAGAAGGATGGCCGGCAGAAGCGGCATCCATTCGATACCGAGGTTGTCGACGACGACGGTGATCGCCGCCGGGCCGACGAGCATGCCGACGTAGCCGATTGCGTTGACCAGACCGATGTTCCGTCCGGCGTTCTCGGGATCGCGCCGGCCCGCCGCCGACAGCATGAGGGGCGCCATGCACGCCAGGCCCAGGCCCAGCAACACGAAGCCGGTGAGGGCGAGCGGCGCCGAGCCGCCCAGCATCGCGAGAAGCGCACCGGCGGCGCCGATGACACCGCTCGCGCCGACGATGAGCCGGGCGCCGAAGAACTCGGCGAGCCGGTCGCCGAACAGTCGGCCGACGAACTGCGCTCCCGAGTAGAGCGTGACAGCGGTGGCTGCCATCCCTGCCGTCGTGCCGACCGCGCGGCGAACGAATTCCTGACCCCAGTCCAGAACCGCGCCTTCGCTCAACATCGATCCGAGCAGGAGGACGCCGAATCCGATCATCACGAGCAGCGTCGCGGTGGTGGCCGAACGCTTGCCCGGGTGAGCGGGGTCGGCGGCGCCCGGGATCTCGTCCCGTTCTGGCGGCAGCAACTCGTCGAGGGAGAGAAGCCACTTGCCGAAGACGACACCGAGTATCGACAGGACCACACCGATCGCGATGTACGCGACGGCCGGGCTGTCGGTGAAGTGCCGGGCGAGGGCGCTGCCGACGAGGCCGAGCACGAACCCGCCCGCCGGGTAGGCGGCATGGAACGCGGACATGATGGGTCGCCCGTAATACCGCTCGACCTGCACACCATGGGTGTTGAACGCCGTGTCGAACGCGCCGCGGAGCAGCCCGATGAGCACGCCGATCACCATCGCTCCCACCAGTCCGTCCAGGAAGGCGAGGGGGATGTAACAGAGTGGGTAGACGACCATCGTGGGCATGGCCGTGTTCCGCGGACCGTACCGATCGATGAAGGGGCCGATGGCGAAGCACCCGACGGCGGCGCCGATGCCGATCGACAGCGCGAGAAGGCCGAACTGCGAGTCGCCGCCGTCGCCTTCCCAGCCGAGGTGAACACGCAACGAACTGGTGCTCGTCGACCACATCAACATCACGGCGCCCAGTTGGAAGAAGCCGAAAAAGGTTGCGATTCGCGCCTTACGCACGCGTGTATGGTCGAGCACGGGAGCGGTGCCTGCTCCATGTGTTGCCATGATTTCGTCCTTGCGGTAGGTCTCGGACCGCCGCGGGCGCCTACGGGGGTAGGCGTCCGTTCAGCGAGTAGCGAGTGCGTGAACTTTCGATCAACGCCGACTGGATGGCCGGAATCTCGAAGAAAACACTACGAAGGTGACGCGCCGCACAACAGGTACAGACCGTGTACCTCCTGCGCGCAGACTGCACAGAGTGAGAAGTCGCCCACCGGCCCCGCTCGTTCATGGTCGCCCGCTCCGGAATCATGGTCGCCCGCTCCGCCGCGCCGCGATCGACGAACCCTCGAGCAGATCCAGACCCTTCACCGCGAGCAGCAGGCTCTGCCGGGTGGCGGCGTCGTCCAGGGATTTGCCCAGGATCGTCGCGACGCGGTCGAGCCGGTTGTACAGCGTCCGGCGCTGGATGAAGAGTTTCTCCGCCGCCTCGGTCTTCCGGCCGTCGACTGCGAGGAACGCCCGCAGCGTGGGCAGCAGCGGAGTCGTCGACTGCGCGTCCTTCGTGAGCAGTGGCCCCAGCTCGTCCTCGACGAAGCTGGCGAGTTCGGGTCCCTGAGCCAACGTCACGAGCAGGCGTTCGACGCCGAGATCGTCGAAATGCAGCATGGGTGAGGCAGGCAGGGAGCGTGACACCGCGGCGGCACTCTTCGCCTGCGTGACCGCGACCTGCAGCATCGATGCGGGCACCGCGCGGCTCATGCCGCCGCCGTGCTCCATTTTCCCGAGCAGGCCCGCGAGCTCGGCGCGGGTACGGCCGGACTCCGCCGCCACAGCCACCACGTAGTCGCCCATGTCGGCGCTGATCGCACCCGTGTCGATCTGACGGCCGGCGCGCGGACCGGACGACTCGTCGCGGGCATCCTTGTTCGCGATGACGACGGCGATGTGCCCCGACCCCAGCTGATACCCGAGTCTGCCTGCCTGGTCGACGAATTCGGCCCCGGAGAGATCGCCGATCAGCAGTCGCGTGATCAGTGCCGTGCTTCGCTGATCGTCCCTCGCTTCGCGGCTCCGGTCGGTCAGCAACGAGATCGCGACGGACGCGGCGGCACGCTCGGTCGCGAACACCGCGGCGGACCGTTCGGTCGCGGGACGGTCGGTGAAGACGTGAATCCAGCCCCACGGCTGACCGCGCATCAGGACCGGTCTGCGGACGCACCCGCTGTCGTCGCTGTGGAGGCCTCGCGCGTGCCGATCCCATGCCTCGATGCCGGCGTCGCCGTCGAACACGCCGACGTACGCCATCACGCGATGCGCGATGTTCTCGAGCACCACCGTGCCATCGGTGAGTTCGGCCAGTGTCTGCACGATCGAGAGGTAATCGGCGCCGTCGAGGAGCAGGTTCGAGAACGTGGACTCGACTTCCCGTTCGTAGGTGAGCGCCTGCAGGCGCCGGTCGGTCAGGATCTCGTGCACCTGCGAAGAGACCCCGGCGAACGACACCTCCCGGGCAAGGGCGATGATCGGCAGGTCGCACGCTCTGCCCTCGTCGATCACTGCATCCGGTACCCGGTCGAACATCCGTCCCGACTCCTCGATCACGAGTGCGGCGGCCCCGGCATGAGCGGCCGCGCGGACGAACACCTGTTGAAGTGCGCCCGTGCTGCCCATTCCGAGCCCGGCGGTCAGGAGTAATTCTCCACCCCGGAGGAAGCGGGCGATATCGGAGATCTCCGACGAATGCACCCAGCGGACCTCACGGTCGAGGCTGCCCGACCCGGTGAGGACACGGGCTCCCGCGTCCTTCAGAAGGTCGATTTCGAGAGCGTCGGCGACGGTGAAAACCATGCTCAATGGTACACAGAACGTGCATGAACCGACGCAAACAGTTCCCACAATGCAACTGTCGGAGAAGCGGGCGGCACGGCGATGCTGAGTGACAACAGATCCCAGCCCTCGCGATCCGAAGGAAGCACCCATGTCATTCGTTCTCAAGGCCGCCGTCGGTGAGCCGGCACAGCGGGCGAGCAACCCCGCCGTGGTCGACACCGTCGCCGCCGTCATCGCCGACGTCCGCGCGAACGGTGACGAGGCCGTCCGGAAGTACTCCGAGAAGTTCGACGGCTGGTCCCCCGACTCGTTCCGGCTGAGCGAAGACCAGGTCGCGGCGATCGTGAAGTCCGTTCCGGAGACCGTTCTCGACGATCTGCGTTTCGCGCAGCGTCAGATTCGCGACTTCGCCCAGGCGCAGCGGGACTCGATCCAGGACCTCGAGGTCGAGACCCTGCCGGGAGTGTTCCTCGGGCACCGCAACGTCCCGATCGACGCGGCAGCGGCATACGTACCCGGCGGACGCTACCCACTGACCGCGTCCGCCCACATGACGGTGCTCACCGCGAAGGTCGCCGGTGTGGAACGCGTGGCCGCGATGACGCCGCCGAACGCAGGTGAGCCGCCGCAGATCAGTGTCGCGGCGATGCACCTCGCCGGCGCCGACGAGATCTTCGTCCTCGGCGGAGTGCAGGCCGTCGCGGCACTCGCGCTGGGCACCGAGACCATCGACCCGGTGTCCATCCTGACCGGACCCGGCAACGCCTACGTGGCCGAGGCAAAGCGTCAACTCTTCGGTGAGGTCGGGATCGATCTCTTCGCGGGACCCACCGAAACGCTGATCGTCGCGGACGACCTGGCCGACCCGTTCACCATCGCCGTCGACCTGCTCAGCCAGGCCGAGCACGGACCCGATTCGCCGTGCGTGCTGATCACCACCTCGGAGTCAGTGGGACGAGCGGTGCTCGACCATATCGACGCACTGCTCCCCGGGCTGGTGACCAACGCCATCGCCGGACCCGCGTGGCGTGATCACGGTCAGATCCACGTGGTGGACACCCTCGACGAGGCGTACCGACTGGCCGACGTCTTCGCGTCGGAACACGTCCAGATCCTCACCCAGGACCCCCGTCAGGCCCTGACGTCCATGCGCAACTACGGTGCCCTGTTCCTCGGCGAAGGCACGTGTGTTCCTTACGGCGACAAGCTGATCGGCACCAACCACGTCCTCCCGACGCTCGGCGCGGCCCGCTACACCGGCGGCCTGTGGGTGGGTAAGTTCCTCAAGACGCTGACCTATCAGGAGGTGCGCGACCTCGGCAGCAGCGCGAAGCTCGGCGAGGTGTGCGGCCGACTGTCGCGTCTGGAGAAGTTCGAGGGACACGCCCGCTCGGGCGACCTTCGCGCCGCCAAGTTCGGCAACGCCCCGCTCCCGTGGGGCGACCTCCCGACCCGGGTGACGTCGGAACGATGACCCGCATCGAACACGACCTCCTCGGCGACCGCGAGGTCCCCGACGACGCCTACTACGGCATCCACACGCTGCGTGCGACGGAGAACTTCCCGATCACCGGCATTCCGCTGGCCAGCCATCCCGACCTCGTGTCGGCGCTGGCGTCCGTGAAGCAGGCGGCGGCGCAGACCAACGCCGGCCTCGGCCTGCTCCCTGCGCGGGAGGCGGACGCCATCGTCGCGGCCTGCGAGGAGATCCGGGCCGGCGCACTGCGCGACCAGTTCGTCGTGGACGTCATCCAGGGCGGCGCCGGCACGTCGACGAACATGAATACGAACGAGGTGGTGGCCAACCGGGCTCTGGAACTGCTCGGCCATCGGCGGGGACGCTACGAGTATCTGCATCCACTCGAGCACGTGAATCTGAGCCAGAGCACGAACGACGTCTACCCCACCGCGATCAAAGCAGGCCTGCAAACGGCACTGACCAGGCTGCGGGCGGCGATGCACGGACTGGCGGCCGCGTTCGCGGTGAAGTCGACGGAGTTCTCCGACATCCTCAAGGTCGGTCGCACCCAGTTGCAGGATGCGGTTCCGATGACCCTGGGCCAGGAGATCGCGACGTTCGCCCTCATGATCGACGAGGATTCTCAGCGGCTCGGGGAGGCGGCGACGCTCATCTCCGAGATCAACCTGGGTGGAACCGCGATCGGCACCGGTCTCAACGCGCACCACGAGTACGCCTGGCGGGTCCGTGAGCATCTCGCCGCGATCACCGGAATCGAGGTGACGACGGCGTCCGACCTGATCGAAGCCACGCAGGACGTCGGGGCGTTCGTCCAGCTGTCCGGGGTGCTCAAGCGGACCGCGGTGAAGCTGTCCAAGATCTGCAACGACCTCCGGCTCCTGTCGTCGGGGCCGCGCGCCGGCTTCGGGGAGATCACGTTGCCGCCCGTGCAGGCGGGCTCGTCGATCATGCCGGGCAAGGTGAACCCCGTGATCCCGGAAGTGGTGAACCAGATCGCCTTCCGGGTGGTCGGCAACGATCTGACGGTGACGATGGCGGCCGAGGGTGGGCAGCTTCAGCTCAATGCGTTCGAGCCGATCATCGCGCACAGTCTGTTCGAGACGATCGAACTGCTCACCCGCGGATGCACCGTACTCCGGGACCGCTGCGTGGTCGGCATCGGCGCGAACACCGACCATCTGAAGAACATGGTGGACGCGTCCATCGGTGTGGTCACGGCCCTGAACCCGCACATCGGCTACACCGCGGCCACCGCGATAGCAGCCGACGCACTCGCGACCGGTCGCACCGTTGCCGCGCTCGTGCTCGAACGAGGTCTGCTCAGTCGCGAGCAACTCGACGACGTGCTGCGGCCGGAGAACCTCACTCGACCGCTCGTGCCCTGACGGCCCCGAGCAGCTCATCCCCGCCGGGATGGGTTGCTCGGGTGGGGTTGACATCCACCACACTGCCGCTAACCTTTAGTTATACGTATAACCACCTCACCGACTGTCGGTACGCGTCGACCCGCCCGGCAGAACGTTGACACCACTCTCTACGACCGAGGAGCAGGACCCATGAGCGACACATCCGTGGGGGAGCACACAGGACCGAGTAAACAGAGCTACGACGTCGTCATCGTCGGCAGCGGCATGGGCGGTGGAACACTGGCCTACGCGCTCGCGGACTCGGGAGTCGATGTGCTGCTGATCGAGCGCGGCGACTTCCTGCCCCAAGAGAAGCAGAACTGGGATCCCCGGGAGATCTTCGAAGGACACCGGTACGCGAACGCCGAGCAGTGGTACGACACGTCGGGCACACCCTTCAGTCCGGGCACGTACTACTACGTCGGCGGCAACACGAAACTGTACGGGTCTTCGCTCGTCCGGTTCCGGCGCGAAGACTTCCAGTCGACGGAACACGAGGCAGGCGAGTCGCCCGAGTGGCCGTTCTCGTACGACGACTTCGCACCGTATTACGCACGGGCAGAAAAGGTGTACCGGGTCCACGGC
>RRBB01000470.1:0-3609 GCA_006543605.1 Rhodococcus sp. WS4
CGAGCCCAACCCAGCAGCGTGTCACGCTCGACATCGGACAGGACCAATTCCGCCTTCGGGCGACCAGCACGTGTCATTAGCCGATGCTACCAGATATATTCAACGGATCAATAACTCGGGACACTAGCCTTTTGGTTCCCAGTAATGCCCACCTTCGCCGATTGGTGGAATCCGTTCTAGCTGGATACAACATGGACAAACGGAAACCCGTGGAACCTGTTCTCCGAATGGGCGTTCCGAGCCTTTACTCAGCCGGATAACGACCTTCCACACATCGATCCCCGACACAAGGAGTCCTCATGATCGGCACACTGCCCGATCTGCCGTACATGGGATTGGACTGGGAGTTCTTCTTCCCGACCAATCTCTACATCGCATTCATCAACTGGTGGAACCCTTTCTAGTGCAGGAAAACTGACTTCAGGGGTCAGCGGCTGCGCCGCCACCATCGGGACTTCCTGCTTCGCCTCTCGGCCTCCTCGACCGCCCCCAGGTACGGTTTCAGCGCTGCCGGCGTCTCGCGTGCGTCGAAAGCCACGTTAGCCCGCCTCCATTCCTTCGTGTACGTGAAGTGCACGAAGCCGGGCCCGAGCGAGCCGAGGGCGAAAGGGAGCGACGCCAGCAGCCAATCCCCGCCGTACGCACGGCCGAGCGCCACACAGGTGATGGCGACGGCGACCAGAACCCACTGGAAGTACACGAGAACCGGTTTCCTGTCGGTGGGTCGCGCTAGTATCGACATACATTCAACGGGGGGCGAATGATGTTGACACAGAATCAGTTAGACGCGACACCACCGGGAATTGTCGCGCTCGAAGACCTGCGTGCACACAAGGCCGTGCTCGCTCGCACCCAGTGCGCGCAGGTCATGGCCGTCACCGACGCCTACGATCTCTGCTCCGACGAAGACGAACGCCGCGGCATCAACCCCGCCTACTCCGGCAGACACGCTTCCGTCGAACTGTCCGTCGCCCTCGGTATCCGTCGCCCTCGGTATCCGTCGCCCTCGGTATGAACGACACCACCGCCACCGCCTGGATCGAACTCGGCCTCGAACTACGCCACCGCCTGCACCGCACCCGCGACGCATTCGCCGCCGGGCACATCGACCTCGACCAGACCCGCGTCATCGCCAGTATGCTCACCGGTGTCGACGACGCCAAACTCGACATCCTCGAAGCCGTGATCCTCGACGGTCGCCCGCTGCCGCCCTCGAAACTACGGGCGCGCTGTCGTCGACTCGTCGCTAGACACCACCCCGACAGCCTCCCCCACCGCGCGAAACTCGCGGCAGCCGACCGCGACATCCGCGTCCGCCCCGCCGACAACGGGATGTCCCACCTCGACGGAAAACTCCCCGCCGCCGACGCCCTCACCATCGCCATGCGCCTCCGCGACATGGCGATCCACGACGTCTGCAGCAAGGACCCCCGCACTCTGGCCCAGCGCCGCGCCGACGCCCTCACCGCACTGGCCGACGGCACCGGCGCGCTCGTCTGCCGCTGCGGGAACGAGCACTGCCACACTCGGACGGGCCGACCCACCGCCCGCAGGGCACCCCTGATCCAGGTCGTCATCACCGCCGGAACGCTGCTCGGTCTCGACGACACCCCCGCCCACCTCGACGGCTACGGACCCATCGACGCAGACACCGCCCGCACGCTTGCCACCGACGGCGTCTTCCAACGTGTCCACACCCACGCCGCCGAGAACGGCGGATCAATCCTCGGCATCAGCGCCGTGTCGAAGCGACCCGGCATCCCCACAGCCTGGATCGCCGACACCGCCGACCGTGCGGCCACCACCTACACCCCCGGAACCGCACTCGCCCGCCGCATTCGTGCCCGTGACGGACAGTGCCGGTTCCCCAACTGCCAGGTCCCCGCCCGGAACTGCGACCTCGACCACATCATCCCGTTCGACCACGACCGCCCCGAAAACGGTGGCCTCACCGTCGAACCCAACCTCGCGTGCCTGTGCCGACGCCACCACCGACTCGAGACCGACGGCACCTGGTCCTACCGGCACACCGGCGCCGGCCACCTCGAATGGACCACCCCACGCGGCGAGACCGTCCCCACCGAACCCGAGGGCGCCGCACTGGCACTCACTCACGCCATCAGGCGGATCCGCGGCGTCGAACTGGTGACCCAACGCTCCCACGCCGAACACGACCTCGACTTTCTCATCGAACTCCACCGAAGACCACGATCCAGGAAGGAGACGCCGCAGCCGGACATGCGGCACTCACCCGAAGAACCACCACCGTTCTAGGAATTGCTGCGCGCGACACGATCACAGGAACGGACGGGGTGCACGGCCAGCAACTCGCGCGCCCGATCGCGGGCCGCGTTGTACTCGTACCACGCCGACTCATCCTCGACCTGTCGCGCGAGTCGGTACAGGGCACACGTCCGTTCCGGCTCGGGCAGACGATCGAGCGCGGGGACGGCGTCGACGGACAAAGAACTGAGGTAGCTCACATCGATCCGACCGGTTTCGTCGAACCGCTCCACGTTCTTCTCGGCAACGTACGCGTCCGGATCGATCGCGGCGAGAAGGAGCACCCCGCCGACCGCGGACGCCAGGACGGCACGCGGCAGCCACCGCCCCGACAACCGCACACCGGCGGCGATCAACAGGACGAACACCAACCCCAGCCACAATTCCGTCACCATCACCGTCACACGCAACCCGGTGTACCCGTACTGGCTCTCGTACAGCGACATTCGATGAATCGCCGACGCCACGATGACGAGCGACAACACGCAGAGAAGTCCGAGCAGCACCCGCACGAGGGTGCGGTCCACTGCGTCGACTCGCGCCGCCTTCCGGACCGCGACGGCGATCACCATCAGCGTCAGCGCGGTCACGGTGAGCAACTGCCAGAAACCCTGCCGGGCGTACTCCGCGTACGTGAGGTCCGCCGTGGTCAGCACATGGGTGTTCCCGCCGAACAGCACGGTCAACTGCACCGCGACGAATCCGAGGAACAGCAGATCCAACAGGGCGAGCGGAAACGCCCACTCCCACCGGGCAACCGGGCGTCCCGGCTTCGGTGCGAAAGCATCGACCCGCGGTGTTCGTCTCAAGAGGTACGCGGCACCCAGGGTGCCCCCGCACACCAGCACGCCGAGTACGAACCGCCCGAACGGATTCGACACGTGAACGGACGGTGCGGCCTTGCCGAGCAATTCGGCGAAACCGGCGTCCGCGCTGGCGAACAGCGAACCGAACACCAGCAGCAGCCCCGCACTCACGGCGGCGACACCCACAGCCCGGCCCACGGGCACCTTCCCGGTCGAATGCCACCGCCGCGCGCCCCGACGCGTCCACCGGACCACCCGCAGCGGGGTGAACCACAGCGCGAACGATCCGACAGCCAACCCGGTCCACGTTCGGCCGCCGACGAGGGCGAACGATCCGACCACCCAGCTCAGCGCCACACACACCGTCGCCAGCCACCCCGCACCGCGCACACCGAGCACTGCCAGTAGGGCGATGGCACCGAAAATCGCGACGGACTGCGCAGCCGACGGCATCGTTCTGCGCGTCGCGAACACCGCGACAGCCACGGCGGCGCCGGTCACCGCGTAGCCGAGCCCGACC
>RRBB01000471.1:0-3261 GCA_006543605.1 Rhodococcus sp. WS4
CAACCTCGGGAACTCATATAACTGCAGGTTAAGTCTCCGTGCGCACTGGCATGTCGAGTTCGACTGCGATCGGTAGCCGCCGGGGTGAGAAGCGAATCATCAGTAGTCAAACAAAAATGTGGTTTACGGGCGACCAACGGTGGTACTGTCCGCACTTACATCGCCGAGCTGCTGAATGTCCTGGCAGGCACCGGGAGTCCGGTCGCGGCCGCTACGTCTTCGCAACACGTGCGCAATAACCGTTCCGCGTCCGGAAGTGCGCCGTACTCGAGTGCTGAAACCAACTACCCTTCCTCATGGTTGCGGACGACTCCGGTTCTCTTCGCTCCCGGGATGCCAGCGATCCGTGCGGTCGCGAGGAGTCGGCCTCGGGCAGGTCGTCGGTCCGGACAAAGGAAGCTGCCTTGGGGGCGGTTACCAGTTCCTTTGCAGGCAGGGCGGTCCGGTGGCATCGGCGGTCATTGGGACCGCCGTCGGCGTATCGACTCGGCTTACTGGATTTATGTATGGAAGGGCGGCGCGATGACGGCAGTGGAGATGGGGATTCCGTCTGTGCGGTCGGCCTCACTCGAAGGGCGCCCGGACGTCGCGCACCTCGTTGATCGTTTCGGCAGGGTGGCCAGGGACCTACGGGTGTCGATCACGGAGAAGTGCTCGCTGCGGTGCACATACTGTATGCCCGAGGCGGGCCTGTCCGCGATCCCGGCGGAGCGGTTGCTCACCGCAGGTGAGATCGTCCGGTTGGTCGAGATCGCCGTGCATCGACTGGGGGTGCGTGAGGTGCGGTTCACCGGTGGTGAGCCGCTCATGCGCGCGGACCTCGAGCACATTATCGGCGGGTGCGCGGAGAAGGTGCCAGGCATTCCGCTGGCCATGACGACGAACGCGGTCGGGCTCGAGCACCGGGTGCGCAGGCTCGCCGACGCCGGCCTGACCCGGATCAACGTCTCCCTCGACACCATCGACCGTGACCACTTCGCGTCGTTGACCCGGCGGGATCGGCTGCCCTCGGTGCTCGCCGGGATCCGCGCCGCCGTCGCAGTCGGGCTCGCCCCGGTGAAGGTCAACGCGGTCCTCATGCCGGAGACGCTGAGCGGAGCGCCGGATCTGTTGCAGTGGTGCCTCGACGAGGGCGTCGCGCTGCGCTTCATCGAGGAGATGCCGCTCGACGCCGACCACGAATGGGCGCGGGGGAGCATGGTGCCGGCCGAGCGTCTGTTGTCGGTGCTTGGTGCGCGCTTCGATCTCGATGAGATCGGGCGGGACGACCCGTCCGCCCCGGCGGTCCAGTGGCGGGTGGACGGAGGCGCCGCGACGGTGGGGATCATCGCGTCGGTCACGCGGTCGTTCTGCGCCGACTGCGATCGCACTCGGCTCACCGCCGAGGGGACCGTTCGGTCGTGCCTGTTCAGCGACTCCGAGATCGATCTACGCGGTGCGTTGCGGTCCGGCGCGGGCGACGAGGAGTTGGCGCACTTGTGGCGTGGGGCTATGTGGAACAAGTCGGCGGGGCACGGCATCGACGCCGCTGGGTTCGTTCCGCCCGTGCGGAGTATGGGAGCGATCGGTGGCTGACGCGGACTTTGCGGCAACGGAATCAGTCTCTGTCCGGCACGTTGCGGAGGCCGAGTCCGGATCGGGATTCTTCGGCTTCCAGGACTGCGGTAGGAGGCCGTCGATCGTGTCGGCGGCGGGCTGTGTCGCTACCTTCATTGGGCCGCAGTGAGATTGGTCTTTCCACCGTACCCTGGCGGATCCCGGGTCGTCGGTGGGTGGATTGATAGATGCTGAGACACCGGAATGTCTGGCTACACCGGCGATGTTCGCGGTCACCCGCCCGGTCTTGATTGAATTCGGATATTGAATCGAAAAGTGTAGTACTACTGCAGATTACATTCGATTGGCTCGTCCGGACCCCCGGGTAGGGTGCACACCGTGTGCTCGCGGGGTCCTGCGCCGACAGCGATCGACGGTCGGTGGATCGGGCCCGAGAGTAATCGGAGTTCTCCACCGGTACTTCCACGAATGGTCTTCATCATTTCGGCGAGAATCGACACTGCGGTTTCCTCGGGTGTCTGCGCGCCCAAGTCGAGCCCGATCGGCGAATGTAGGCGTGCAAGGTCGGCGGTGGAGAGGCCACGCTCCCGCAATGCCTCGACTCGGCGCTCATGGGTAGGCCGACTTCCCATCGCACCGATGTACGCGGCGTGCGAGCGGAGGGCACGCTCGAGGAGAGGAAGATCGAACTTCTCATCGTGGGTGAGCACTGCGATTACGGTCCGCCGGTCAATGGGCGCAGATTCGAGGAATTTGTGCGGCCACATCACCACGATGTCGTCAGCGTCCGGGAATCTGGCTGGGGTTGCGAACACCGGTCGGGCATCGATGACAGTTACGTGATAACCCGCGAATGCTCCGAGCCTACAGAGGGCGGCGGCGAAGTCGATGGCTCCGAAAATATACATTCGAGGCAGAGGTACGAAGACCTCCACCATAAGTGTGCGGGTCGAATTCGCCCTTCCCGGCACCTCGACTACGTATACAGCGGAGTCTCCTGAATCCAGGCCGCGCTTTACATCTGCAACGTCGTCACGAGCGATGGATAGATCGCCGAACTGCTCATGACGAGAAAGCACGCAGTGGCGGGTGGGATATTCGGCGCTTGTGTCGGTGACAACCGCCACCGGGTTTCCCTCACGGATTCGATCTGCGAGTTCGACGAATTGCGGAAAACTCGTACGATCGACGCGCTGGACAAAGACCTCGATGGTTCCACCGCAGGTCAGGCCGACGCCGAACGCATCATCGTCGGTGACACGAAATACGTCTGTCCGACTGCGTCCGTCAGCGAGCACCTCTAGGGCTGTCTCGTACAGGGCGCCCTCCACACAGCCGCCAGAAACACTGCCGATCACTTCGCCCGATTGCGATACCGCCATGGCCGCGCCGGGCGCGCGGGGTGACGACTTCCAAGTGCGCACTATGGTGGCGAGCGCGAACGGCACGTCGCGGTCGTACCAGGCTGTCAGCCCGGCCAAGATGTCGCGCATCGTTTGTTCTCCTCGGGTGTCTGTTGGCTGAGTACTGCCTGGCTGCGGCACGCCTCGTCGAGCACCTTGCCGTACATGATGCCTCGATCGAGCCATACTCGTCCAATGACGGACGAAATTTGACGTCTTCCGGATATTTGCCAATGCCTCGCATCATCTGCCGAGAGGCATTCGATGCCAACTACCAGGCATCTCCGACTTTCTGGGGCTT
>RRBB01000472.1:0-3491 GCA_006543605.1 Rhodococcus sp. WS4
TCGGCGAGGGTGAGGTGGTTGGCTCGGGCGAGCCGAGGTAGGTAGGAGCTCAGCGTTTCCCCTGTGATCGGTGCGACCGGCCGTGGCAGCACGACCGTGTGCTCGCTTGGACGGCCGAGTGGGCGCGGGAGAGCCGGCTGTTCGACGGGTTGCCGGAACTGTTGTAACTCACGGTAGAAGGTCGCTTTACTGGTGCTGAGTCCGCGTTCCTTCAACTCGTTGAACAGGGTGTTGGGCCGTAGATGCGGGTCCTCGGTGAGGCGCAGACGGCCGTAGTCGGCCAGAGCATCGGTGAGCAGGCGCGATCGGCTGACCAGGTCGAGGAGATCCTGGTTCGGGTGAGTCGGCTGTCCGCTGGGTTGCCTGAGCTGCTGTATCTCGCGGTAGAAGGTCGCTTTGCTGGCTTGGAATCCGAGTTCTTTCAACTCGTTGAACAGGGCGTGGGGCCGTAGATGCGGGTCTTCGGTGAGGCGTTGTCGGCTGTAGTCGGCCAGGGCATCGGTGAGCAGGCGGGTGCGTGCGGTTCGGACTCCGGGTGTCTTGCGTCCGGTCAGGTAGGAGCGGATCGTCGTCGGGCTGTAGCCGAGCTGCCCCGCGATGGCGTTCACCGACCATCCGGCCTTGCCCAGGGCGAGTATCAGCTCGGCTCGATCGCGGGGCAGCATGTGGGACCTCGCCGCTTATCCGACGGGAGGGGCCGGGGATTCGGAGGTGATGTCGGCGTCGACGGCGTCCAGGGACTTCTTGGTGATTTTCTCGGTGCCGTCGAGGACGGCGTTGATGGCCGCGCTGCGGATCAGCCAGAGCAGGCTTCCGATCATTCCGTGGGTGCGCCTGTGCAGGTAGCGGTCGAGTTCGGGCAGTGCTCCAGGCCGGTGCCGGTGTAGTCGCAGACTGTCTTCCAAGGCGGCGATGAGCGCGGTCCATTGTTGGTCCTGGCTGAACGGGCCGGTGCGGACCATGCCGAATCGGCCGGCGATCTGCTCGCCGCGGGTGCCGGACAGCAGCCCGGTGCGGTCCAGGCTGATCCCGGCATATGTAAAGGTGGCTGGGATCCTCTCGCTGAAGTATTTCAAGGTGTCGGATGCGTCGGCGCCTGCGCGGGTGCGGGTGTTGAGGTTATGGAGTTCGTCGACTGCGACGAGTGTGACGCGGGCGTCGCGGCTCACGCCGCAGACCGCGTCGGCGATGTCGGTGATGTTGGCGCGCCGCGAGATCGGCAGGTCGAAGAACCGCGCGAACTCCATCGCAATCATTTTCGGGGTGGCGGCGGGTGGGATGGTGATGTAGATGACGGGAATGTCGTCCGCCGCGTGCGGGTGACGTCGCCGGTGGATCACCTCGACGGTCTTGCCGAGCTGGGTCAGGGCGGTGGTCTTACCGGTTCTGGCGGGCCCGGACACCATCAGGCCGCATCGCCCGTAGTGGGCGTTGCGGTTCAGCTGGACCAGGCGGCGACCGGAGGTGATGACCTGGCGGATCGTGGGTGTCTGGACCACCAGCAACCGGGAGTGGTGATCGATGCGATCGTCGTCGTAATAGTCGCGTTTGTCCTCGGCCAGGCCCGTCCACACTGCTGCGGGCAGCAGGTTCGGCGCGGTGTGCATCTCGGCGACGAAGCCGCGCCACCCGTCCAGCGTGGTCAGCTGCAGGTGTCCGTAATCGGCATCCCCGGATTCGCCATCGGATCCTGTGCGGGTCACCATCGTTTGTCCGCCTCGGCGAAGGGGTCGAAGATCGGCAGCGGTATCACCTTGGCGCCCGGACGAGTGTTGCGGACCGGGTCCGGTTCCTCGTCGATGCTGTCCCGTGGTGCGGGCCGCGGTGGAATCGGGGCAGCCGGTGAGCTGGCCTTGGTGCGCGCGGCGACCCGGCGGTCTCGGCGGCTGAGTTTCGCCGAGCCCTTTCCCTCACTGTCGGAAGGTCCTTGGTGGGCCCGTTTGAGCAGGTCGGCGACAGCGTCGGCGACTTCTTCTTCGGTCGCGGCCGGTAGGGCGCGGTGGGTGTGGTCCCAGGCCAGTTCCCCGAACGGTGCGGCGACGCGGTGCAGGTGCTTCCAGAACAGGGTGATCCAGCCGCCCTTCCAGTGGTTTCGGACCCAGACGCGTGAGACGTCGTAGGGGTCGTAGTGGATCTCCCAGAGATCCCGATGATCGGTCACGCCGGATCGCTGGTGGCGTAACGGGTTCAGGGCTTTGTCGTCGTAGGTGCGATGGCTGATCTTCACGCCGTAGGCGTTGATCGCCCGCCAGGTCGCGGGCAGCAGTTCGACGTAGTCGTCTGCCGACAGTGCGACCGGGACGTAGCCTGCGGTTTCGACGAGCGCGGCGTATTTCTCGTTCGGGCTGAACATCCGTCGCGGATGGACGGGGTCGCGAAGCCCGTCGTGGGGCCGGTTCTGCCAGGCTGCCACGAGCCACTCGTCCAGCAGCTCCTGCAACTCCATCACCGACCACACCGCTTGCTGCTCGACGTGGCGGCCTCGGCGTTCGGCGTTGAATCCGGTGTAGCCCGCGACGAACTGGGCGAACAGCGTGCCGACCGAGCCGAGCATCCGCTCGATGTGCCCCTTTTCCCAGCCGGATGCGTCGTGGACGGGCTGGAAGTTGATGCCCAGGAAGTTGCAGGAGGCCCGGAAGTTGCGGGAGATGAACACCTTTCCCTGGTCGACCACGATCGTCTCGGGAATGACGACCGGCCGGGCCGCGGCGTGCTGCATACGGGCATCGATGTCCAGCAGCCGCTCGAACGGCAGCGCCGACCGCGACATCGCCAGTGCCTGCGACCAGCCCGGCCGCATCGGTTCAGGCGTGACGGTGCGGGCCAGCAGCACGCTCGCGTCCACCGACTTGGTCGTCGGACGCAACACCGCCGCGGTCACGGTCCTGGTCGCGACATCGATCATGCCGGTCAAGTCGATTCGGGCCGCGACGCCGTCGTCCAGGCGGACCAGCACGTCCAGCGGGGTGGAGTCGATCTGCATCACCTCACCCGGCGCCCACGCGTCCGCCTCGCCGAACGGCCCGTCCGGGCGGTCGGCCAGCGACCGGCGGGTGCGGGCAGATCCGGTGGTGTGCTTGCCCGCCGTCAGCTTCTCCAGCAACCGGTAGAGGCTGCGCTGCGACGGCAACCGAACGGCGCCCGGACCGTGGGTGTCCTCCAGGATCTGGCCGGTCCGCCAGAACAGGTAGGTGGCCGTGCGGGAGGACTCCTGTGTCGCCTCGGCAATCGCTTGCTGCAGCGCCTCCACCACCAGCGGATCGGCCCGCCCGTGCGCGGTGACGGGCTTGTCGATCCGATGATCGACCATCCCGGCCAGCCCGCGCGCTTCGTAGCGGCGTCGGCGTTTGGTGATCGCGCTCGCGGTCACCGGTCGACCGGCCGCGGTCAGCTCCGCGGCCTTGGCCTGCTCCCGGCGGGTCAGCGACACCCGCTCCGGGTCGTACTCCGGTTTCGGCCTGGTCCCCGCCGGGGCCTGCGGCGGCACCCCG
>RRBB01000473.1:0-3448 GCA_006543605.1 Rhodococcus sp. WS4
CTTTCGGTAACGGATGTTCGGCGGTGTCCTACTCTCCCACACCCTGTCGGGTGCAGTACCATCGGCGCTGGAGGGCTTAGCTTCCGGGTTCGGAATGGGACCGGGCGTTTCCCCTCCGCTATGGCCGCCGTAACTCTATGAAACTGTCACACGCTCATTTCTTTTGTATCCCTCAACTCGCACACCTTGCTGGGTGACGGGTGGGGTCGAAATGAGTATCTGTGTGTTGTTTCAGATACTGCACAGTGGACGCGTAGCTTCTTTGTGGTAAGTCCTCGGCCTATTAGTACCAGTCACCTGCATCCGTTACCGGACTTCCAGTTCTGGCCTATCAACCCGGTGGTCTGCCGGGGGCCTTACCCCCTCGAGGGGGTGAGAAACCTCATCTTGGAACAGGCTTCCCGCTTAGATGCTTTCAGCGGTTATCCCTTCCGAACGTAGCTAACCAGCGGTGCTCCTGGTGGAACAACTGGCACACCAGAGGTTCGTCCGTCCCGGTCCTCTCGTACTAGGGACAGCCTTCCTCAAGTTTCTAACGCGCGCGGCGGATAGAGACCGAACTGTCTCACGACGTTCTAAACCCAGCTCGCGTGCCGCTTTAATGGGCGAACAGCCCAACCCTTGGGACCTACTCCAGCCCCAGGATGCGACGAGCCGACATCGAGGTGCCAAACCATCCCGTCGATATGGACTCTTGGGGAAGATCAGCCTGTTATCCCCGGGGTACCTTTTATCCGTTGAGCGACACCGCTTCCACTTGCCGGTGCCGGATCACTAGTCCCGACTTTCGTCCCTGCTCGACCTGTCAGTCTCACAGTCAAGCTCCCTTGTGCACTTGCACTCGACACCTGATTGCCAACCAGGCTGAGGGAACCTTTGGGCGCCTCCGTTACATTTTGGGAGGCAACCGCCCCAGTTAAACTACCCACCAGGCACTGTCCCTGAACCAGATCATGGTCCGAGGTTAGAGGTCCAATACGATCAGAGTGGTATTTCAACAACGACTCCACACTCACTGGCGTGAGCGCTTCACAGTCTCCCACCTATCCTACACAAACCGAACCGAACACCAATACCAAGCTGTAGTGAAGGTCCCGGGGTCTTTTCGTCCTGCCGCGCGTAACGAGCATCTTTACTCGTAATGCAATTTCGCCGAGTCTATGGTTGAGACAGCTGAGAAGTCGTTACGCCATTCGTGCAGGTCGGAACTTACCCGACAAGGAATTTCGCTACCTTAGGATGGTTATAGTTACCACCGCCGTTTACTGGGGCTTAAATTCTCAGCTTCGCCATTGCTGGCTAACCGGTCCTCTTAACCTTCCAGCACCGGGCAGGCGTCAGTCCGTATACATCGTCTTACGACTTCGCACGGACCTGTGTTTTTAGTAAACAGTCGCTTCTCACTGGTCTCTGCGGCCCCACCCAGCTCACACTGCAAGAGTGATCACCGGACGAGGCCCCCCTTCTCCCGAAGTTACGGGGGCATTTTGCCGAGTTCCTTAACCATAGTTATCTCGATCGCCTTAGTATTCTCTACCTGACCACCTGTGTCGGTTTGGGGTACGGGCCGTGTGAAAGCTCGCTAGAGGCTTTTCTCGGCAGCATAGGATCACTGAATTCGCCTCATTCGGCTATGCGTCACCTCTCAGGCTTGATGAATGGCGGATTTGCCTACCATTCGCCCTACAGGCTTACACCAGTATTACCACTGACTGGCTCAGCTACCTTCCTGCGTCACCCCATCGCTTGGCTACTACCAGATCAGGTCCCATGCATCCACATCCAGGGCCCCCGAAGGGGCGTAAGGACGCTTCAGGATGGTTAGTATCACTGATTCACCAGGGGCGCGTTCACACGGGTACGGGAATATCAACCCGTTGTCCATCGGCTACGCCTGTCGGCCTCGTCTTAGGTCCCGACTCACCCTGGGCGGATTAACCTGGCCCAGGAACCCTTGGTCATTCGGCGGACGAGTTTCTCACTCGTCTTTCGCTACTCATGCCTGCATTCTCACTCGTGTGGCCTCCACGGCTGGGTCACCCCGCCGCTTCCATGGCCACACGACGCTCCCCTACCCATCCACACCACTGCCCAAGACTCCGCAGAATCAAGGGGGTGCATTGTGTGAATGCCGCAGCTTCGGTGGTGTACTTGAGCCCCGCTACATTGTCGGCGCAGGATCACTTGACCAGTGAGCTATTACGCACTCTTTCAAGGGTGGCTGCTTCTAAGCCAACCTCCTGGTTGTCTTCGCGACCCCACATCCTTTTCCACTTAGTACACGCTTAGGGACCTTAGCTGGCGATCTGGGCTGTTTCCCTCTCGACTACGAACCTTATCGCCCGCAGTCTCACTGCCGCGCTCTCACTCACCGGCATTCGGAGTTTGGCTGATTTCGGTAAGCTTGTGGGCCCCCTAGACCATCCAGTAGCTCTACCTCCGGTGAGAAACACGCGACGCTGCACCTAAATGCATTTCGGGGAGAACCAGCTATCACGGAGTTTGATTGGCCTTTCACCCCTACCCACAACTCATCCCCTCAGTTTTCAACCTAAGTGGGTTCGGTCCTCCACGACGTCTTACCGTCGCTTCAACCTGGCCATGGGTAGATCACTCCGCTTCGGGTCTAGAACATGCCACTACGGACGCCCTATTCGGACTCGCTTTCGCTACGGCTACCCCACACGGGTTAACCTCGCGACATGCCACTAACTCGCAGGCTCATTCTTCAAAAGGCACGCCATCACCCCCCACACCGAAGTGTGCAAAGGCTTTGACGGATTGTAAGCGCACGGTTTCAGGTACTATTTCACTCCCCTCCCGGGGTACTTTTCACCTTTCCCTCACGGTACTAGTCCGCTATCGGTCACCAGGGAGTATTCAGGCTTATCGGGTGGTCCCGACAGATTCACACCAGATTTCACGGGCCCGGTGCTACTTGGGTTTCCATCACGACAGTCATCATGTTTTCGTGTACGGGACTCTCACCCTCTACGACAGGCCGTTCCAGACCACTTCCACTAACACAATGATTTCTTACTGTCGGCCAACACGGCAGCATTGACAAGATGAACCCCACAACCCCACGAATGCAACACCTGCCGGCTATCACACATCCATGGTTTAGCCTCTTCCGCTTTCGCTCGCCACTACTCACGGAATCACTATTGTTTTCTCTTCCTGTGGGTACTGAGATGTTTCACTTCCCCACGTTCCCTCCACACACCCTATATATTCAGGTGCGGGTAACACGACATCACTCGTGCTGGGTTTCCCCATTCGGACATCCTCGGATCTCAGCTCGGTTGACAGCTCCCCGAGGCTTATCGCAGCCTCCTACGTCCTTCATCGGCTCCTGGTGCCAAGGCATCCACCGTACGCTCTTCATTACTTACAACAAAGATGCTCGCGTCCACTGTGCAGTTCTCAAACAACACACAACCAACCA
>RRBB01000474.1:0-3439 GCA_006543605.1 Rhodococcus sp. WS4
TTCCGATTCAATCGACGCAGGTCAAAGGCTCGCGGGATGCTCTTCTACCGGCTGCTGCAGCAGAGCGTCAACACCGATCCCCATCCGCTCGCCGAGCTCAACGGTGGCACCGCAGCCAGCCACCATATCGAATCCGAGGACGCTGATTCACTGTCCAGCAACACTTTCGGTGAATTCTAATCAATCAGTCCACTTAAGCAGATAAGCAGTATGTTTGTTCGAACTAGGATTGGAACATGGGGATCGGGGAGGATATCCAGGGGGCGTTGTCGGACGAGATTCTGGCGACTGCGGTCGGTGATGCGTGGCGTCTGGCCGAGGCGGAGTTGCTCGACTCGGTGGTGCGGGTCTCGGAGGAGATCCAGCGGCTCGAGGCCTTGCGGGTCAAGCTGGTCGGTGCGGTGGACCATCGCTGCCAGGTCGATGTGCTGGGGTTTCCGAACGTCAAGATGTGGCTGGCGTCGAAGACGTTGCTCGAGGTGGGTGCGGCGGGGCGAATCGTGATGCTGGGCCGGGGTTTGCGGTTCCAGCCGGAGATCGCGGATCATTTCTTCGGCACCAACATTTCGGCGGAGCATGCTGCGCTGGTCATGAAGTTCTGTGAGCGGCCACCGAAGGGCATGCCGGACGAGGCGCTGGGTGACTGCCGGAACGCGTTGCTGCTCGCCGCGACCGGTCCGACCGCGAACACCGATGCGGTGCGTGCGGTGATCGCCCGACTCGAGCGCGTCTTCGAATCCGACGATCCGCCGCCGAGCGAGGACACCGAACGCAACGAGTTCCACGCCGCGAAGACCCTGAACGGGCGCGTCGCGGTGAAGGGTGACCTGGATGCCGTGACCGGTGAGATGCTGCTCTCGGCGCTGTCCGGACTGTCGAAGCCGCGGCCGGCGCAGGACGGAACGAAGGACGAGCGCACCCCGGGGCAGCGGCGCGCCGACGGGTTCACCGAACTCCTCCGCCGCTACCTCGACTCGGGGGTCGCCGGCGAGGAAGGCGGCGAACGGCCGCACGTCTCGCTGCATGTCAACGTGAAGGATCTGGTCGACCACACGGAGTGCGGGGTGCGGGAACCGCACGGCGCCCAAGTAACAGACGAGGGCCTATTTGCCGTCGATGGGGTGGCGTGGACGGAATGGATGGGGCCGCTGAGCATCAAAGCGGCGCGGCTCCTCAGTTGCGATTCGATCGTCACGCCGATCGTGCTCGACGCGAACGGGGTGCCGCTCGATCTCGGGATGTCCACCCGAACGGTCACGAAGAGGCAGCGCAAGGCGTTGGTGGCGAGGGATCGGGGGTGCGCGTTCCCCGGGTGTGGTGCGCCGCCGTCGTGGTGCGAGGGGCACCACATCATCCACTTCTCCGCAGGAGGCCCGTCCGACATGGGCAATCTGGTGCTGCTGTGCGGGTTTCATCACCGGCTGCTGCATCGCAGTGACTGGGAGATCGAGATGGGAGCCGATCGGCATCCCACGTTCATTCCACCCAAGCAGGTCGACTGGGACCGGAAGCCGATCCCGGCCCACAACCGGGCCCGGCCCGGAGCGGCCTGACCACGGGGCCGCAACACATACCACGCCGACTCGGCGACAGGACGGGTTCCTGTCGCCGAGCCGGCATGGCGTCGTATGCAAGCGCGCGTGGAGTTTGGCTCCCGCGCGAAAGCAACGCCGAAGAGCTGACGTGTCGAGCATGTCGTGATTCCCGAGGACTCAAGCAATTGTCGGCTTGTCCGTATTTGGCTGGCAAGCGCCGAATGTTCGGGAGGCGACGCGATCGAGACTTTCTTGAGAGGTGGCGGGTAAATTCAGCTGGGAGGCGAATTTGGTTGCGTTCGAATGGGTGGATTCAGCTGTGGTCGCGATACTGGATGTGCTTGCAGTTCCGGGACACCTACTGTTGACGATCGGTCAGGCCTCGAGCGCCACCGATGCCATGTGGGTGTGGGTGTTCGCGTTCATGTTCGTCGGAATGTTTTGGCTTCTGGTACTTGCCCTTGCGTCGCGGTTGGTCGATCGTGCGCGGGGCTTCCTGGCTAGTGTCCTGAGTCGTTGTTCAGTTGATTAATTCGCGTGCAGTAGTTGGCGAGGTTGTCCAGGATTTCGTCTGCGGTTTTGGTCCACACGAAGGGTTTTGGGTCGTCGTTCCATGCGTCGATCCAGGCTTCGACGTCGGTCTCGAGTTCTTTCACGCTGCGGTGGGTGGATCGGCGGAGCTTGCGGTTGGTCAGCTCGCCGAACCAGCGTTCGACGAGGTTCAACCAGGAACCGCTGGTCGGGGTGAAATGCAGATGGAACCGCGGGTGGGCGGCCAGCCAGGTCTTGATCGCCGGGGTCTTGTGGGTGGCGTAGATGCCCCTATGGATGTCAAGCGGCCGCACACTGTGTGGTGACGTCGGGCCGGGGTTCGCTGATGATTTGGTAGATCTCTCGGGCGATGTAGCGTTTGAGGCACCGGATCACCTCCCGGCGGCTCTTGCCTTCGGCGATGCGCCGTGCCAGGTAGTCCCCTGTCCGGGCATCCCAGCGCAGGCGGGACAGGGTGATGCGGTACAGCGCGGCGTTGGCCTGCCGGTCGCCGCCGCGGTTGAGGCGGCGGCGTGTGGTCTTGCCGGAGGATGCGTCGACCGGATTGACGCCGCACAGGGCGGCGAAGGATGCCTCGCTGTGCAGTCGGTCGGGGTTGTCGCCGGCGGTGATGAGCAACGCTGCTGCGCTGTCGGGGCCGATGCCGCGGCGCTCCAGCAGTTTCGGGGCATGGCCGGCGATGACATCGGTGATCCGGCGTTCCAGGTCGCGGATTTCGGTGCCCAACTCGAGGATTCGGCGGGCCAGCAGTCGCAGCGTGTAGATCGCGGCGGTGGTGACATCGTGGGAAGTCCCGGCATCGAGTTCCGCGCAGCGCCGGAAGAGCAGGGTGTTGCTCAACCCGGACAGTGATTCGCGCAGGTCCGTGTCGGCGGCGACGAGCACGGCCTTCAGTTGGTTGATGGCCTGGGTGCGCCCCTTGGTGGCAGATGCCTTGGCCAGCTTGAACATTCGGATCATTTCGACCGGACCGCCGCCTGCCTTCGCGCTGGCCGTGGCGCGGCCTGCCAGCACCGCGTGGGCGGCCGCTTCGGCGTCGATGGCATCGGTCTTACCGCGTCGTCGACGGGTCGCCTTGTCGGGCTGGTTGACCTCGATCACCTCGACGCCTTCGGACCGCAGGTGCCGAGCGAGTGCCGCGCCGTAGGAACCGGTGCACTCCACCCCGGCTTGTCGTACCGTGCCGAGCGTGCGCGCCCAGCCCAACAGCTGCCGGTATCCGGCCGCGGTGGTGGGGAACGCGGATCGGTGATCGCGACGAAACGGTCCCGCTGGCTGATCGAGGCGATCGAGACCGGATGGCGACGCCTGGGTCTCGATGCTGTCGACGACGACGCGTTCTTCCAGCTGGT
>RRBB01000475.1:0-3433 GCA_006543605.1 Rhodococcus sp. WS4
ACAGCCCGCCGAAGCATTACATCTATTATTGTACAGAGCGGGTGCGAGCACAACCTCAAAATCGAGCAAATCCGCTGATCAGGGCGACGAAAGCGCCGTCACACCCAGCCGTATGTCGGGAGTCCTGACCACGAGCCGCGCGGTGACTATCGATGTGGACGTCGTGAGATCGATTGCGCCCGATTTGGATTCAGTGGGACACCCCAGCCGACATGATTGCCCGCGGGGACGCCGAATTTCCGGATGGACAGTCCAAGACGGGACGATGAGTGAACCAACGTATTCGGAGAAATCAGGGCAATGGCCGGGCTGGCGTGGCAGGGGTCGACAGGGGAGAGTTGCGTCGCCAACTCGAGTGCAACGCCCATTGGTCCCGCACCGGTGTTCAGGTGGCGGACCAGTTGTATCCCACCTAAAACGCGTGTTCGAGCCGTGGTGCGTGACGCCAAGCTGTGCCTGTCCGAACACCCTCGGTCTGCGAATCCTGTGGGTTGAGTGAGTATCGATCGACGCCTCAATGCAGCCCGCGACCCCGGCTGGCGTTAGGGTGTCCTCCCCGTGTTGCGGGCAACGCTAAATGAGCCTGATGGACACCCACGTAAGACCCGCACCGTACGGGCGACGGCGCCTCGGCTCAGGGTTGCCCAGCGGGCGGTCGTCCCGCCGGGCCGCGAAACACGGCCTGGTGTGCATTTCATGGGCAGTGAGGACTTTCCTCGCAGGGCCAGGTTTTGGAGTAACGTTGGCGAAAATCCGGCTTCACGGTCGACGGTGGTCCACCATGAGTGACTATCCGGGTGCGCCAGGCAGTCCGCACTGGCAGCCCCGAGGGCCTGAGTGGCAACCTCAGGGCCGACAGCAGCAACCGCACGGCCAGCAGTGGCCGCCCCCATGTGGGCAGCCCCCGGGGCCGCCTGTTCCACCGTCCCCTCGTTCGAGTGGCGGTGGCCGTTGGCCTCTGCTGTTCGGGTTGATCGTCGTTGTGATCGGGCTGCTTGTTGGTGGCTACCTGTTGTTCGTCAGGAGCGATGCAGATAAAGGTGAGGTGTTGCTCGAGGCGGCGGCATCTGAAGGGCAGTTTCCGTGGACACCGCCGGTGGTGCCCCCCGACGCGCCGACCACCCTGCCGGACTCGATGCCCACGGTGGCTCCGAGTGCGCCGGATCCGGGGCGGCCCGGGTTGATCGCCGTGCCGGGCGACCGAACCGGGATCTACGGTGGCTCGCTCGAGTTGTCAGTCTGTGACAAGCCGAAGCTGATCGGATTTCTCGAGCAGAATCCAGGGCAGCGGGGTGCGTTCGAGGAGGTGTTGGGTATTTCCGACAGCCGTGTATATGTCGAGTCGCTGACGTCGGTGATTCTCGGCTCGGACACACGGGTGACGAATCACGGGTACGAGAATGGCCGCCCGACACCGTTGCAGTCCGTGCTGCAGGCCGGAACGGCGGTTCTCGTCGATGACCGCGGTGTACCGAGGGTTCGGTGCCAGTGCGGGAACCCGCTGTTGCCGCCGCAGCCCACCACATCAGCGCCGACGTACACCGGGCAGCGGTGGCCTAGTTTCGAGCCGGACAAGATCATCGTCGTGCAGCCGGCGCCCGCACCCATTACCGAGTTCACGGTCATCAACGTCGTGACGGGGGCTCCGGTGGTGATCAACGTCGGCAGCGGGACACCGCAGCAGCAACCGACGCCGTCGCGGACGACAGTTGCGCCATCCCCACCGAGGACGACGGTCGCGCCGCCACCCCAGCGGACGCAGCAGCCTCCACCGAGGACGACGGTCGCGCCGCCGCCCCAGCGGACGCAGCAGCCGCCACCCCCACCCCCGCGGCCTACGGTGGCGCCGCCGCAGACGCAGCCGCCGGTCACGGAGCAGCCGTCATCTGCTGACTGGAGTATGACTGCCGAGAGCTATCGAGGCGCGGACGGAGGACAAGCGTCGTTCGAATGCCCGCCGGGTGGAGCTTTCAGCACCGTGTGGGGCTCAGGGACCTACACGGATGACTCCAGTGTGTGCACAGCTGGTGTACATGCGGGAGTGATTTCCCAGCAGGCGGGCGGCGTTGTAGTCATCGTGATCTCCCCGGGCCTCAGCTCGTATGAAGGTTCGACATCGAATGGCGTGACGTCCGCGGGCTATGGAAGCTGGTATGGCTCATTCCAAGTCGTCGGTGGCGGCTGATCGAGGACCGGGAGGGACGACATCAACGGTCGTTCGGCAGGCGTAACACTGCGTTGCCATCGGTGACGTAGAGGTCTCCTGTGGCCCTGACCGCTACCCAGATCGGGCGATCGAGACCGGTGAAGGGCACCCCGGTGGCGGCATCGGCACCTGCTCGAAGTTCGACAATGCGACGGTTCTGGTAGTCGGCGACGAACACATCACCCGTGGTATCAACCGCCACACCGGTGGGGGATGCCAGCGCTGTGAACGGCAGTACGGTCTGGTCGGTTGCGCCAGCGGGAAGGAAGAGCACGCGGTCGGTGTCGGTGACGATAACGTCTTCACTGGTGTTGACCGCGACGCCGACCGGTCCGTGAAGGTCGGTGAACGGCAGCACTTGCTGGCTTGTGGCTCCGGCGGGTAGCGCGACAATCCTGTTGTTGTTGTTGTCGGCGACGTAAAGGTGTCCGGCGTCGCTGACGGCTACCCCGGCGGGTCCGGCCAGGTCGGTGAACGGGAGCACCGTCTGGGTTTCGGCTCCGGTATCGAGTTTGAGCACTCGATTGTTCTTTGTGTCGGCGACGAAGATGTCGCCGGCGTCATTGGTCGCGACCCCCGAGGGGTGGTCGAGATCGGTGAACGGGAGTACGTCCTGGGCGTCGGAGTTCGCGGCCAGTTTGAGGACTCGATTGTTGTTGGTGTCGGCGACGAAGAGATCTCCCGCGGTATTGACGGCGACGCCGACGGGGGAGTTGAGCCCGTTGAACGGCAGCGTGGTCTGCGTCGGTGACCGGTTTCCCCAGTAGATGAATGCCACTGCGGCACCGACGGCCAAGAGTGTGAGGAGGGCGAGCGCCAGCAGAACGTACACCCGATTTCGCCGACGTGGAACGCTGACCGCCTGCGGTGTGGGTGGTTGCTGTGCCGGCCGTGGCGGCGGTTGCCCGCGCGGTGGTGAGGTCGGCTGCCGAGTCGTCTGGGCATTGGGTGCGCCGTGCATTGTCGTCTGCGTTCGCAAACTGGTGGACTTGGCCGTGTCCGACGACTGCACGTTCGACAGGGCAAGCTCAACGCCTGCCGACAGTGCGCGGCAGGTCGGCAGCCTGTCTTCGCGCCGCTTCGTCAAAGCTGCGGAGACTATGTCGTCGATGGCCGGCGGAAGATTATCGCGCACAGTGCTGATTCGCGGCGCGAGTGTGTGGAGATGGCCGCGGATGACTGCCTGCGTACTTCCGGTGAAGGGTGGACGGCCCGTGAGCAGGCAAA
>RRBB01000476.1:0-3407 GCA_006543605.1 Rhodococcus sp. WS4
ATTGATTTATGCCGCCCCCGTAACTATGCCGATGCAGGGTGGCGTTCCGGGTGGGCTGCCCTGTCTTGCAATGACTTGCAGTACTTCGAGTCTGAATGTGCTCGGCATATTCACAGTGCCTCCAGGAACGCGAGCAGCTGATCCGGTGGCCGGTAGCGTCCGGGTGGCGATGTCGACGACGCGAGGTGCGCGAGGGCACGCTCTTTGATCGCGAGGTCGGCGTGCAGGTAGGCGGTGGTGGATCGAACGTCTGCATGCCCGAGCCAGAGGGCAATGACGGTCGTATCGACGCCTGCGTGCAGAAGTGTCATGGCGCAGGTATGCCGGAAGACATGGGGGCTGAGGTGTTTTCCGACCAGCGACGGACAGGACTGCCGAGCTTGTGCGGCGTAGATGGTGACTCTGCGTTGGACGGCATCGACGCTCAACCGTCGGCCGGTCCGAGTGCAGAACGCCGCATCGTCGCGTTGTCCGGCTCGCTCGATCAGCCACACGTTCATGACTGAGCGCACCGATTCCGTCATCGGCACCGACCGTTCTTTGCGGCCCTTGCCTACGCACCGGACGTGTCCGCTCGTTCCGGTGACGACGTCGCCGCAGTTGAGTCCGAGCAGTTCCGAGACCCGCAGACCGGTCTGCATCGCCAACGTCATCAGCGCATGATCACGCCGCCCGGCCCAGGTGCTGCGGTCAGCAGCGGCAAGCATCGCAGCTGCCTCGGGTTCGTCGAGGAAGCAGACGATGGCTTTGTCGAACCGTTTCGGTGGGATCGCCAGGACCTGTGCAATGAGCGCAGCATGCTCGGGATGCCGCAGGGCGGCATAGGAGAACAGCGAGCGGATGGCGGTCAGTCTGGCGTTTCGGGTGCGTGCGGAGTTGGCGCGGTCCTTTTCGAGGTGATCGAGGAACGCGCAGATCGCGTCGGCGTCGAGATCGGTCCAGTCCAACCGTGACGGGGCTCGGTGGGTTCGTTTTTCCATGAACGCCAGCAGCAGCCGCATCGCATCTCGGTAGGCGGCGATGGTGTGTTCGCTGGCGCGGCGCTGCGTGCTCAACCGCTCGAGGAAGAATGACTGCACCGTCGGCGCGATGGCGGTCATGAGTTCACCTGCGGCAGGGTTGGTTCGAGCCGTTCTGCCGCCAACGCCAGCAACTGCGGTGCCGCGGACAGATACCAGTAGGTCGATCGTGGGTCGCGGTGACCGAGGTAGGTGGAGAGCCGCGGAAGTCGAGCGGCGACGTCCCCGCCGTCGCGGTACCACTGCAACAGCACTGTCACTGCGAACGTGTGGCGGAGGTCGTGGATCCTCGGCGTCACCGTCGATTGGCGCCCGATTCCGCTGCTGCGCCGTAGGTCTGCGAATACTTCAAACACCGACTCGTAGATCACCCGGCGGCCGGTGAGCGAGACGAAGTAGCTCTCGTTCCCGGGTGTGCGATCGAAGCCCTCGCGTAGGGATGCGTAGCGCGCCAACGCCTCGGTAGTGCTGTCCGAGAGGGGGACGTTGCGGGACTTACCGAACTTCGATTCCCGAACCAGCACAACACCGTCGTCCCAGTCGATGTCGGAGCTATCGAGGGTCAACGCTTCCCCGACTCGCATGCCGGTGGCGGCGAGCAAACCGAACAGGGTGGAGTAGGTCGCTGCCCGCCGCGGGGAGGGCAGCGCGGCCGCTGCGCCGAGCAGTGCCGCGATGTCGTCGGAGCTGTAGATGAATGGTGGACGCCACCGGCGGCGACTGGGCAGCAACCCGATGGGCGGCACCTCGGTGGCCGGGTCGATGCCACTGAGGTAGCGAGCGAAGCCTCGGACTGCGCCCATCCGCCGCGGCCAGACCGAGCTCCCGGGCGGTGATGGTGGTTGCTGACACCACGCCAGTGCATCGGCGATGGTCACCGTGGAGTGACCGAGGTCCTCGAGGTAGGTCACAAAGCGCGGCAGGAGGCGCGCTGCGTACGCGAGTTCGTGCCCTAATCGGTTGCGCAGCAGCAGATATTGAGTCAGATGCATCCGCAAGGATGTCGGGTTCTCGGTGGTGGTCATGAGAGGGCTCCCGGCCAGGGCTGAGCGACGGTGCGCAGTGAAGCCAGGTCGACTTTGGCGTAGATGGCGGTCGTGGCCAGGTCGTGGTGGCGCAGAACCTGGCTGATGTCGGCCAGCGCGACACCCTTGGAGAGCAACGTCGTGGCCACCGAATGCCGTAGTCGGTGCGCCCCAGCCGGTGGGAGGCCCGCGCGTTGACATGCCCGGCGGACGACGTCGCTGAGCAGGTCCGGAGGGATACCTCGGATCGGGGCGCGGTACGTCTGGAAAAGGTGACGGTCCGTGGTCTGGGGTCGGCCGTCTCGGAGATACCCGGCAACCGCGTCGCCGACCTCGTGGGGCAGGGGCAGGGTGTCGATCCGGCGGGCTTTACCACGCACTCGTAGGTGCCCGGACCGCCAGTCGATGTCGTCGAGTTCGAGTCGCGCTATCTCGATGCATCGTAGACCGAGCATGCTCAGCAACATCAGCATCGCGAAATTTCGGGCTCCCAGCGCTGTGCTGCGGTCGCACGTGTCAAGCAGTGCGTCAACGTCGTCGCGGGCGAAGTAGCGGGGTATCGAGGTCTCACGCCAGCCGGCGACCGGTGGGATGGCGCCGCTGAGCAGGGTCGGGGTCATGCCATGGACGAAGAGGTAGCGCAGGAGTGCTCGCATTTCCGCGACGCGGCCTTTGACGGCGCCGACGCTGCATCGCCCCGCTTCAGCGAGGAGATAGCCGCTGACGTCGCTGCCGGTCAACGCCGTTGGGTCGACGCTGCCGGCGTCGGATCCGGTCAGTAGGAATTTTCGCGCTGATCGCTCGTACCGTTGCACGGTCGCCTCGGCGAGGCCGCGATCCTCGATCAACCACCGCCGGTAATCGTCGAGCAGTACCTCGGTGCTGGTCAGTGGGTCGTCCGGCAGCGGCGCGACGACGTGCATCTCGATCAACATGTCGAGCAGGAGCCGCAGTCCTCGCCGATGCGGTGATTGCCGGTAGTCGTCGGCGCGCCGATACGCGAGGAAGCAGTCCATCTGTGTCGCATCGAGATTCGATACCGACATCTCGTTGCTGATCATCCAGCGGTCGAGTTGGCCGAGGACTTTGACCATTCCTCTGATGGTCTCGCTGCGGTAGCCCAATCCACGAAGTAGATCCCGATAGTTCTCGACGAACGGGCTCAGAGGCCCGGTCCTTCTGCGGGTACCTGACATGGCTGTGTCTCCATCCCGGAGCACCGTGCTCCGTCCAGATCAGCATCGATCAGACGGTGAGGCTTATGCCGACATGATCAGCAGGTGATCTCCAACGAACCACCAGGCTGCAGTGCATCCCGTGTTCGCCACAGGACGATGTCGGCATAGTTACGGGGGCGGCATAA
>RRBB01000477.1:0-3394 GCA_006543605.1 Rhodococcus sp. WS4
ATCCTCGCCCAGGCGCCCGGCCGCCCGGCCGACGACATCGCCGGCTTCACCTCCGACGTGGAGCGGCGCATGAAGCTGCGCGCACCAGGCGCCCTCGTCGTCTACCCCGAGCTACACCTCGGCGAGAGCGCCCCAGGCGTTCCGGCCGCGCCGGAGAAAGCCGCCGAGCCGCTCGACGGCAAACGGGACGCTGCCCTCGCCGAACTCGCGGGCGACCTGGGCATCTGGCTGGTACCCGGCAGCGTCTACGAACGCGGCGCCGACGGTCGCATCCACAACACGGCACCCGTCTACTCGCCGCACGGCGAACGCCTCGCCGCGTACCGCAAGATCTGCCCGTGGCGCCCCTACGAGACAACCGCACCCGGCAACCGGTTCGAGGTCGTCGACCTCGCCGGGGTCGGCCGTATCGGACTGTCCATCTGCTACGACACCTGGTTCCCGGAGGTCTCCCGCCATCTGGCCTGGATGGGCGCAGAGTTGATCGTCAACGTGGTCCGCACCCCGACGAACGACCGCACGCAGGAAATCGTCCTCAACCGCGCCAACGCCATCACCAACCAGGTCTTCGTCGCCAGCGTCAACTCCGCCGCCCCGTCCGGGATCGGCCGCAGCCTCGTCGTCGATCCACAGGGCACCGTGCGCGCCGAAACCGTCGATGCGAGCGACTCCACCCTCACCGACGTGATCGACCTCGACGAGGTCAGCAACGTCCGCCGCTACGGCACCGCCGGCCTCAACCGCGTCTGGGACCAGTTCCGCCCCGGTGACGCGTCCCTGGAACTCCCGCTGTACGGGGGCCGCATCGACCCCGCCACCTGGAACGCCGCCCACACCACCGAGGAGCCACCACGATGAACAGCGAGACAACTGGGAACACCATAAGACTGAAAGGCGACCTGAGCCTCTTCTCCGTCATCCTGTTCGGCCTGGCCTACATCTCCCCCGGCATCGTCGTCACGATCTTCGGCGTGGTCGCCGCCACCAGCGGCGGCGTGGCCCCGACGGCGTTCGCCGTCGCCACCCTCGCGATGGTGCTCACCGGGCTGAGTTACGCAAAGATGGCGCGCGCCGTGCCCGGTTCCGGGTCGGTCTACACCTACGCCCGCAAGATGCTCGACAGCCGCATCGGTTTCCTGTCCGGCTGGGCGATGCTGCTCGACTACTTCTTCATCCCGATGGTCGGCTGGCTGATCACAGCGATCTACTTCAACGCCCAGTTCCCTGACATACCCAAGTGGGTCTGGCTGATCGTCTCGGTGGGCATCACCACCGCCATCAACGTCTTCGGCATGAAACTCGCGGACCGCGTCAACAAGGTCCTGATGTTCATCGCTCTGGGGTCGCTGGTCCTCTTCGCCACCCTGTGTGTCGTCTTCCTCGGCAGGCACGGCTCCTCCGCGCCCGCCACGGACGCCCTGTGGAACTCCGGCACTTCGATCGGCGCGGTCACTGCAGCCGCCGCCATCGCCGCGTACTCCTTCCTCGGCTTCGACGCCCTCTCCACACTCGGCGAGGAGGCCAGGGGCGGGGCGAGGACGATCGGCAGAGGCATCGTCGGGTGCGTCATCGCCGCCGGCGCGATCTTCATCGTGCTGTCATTCGTCATGCAACTCGTCCACCCGGGCGCGCTGTTCGCCGACGTCGACGCGGCCGCCTACCACCTGAAGGTCCAGGTCGGCGGCGAGACGTACGCCGAGATCATCAACTTCGTCACCATCGCCGGATCAATTGCCTCCTGCATCGCCCTGCAGGCGTCCGCCGCCCGCCTCATGTACGTCATGGGACGCGACGGCGTACTGCCCAAGGCCGTCTTCGGCAAGCTGGCGGCGAAGACCGGCACCCCGGTCAACAACCTGCTGTTGACCGCGGCCGCCGGTGTCATCGCCATGAAACTCGACCTGACCACAGCCACCTCGTTCATCAACTTCGGCGCTTTCCTCGGCTTCGCCGTGGTCAACGTCTGCGTCATCGCCCACCTGGTCCGAGAGCACAGACACGGTCGCACCCTCAACCTCTTCTCCTACCTGGTCATGCCGGTCATCGGCGGCGCCGTCTCCGTCTATCTGCTCACGCGGCTCGGTGACGTCGCTCTCCAAATCGGCGTCGTATGGTTGGCGATCGGCATCGTCTATCTGGCCGTTCTGACCAAGGGCTTCCGCCGGCCCGCACCGGAAATGACATTCGACGACGACCCCGTGGCCACCGACAGAGTCACCGCGTAGCTCCCCTCCCCAGCTGCCCTTTGCCCTGCGTCCAGGGCACCGCTAGTCGCCTGGCAGGTGAAAGGCCCTCACCGTCAGAGGCGGATTCCATGGGCCATTGCAACACCTGGTATATGCGGCAGCGGCGATGAGTCTAGCGAGGCGCTCGGCTGGGGTATCCCAGTCGAGTGTTTTGCGGGTCGGATGTTGAGTTGCATTCGTGGGCGACTCGTTCGAGGACGCGGGGCCGTGGATCGACAGTTCTGCACCCTTCGGAAAATACTGCCGCCGGTACGACATTGGTGATTGCATTCAACCCTCACTGCCAGGGCGAGGCTGGGTCGCAGAAGCAGACCGGCATGTCGGTCGCCATCGCGAAAGTGTGGCGACCCCCATTGCACTGCCTTCATCCCAGGCCGGAAAGTCGCGCAGATGCGCCGGCAGCGGTTCGATCGCGATAGTGAGTGCCTCTCGCGCATCGATTCGGCTCCATGATCGCCTGGCAGGTGCATGAGCATGACGTAGCGGGTGATGCGCTCGACGAGTGTCCCGATAGCGGAATTGTGGTTCTTTCCGATAATGAGCGGCACCTTTCACGCTGCCAGGACGCTGATCTTGACCAGGTCATGCGCCAGGACCCCGTGGCCGACCCGGATCTTGGCACCAACGGTGCTGTCGATGCGGATGCGGTCCCCAGGACTCCGGATATGGGACTGACGCCGGTGGTCTGGCCAAGCGTCTGAGCTGCAAATTTGTTGGTTCGAGAGGTTGCGATGCCCACCTGAATGTCTAATAATAGATAGAGCTATTTCATGCGAAATTGAGGGGTGTGGAGAATGGCCATGATGACCTCGCAGCCACCCCTTCCGCTGATACCGGACGGTGCCCGCCCGTTTGGTGCGGCCGCGGCGATCGTCGAGGACACCGACGGCGGCCGGGTGTTCGTGCACGGCCACCTGGCCTACGCCTGGGACGCCGGGGACACCGCGGCCCGCCGGTTCGCGGCCGCGTCGCTGATGCGGATCAAGGCCGCCACCCAGCTCGAGATCGCCGCGGCGTTCGGGGTGAAACCGGCCAGCGTGCGCCGCTGGGAAGCCCAGCTCACCGGTGCGGGCATCGCCGGGCTGCTCGCCGAACGCAAAGGCCCCAAACGCAAGTCGAAACTCACCGACGCCACCGTCGCGACGATC
>RRBB01000478.1:0-3386 GCA_006543605.1 Rhodococcus sp. WS4
GGCGGACCCGGTCGCCAGGACGGTCGACGGCGCCGCACTCATCGGCTAGTCCAGTTCCCGCCGGGCCAGCAGTTCGGTGTTGATCGCCGAGATCTCCGCGATCACCGCCTGCACCTGCTCGCCCCGCGCCAGCCGGGCCCGCACCGCCGCCACCAGGCCCGCCGGCACGTACTTCGACCTCCCGCGACCCGCCGCCCTCGGGGTGAAATACGCGTACGGGCCGTGCGGCTCGCCCTCGGCGCACCGACACCCCGCCCTGCCGCAGCGCCGGGTCTGCTCCACCAGCGACCCGGCCAGCACCTGCTCCACATCTCCCAGCCGCGCCGCCAGCCGACGCCGCCGCGTCAACAGCGCCCGCGTCGACACCTCGGAGAACTCGTTCTTGTGTGTATCCATCACACAAGAGTATGCCCTGACCAGTCATGACAATCAACGACCCTCGATTGCGCGTGTCGCCGCGAACAGGTCGGCCAGCCCCTCGGCCGAGAGCCGGCGCCCCCGCGGCGGCTCGCCCCGATCGGTCCACGACCGGGGCACCGTCACCTGACCGTCCGCACCCCGGGAACAGACGAACACCGAGTCCCCGGCCCGCCGTTTGACGTAGAGAACCTCCAGCCGCTGCCCCCTCAGCGGGTGGAACGGATGAGTGACGGTGACGAAACCCAAATCATCACTGGACGATGCGGCAGTATGCCGCCTCCGTCCCCGCACTCATGGACCGATGCCATCAGGCGCGGGTCCGTAATGCGTTGGAGCCCGAGTGGGAAGCCCGGTTCGAGCCCCGTTCCTACGGGTTTCGGCCCGGACGCAGCTGTGCCGACGCGATCGAGTCCCTGTTCGCCACGCTCAAAGGGCCTCTGGCCAAGCGGGTGTGGATTCTGGACGCCGATCTGTCGGCAGCGTTCGACAAGATTGATCATTCCCGGCTTCTCGATGCGCTCGGCGGGTTTCCTGCGCGAGGTCTGGTCGAGGGCTGGTTGAAAGCGGGAGTGATCGAGACCGGGACGTTCTCTCCCACCGAAGAGGGCAGCCCACAGGGAGGCGTGATCAGCCCCTTGTTGTTGAACGTTGCGCTGCACGGCCTGGAGGAGGCCGCTGGGGTCCGCTACCGCACCGCGAGCTCCAAAGCTGGTGAAGCAGCGGCGGACTCCCCGGTTCTGGTGAGATATGCCGACGACTTCGCCGTATGCTGCCATTCCCGGCAGCAGGCCGAACAGGTCAAGGCACGGCTGGCCGGGTGGCTCGCGCCGAGGGGTCTGACGTTCAACGAGGACAAGACACGCATCGTCCACCTCGAAGAAGACGGATTCGACTTCCTCGGGTTCAATGTCCGCCGTTATCGGGGCGGACAGTCACCCGGCAAGTTGTTGATCAAACCGAGCCCGGCCGCGGTCAAGCGTGTCCGTCACAGGCTCGCAGTCGAGATGCGCCGTTTGCGTGGCTCGAACGCGAGGGCAGTTATCGCCCGGCTCAACCCGATCATCCGGGGTTGGACCTCCTATTACCGAGGCGCGGTGTCCAGCCAGATATTCACTTCACTGGACGCATACATGTGGCGGCTCACCTACCGGTGGGCACGTCGCTGTCACCCTAAGAAATCCCGACACTGGGTGACAAGCCGCTACTTCGGTCGGTTCCACAAGTTCAGAAACGATCGATGGGTGTTCGGTGATCCCCAACACCCGTACGGCGAAGACGGTGACACCATCGCCTATCTCGCCAAGTTCGCCTGGACCGACATCGTTCGTCATCCCTTGGTCGCGTCCGGAGCGTCGCCGGACGACCCCGATCTGCGCGACTACTGGATCAAGCGGCGGCGGAAGATCAAACCCGCGCTGGACAGCTATAACACCGCCCTGCTTGCCAGGCAAGGTGGCCGCTGCCCGCTCTGCGGAGATCACCTGCTCACCGCAGACCAGCCCCAGTCCCCGCACGAGTGGGAACGCTGGTGGCTGGGTGTGGTCAAACGAGCTATCGCCGCCGACTATCTCACCCACCACGGGCGAGACGGCACAATGGACGGAACCCGGACACGCCTCGTGCACGCCTCCTGCCACCGCAGCGTCCGAGCACGCAGGAGGAACCAGCAGCCCGCGACGTCCGCGGGGCTTGCTTGAGCCGTATGCCGCGACGAGTGGCACGTACGGTTCTGAGGGGGCGGGGACGCAGTAATGCGTCCCCGCTACCCGACTCGACCGCGGGACTGGTGCCGGTGATGGCATTGGCGCTGGCCAGCGGCCTGCTCACCCTGGCCGATCAGCATCTGAGCGTGCCGAGCGACGAAGGTGCCAATGCCGGCCGCAAGGTCGGGTCCCTGGTCGGTGGGATGGTCGGCGGCGCCGACAGCATCGCCGACCTGGCGGTGTTGCGGCACGGGGCGATGGGGACGGTCTTCGACCGCCCGTACGCACCGTCGACGCTGAGATCGTTCCTCCGAGAATTCACCTTCGGGCACGTCCGGCAACTCGACGCCGTCGCCTCGCGGTTCCCGCGCGCTCTCGCCGACCGAACGTCCCTGGTCGGTGGCATCGACACCGGGCGGGTGCTGGTCGATATCGACGATTCGATCATCGAGGTCCACGGGCACGGCACGCAAGGCTCCGGGTACGGCTACTCGGGTGTACGCGGGCTGAACGCCCTGCTCACCACGGTCACCACCGCCACCTGCGCGCCGGTGATCGTCGGACGAACTCGGCGGCCTTCGCGGAGAAGGCCTCCGCGAGCGCTGCCATCGCCACGCGCAGGCGGCGGATCGCGAACTGCAGCGCCACCTTCAACGCGGTGGGGTACACGTCGTTGGTGCTCTGGCTCATGTTCACGTGTTCGAGCGGGTGCAGGAACATGTATTCGCCGGGCCGGTGACCGAGCAGTTCGAGACCGCGGTTGGCGATCACCTCGTTGGCGTTCATGTTGGTCGACGTACCCGCCCCGCCCTGGATGACGTCGACGACGAACTGGTCGTGCAGGGCGCCGTCCCGGATCTGCTCGCGGGTGAAGTTCTCGAGCGCCCGCAGGGTGTGGATCCCGTAGTGGGCGTGGAGCGGGACGTCCCGCTCCCCCAGCAGGTCTTGTTCGACGCGTGTGCGGACGGGCTGGGCGATGCGGAACATCGGACTTCCTTCGGGATGACTAGTGGAGCCGACGGGTGCGGAGACCGGGGTCGGTCGCCGCGTCGAGCAGGGTCAGGGCGAGGGCCAGGGCGCCGTCGACGGCCGCCCGGTCGGCCGCGGGTGCGGCACTGGCCGCGGCGAACTCGGCCTGGACCGTTCCCGATTTGGTGGACAGTCGCCTGATTCAGATTAGCGACTGGCTCCCGACCATGAAGGGACAGCAATGGGATCGACGAGACGTAGCTTCACAGCCGAGTATAAAAAGCAGGCAGTACA
>RRBB01000479.1:0-3311 GCA_006543605.1 Rhodococcus sp. WS4
GCCCCACACCATGACCGGCAAACGCCTCGAGGTCCCCATCAAGCGAGTCCTCCAGGGCGCCGCACTCTCGAGCGTCGCCAACCCGGCCGCACTCGACGACGCCGACGCGCTCGCGCAGTTCGTCCCGATCGCAGCTCAACGGAAGACGGCCCTGCACACTGACATTCCTCGCACCTCGTGACCGGCAGCCTGGGCCCCGCCAGCCATCCGACCGGCCCGGACAGCCGGCCGACGCTGCACGTGACCATCGCGCGAGCACCCGCCCGGACGGTCCCCGTGGGACGCCCGAGGCTACTTGATCAGGGTGCCGTGAGCGGGCGGTAGCCGTCGGTGTCGAGTGGGCGAGTTCGCCGTCGATGGCGACGATGTGGGTGCCGTAGAAGTGCACGTTGGCGTGGTGGGTGGACCACATGTGAGCGGGGTTTTCGTCGGCTCCCTGCCGTCCCCGCTCGGCATGGTGTCGACCGCACGACCGTGGTATCCCGTCGCCCAGCACACGATCGCGGCGGCGACCACGGTCAGGCACCACCTCCCGCACCCCCCAGACGCCCCGCCAAGGCCCCGAAACACGAGGTTCCTATGCCGCCCGATACCGCTGTGCGCACCCCCGCCGTGAACAACAAATCGGCACCCTACGCCGACGACACCAGCTGGCGTAATCGTGGTGCCTGCCGCTTCTACGGACCCACCCTCTTCTTCGGGGGGGATGGCGAACCTACCGGTAATCGCACCCGCCGAGAACAGCGCGCGAAAACTATCTGCGGCGCATGCCCAGTGCTCGTACCCTGCCGTGCCTTCGCACTGCGCGCCGGCGAAAGGTTTGGCATCTGGGGCGGCACCACCGAGCGAGAACGCCGAACCATTCGCAACGCCGAGACTCCTCGACGAATCGCGGGTACGCAGCCCTGACCGGCGCGTTCCGGAAGCGGCCCCGTGACCGGAACGCACCTGACCTCGACCTCGCTGCGACGGCATCAGACGCACCGCGTCAGGACGCTACTGCTCCGTGTCACTCATGATTCATGAGCACTAGGCCGCGATAATTTCAGTTATCGCAGCGTCGGGCCAGAAACCCCACGTCAAAGGCGGTTTTTCTCGTGCCGTCGGCGCGGAGGTGACCACGGCCAGTGATCGTCTGGAGGTCCTGTTTTGCGATCTCGGCACGGGTGGGAACTGCCTCCTCGAAAGGCTCATCGTTCGGACACCACTCGGCATGCCGGATGAGTGGGCGCCGACCCCGGCGGGTACCCCGTAGGTGGTGATTGTCATGACCTCCCACGACGCGATCCGACGTTGGATCGCTGAACAGATGTGCCTCGACCTCGAGACCGCCGATCCAGCCGCCTTGGCCTACCTCGACGAGGTGACGGCCGTGGCGGAAGCGGGATACGTGCGGTCCCTTCTCAAACTCGCGAGTTACCGACCCTAGGTCGGTTGACCTCCGGACAGGTCCCCGGCCGGAATACATGTGGAAAAACCGATCCGACCCGGCGACGGGTAATCGTGGTCAGGGTGATTGGTGTCGGGTGCCGTCCGCCCCGTCTCGGCGCCATTGATAGACATCCGCGTTGTCATGCGAAGTCCCGCTGTCCCATTGACGGATATAGGCTCGACGACGGGGGCTTCAGGCCTCAATGCGCCACCGCGAGGTGTGGTTGCGGACGCCGATCACGGAACGTCCACGACGAGACCGAAATCGTCGAGGAGGGACTCGATGACACGGTCCCGTGCCCATCCCCGGTCGGCTAGAGCACCTGTGGCATCGATGGTGATCTCCGGTGGTGCGCCCCGTTCGACCAGCATGACGGCGCGTTCGTCCTGCCCGTGCCGGCACCGATACCGCACCCCCGACGCGATCGGGGTACCGACCAGGATGTTCGTGCAGGTGATGCGGGAGTCGCGGTAGTCCCGCCACGTGCACCCGGCCAGCGAGCCGTCCTGGTTGATCGCCGCCAACCCCGCCTGGGTGTCGAGCACCGCGACCGTGATGTCCTCGCCCGCAATCATCCGGGGGAGCGACACTTCGGCAAGGGCTGTGCCGGACAGCATTCCGGTCTTCGGGATGTCGGTGCCGCGCAGGATCCCCTCGGCGACCACCGCACCCACCGACAACCCGACGTACAGGTAGCCGCCGAGCAGTGCTCCGCCGGGGCAGACACGGTCGTCGTGAACCGGGTCGAACCGGCCCTGCCGCGGAATACGCGTGGTGCGGGTGTTGATCGTCAAGCCGTCCGCGAGCGGGGCGATGGCGGCGGAGTTGAAGCTGTTCGGCGGGAAGGGGCTGTCGGTGCGGTGGATCCGCCACAACTCGGTACCGGCCGCAATCGTGTCGGTGTGCGCGGGTGCGCCGTTGTACGTTCGCACCCGCTCACATGCCCCGGCGCGCCACGTCGAGGACGTTGTCGATCGCGATCTCGGTCAGCTCGCCGGCCTCGAGGTCCTCGAGGGGGCTGCGGCCGTCGAGGATCTCGGTGGCTGTCAGCCACCACGACGCCGCACCATACGGGTCGTCCGCCACCGCGAGCCGCCGGTTCGCATACTTCACCAGGTCATAAATCTGGTGGCGTGCCCGGTCGAACTGGAACAGCGGGTACCGGTAATCCGGGCGGGCGCCGATCGGCAACCCGATCAGCTCCCCCGCCTTCCGCCGTTTCTGTGCGACGCTGCGGATCGGCTCACTCGTCGGTGCCAGAATCGTCGCGACCTCTCTCGAGTCGATCACCTCGAGGGCGTCGAGGACCGACCTGCGAGCATTCGCCCGCGGCGAGGCGTCGTCGGTGACGGTCGCGATCAGTGACTGCGCGAGCTGCAAACGCTCCGTCTGCGACAGGGCGGCGGCGGAAAACTGGGTGAGCGCGGTGACCACGTCCCCGCCCGCTTCGTCTGCCCCCACTGCTGTCAGGGCGTCACCGCGCCGACCTGCTGTGGCTGCGCGGGGTCCGCGATCCGGTGCCTTCTCGCCTGCCTGGACCAGGGCGAGACGGAACTCCGCGAAATACGTACCCAACGCCCGCTCGAGACCCTCGACGCGGATCGACTCGGACATCCGCGCCACCACCACCGGATCGACGGCAGGAGCAGGTCCCGAGGAGAACGCTTCGGCACTCATCCAACCCTCCCAGGTACGAATCCCGCGACTACGTACCTATCGTACCTCCAGTGATGCGATCCGTCGATGCCCCAGACCAGTGGCCGCGACGGGGGCTGGTGGGCGCGCCGCCGACTCCCCCATGTAGTTCTCGCGGGTGAGTCTCGCCCCGGCCGGACGGGCGGGGACGGGGCGAGACTCACCCGCGAGAACTACATGGGGG
>RRBB01000047.1:0-59923 GCA_006543605.1 Rhodococcus sp. WS4
GTCCAGGTTCCCGCCCCCGCCCAGCCTTCGGCGCAGCAGGCCCTCGACGCCGCTCGTCAGCTCGCCGAGCAGAACGGCTACGGACAGCAGTTCCAGCAGCTGGTGGATACCAACCCGCAGTTGGTCGACGCACTGCGCTGATCTTCCGATCAGATACGACGAGGCCCTGTCATCCGAACCGGATGACAGGGCCTCGTTCGCTCTGCGGGTGTCGCTCCCCTACTTGGGGATCGCCTCGTACGCGGCGACCGCCTTCTGGACGCGGGCGAGGGCCGCGCCGTACGCCGCGAAGTCACCGCTGCGCTGCGCCACCGTCAAGGCATTGAGCGACGCGTCCAGCTCCGCGACCGCAGCCGAGACGTCCGTACCGGACGGCGGAGTCGCCGGGGCCGTGGGCGCGGGCGCCGCACCCCCCTGATCGACGGGCGGCGTCGTGCCGGTCTCCGGAGGTGTCCCCTCTTCCGCGCTGGGTGCCGTCGCCACGGACCCCGTGCCGGCACCGAACACCTGGTCGAGGGCCTGCGCCAGCGTCGGGGCGTACCCGACTCGCACACTGTTACTCGGCGGCGGCTCGCGGTAACTCACGAGCACTCGCGACAGCTGCGGGAATGTCGACGTGTTCGGGCCCGTCGAACTTCGCTCCGTATACATCGGTTCGACGTACAGGATTCCGCCGTCCGCGATCGGCAGTGTCAGCAGGTTGCCGTACTGGATCTTGTTCGATCTCTCGAGCAGAGTTCTCTCCGACGCCACGCGTGGATCGGAGATCATCGAGTTCTGCGTCTGCTGCGGACCCTGGGTCTGCGTGTCCGTCGGCAACTGAAGCACGGTGAACTTGCCGTAATTGTCCGGATCGGATTTCACCGACAGATATGCGGACAGGAACTCGCGACTGTAACCCACCATCGCGCTGGTCAGGTTGAACGACGCTTTCCCGGTCTCGGGATCACCGACCAGCACGTAGTACGGAGGCTGGTTCGCGCTCGTATCGATCGTGGGATCGCTCGGCACCGACCAGAACGCGTTGTTGGTGAAGAATTCCTTCGGATCATCCACGTGGTACTTGGCGAGCATCTCGCGCTGCACCTTGAACAGGTCCTCGGGATAGCGGAAGTGCGCCCGCAGTTCGTCGGGAATCGAGTCCGCCGGCTGAACCGCATCCGGGAACACACCCATCCACGCGTCGAGGACAGGATCGTTCTGGTCCACCTGGTACAGCTTCACGGTGCCGTCGTACGCGTCGACGGTGGCCTTGACCGAGTTGCGGATGTACGACACCTCCTTACGGGGCAGCAACCGGCCGGTGTTCTGGTCGATGCTGTCCTCGACGAGTCCGTCGAGCGAACTGCGCTGGGCGTACGGGTAGTCCTCCAGTGTGGTGTAGGCGTCGACGATCCACACGACCTTGCCGTCGACCACGGCCGGGTACGAGTCGCCGTCCGCGGTCAGCCACGGGGCGACGTGGGTGACCCGGTCCCGCGGATCCCGGTTGTAGATGATCTTGGAATCCGAGCCGATCGCGCCGGAGAACAGGATGTTGCGTTCCGTGTACTTGGCGGCGAAGGCCAACCGGTTGAACCAGTTGCCGATCGGCACACCACCCGAACCGGTGTACGTGTAGCGCGAGGTGTCCGTGTCGTACTCCCGCGGATCCGAACCTTGCGATCCGCCGACGATCGCGTAGTCGGCATCCGTGTCGGCGATGACCTCGCCGTAGTAGATGCGCGGCTGCTCGACGGGAATGACCTGATTACCCGCCTCCTGCGAGGCGATGTCACTGACCATGTACACGGGGTAACCGCTGTTGCTGTTGGCGGCTTCCTCCGCGGACTCGCCGGCGGCGGCGTTCACCCGGTTCGCGGGAGCCGCGACCAGTCCGTTGCCGTGCGTGTAGACGGTGTGCTTGTTGATCCAGTCCGTCTGGTTACCCGTCAGACTCTTGGACGACAACTCGCGGGCCGCGACGATGTAATCGCGCATCTCCCCGTCGATGTCGTACCGGTCGATGTCGAGAGTCGGCGGGAAACCGTAGAAGTTCTTCAACTGCTGCTGCTGGGTGAACGTCCGCGACAGGATGTTCGGATCGAGCAGTCGGGTGTTCGCGATCGTCGTGACGTCGGCCGGCACGTCCCGCGGAGGCTTCGTTCCGTACCCCTGGTAATCCTGGTACTCGACCTTGTCGTCGGTGATGCCGTACGCCTGCCGGGTGGCGGCGATGTTCCGCTCGATGTACGCGCTCTCCTTGTCGGCGGCGTTGGGACGCACCGAGAACTGCTCCACGACAAGCGGCCACACTGCACCGACCAGGATCGAGGAGAGCACGAGAAGGGCTGTCGCCATCGCCGGAATCCGCAGATCACGCAGGAAGATCGCCGCGAAGAACGCGCCCGCACAGATGACCGCGATCGCCAGCAGGATCAGCTTGGCCTGCAGCACCGCATTCATGTCGGTGTAGCTACCACCGGTGAACGTGGGTTCCTTACGACTGCTCGACAGCAGCGAATACCGATCGAACCAGTACGCGACCGCCTTGAGAAGGATGAACGTTCCCGCGAGCACGGCCAACTGGACCCGCGCCGCGTTGGTCAGTGCGCCGCCCCGCCCCGCCAGCTTCAGCCCGCCGAAGATGTAGTGCGTCACCAGGCTCGCGAAGAACGCCAGCAGCACCGCGACGAACAACCAGTTGAGAACGAACCGGTAGAACGGCAGATCGAACGTGTAGAAGCCGACGTCCAGACCGAATTCGGGATCGGCGACCCCGAAGTCGCCGCCGTTGACGAACAGCTGCACCGTCACCCAGCTGGACTGGGCGATCAGCCCGGCGAGCAGTCCCACCGCAATCGGAATGGCCAGGCCGAACAGACGCAGCCGGGTCATCACCGTGGTGCGGTAACGCGCGACCGGATCGTTGGGGCCCGACACCGGGACGAACACCGGCCGCGACCGATACGCGAGCAGCAATGCCAGCCAGACGATTCCGCCGACCACCACCCCGACCACGACGAAGAGCAGCAGACGGGTGACGAGGACCGTGGTGAACACCCCACGGAATCCGACCTCACCGAACCACAACCAGTCCGTGTAGGTACTGATCAGCCGCGGACCCACCAGCAGCAGGGCAGCGACGACAAGCGCCAGCACCAGCAGCACTCGACTGCGTTTGGACAACGACGGTAAACCTGCGGGGGGCCGCATGCCCACGTGCCACACTCCAAGAACTCGGCGACGCTGTCGCGCCGCGATCAACTGCACCGTTCGGCCGTCCACACCCGAACAGCGAGGACGTGACCGTTTCGTCCCACTCTACGTAACAACCGAGAGATGCCGCCGTCGGTCCTGTTCCGGGGGTGCGAAGATGGGTCTCGTGAGTGAAGAGAATGTGAACCGAGAGACGGACGCCCTCGCCCGCTGTGTGCGTGAGGTGGTCGAATTCGTCGACGCCGGAGGGTGGGATCAGCCGCCCCAGATGTTCGCACTCGTCCCGACCGAACTCCTCGCGGCCGCCGAACCGAGCCTGCTCGACCAACTCGCCGACGGAGCGGAATTGACCCCGGTGGAACAGGATCCGTTCCCCGACGACATCGACGGCGGGTCACGCGCGCTCGACGAGTTCCTCGCCACCACCAGCTGGCCGGACTCCGTGGTGGGGTGCGCCCTCGTTCAGGAGATCGTCGTCCTTCCGCCCGAGGCGGAGTCCGATCTCGACGACGCACTCGTCCCTCTCTTGTCCGATCGCGACGCCGCCGACGACGCCGCTCGGGCCGCGGCCGAGTCGCATCCCGACCGCCGGTCCGCCCGGTTGATCGCCGCCGTACTGCGCGACGGACCGTCGCTGTGCCTGATGCAGTTGCGCCCCCACGAGGACGCCGATCCGTACGCCGGGATCGAACTGCTCACGTATGACGACCTGGCGCCCAATCTCGTCAGCGCGCTGTACGCCACCCTCGACGCGACCGAAGAAGACTAGGCACTCAGCAGCCGGGCGCGTCGCCACCGGCGTCGATGGCCTCGAGCGCGTCGACGGCTCCGGCGAGGGTCTCGACCTTCACCAGCCGGAGTCCGTCGGGTGCGCCCTGGCGGGCCTCGTCGCAGTTCTTCGCGGGCACGAGGAACGTCTCGGCGCCGGCCTCGTCCGCAGCGATCAACTTGTACTTGATGCCACCGATGGGACCGACGTCGCCGTCCGAATCGATCGTGCCGGTGCCGGCGACGAACTTGCCGCCGTTGAGTTCGCCCGAGCTGAGCTTGTCGACGACGGCGAGTGTGAACATCAGCCCCGCCGAGGGTCCACCCACGTCGGCCAGGTTGAAATCGATCGTGAACGGAACGTCCGGGACCTCCTCGGGCGTGATTCCCAGGTAACCCTTCGACTCGTCGCCCGGGCGCGCCCCGAGTGTCACCCGGACCGTCGTGTCGGCGCCGTCGCGGCGGATCACGATCGGCACCTCCGTGTTCGGCGCCACATCGGCCACCGCCTCCTGCACGCCGCCGACGGTCGACACCGCCGTCCCGTCGACGCTCACCAATTCGTCGCCCTCACGCAGAAGTCCCGAGGAGGGGCCGTCCTCCCCGACCTTCGCGATCCGCAGGTCGACCGGCTTGCCGAGGAAGTGCAGCGCAGCGAGTTCGGCGCTGTCCTCGGACTGCTGGAAGTCGGCGTCGTTCTCCTGCTTGACCTCGTCCTTCGACTTGTCCGGCGGGTACACCTCCTCGCGGGGGACGATGCCCTGGCGGCCGCTGGCCCACAATCCGAACGCCTCGAACACGTTGAGGTCGTCGCGCACCGCGACCGTCGTCATGTTGAGGTGTCCGGTGGTCTCGTCCACCTCGGTTCCCTGGATCGCGACGACTTGCTCGCCGCCCACTTCGCCGAGGGTGTTGAACGTGGGGCCCGGCCCGAGAGCCACGAACGGCACCGTGATCACCGTGCCGAGAATTCCGAGTACCACGATCGGGGCCAGCGCGGCCAGAAGCGTCACGATCCGTCGATTCACCTGGACCAGCGTAGAGCGCGAACCGGCGGGTGCCGCTGTCGGCTGTCCGCGTGTTCGCCGTCAGCGTGACGTGGTCGACACCCACGGAACCATGCGCCTTGTACCGTTGAGTCATGAGCAATCTGCCGTTCGGCTTCTCCAACTCCGACGACGATCCCGATGGTGACAAGAACACGGGGGATCAGAACGGACCCGACCGCGACAAGAACGCGGGTGGTTCCGGCGACTTCGGTTTCGGGGCGGGTGGTTTCCCCGCCGGGGGTTTCGACCCGGCCGCTCTCGGCCAGATGCTGACCCAGTTCGGTCAGATGCTGAGCGGGATGGGCACCTCGATGGGGTCGGGTGAGCAGACCGGACCCGTCAACTATGAAATCGCGAAGAAGCTGGCCCGCCAGCAGATGGGGTCCGTCGCTCCCATCACCCAGGGCAATTCCGAGGCGATCGCCGATGCCTCGCGGCTCGCCGAACTGTGGCTCGACGCCGCGACGACGTTGCCCGCGGGCGCAACCAAGACCGTCGCGTGGACTCCCAACGACTGGCTCGACAACACCCTCGACACCTGGAAGCGGCTGTGCGACCCCGTCGCGGAGAAGGTGGCCGGCATGTGGGTGCAGGGTCTGCCCGAGGAGGCGCAGCAGATGGCCGGGCCCATGCTCGGCATGATGAGCCAGATGGGTGGCCTCGCATTCGGCTCCCAGCTCGGCCAGGCGCTCGGCCAGCTGTCGAAGGAGGTACTCACCTCCACCGACATCGGTCTCCCGCTCGGTCCGGCCGGCACCGGTGCACTGCTCCCCGCCGCCGTGGAGCGGTTCAGCAAAGGCCTCGAGCAGCCCGACCGCGAGATCCTCGTCTTCCTCGCCGCCCGTGAGGCCGCCTACCAGCGCCTCTACAGCCACGTCCCGTGGCTCCGTCAGCGTCTCCTCGCCACCGTCGAGGAGTACGCCCGCGGCATCACGATGGACTTCTCCGCCATCGAGGACATGGCGAAGAACCTCGATCCGTCCGCGCTGAGCGACCCTTCCCAGCTCGAGAACATCCTGCAGCAGGGGGCGTTCGAACCGCAGACCACACCCGAGCAGAAGCAGGCCCTCGAGCGACTCGAGACGCTGCTGGCTCTCATCGAGGGCTGGGTCGAGGTCGTCGTCGGTTCGGCGCTGAACGACCGCCTTCCCGGTGTCGCGGCCCTCAGCGAGACGCTCCGCCGCCGGCGTGCGACCGGCGGACCCGCCGAGCAGACCTTCGCGACGCTCGTCGGACTCGAACTGCGTCCCCGCAAGGTCCGGGAGGCCGCGCAGCTGTGGAATCGCCTCACCTCCGAATCCACCATCGACGCCCGTGACGGCGTGTGGGCCCACCCCGACCTGCTCCCCGACTCGTCCGACCTGGACAGCCCCGACGCGTTCGTCGACCGGGTGCTCGGCGGCGGCGACGGCGGCAACTTCGACAACCCGATAGCGCAGCTCGAGGAGACCGAAGCCCGCGAGCGGGCCGAGGAGGCCGAACGCGGCAAGTCCGGCAAGGACGACGAGTCCGAGTCCTGACCGCCTGAACCAACCAATTTCGCGGAAGCGGGAAATCCACAGGCCGGAGCACGTTTCGGCCTGTGGACAACTCGTATTCCAGGGGCTGACACGTGGTCGCGGCCTGCAATTCTCTGCGTGTGACCATCCAGCACCCACCCCACGTCGGCGTCACCCTCGACCCTCGCATTCCGGTACTCGTCCGCCCCGACGGGCGGGTCCAGTTCGGCTGGGATCCCGAACGCACGCTCGTTCTCGCCCCGCCGCCCGGCGTCCGGACCGAACAGGTCCTGGCCGTCATCCGGCTGCTCGACGGCAAGAACTCCCGGCCGCACATCCTGTGGACGGCTGTCGGATACGGCCTGGCACCCACGGACGTGTCGAAGCTTCTCGGTGATCTCGACCGGGCCGGCCTGACCGAGGTTGCCGCCGTATCCCCCGTCGCGGACACGATCGCGATGCGCGTGCACGGTCGCGGACCGCTCTCCGATGCGCTCTCGGCCGGACTCACCGACGGCGGTATCCGGGTGTCCCGGTCGCACCGCTATTCCGCAGACCGCGACGTCCGGCGGTGGAACGCGATGTGCGTCGTGCTGGCGGACGATCTGGTCGCCGAACCGCGACTCGTCGCCGATCTCGTCCAGAACGGGATCCCCCACCTGCAGGTCCGGCTGCGAGACGGGCGCGGCGTGGTCGGTCCCCTGGTGCTTCCGGGCCACACCAGTTGCCTCCGGTGCGCCGACCTCCTCCGCTCCACGTACGACGAGGACTGGCCGCACCTGTCCACGCAGCTCCTCGGGACCGTCGGACACGCGAGCCCCGCCGTGATCATGGCCACCGCCGCGGTCGCCCTCGGCCAGCTCGAGGCCGTTCTGGCCACTCCGCGAGGGGCGCCGCCGAGCAGCCTCGACGCGACACTCGAGATCGATCTCGGCGCGCATCGGCTGGTGACCCGGCGCTGGCCGCGGCAGGCGAGTTGCAGCTGCACGTATCTGGCACCCGCTGTGGGCGAATCGAACCGTCGTCCGTCATGATGCATGATGGTGGGGTGTCCGACATCCCCCGCAGGAGTTCTGCCCGCACCGCCAAACTCGCGAGCATCCCCTTGGGGATCGCGGGGCGGGCTGCGATGGGCTTCGGGCGGAAGCTGACCGGCGGCGACAGAGACGAGATCGACGCCCAGCTCAGCGCGAAGGCCGCCGAGCAATTGTTCGCAGTCCTCGGCGAACTCAAGGGCGGCGCCATGAAATTGGGGCAGGCGCTCAGTGTCATGGAGGCCGCGATCCCCGAGGAGTTCGCGGAGCCCTACCGCGAATCGCTGAACAAGCTGCAGGCGCAGGCGCCCCCGCTCCCGGCGCGGGCCGTGCACAAGATGCTCGACCAGCAGCTGGGCACCAAATGGCGTGACCGGTTCGAGTCGTTCGACGACACCCCGACAGCATCGGCCAGCATCGGTCAGGTGCACCGCGCCGTGTGGGCCGACGGTCGCGACGTGGCGGTGAAGGTTCAGTACCCCGGCGCCGACGAAGCCCTGCGCGCCGACCTGAAGACGCTCGGCCGGTTCGCGGGACTCTTCGCGTCGGTCATGCCCGGAGTGGACGTCCGCCCCGTGATCGACGAATTCACGGCCCGCACCGAAGAAGAACTCGACTACCGGATCGAGGCGAACAACCAGCGCCGCTTCGCCAAGGTGTACGACGGGGATCCGCAGTTCGCGATTCCGCACGTGGTCGCCAGCGCCCCCAAAGTGGTGGTGACCGAATGGATGTCGGCGAAGCCCCTGTCAGCCATCATCGCGGACGGCACACCCGAGGAACGCAACACGGCGGGGGCTCTGCTCGCGGAGTTCCACTTCGCCTCCCCCACCCGTGTCGGTCTGCTCCACTGCGACCCGCATCCGGGAAACTTCATGCTGCACAGCGACGGCCGTCTGGGTGTCATCGATTTCGGTGCGGCGGCTCCCTTTCCGCACGGACTTCCGCCCGTGCTGGGGGCCATGGTGCGACTGTCCCTCCACGAGCAGTTCGACGAACTGGCGGAGTTGCTGCACGCCAACGGGTTCGTCCTGCCCGGCAGAACGGTCACCGACAAGGAGATCGCGGACTACCTGCGCCCGGTCACCGATCCGATCCGCACCGAGTCGTTCCACTTCACCCGCGCCTGGCTGCAGAAGGCCGTGGGTTCTGCCACCGACTTCAACAGTTCCCAGTTCCGTACGGCCCGGGCACTGAACCTGCCCGCCGAGTATCTGATGATCTTCCGGGTTCTCGTCGGCTCGGTCGGGATCTGCGCTCAGCTGGATGCGTACGCGCCGTACATGGAGATCCTCACGCGGTGGCTCCCCGGGTTCGCCGACCCGGCGCCCGAAGACGAAGACACCGTCTGACTCCCGATACACAGAACGGGCGTTCGCCCGGCCCACTCGTGTGAGTGGCCGGGCGAACGCCCGAACTCTTCCGCCCCGTATCGGTTTCTACGCACAGACCAGAGTCTGGGTCTTGCGTGGACGTCCCCGGGGACGCTTGCGGGCGATCACGACGCCCTGGTCGAAGATCTCGCCGCCCCACACACCCCACGGCTCGGCCCGATCGAGGGCAGCGTCGAGGCAGCGGGAGCGGATCGGGCAGGACGCGCACAGCGCCTTGGCCTGCTCCAGCTGGGTGGGCGAGTCCGCGAACCACAGGTCGGGATCATCGACCCGGCAGGGCAGGTCACCACGCGTGGACACTATCTGAACAAATCCGCTTGTGGCGGTTGAGGTTTCGGATACCCCTCGGCATGTCACGGTAGACACGTCCTTCTCCTCTGCTCTCATTGCGACGGTCATTCTCTTCGGTTCGATGGAGTGGGTGCGAACCAGAGCCGAGGCTGCGAGCGGGAAAAGTGCTCGAACTACAAAGGCCACGGTCCGCGATGCGGGTCCGTGGCCTTGAAAAGACGGTGGGAGTTGCTCTATCGAGGATTTCCTCGACAACTCCGATACACGGACTCGACTGCTGCTGCGGGACGACGACGGGCTGCCGACCAGACAATCGCCGGTGCCGGTTCCGCCGCGTTCATGCCGAACAGCGGGGAGGCAGCAGCGCTTGCCGTCACATGTGCTTGGAACTTCGTCATTTCACTGCCACCTCCATTTCTTCTCGATCCGATGTGAACCACACGGGTCTCCCCGCGCACTGAAACCACAGTAGGCAATTCTCCATAACCGCACAACCTTTTTTTGACCTGCGGTGATGCGCACAACTCCGCCGCCACGCGGGAGTGGTTCAGTGACTACCGCTTCCCTTGATCACGCCGAGGACGTCCTCACCAAACTGCTCGAGTTTCTTCGCACCGATCCCGGGGATCGCGACGAGCCCCCGATCGTCCTGCGGTCGCTGCTCGGCGAGGGCCGTCAACGTGTTGTCGCTGAACACCACATACGCCGGGACCTTCAGCTCCCGCGACTTCTCCAGCCGCCACGACCGCAGCGATTCGAGCAGTTCGACGTCGACGTTGGACGGGCATCCCTCGCAGCGACCCAACATGGTCGAGGTGGTCCCGATCAGCGGTTTTCCGCACAGCCGGCACCGGGGGCGCTTCTTGTTGCTCTTGACCGGTGCCGCGATCCGCGACGCCGGCGAGTCTTCGGGGATGAGCCCGTGCAGGAACCGCGACCGGCGTCGCGACTTGCGGCCACCCTCGTTCCGGGACAGCGCCCACGACATCTGCAGGTGCTCCCGTGCGCGCGTCACACCGACGTACAGCAGGCGGCGCTCCTCCTCCACGGCAGCCTCGTCCGGCGCCGAGTTGGAGTCGCCGAGCACGTGTTGGATGGGCAACGTTCCGTCGGTGAGCCCGACGAGGAACACCGCGTCCCACTCGAGACCCTTCGCGGCGTGCAGGGACGCGAGCGTCACACCCTGCACGACGGGTGGGTGCCGCGCCTCCGCCCGGAGACTCAACTCGCGCAGCAGGGCGTCGAGCGTCAGCTCCGGGTCCTGCGTCAACTGCTCCTCGGTGAGCGCCACCAGCGCCGACAGCGAGGACCACCGTTCCCGAGCCTGCGCACCCGCCGGTTCCGCGTCGGTCAATCCGAGCGGCGCGAGCACCGCGCGGACGAGGGTGACCAGGTCGGCGCCGACCGCGTCCGGCAGATCGTCGCGGCCCGCGGCCTGACGCAAAGCCGACACGGCCTGACGCACCTCGGTGCGCGTGAAGAATCCCTCCCCGCCGCGCACCTGATACGGGATGTCGAGCTTCGTCAGCGCCTGCTCGTGCACCTCGGACTGGGCGTTGATCCGGTAGAGGACCGCGATCTCCGCTGCCGGCGTACCCGAGGCGATGAGTCGCTTGATCGTGCGCGCCACCCCGGCGGCCTCGGCCGGTTCGTCGTCGAACTCGACGAAACTCGGCTCCGGCCCGGAGTCGCGTTGACCGATCAGCTGGAGACGGGTGCCCGCGATCCTGCCGCGCGCCGCTCCGATGACCCGGTTCGCCATCGACACGACCTCGGGGGTCGAACGGTAGTCACGCTCGAGCCGCACGACGGTCGCCTCGGGGAACCGGCGCGAGAAGTCGAGCAGGTAGTTGGGTGTGGCGCCGGTGAACGAGTAGATGGTCTGGTTGGCGTCACCGACGACGGTGAGGTCGTCCCGCTCCCCGAGCCACGCGTCGAGGACACGCTGCTGCAGCGGTGTGACGTCCTGGTACTCGTCCACGACGAAGCACCGGTAACGGTCGCGGAACTCCTCGGCGACAGCCGAATGTTCCTCGAGCGCCGCCGCGGTGTGCAGCAGGAGATCGTCGAAATCGAGGAGCATCCCGTCCTGGCCGCGGGCCTTGAGCTGCTCGTAACCGTGGTAGACCTCGGCGACCTTCGCGGCGTCGACCGGCGCCTCCCGGCGTAACTTCGCCACCGCGCGCGGGTAGTCCTCGGGCGCGATCAGCGAGGCCTTGGCCCACTCGATCTCACTGGCCAGGTCGCGGACGCTCTCCGTGCTGGTGGACAGTCCGACCCGCCCCGCCGCGGAGGAGACGACCGCGAACTTGCGGTCCAGCAGCCGCCACTCCGTGTCGCCGATCACCTGCGGCCAGAAATACCTCAGCTGTCGCAGCGCGGCGGCGTGGAACGTGCGCGCCTGGACCTGCGTTCCCCCGTCGCCGATCCCCAGGCTGCGCAACCGGCCGCGCATCTCGCCCGCCGCGCGTGCCGTGAACGTGACCGCCAGCACCTGCCCCGCGGCCACGTGCCCACTGGCCACGAGGTGCGCGATGCGCCGGGTGATGGTCCGGGTCTTCCCTGTTCCCGCCCCCGCCAGCACGCACACCGGGCCACGGGGGGCGAGTACCGCTGCGGACTGTTCGGGATCGAGACCGGTACTCGTCACCTCTGCTGCGCCGGCTGCTGACATGGCGTCCATCATGACAGGGGCAACCGACAGGGCGCGAAGCGGACGAACCGCAGTGGGAACACAACGCGGGGTCGTGGTGTTATATGCGCCGTGACTGCAACCGACGCCCCTGCCCTGACCATCTACTCCACCACCTGGTGCGGCTACTGCCGGCGCCTGAAGACGCAGCTGGACGAGTCCGGCATCGGCTACGTGGAGATCGACATCGAGGACGATCCGGCGTCGGCAGACTTCGTCGGCAGCGTCAACGGCGGAAACCACGTCGTCCCCACCGTCAAGTTCGCCGACGGCAGCACCGCGACCAACCCGTCGTTGTCGCAGGTCAAGAAGCTCCTCGGCGTCTAGGACGCCGACGCTGCTCCCGCCCAGGACTCGATGATGCCGCGCGCGATCGAGATCGAACCCGGGAGCAGCAGCGGGGCGTCGCCGTCCGACGCCCAGTCGCCGAGTTCGAGTGCCCTGCGCACCTCGTCCCGGGTAAACCACCGGGCCTCGGCGATCTCGCCGTCCGCGAAGGTCAGCGGGGCGTCGGGGTCGCCGACGGCGGCGAAGCCGATCATCACCGACCGGGGAAACGGCCAGGGCTGGCTGCCCAGGTAGCGGACGTCGCGGACGTCGACACCCACCTCTTCCTTGATTTCCCGGACGACGCACGTCTCGAGCGACTCACCGGCCTCGACGAACCCGGCCAGGATCGAGAACCGCCGCGGCGGCCACGTGGGCTGCCGGGCCAGCAGGACGCGATCCCCGCCGTCGTGCACGAGACAGATGACCGCCGGATCGGTGCGGGGAAATTCCTCGTGCCCGGTGCTCGTCGAGATCCGCGACCACCCCGACATCGTCGGCTCCGACGGCGCACCGTCGAGGGCGCTGAAGCCGGCGCTGTCGTGCCAGTTGAGCATCGCCAGCGCCCCCGTGAGCACCCCCGCGTCGGCGTCGTCCAGCGTCCCGCCCAGAGTCCGGAGATCAGCGAGCTCGCCGGTAAGCGCCTGCACCCGGACCGCCCATACGTGCCGGTCCTTGCGGATGCCGAGGAACACCGCGCCCGGTTGCGGCTCGGGGCCGAGTTCGGTGGCCTCCGCGAAGACCAGTCCGTCGTCTCCCACCCGGACCTGTCCGCGGTGATTGACACGCAACAACTGCGCTTCCCGCCAGCCCGCGCGCAACGCGTCCGTGTCCGAACGCAATTCCTCGGCCCGCCCGACAGCGGAACGGGACAGGAGCGGGGTTTCGTTCAACCGGAATGCAGTCACGCCGTCGACACTACTGCCGATCAATTAGCGACCCTACGGATGTACAGCAGTCGGTCGTTCTCCTCGATCGAATCGACCTCCGGCGAGCCTACCCGGATCAACCGTCCGTCCCGCACGACACCGAGCACGATGTCCGCGAGGTGGCGGGGGGAACCGCCGATCTCGTCCCGCTCCACGGAGCGTTCGGCGATCGCGAACCCGGCCTCGGGGGTGAGCAGATCCTCCATCATCTCGACGACACTGGGCGTCTTCGTGGCGATGCCGAGGAGCCGGCCCGCCGTCTCCGAGGACACCACCACCGAGTCGGCGCCGGACTGCCGGAGCAGATGCGTGTTCTCGGATTCCCGGATGGCCGCCACGATCTTGGCCTTGGGGGCGATCTCGCGTGCCGTCAGCGTCACCAGCACCGCGGTGTCGTCGCGGTTGGCCGCGACGATGATCGCCGACGCGTTCTGCGCGCCCGCCAATCGCAGGACGTCCGACTTGGTGGCGGACCCGTGGACCGTCACCAGGCCCTTGCTGGCCGCCGAATCGAGCACGGCGTGATCGGTGTCCACCACCACGATCTCCGACGGCGGAACGTCGTCGCCGAGCATCGCGTCGATCGCGGTGCGTCCCTTCGTGCCGTAGCCGATCACCACGGTGTGATTGCGCACGTGCTGCCTCCAACGCTGGATTTTGAACGCCTGCCGGGAGCTCTGCGTGAGCGCGGAGAGAGTCGTACCGACCAGGACGATGAGGAAGAAGATTCGAAGAGGAGTGATCAGGAGGACGTTCACGAGTCGCGCGGACGGTGTGAACGGCGTGATGTCGCCGTAGCCCGTGGTCGACAACGACACCGTCGCGTAGTAGATGCAGTCGAGCAACGACAATTCGTTGTCCTGCGCGTCGCGGTAGCCCTCCCGGTCGATGTAGACGATGAGAACCGCCAACGCCAACGCCGCCAGGGCGATAGCCACCCGGCGGTAGATCGCCCGCGCCGGACTGGTCTGCAGCTCCGGGATCCGCAGCACACCCACCAACGCGAAATCCGGCCGGTCGGTGAGGGTATCCGACCTGGTCAATCTCTCACGCAGCCTACCGGCCATATGTTTGTCTCCACGTTGCAGCGAACTCCGACATCGGCTGGCAGCCTAACCCCGATTGTCCCACCGGTGACACGTCGGAGCCTCGTTGTCGCGAACCGAGTTGTTCGGGCAAGCTGCCGTCATGCAACGAGAGAACCACACACCACGACCGAGCCAGAAGCCCGCACTCCGCCTGGCCGCGCTGCTGCTCGGCGCCGGCACGATGCATTTCGTCGCGCCCAAGTTCTTCGACTCCACGGTCCCCACCCAATTGCCTGGTGACGCCCGCACCTACACCCACGTGTCCGGGGTCGCCGAGCTCGCCATCGGCACCGCGCTGGCGGTACCACGGACCCGCAGGCTCGGCGGCAGCCTTGCCGCACTCCTCTTCGTCGCCGTCTTCCCCGCCAACATCAACATGGCCGCCGACTGGCTGAAGAGTTCCAAGACGACGAACGTGCAGAAAGCCGGTGCGGTGCTGCGGCTTCCGCTGCAGATTCCGTTGGTCACCGAGGCTCTGAAAGCTCGGCGTCAGGCCTGAGTGCCTCCTCGGCGCCGGCCGACCGAATGAGATGGGCGAGCGCCTGCGCGTCGGGCAGGCGGTCCGGCGCGATCGTCCGTCCGGTCCGCACGTAGTGGAACGCGGCGCGCACCCGCTCGATCGGCACGTCCATCAGTTCGGCCCACGCCAACCGGTATGCGGCCAATTGCATCACCACGGCCTTCTCGTTGGCCGCACTCGGTTCGGCACCGGTCTTCCAGTCGATCACCGTCCACCCGCCGTCGGGGTCGGTGAACACCGCGTCGATCCGGCCGCGGAGCACCGTCCCCGCCACCGACGTCTCGAACGGCACCTCGACCTCCGTCGGGTTGCGGTCGGCCCAGGACGAGCGCAGGAACGCGTCCTGCAGCGTCGCGAGATCGGTGTCCGGGCCCGCACCCGTGTCGGCGGCACCGGGTAGCTCGTCGAGGTCCAGCAGCCGGGTGGCCCCGAATCGGCGTTCCACCCAGGCGTGGAACGCGGTGCCGCGCCGCGCGAGCGGATTGGGTGGGAACGGCAGCGGACGCCGGAGCCGGGCCGCCAGGGCGTCGGGGTCGGCCTCGAGTTCGACGAGCTGGCTCACCGACAACTGGCCGGGCAGCACCACCTCGGTGCGGGCGTTGGCCCGCGCTTCCCGCTCCGCGAGGAGGGCGTCGACGTCCGCGGCCCAGTTCTCCGGATCTTCGTCCTCGCCCGCCGGGGCCGGCTTGCCGACGTCCTTCAGCGCGGCGACGACCAGGGCCGCTCCGCGCTCCACCGACTGCCGGCGGAGCCCGAGCGGATCACGCGGCCACGCAGCCGACTTGGGAGTACTGGTCAGCGGGTTCGGATCCTCCGGCTCGGGTGCGGGCGCCCAGATGTCGACGATCCCGATTCCCTCGTGTTCCTCGTCCGTCACCGTGTCGCGCAATTCGGTGAGAAACTCCGACGGCCCCTTCGACTCGGTGCCGGATTCTGCCCAGTGATGACCCGAGGCGAACAGCACCCGTTCGGTCCGGGTGAGCGCGACGTAGAACAACCGGCGGTCCTCGTCGAGTTTGCGCGCCGCCAGCGACGCCTTGTGCGCCTTCACAGCCTCCTCGAGATCTTTCCGGTCGTACAGGTTCTCGAGCTCGAGAACCGGCACGCCGTCGGCCGACTCACCCGGTCGGGCCCGGTCTCCGCGCAGCGACGGCGGAAGTTCGCCGACGGCACCGAGCCAGGACCCGGATGCCGTCCTCGACGGAAACACGCCGGCGGTGAGGTGCAGTACGGCCACCACTTCCCATTCCAGCCCCTTGGCCGAATGGACGGTCAGCACCTGGACGCGGTGCGGATCCACCTCCACTTCGCCCGGGGCCAAACCCTTTTCGACGGATTCTGCGGCCGCCAGGAAGGCGAGCAGCCCGGTGACGGTGGCCGACGTGCGACCCGCGTACCCGGCGACGACGTCGGCGAACGCGTCGAGATGTTCTCGTCCCGCACTGCCACGCGCCGACTGCCGCGTCCGGGCCTGCGCTTCGATGCCGATGCCCAGCACCCGTTCGACCTCGGCCACCAGTTCGGTGAGCGGCTGCCCGATCCGCTCGCGCAGCGACGCCAACTCCCCCGCGACGGCGGTGATCCGCGCGTAGCCGGACTGCGAATAGCGTTCGGCGGGACCGGGGTCCGCCAACGCGTCCGCCAATCCGGCCTGCTCGGCGTGTTCCCCGGGCAGTGCCTCACCGACGGCGTCGGCCAGCGCGGCCGAATCGGTGACGGCGCCGGTGGTGCCGTACCCGGTCCCGATCGCCAGTTCGGACGCGCGACGCGACAACGCCGTCAGGTCGGCGGCCCCGATCTGCCATCTCGCCCCGGTCAGCATCCGCACGGCGGCGCTGCCCGCCATCGGGTCGGCGACCACCCGCAGCATCGCGATCACGTCGGCCACCTCGGGGGTGTGCAGCAGTCCGCCGAGACCGACCACTTCGACCGGCAGACCCCGCGAGCGCAGGACCTCCGCGACGGGTGCGGCGTCGGCGTTGCGGCGGATCAGCACGGCGGCGGTCGGCGGGTCGTCGCCGCGGCTCGCGGCATCGGCGTACTGCTCGGCGATGCGGTCGGCCACCCATTCCCGTTCCTGCACGACGTCACCGGTGAGTGCCAGCCGCACATCGCCCGGCACCGCCTGCGGGCGTGCCCGCAGCGTGCTGACCGACACACCCCGCTCACGCAGGGACGCCGAAGCCATGTTGGCCAGCGCCAGGGCCTCCGGCGGATTGCGCCAACTGGTGAGCAGTTCCAAAGTCGGCGCCGGATCTCCGTTGGTCAGCGGGAAATCCGTCGCGAAGCGGGGAAGGTTGGCCGCCGACGCACCGCGCCAGCCGTAGATCGACTGCATGGGGTCGCCCACCGCGGTGAGCGCGAGTTCGCCGTCGAGACCGCCACCGAACAGGGACGACAGCAGCACCCGCTGCGAGTGCCCCGTGTCCTGGTACTCGTCGAGCAGCACCACCCGGAACCGCCGGCGTTCGGCGAGTCCGACCTCCGGATGGTCGGAGGCGACGCGCGCCGCCAGCGACATCTGGCTGCCGAAATCGAGTGCACCCTCCCGGCGCAGAGTGTCCGCGAGACGCTGCACCAGGGGAAGGAGTTCCACCCGCCGGTGCTGGGTGTCGAGGATGTCGAGCAGTTCCTTGCTCGGGCCGCCGCGCTGCCGTGGTCCGGCGGGCAGGGTGTGGACGAGTTTGTCGAGCTCGGTGTGCGCCTCCCGCAGGTCGTCCGGTTCGACGAGGTGCTCGGCCAGCTGCCCGGACAGTGCCAGCACGGCTTCGGTGACCGAGGCCGGATTCCGGTCGGTGTCGAGGTCGCCGTCCCACGAGCTGACCACCCGGTGCGCCAGCTGCCACAGTTCCGTTTCCGACAGCAACGTCGCCGACGGTTCGATGGGCAGCAGTAGCCCGTGTTCGGACAGCAGTCGCCCGGCGTACGAGTGGTAGGTGCTGACCTCCGGTTCGCCCGCAAGGATTCTCGACCTGAGGTCACCGCTCGGGTCGACCCGGCGGAGCAGTTCCGAACCCGCCAGCCGGGCGAGACGCTTCCTGATCCGGGCGGTCAGCTGTTGTGCGGCCTTGCGGGTGAACGTCAGCCCCAGCACCGCCTCGGGGTCGACGACACCGTTGGCCACCAGCCACACGACGCGGGCCGCCATCGTCTCGGTCTTGCCGGCGCCCGCCCCCGCGACGACGAGGGTGGGGCCGAGAGGTGCCGCGATGACGGCAGCCTGCTCCGGGGTCGGCGGATGCTGGCCCAGGCCGATCGCGAGTTCCACCGGGTCGATGCGGATGGTCATTCCGACGTCACCTGCCGTCCCTCGTCGTGTGCCGGGCAACTCGTCCGCACCGGACAGTGCCGGCACCCGTCGTTGACGCGGGCGAGGAACTCCGGGCCCTTGGTCGCCGCTGCCGCCGCGTGGATGACGGCGAGCCACATCTCGAGGTCCTCGTCCGACAGCGGCGCCTGCACCCGCTGCGTGGCACCTTCCTTCTTGTGCGGTTTGGCCACGAAGACCAGCCGCGCCCCACCGGGTTTCGACGCCGGCTCCCCCTCGATCGCGCCGGTCGCCGCCGCCACCTGGTAGGCCGCCAGCTGGGCATGCTGCTGGGCGTCCTCCTTGGTGACGGGTGAGCGGGCGGTCTTCACGTCGACGATGACGGGCCTGCCCTCGGCGTCGCGCTCGAGCCGGTCGATCCGCCCCCGCAGCCGGATCTCGGGGGCACCCTCTTCCCTCGGTTCCAGGACACCGTCGACCGCCACCTCGACGCCGACCTCGGTGAGTTCGGAGCGGGTGTTCCCGAGCCAGGCGGTGAAAGTGGCGAGCATGTCCCGGGTGCGTTCGAGTTCACGGCGTGAATACCACTGAGATCCCAGATCGATGGACTCCCAGGCATTCTCAAGCGCACACGCCACCTGGCCGGGCCGGATCCGCCCGGCCAGGGCCTGAACCAGCGTGTGCACGAGGGTTCCGGCGATGGCATGGGTGTTGTCGCCATCCGTCCCGCCGTGGCGTTCCAGCAGCCACCGCAACGGACACGTATTGAGCAGGTCGACGGTGGACGGCGACAGCGACACGGGCCCGTCCTCCGCGTTCCACAACGCCACGCCGGTGCTCGGTTCGGCCGTGCCGTACCACTGGTCCGGGTGTGCCCCGCGCACACCGGCTTCGGCGAGCCGGGCGAGTTGACGCGCCGCGCGTTCCTGCCGGGCAGGATCGGATTCCGCGACGTCCGGATCGCAGACCACGCTGCGCAATTCGGCGACGAGCGCCGGCAGTGCCAGGACCCGGACAGCCGGGTCCTCCGCCAGCACGACCGCCTCCTCGACGTCCGACCCCTGGTCTCCGGCGAGCAGTTCGTCGACGAACCGGGAGTGGACGAGATCGGCGTCGCCGCTGGCCGAGTCGACGGCGGTGACCAGCAGACTCCGCCTCGCCCGGCTGCACGCGACCAGGAACAGCCTGCGTTCCTCGGCCAGGAGCGGTGCGGTACGCGACATCCGGTCGGCGGCCCTCTCGCTGCCGTCGGACACCCCGCCCGTGAGGTCGATCAGCGCCTCGGTGCCGAGCAGGCTGCCGCGGGCCCGCAGGCTCGGCCACAGCCCTTCCTGGACACCGGCGACCGCGACGACGTCCCATTCGCGGCCGGCGGCCGAATGCGCGCTGAGCACCGACACGGCGTCGACCGGGACGGCCGAGACGATGCGCGCGGTGGGAATCGCCTGCCCGGTGAGGTAGTCGACGAACCCGGCGAGTTGCGCGCGAGGGAGACGGTCGACGTAGCTCGCCGCGACGTCGAACAGGGCGACCACGGCGTCGAGGTCGCGGTCGGCCTGGGCACCGATGGGACCGCCGCGGGCGGAGGCGGTCGCCCAGCGACGTTCGAGTCCGGTGGCCTGCCAGGCCGCCCACAGCACGTCCTCGATGCCGCGGCCACGGTCCAACGGCACCCTCGCCTTCCGCAGGACGGACAGCACCCGGTTCAGGGATGCCGCCTCCACGTCGGTCAGCTTGGCCGTGACCCGGCGGGTGCTGTCGGTGTCGCCGACGAGGACGAGACGGAGAAGTTCCGCGGAGTCGCGGTCGCCGCCGGACGCCAGTTCGGCGCGCCGCAGACCCCGGCGAAGACGCCGGAGCGCCACGGGTTCCGCGCCGCCGACCGGACCGGCGAGCAGGGCGAGCGCGTCCTCGCCGGTGAACTCCTGCCCCGAGAGTGCCTGCAGCACGAGCATCAGTCCGGACACCCCGTGCTGACGGGCCAGCGGCAATTCGGACGCCGCGGTGGTGACGGGAACACCCGCCCCGAGCAGAGCGCGCCGCAGCGGAGCCAGGGCACGCGGCACCGAACGCACGATCACCGCCATCTCCGACCACGGCACGCCGTCGAGGAGGTGGGCGCGACGGAGGGTGTCGGCGATCAGGGCCGCCTCCTTCGCCGCGGTGCCCAGGACCCGGACCGCGGTTCTGCCGCCGTCCTGCGACGGGGTCCAGATCCGGTGCGGCAGATGGCCCGGGAGGCGGGACGTGATCCGCGCCGCTGTGGTCGCGACCTCCGCCGAACTGCGAAAGTTGACCGGCAGCAGCACCTGTCGCGGATCGCCCTTGTCGGCCAGCTCGACGAGGAACGACGGGTCGGCCCCGCGGAATCCGTAGATCGACTGGTCCGGATCGCCGGCGACGACCGTGGTGCGGGTGCCGGTGCCGACGAGCCGAACCAGTTCCGCGGCCTGCGGATCGAGGTGCTGCGCGTCGTCGACGAGCAGGTGCCGGACCCGGGCGCGCTCCGTGCGCAGCAGGTCGGGGTCGGTGGCGAACGCGGTGAGGGCGGCACCGATGAGCTCGGCGGCGTCCAGCGCCGGTGCCGTGGCCTCGGGGGCCTCGACCCCGACGGCGCCGCGCAGCAGCATGCCGTGCTCGTAGCGGGCGGCGAACATTCCCGCGGCAACCCACTCGGGACGGGAGTGCCGCCGGCCCAGCTTGATCAGGTCCTCCGGGCCGAGACCCCGCTCGCTGGAGCGCAACATCAGGTCGCGGAGCTCGACGGCGAAGCCCCCCAGTGCCAGCGCGGGACGCAGCCGTTCGGACCACATCTCGCCGCCGTCCTCGATGTCGCCGTGCAGCATCTCGCGCAGCACGGCGTCCTGCTCGGCGCCGGTGATGAGGCGCGGCGGCGGGTTTCCGTGGGCGGCGGCCTGCAGTCGCAGTACCGCGAACGCGTAGGAGTGGACGGTGCGCACGAGAGGTTCGCGGGTGGCCCGCAGCCCGTGCTCCTCGTCGTGCCCGACGAGTGCGGCGGTGACCTCCTCGCGCACCCGGCCCGCCGCCCGCCGCGACTGTGTGAGCACCAGCACGGACTCCGGGTCTTCCCCACCGGCGATCCGGTCGACCGCAACGTCCACGAGGAGCGACGTCTTACCTGTGCCCGGGCCGCCGAGCACCTGCCAGGGGTTCCAGCCCAATCCGAGTGGCGGGGCCGTGAGGACGCGCTGCGTGGAGTCGTCCCACACCCGGGTCTCGCGGCTGGGGCTGCGACGGTGCACGAGCCGGGCACGGGGAGTCGACGACTTGGTGCGCACCGCCGATTCCGTCATGGGCAGCATTCCACCAGAACGGTCCGACATCTCGTCCGGCGACCCGATCCGGCATCATGGGTGAGGTGTCTGCACTGAATACCTACCTGTTCGGCGCCGAGGACGGCACCGAGATCCTCGCCCTGCACGGACTCACCGGCCACGGCAGACGGTGGGAGGTGCTGGCCACCGATCATCTTCCCGGCGCCCGCTGGATCTCCCCCGACCTGCTCGGTCACGGCCGCTCCACATGGGCGCCGCCGTGGAACCTCGAGACCCACGTCGCGAGCCTCGTCGACACGCTCGACGTGCACGCACGGGGACCCGTCCTGGTGGTGGGTCACTCGTTCGGTTGCGCCCTGGCACTACACCTGTCGCGGGCCGTCCCCGACCGCGTCCGAGGCCTCGTGCTTCTCGATCCCGCGATCGGGCTCGATCCCGGGACGATGCAGTCGGTGGCGGATCTCACCATCTCCTCCCCCGACTACACCGATGTCGAGCAGGCCCGGTCCGAGAAGGTGCACGGCGCGTGGGGCGAGGTGGCACGGGACGTTCTCGAGAACGAGATCGCCGAACACCTGGTACCGCTGGAGAACGGGCGGGTCAACTGGCGACTGTCCACCCCGGCCGTCGTCACGGCGTGGGGCGAACTGGCCCGCGAGGCCGTGCTGCCCCCGGCGCATCTGCCGACCGTCCTCGTACAGGCGTCGAAGGTGCAGCCGCCCTACGTCACACCGGAATTCCGGAAGGCTCTCACCGACCACCTGGGCGATAACCTCACCGCCGTCAACCTCGACTGCGATCACATGGTCCCGCAGGCCCGGCCCGACGAGGCGGCCGAGCTCATCCGCACCCTCCTCTGATGGTTCCCTGATGGTGACGACGACGGAAGAACAGGTCGAGGCGGTCCGCGCGCTGATTGCGTCGATCCCGCCCGGCCGGGTCGCCACGTATGGCGACATCGCCTCGGCGGCAGGCCTGTCCAGTCCACGGACCGTCGGCTGGATCATGCGCACCGACTCCGCCGACCTCCCCTGGCACCGGGTGCTGGGAGCGTCAGGCCGACCGGCGCCGCATCTCGCGCACCGGCAGATCGCGAAGCTCGAACTCGAGGGAGTTCCCATCCGGGACGGCCGCGTGGATCTCGAGGCGGCACGCCACCGATTCGATCACATCGACTGAGCCCGGCAGCGTCTACGTAGATCTCATACTATCTGCCACTTGCGTGGCGGGCGTGGGAGATGGACGTGTGTCACGGCTACCCGCATCACCGTGCGGTGGTGCGGGTTTGACCGTGTCCCACACCGACGCTTGTGATGCAGGAACATGCTGATTCGGATTCACCCCCAACCGCGGTGTCACGGTGGGCAGGCTGCGGCGGACCCGGCGATGCCGCGGCCTGCTCGGGGTGGGAGCGTGTTTGTCGCGCGATCGCCGTACCGGCGCATGTTCGGTCACCCGGACCGCCGGTAGTCCTCCGCGCCGCCTGGTGGTCTTGTTTCTGCCGAGCAGTGCGCGTTTGGCCAGGTTCACCCCGGCGACGTGGTCCCGGTTGCCGCCGACCCGGCAGCCCGGGCACCACGCGGTGTGGTAGCCGCCGGGGCGTGCGAGTGGTTCGTTGCAGCCCGGACACAACGCGGACGATCCTCGGGCGGGCACCGAAACCACCGTGATGCCGGCACCGGCGGCGGTGTGCGCGAGGGCGTCGACCGCTTGGCGGCGGGCGGATTGCGCGGCCCGGTTGTTGTTGACGCGCCCGTGCCCGCGGGTTTCGAGGGTGGTGAGGTCTTCCACCGCGATCACCGTCGCCCCCGCCGCGGCAGCGAAGTCGGTGACCTGTCGGGCGAAGTGGAACGCCATTTCCCGGTTGATCTTTGCCCGTTTGATACCGACAGCCTCGCGGTGGGTGTCGAGGACGGCGATCTTCGCGTCGAGTTGTGCTCGAACCTCGGGGGGTGCGGTGGCGGCGAGCCGGCGCAGGCGAGCAGCCTTGCGGTGCAGCAGTTGCCCTTCGGTTTGCAGGCGGGCCAGCTTGATCCCGAGGCCTCGGTCGTCGTACGTGAAACCCCGATAGTCCGAGACCACACCCTCCGGGGTTTGTGTGGCGACGGCGGCCACACCGAGAGTGGACGGAGACCAGTCCACGCCCACCGCCGTCGTTCCCGATGTCACATCAGCGGCGGGGACGGCTTCGGTGGCTGCGCACCGCAACAGCAGACCTCGGTGGTCGAGCTCGAGGGTCGGGAGATGCCACTCGCTGATCGGCCGGCCGTGCAGGTGCGGTGGGATCGCGGCGGTCAACCGGACTCGTCGCCACTGCGCGCGGCCTGTCGGGGCGGCGGTGGTGGGCAGTTTCACCGTCAACGTCATGACGGCGCCGGTGACGGTGAGGTGTGCGAGTTGTCGATCCGCTGCGGAAAGCCGAGCCATCGCCGAGGTCTGGGGTGGTGCCTGCACGTCGGTGATCCGCAGCCGCGCGTCTGCCGCGCCGGCGGTGCGGTGTGCGCGCGCTGTGAGCTGCCGCACCACGCCCCGGGCGAATCCGGACGGGACGTACTCCGCAGCAGTAGTGGGTGCGGCGATGCGGCCGGTGGCCGGGTCGAACCGGGCCGACAGTGCAGTGATCGCGGTGTCTCGGTATGCCAGAGCCCGCAAAGTGCCCACTGCCTGCGCGGTCACCACCCGCGTGACACGCGAGGGGACGTAGACACCGTCCGGGTAATGCGGGGTCCAGCCCAGACGCGCAGCAGCGACATGACCTTGCATCGGGAGTTTCCGGCCGTGGCTGTCACATCCGGCGGCCAGGACATCGAAGGTGGCCGGTTGCCACAGCCGCGACAGCAGGCGCGCTTCGGCGCCCGAGATCAGGTCGAGCAGCCATCCGACACGAACGTCGAGGTCGCCCCGCCCGATCGGCTCACCGGTCGCGTCATCGACAGCCAGGTAGGGGCGGGTGGTGAACGAGAACTGGCGCAGCGCAGTGAATCCGGCATCGGCCATCAGCTAGTCCATTTCCCACCGTGCTGCCGCATCGCCCGGAAAAAGTCGACGTTGATTCTGCTTCGACCGCAATGGATAGAAACTACCGGAAAACGAAGCGAGCAATGCCATGAAGTCATCCATCAGCTCCTCTACCAGCGACTTGTCCCCATGCTCACGCAGGACCTCGACCCTAACGCCGACCACCGACATTTAGCCTCGGAGGGAGTCCGCAGGCGGGCCGAACGTCCGACCGGGACACCTGGTGATCCCTGGCTTTTTGAGTGGTCGTCTGCGGGCTCGGTGTCTGGTCGAGCGGTGTCCTTGTTCGGGAACTTGGAGCCAGCCCGGTAGGCGTGGACTCCTGCTTGGAGAATGTCTGGGCCGTGGCCGCGATGGTCAGTCACCCGGTAAACGGATGTGGACCGACAGGAGCGATGACGATGGCATGGACGTTGGGGATCGACGTGGCCGTCCGGGCGGAGCATCAGGCGACGCTCGCCCGTGATGGTGCCACGGTGTGGCGTGACCGGAAGTTCTGGACACGGCCGGCCGATCTGGAACGGTTGTGGGCGGACTTGGACCTGCCCGATCCGGCTGAGCTGACCGTGGTGGTCGAGCCGACCCGGAACGCGTGGATCGTGCTGGCGGAGTGGTTCCGTCGCCACGGTGCACGCGTGGTGATGGTCCCGACCACCCAGTCGGCCGACCTGCGTAAGTACTACTCCAAGCACACCAAGAACGACCGGATCGACTCCGAATTGCTCGCCCGACTGCCCCTGCTGCACCCCGAAGGCCTGTGGGAGTACTCCGGGCAGGGGCCCGCCGACTCGCTGCGACGGCTGGTCAAGCAGCGCTCCACGATGGTCAAGCGCCGGGTCGCGGTCTATGCCCGGCTCGATGCGTTGGTCGAGTTGCTCGGGCCGGCGTGGTACGCGGTACTCGGGTCCAACTACGGCGTCGCGGCGCTCGAGTTCCTGGCCCGCTATGCCGATCCGCATGCCGTGATCCGGTTAGGCCGAGCGCGGCTGACCAGGTTCCTGATCGCCCGGTCCTGTGGTGCGTGGCGCGACGATCACGCCGCCGGGCTCATCACCGCGGCCCGAGAGACCCTCGCCCTGTGGGGCACCGGCGACGGGTCTGACGGGATGGACTTCGCCGAGCTCGCCGAGGACATCGCCCACGAAGCCGAACAGGCACTGTTCCTGACCCGTCAGATCAAGCAGATCGACGAGCGCGTCGCGAACCTCTACGCCGACGCCGACCCGGCCGGCGTCGTTGCCTCTGCTCCCGGCGTGGGGGCGGTGATCAGCGCGGTCATCGCTGGACGGCTCGGCGACCGGTTCACGTCCCTGGCCGCGATCCGCGCGTACACCGGTCTGGTTCCCAAGGTCAGCCAGTCCGGGGTGAGCAAGGTCGAGTCCTCGATCACCAAGGCCGGGGATCCGCTGTTGCGTGAGATGCTGTGCACCGCCGCCGACCAGGCCCGCAGGGTCGATCCCCAGTTCGCGGCGAAGTACCAGCGGTTGATGGTCGGCGACCGGCACCACGAGTCCGCGATCTGTCATCTGGCCACCCATCTCGTCACCCGGATCGCCGCCTGCATGCGTACCGGCCAGCCGTACGCCTTGCGGGACGTCGACGGCACGCCGATCACCGAGGCCGAGGGCCGGGCGATCGTCAAGGCGCGCTACAAGCTCGACCCACGGCGGCGCGACAACGTCCGATACAAGCGGGTGCGTGAGCGCCGCAAGCAGGCGGCGGGCCAGGAGTCCCAGGAGTCGCGATGCGCTCCAACAGCCCAGCCCGCCAATACCAAGCCTACGAGCCGCCAGGTGGCCTGACCTCCGTTAGGAACTCAGGTAACGCCCGACCCACGCCACCGGAGAACCGCGCCCAACCGATCACGCCACACCACTCGCACCACCGTGAAGTGACCCGTGGCTGCGTCGTCGAGCATCCGATTCAGTCCCGCTCGGGTCTCCCGCAGACCTGAACCACGATCCTGGTAGACCCGGTACACGGTGCCGGTGGCACTCTGACGCAGCATCTTTTCCTGATTGGCGAGCGAGGATTCCTGGCCGGTCGAGCCGGACACCCGGCAGGACAACGCTTCCGCCCTGTCGGCTGGAACACTCTCCGGTGTAGGTCGACCCAGGTAGACGTCGCGATCCTCCCGATCGAAGACTCGCTGACCGGAACGTGTACGCCGAGAGGGTAACCGGCCCTACGACGCGGCCTTCCGGACCCCCACCACCGACATGTTCAGGTATGCCGCCGCCTCGCCGATGCGCATGATCCGATAAAAATAGGAAGGATTAGGAAGTATTAGACATTACGTCAACAGTTGAGAGCCTCAGCAGGTGCTCGGCGCCGGATCACCGCGGAATCGCGCGTCCATCCAGTCCAGCCCCTGGGGCAGCCCCGGCGCCGCCGCCGATAGATGGTCGGGAGTCGGGGTGAGCAGCGTCTGCACCGGGGTACCCGAGTCGCAGTACCGTCGCAGGGTGGTGTCGATCGAATCGACCGGGATCAGCGCATCCGTCGGGCTGTGCCATTCGAAGATCGGCATGGTGGGCACGCCCGGATACAACTCCAGGCTGTTCTCCTCCTTGACGTCCTCTCGGCCGTGAACGACCGAGATTCCCTCGAGACTCGCGTCCCGAGGTTCCTGTTTCACCGACAGTTGCCTTCCCGCACTTTATGTGCAGGGCGGTCTCACACCATCTCCGCAGGCTGTCACCGTCAGTCCGACGGCCACAATGTTCTTCGCCGCGTTCACATCCCGATCGTGGACGGCGCCGCATCGGCACGTCCACTCCCGCACGTTCAGCGGCGTCGTCGACGCGATCGCCCCACACACCGAGCACGTCTTCGACGACGGATAGAACCGGTCGATCGCCACCACCCGCCGCCCGTACCAGTCGGCTTTGTACTCGAGCATCGACCGGAACTCGGACCAACTCGCATCCGAGATCGCCCGAGACAACGACCGATTCTTGACCATGTTCCGCACAGTCAGATCCTCGACGGCGATCACTTGATTTTCGCGCACCAGCCGAGTGGAGAGTGTGTGCAGATAATCACGACGCCGATCGGCGATCCGGCCATGAATCTTCGCGACCTCCAGTCGGGCCTTGGCCCGGTTACGGGATCCCTTCTCCTTCCTGGCCAGCACCCGCTGCGCCTTCGCCAGCCGCTCACGGTCCTTTCGTTCATGGCGCGGGTTGGTGATCTTCTCCCCCGTCGAGAGCGTGTAGAGGCTCGTGATCCCGGCATCGAGCCCGACCACCCGATTCGTCGACGGGTGCTCGGCGATCGTGTCCTCGACGAGAATCGAGATGTGGTACTGACCGCGAGCATTACGCGACACCGCCACCTGCGACGGTACGACCCCCTCCGGTAGCGGCCTCGACCACCGAATGTCCAGCGGTTCGGACTGCTTGGCCAACCGGATCTGCCCGCCGCGGTAGGTGAAGCAGTTCGAATAGTAGGTCGCCGAATCCTTCGACTGGCCCTTCCTCTTGAATTGCGGGTAGCGGGACTGCTTGCGCCAGAACCTGTCGAACGCGCCCTGCAACTGCCGCAGCGACTCCTGCAACGGCCCCTTCGACGGCTCCGCCAACCACTCGGTCTCGGTGTCCCGTTTCCATCCGGTGAGCATCTTCGAGGTGTCCGCGTAGCTGACCCGCCGCCGCTCCTGCGACCAGGCACGCGAGCGCTCCGCCAACGCCCGGTTATAGACATACCGAGTGCACCCGAACGTCCGAGCAAGCTGTTCCGCCTGCACCGCAGTCGGATAGAAACGGTACTTGAACGCCCGCTTCACCACCCTCCCCGCCATAACCCAGACACTAGCCACACAGTCCGACAAAACCAGATCGGCTATCCGGACCCGAAGGACCGGGTTTGCGCCGAAAGATTCACGGATTCAACGAGCCCATGACTTACCCCACATTCAGCGAGCCAGGTCGACGGCATCACTATGCCAGAGCGTCGATAAAGATCAGCTCCTTTCGCGGTACCGAACAGGTCACTGACCGATATTTCGAATCACAGATAGTCTCGCGTCGGACTCCCGCCCGTCACACGACGAGCGTCGGAGTCCCGGACATCGACGCGTCGCCGGACACCACCAGCGTCGCAAGGATGTTCACCGCAGCGGCCAACTCGGACGCCGGCCGCGTGAAGGGCAACCGCTGGTGATCGTCGAACAGATGACCGGTGCCGAAGCGCGGTCCGGGCGCCAGCAGCAGGCCCCTCAACCGCGCGGAGGCGCCAAGTTCCGTCGAACTCGTCCCGGCGGGAAGTGTGCACCACAGCGACAGCCCGCCGGAAGGCAGGACGTAGCTCCACCCCGGCAACTGCTCGTCGACCGCCGCCGCGAGCGCGTCCCGCTGCATCCGGAGGTCGTGGCGGCGCCGCTCGACCAGACGGTCGTGCTGCGCGAACAACCGCACGGCCGCGAGCTGATCCAGCACCGACACCGACAACTGCCTGCGGGCCATGATCTTGGCCATCTGCGCGGTACGGGCGGCCTCGGCGCGGACCCACCCGATGCGGATACCTCCCCACACGGTCTTGCTGAGGCTGCCGATCGCCACGGTCGCCGATTCGGGAACCGGGACACCGAACGGCTCGAGGCAGTCCGACCCGTCCAGCACGAGTTCGGCCGCCACCTCGTCCACCACCGTCACCACGCCGTGACGGGCCAGCGTCGCGGCCAGCCGCCGCCTGCCCTCGGACGTTGCCCGCGCTCCGGACGGATTGGAGAAGTCCGGCATCAAGTAGGCGACGGTCGGGGCGCTCTGCCGGGCGGCGCGGTCCACGTCGGCGACGAACGCGTCCGGGTCGGTCGGGTCGATCGGAACCGGGACGGGTCTGCCGCCGGCGGCCTGCACCGACTCGACCGCGCCGGGATACGTCGGATGTTCGACGAGGACACGGTCGCCGGCCTCGACCAGCGCCTCGAACACCACTTCGGTGGCGTCGCCCGCGCCGCCGGTGACGAGTATCTGGTCCGCGGTGGTTGGGCGGCCGCGGCGCGTGTACCGGCCGGCGATCGCGGCGCGGAGCGTCGTGAGCCCGCCCGGGTGGTATCCGTGCTGGGGCATGAAGCGGGGCAGCTCGTCGACGGCGTCCAGGTAGGCCTCGCGGAGTTCGGGAGCCGCGGCCGGCGCGGCGTTGACGAGATCGACGACCCCGTCGACGGGCGAGCCGACCATGCTCCCCCAGGCCGGCGGACCCGACGGCATCGCCACGAACGTCCCCGACCCGTGCCTCGCCGACGCCCAACCGGCCTCTCTCAGTTCGCGATATGCGGCACTGACGGTCACCCGGCTGAGCCGGAGCTCCTCCGCGAGCGCACGTTCGGCGGGGAGCCGGACCCCCACGGCCATCGACCCGTCGGCGACCCTCTCGCGGAGCGCGTCCGCGAGCCCGCGGTACAGCGGTTGACCACCGGCGGTCGCCGCACCGAGCAGCACCGCCAACTCGGCAGCCGTGACGGTCCGAACTGATTCGCTACTCATACAGGCCACTTTTCCACAGAGGACTGAAGATTGCGGTCCACTTGGCCCCGATAATCGGTACATGCTGGTAATTGGAATCCTTTTGGCCCTCAGCCTGGTCTCAGTGGCCTGGCTCGGCGTCAGCACAGCGCACGGCGGACGGTCGGGGCTCTCCGGCCCTCCGCGCAGCCACCTGCACAGCGACTGACCGGGTGCGGCAGCATGAGGGAATGAACTCTGCCGCACCCGTTCACGCGATCGTCCTCGCCGGTGGACGCGCGACCCGGATGGGCGGCGTCGACAAGCCGGCCGTGGTCGTCGGCGGACGCCGGATGCTCGACACCGCCCTCGACGCCGTCGACGACTGCGAGCGCGTCGTCGTGGTCGGCCCGAGGCGCGCGGATCTCGATTCGACGGTCCTCCAGACCCAGGAGACGCCGCCGGGCACCGGCCCGGTGGCGGGGGTCGCCGCAGGTCTGGCCGTGCTCGACGCCGACCCGGCGGACCGGGTGATCCTGCTCGCCTCGGATCTGCCGTTCGTCGAACCCGCGACGGTCGAAACCCTCGCCGCCGCAGTGCAGGACGCCGACACCGTGTTCGCGGTCGACGAGTCGGGACGTCTGCAGTTCCTGTTGTCGGCGTGGCGGGTCGGCGCGTTGACCGACCGGATCCGCTCGCTGGGCTCGGCCGTCAATCAGCCGATGAAGGCCCTCGTCCCGGCGACGTTCGCCACCGTCCTCTTCCGCGGCGTCACCGACTGCGACACTCCGGACGACGTCGAGCGGGCCCGGACCAGCGCCGCGGCCGCCCCGGTCACCGTCGAGGAGGCCCGGGACGCGATCCTGGCCACGGTCCCCCCTCTCCCGCCGCGATCCGCGGAGCTCGCCACCTCGCTCGGCGCGACCCTCGCCGAGCCGCTGCTCGCCGCCGAGGCCCTGCCGCGCATCGCCGTCTCCGCGATGGACGGATACGCGGTCGCGGGCGAAGGTCCGTGGGTGCTGCGCGACGCCGTCCGGTACGCGGGAAGCTCCGAGGAACTCGAACTGGCGGACGGCGAGGCGGCACGGATCGCGACCGGTGCGCACCTCCCCAGCGGGGCGACGACCGTCGTGCGGGACGAGTTCGCCGTGGCGACAGACACTTCCGAGGGCCCTAGGCTGTCCCGCAGGGAGGGCACTCCCGTTCGCGACGATACGCGGCGCCGCGGCGAGGACTGGCACGAAGGTCATCGACTCGCGGGGGAAGGGACGGCCGTCACCCCCGCTCTCCTGTCCGCAGCGGCGAGCGCGGAGGTGACGACCGCGGGCGTTCGCGGACCGGTCCGCGCGCACGTCGTGGTGACCGGGGACGAGATCCGGCGGGAAGGCCCACTGCGACAAGGGCAGACGCGCGACGCTCTGGGACCCGTTCTCCCCCAGTTCCTCTCGTCGTGCGGCATCCGGACGGTCGCCGACACCCATCTGCGTGACACGTCCGACAGCTTCGACGAACTGTTCCGGGAAGTACGCCAACCCGATCTGATCGTGATCGTCGGGGCCACCGGGGGCGGCGCGGCCGACCAGTTGCGGGCGGCGCTCGATCGGGCGGAGGCCCGGGTCGTGGTGGGGAGGGTGCGGTGCCGGCCCGGCGGTTCCCAGGTGACCGCGCTGCTGCCCGACGGACGGGTGGTGCTCGGACTGCCCGGAAACCCGTACGCCGCGGTCGCGACGCTCCTGACCACGGTTCCGTCCATCGCGGCCGCACTCACGGGCCGCATCCCGGCACCGCCGCAGCGGGGTCGGATCGCGAATGCGTCCGAGGTCAGCGCAGACGCCACCCGCATCCTGCCGGCCGTCCCGCTGCCGGACGGCACGTGGCGCGTCGACCCCGGAATTCGCACGGCGCACCTGGCGGGCCTGATCGACCGCGAAGCGCTGGCGCTGATCCCGGCGGGAGCGGTCGACGGCGATCTCGCCGAATTGATGCCGCTACCGCGCTGACACGAACCGGCGACGGATCAGCGCTGGAACGACAGCGCGCGCTGCGCCGCCGGAATACCACTGCGGTACCGATCGGCCACGAGACCGACGATGGCCGAATCCACGCCGAGCGGCGCCGCGACACCGTCCGCACCCGCGTCGGCGAGACGTGCGTGGAACAGTCCGTGGGCCAAGAGGTACGACGCGACGAACACGCGCTTCTCGCCCGCTGCGCGCAGCCCGGCGACCACGTCGGGAACGCGGGGTTCCGCCGTCGCCACGTAGCCGATGCGGACCGGCGAGGCCACGAGTTCCGCCAGCAGCGCCGCGGCCCGGCGCACGTCGCGCAGGGCCCGGGGGTCGGACGAGCCGGCCGCGGCGAGCACGACGGCGTCGCCCGGTTGCCAGCCCGCGTCGACGAGACGCCGCAGGAGGACGTCCGCGAGAACGGGGTCCGGTCCGAGTGCCCGCGTGACGGCCACGGACGGGTGGCCGCTGTCCGCGACCTCCCGGGGAACGTCGGTGTGGACGTGGTAGCCCGAGGCGAGGAACGCCGGGACCACGACCGCGGGGCCGGGGATGTCGCGGAGGACCTCGGCGGGCGAGGGGCCGAGGACGTCCACGAAGGACACCCGGGTGGGTCCGACCCGCTCGGCGACGGCGTCGGCGAGCGCGGCGATCATTTCCACGCCTCGGGCACTCCGCGTTCCGTGTGCCACCAGTACCAGTGCTGTGTCGTTCATGGCTGTCCCTCCTCACGTGAATCGACGCAGTCGACGGGGTCGAGGGCGAGGCGGTATCCCCGCTTGACCACCGTCTGGACTGCTTTCGGTGCGCCCAGGGACGCGCGCAACCTCGCCACCGCCGTCTCCACGGCGTGGGTGTCGCCGCCACCGCCGGGAAGGGCCGCGAGCAGTTCGTCGCGTGGCACGACCCGGCCGGGGCGGGCGCCGAGTGTGCGCATCAGCGACATCGCGGCCGGAGGCAGCTGACGCACTTCGCCGTCGACGACGACGCATCCACCGCGGATGCTCAGCTCGTGCCCGGCGGTCTGGATCTTGTTCGCCCGCCGCGGCAGCTCGTCGGCGAGGTGCCGGGCGAGCGCGCCCAGCCGCGACCGCGCCGGCATGGTCGTCGGGACCTCGAGTTCGCGCAGCGGTCCGGCGGTCACCGGCCCCACGCACGCCGCGAGGACTCGGTGCCGGAACGAGTGGAGGACCATCTCGATCATTCCGGTCTCCTTGGCACGGGTCAGCAGCGAGGCCACGGCCGGTGCGCTGGTGAAGCTGACGGCGTCGAGTCCGCCGGTGGCGATGAGTTCGATCATCCGGTCCATCGGGGCCTGGTCTTCGAGCGGAGTCCACCGGTACACGGGGACGGCGATGACGTCCGCGCCCGCGCAGCGCAGGACCTCGCAGAAGTCCGCGACCGGCTCCCACTCCGTGGTGGCCCCGTGCAGCTGCACCGCGATGCGTTTGCCCTCGACGCCCTCACCGAGCAGATGATCGAGCACCTCGGCCGAGGACTCCGAGGCGGGCGACCACTCTTCCCGCAGGTCCGCGGCCCGGATCGCGCCCTTCGCCTTGGGTCCGCGGGCGAGCAGGCGGCTCGAGGCCAGTGCCTGGCTCAGTTCCTCCGCTTCGCCCCAGCCGTCCGCGGCTTCCATCCACCCGCGGAAGCCGATACCGGTCGTCGCGACCACGATCTCCGGCGGGTTGCCGATGATCTCGCGCGTGACACGCTCGAGTTCCGTGTCGTCGGCCAACGGGATGATGCGGATGGCCGGGGCGTGCACCACGGTGGCGCCGCGCCGCGTCAGCAGCGTGGCGAACTCTTCCGCACGCCGAGAGGCCGTGATCCCGACCGTGAACCCGCACAGGGGCGTCGCGTCGTTCACGCGTTCGTGCTGTGGACCTGGACGACGCCTGCCCACACCCGCACGTCGTACACGGGCAACCGCACCGAATCGTCGTCGAGGCAGCGACCGTCGACCAGCGAGAACACCTGCTTGAGCAGCGGCGACGCCACCGTCGGCTCGCCTGCCCGGTCACCGACCAGGCCACGGGACATCACCGCGGCGCGGCCGAACGGGTCGATGTTGCCCACGGCGTGCAGGGATCCGTCCTCGAGCAGGAACAGCGCGACCTGTTCCCCACCACGCAGCAGCACTGCCACCCCGAGTCCGGGAATCAGCTGGCTGATCGGGCACGCGGACGTCCATTCGAGACGGCCTGACTTGACGCTCTCGCGCCTTGTTCCACTGGCACTGTGCACGTTCATGTCGACGACGGTCATCACAGTCCTCCTTCGGGCTGGTATGTATCCGTGCTTGGATACATGGTTCGTGGTCGGTGTTTCCGCAGCGTTAAGCGGGGATTACTCCGGTGTAGAAGCTGCGAATTTCGGCATTCCCATCAGAACCGGGACCTTCCGGACACCCGTGTCGTCGAATGCGACGGTCGGATCGGCTTCCTCGGGCGCGTTGACGAACGACACGAACCGCGACAGCTTCTCCGGGTCGTCGAGCACTCCCGCCCATTCGTCCTTGTAGCCCTCGACGTGCTTGGCCATCGCCGCCTCGAGCTCGGCCGCGATACCCAGGCTGTCTTCGCACACCACGGCCTTCAGGTGATCGAGGCCGCCTTCCAGGGAGTCGACCCACGGCGCGGTCCGCTGCAGGCGGTCGGCCGTGCGGATGTAGAACATGAGGTAGCGGTCGATGTAGGCGACGAGAGTGGCGTCGTCGAGACCGCCGGCGAGCAGTTGGGCGTGCTTCGGGGACTGACCGCCGTTGCCGCCGACGTACAGGTTCCAGCCGTTCTCCGTGGCGATGACGCCGACGTCCTTGCCGCGGGCCTCGGCGCATTCGCGGGCACAACCCGATACGCCGAACTTGATCTTGTGCGGGGACCGCAGGCCCCGGTATCGGTTCTCGAGGTTCACGGCCATCCCGACCGAATCCTGCACGCCGTAACGGCACCAGGTGGACCCGACGCAGCTCTTCACGGTACGCAGCGACTTGCCGTAGGCCTGGCCCGACTCCATGCCGGCGTCGACGAGACGCTTCCAGATCGCGGGCAGCTGCTCGACACGGGCGCCGAATAGGTCGATACGCTGACCGCCGGTGACCTTCGTGTACAGACCGAAGTCGCGGGCGACCTCGCCGATGACGATGAGCTGCTCGGGTGTGCACTCGCCGCCGGGCATGCGCGGCACCACCGAGTAGGTGCCGTTCTTCTGGATGTTGGCGAGGAAGTGGTCGTTCGTATCCTGCAGTCCCGCCTGGTTGCGGTGCAGGATGTGGTCCGAGTCGGTGGACGCCAGGATCGAGGCGACCACCGGCTTGCAGATGTCGCAGCCCGACCCCTTCCCGTACTTCGAGATGAGCGCGGAGAACGTCCTCGTGTTCGTGGCCTGGACGATCTCGAACAGCTCGGCGCGCGACTGCTCGAAGTGCTCGCACAGTGCCTTCGACATCACCACGCCGGACGACGCGAGGAGCTGCTTGATGGTCGGGAGGCAGCCGCCGCAGGTGGTTCCGGCGTTGGTGCAGCTCTTGACCTGCGCGATGTCGCAGGCACCGTCGGCGATGGCCCCGCAGATCGCGCCCTTGGTGACGCCGTTGCAGGAGCACACCTCCGCGTCGTCGGGCAGGGAACCGGCTCCGGGCTTCTCCCCCGCGGGCGAGATGAGCGACGCCGGGTCGCCCGGCAGTTCGCGGCCGACGAGGGGCCGCAGCGACGCGTAGGCGGAGGCGTCCCCGACGAGGATGCCGCCGAGCAGCGTCTTCGCGTCGTCGGACACGACGAGCTTGGCGTAGGTGCCCTTCGCGGCGTCGCTGAGGACCACCTCCAGGGCGCCCGGAGTCTGCGCGTGGGCGTCGCCGAAGCTGGCGACGTCGACACCCATCAGCTTGAGCTTGGTGGACAGGTCGGCGCCGGGGAACTCCGCCGCGCCACCGAGCAGCCGATCCGCGACGATCTCCGCGGTGGTGTAGCCGGGAGCGACGAGGCCGTAGCACCGTCCCTCCACCGCGGCGCACTCGCCGACCGCGTAGATGTTCTCGTCCGACGTGCGGCAACCGAGGTCCGTGATGATCCCGCCTCGCTCGCCGACGTCGAGTCCGGCGTCGCGGGCGAGCTGATCCTGGGGCCGCACCCCGGCGGAGAACACGAGAAGGGCGGCCTCTATCACCGAACCGTCGGACAGTTCGACGCTGATCCCGTCGGGACCCTCGGTGATGCCGGCGGTGCCGACGCCGGTGTGGACCGTGAGTCCCAGGTCGGTGACCAGGTTGGCGAGCAGCGCGCCGCCGCCCTCATCGACCTGCAGCGGCATCAGCCGGGGCGCGAATTCGACGACGTGCGGGGTCATGCCCATCAGCTTGAGGGCGTTCGCGGCCTCGAGGCCGAGCAGGCCGCCGCCGACCACGACACCGACCGCGCCGGGGCCGGCCGCGTCGGCGCACTTCCGGATGCCGTCGAGGTCGTCGAGGGTGCGGTAGACGAAGCACTCCGGCCGATCGTGTCCGGGGATCGGCGGCACGAACGGGTACGAACCGGTGGCCATCACGAGAGCGTCGTACGCGACGACCTCGCCCGAATCGGTCGTGACCTTGCGGGACTCACGATCGATGGCAGCCGCCCGGCGGCCGATCCGGAGGTCGACGAGAGCGTCGTCCGGGTAGTCGTTACCCGCGAGCGCAAGCTCCTTGGGGTCCCACGCCCCCACGTAGGAGGACAGTCCCACACGGTCGTACGCGGGGAGGGGCTCCTCGCAGAGCACCGTCACCGACCAGTCGTCCGACTCGTCGCGTGCGCGCAACGCCTCGACGAACCGGTGTCCGACCATTCCGTGTCCGATGACCACTGCTGACTTGCGGCTCATGCCGTCGCTCCTTCTAGCTGAATTACTCGAGTTCATGCGGTACTGCGAGAGGTCACGCCGAGACCGACACCTTTTCGTCGCCGTCGGTGACTGCGACTCCGTGCGCGGAGGGCCGGCGCAGGAAGACGAACCAGGTGACGAAGATGCACACGACATAGAAGGCGAGGAAAACCCAGAACGCCATGGTCGCCGACTTGGCGGGGCTGCTGTACGAGGCGCGGAGAATCAGGTTGATACCGACGCCGCCGAGGCCTCCGATGGCTCCCGCGAAGCCGATGAGCGCACCCGACATCGAGCGGGACCAGCTGGCCCGGTCCTCGCGGCTCAGTCCCTCGAGGCCCTGCGCCTTCGCTTCGAATATCGACGGGATCATCTTGTAGACGGAGCCGTTGCCGATACCGGACAGCAGGAAGAGGGCGATGAAGCCGAGGACGAATGCGGCCATGACACCACCGGTGGCGGCGCCGGCCGTACCGTCGTCGATCGTGCCCGCGGTGACGAGCACACCGGCGGCGAGTGCCATCGCGGCGAAGGTGTAGAGGGTGATCTTGCCGCCGCCGATCCGGTCGGCGAGCTTGCCGCCCATCGGACGGGCGATGGAGCCGAGCAGCGGACCGATGAACGCGATCTGTGCGGCGTGCAGCGCTGCCTGTGCGGGGGTTGCGCCGCCGGCGAGGAAGTTGATCTGCAGAACCTGGCCGAACGCGAAGCTGAAGCCGATGAACGAACCGAACGTGCCGATGTAGAGGAAGCTCACCACCCAGGAGTGCGAGAACTTCAGGGTCGCGCCCATCGCCCGGAGGTCGGCCTTCTGATTGCCGAGATTGTCCATGAACAGCGAGGCGCCGACCGCGGCGACGGCGATGAGGACGAGGTAGACGGCACACACGATCCACGGCTCGGTGTTACCGACCGTCGCGATCACGAGGAGGCCGATCAACTGGATCATCGGGACGCCGATGTTGCCGCCACCGGCGTTGAGCCCGAGGGCCCAGCCCTTGAGCCGCTGCGGGTAGAACGCGTTGATGTTGGTCATCGACGACGCGAAGTTGCCGCCACCGACGCCGGCGAGAGCGGCCACCAGCATGAACGTCGTGTACGACGCCCCGGGGTTCATCATCAGGTACAGCGTGAACAGCGTCGGGACGAGTAGGACGAGGGCGCTGAAGACGGTCCAGTTACGGCCACCGAACTTGGCCGTCGCCACCGTGTAGGGGATCCGCAGAATCGAACCGACCAGGGTCGGGACCGCGACGAGGAAGAATTTGCCCGCAGCGTCGATGCCGTAGATGTCGGTCGGCATGAACAGCACCATCACGGACCAGATCGACCAGACGGAGAAGCCGACGTGCTCGGCGATCACCGACCAGATCAGATTCCGCTTGGCAACGTCCTTGCCGCCCGCCTCCCAGGCGTCGACGTCTTCCGCATCCCAGTGCTCGATGTATTGCTTCACCCGGGCCTCCTCGTTGTGTGGGAGACCCAAAGGTAGAAAATCGGTGTTGCGCCGGTGCTGCGGTCGGTGACCACAACGTCAACTGATTCTCACTTCTCGACCAGGCCGATGTGAGGTTTCCTGCATGTTTCCTAGGCGTGTCGAAGAGCGTCCTCAGGCTCCGAATCGGCGTGCCAGCTGTCCTCGAGCATGCGCGGGTTGCACGCCTGGAACGCTGCTATGAGGAGGATCACCACGCCGAACGTCAAGAATCCGAACGACAGGGTCCACCCGCCGGAGGCATCGTGGAACACGCCGAACAGTAGCGGACCGAGGCACGCGACGACGTAGCCCACACCCTGGGTGAAACCGGACAGCGTCGACGAGCCGATGTGGCTGCGCGTGCGGAGGTTGATCAGTGTCAGCGACATCGGGAACGTGCTGGGCCCGAGGCCGAGCAGCACGATCCACAGGATGGGAGCGCTCATGGGGGCGAGCAGCAGTCCGCTGAAGGACACGAGGTAGCAGACAGCGCACCCGATCACGATCGGGAACGGGTTGCGCATGCGCGCGCACAGTGTGGGAGCGCCGAACGCCGCGACGAGGCCCATGAATGAGAACAGTCCCACCATGGCACCGCCGAACGCCTCGCTCGCACCGGCGTCCGCGAGGATGTCGGGAATCCAGGTGAACATCGAGTACGTGATCATCGACGTCATCCCGAACATGCCGGCCATCCCCCACCCGACGGGTGAACGCCACGCATTTCCGTGCGGACGGTCCGCCGGGACGTCCGCGGGCGGTGCGGTCGTCACGACCACCGCGCGTCGCCGCGCCCGCGTGAGAAGAACGATCCACGGCACCGCGGCGGCGAATCCGAGGAGCGCCCAGACTCCGATCGAGAACCGCCAGCCGAATGCCTCCGCGAGCGGGACCGCGACGAAGGCGGGCGCAATGGTGCCGATCTGCACGCCGACGATGTACACCGAGCTCATGACGGCCAGGCGGTCGGAGAAGTACCGCTTCACGAGCGGGGGAATCACCACGTTGCCGATCCCCATACCGGCGAGCGCGAGCGCCGACAGCGCGAGCAACGACCAGGTGTCGCTCATCAGGGCCCTCGTGAGCATGCCCACTGCGGCCATCAGCATGGCGGCGAGGGCCGTGCGTTCCAGGCCCCACCGCTTCGCGATGAGCGGCGTTCCGAGCCCGAACAGCGCGAACATCGCCGTCGGGACCATCCCGAACACCCCGACGATCGTCGGCGAGAATCCGATGTCCTCCCGAATCTGGGAGGCCAGCGGGCTGAAGGACGTGACCGCCAGTCTCAGCACGAGAGCCGACATGGCGATCGCGCAGAAGACGAGGAGGCGGCCGCGTAGAAGAGTCACGAGAGAAATCATAGGATGACCGGATGACCTTTGGAAAACCCGTGCAGCGCTCGAGTCTGATCTCACAGGTCACCGAGCAACTGCGCGACGAGATCTGCAGCGGACGGTGGGCGGTGGGCGAGAAGATCCCCACCGAGACCGCGCTGTCCGAACTCACCGGAACAGGACGGAACACCGTCCGCGAAGCAGTGCAGGCCCTCGTCCACACCGGGCTGCTGGAACGGCGTCAGGGATCGGGCACATACGTCGTCGCCACCTCCGACGTCGGGGGCACCCTCGGTAAATACTTCGCGGGCGCGCACGAGCGCGACGTCACCGAACTGCGGCAGGCGCTCGACGTCACGGCCGCCGCCCTCGCTGCCCGGCGACGCACCCAGGACGACGTCACGCGCCTGCAGAGCCTCCTCGACGAGCGCCGCCGGTGCTGGGCCGAATCCGACACCGAGGCCGCCGTCGCGGCCGACGTGACGCTGCACCGCGCCATCGTCGAAGCGAGTCACAACGCCGTGTACCTCGAGTTCTACGACTCGCTGCTGCCCTCTATCGCCCAGACCGTCGACCGGCACGTGCACGCGACCGGAGCAGGGTTCCACGACGAGCACGGGCGTCTGATCCGGGCCGTGGTCGACGGGGACGAGACCGCGGCGGCCACCGCCGCCCGCGACCTCTTCGCCGAACTGCTCACCTAGAGCAGGAGGCGGACCACGTCGGCCGTGCGGGCGAGTCCGGGAAACGCCTCGGCCGTGGACCGGGGGTGCAACACGTGGACGGCGAGCCTGAACAGCACCGCACGCAGCAGCATCTGCGGCCACTCGGGCAGATCTTCCCAGCGCCCGATGAGCGCCTCGTCGGCCCCACCCCACGAGATGGCGTCCACCACGGCCACCGCCGCCGCCCACGACGCGGGACGCCAGTACGGGGTGATGTCGGTGATGCCGGGGGCGAGCGCGCCGGCGAACAGGACGGTGCCGAACAGGTCCCCGTGCACCAGTTGGTCGGGGCTCGTGACGGGCTTGCGCAGAGTCGCGAGACCGGTGATCAGTTCGAGACTCTTCCGGCCGTCGGGCGACGGCGTCTCGAGCTGTTCGGCACCCTTCGCACTACGGAGAGGGATCTTCTCCCAGGCGGCCCGGTCGGCCGCCACGAACACGTCGACCTCCGCCCACGGCGCGACCGGGGGCTGCACCAGGAACCGGGGGCGGTCGAGCTGCGAGGTGGCGGCGTGGAGGCGTCCCGACATCGACACGACCTCGTCGTGACGCGGTTCGGGTGTGCCCTCGATGAACGTGTCGGCGCGCCACCCCGAGACCACGTACCTCCCGTCGGTGGAACGGACCGGACGCGCGAGCCGCACCCCGTCCACCTCGAGCGTTTCGCGGACCTTGGCGGACCACGCGGCGCGCGCGTGGTCGGCGACGGCTGACAGGACTACGTCTCCACAGAGCCACCCGCCGTCCCAGTCCGCACCGAGTGGGATGGGCTCGACTTCCCGGAGGCCGAACGTGGAGCACACGTGTTGAGGGGGTTGGCCTGTGCTCACGAACTCAACGCTACCGCCGGGTGAGCCGGGGACAGCGCAAGGCGCGCTGGCCCGGCGACGGCAATCACGCCGCGATGGAGGTCAGTAGACGGGCAGGCTCGTGTCCACCTGTTTCGCCCACGCGATGACGCCGCCCTGCAGATGTGTGGCGTCGGAGAAGCCCGCTTTCTTCAGCGCGGCCAGCGCCTCCGCCGACCTCACACCCGTCTTGCAGTGCAGCACGATCGGCTTGTTCTGCGGAAGCTCCGACAGCGCCTCCCCCGACAGGATGCGGTCCTTGGGGATCAACACCGCACCGGGCAGGTGGACGATGTCCCACTCGACCGGCTCGCGCACGTCGATCAGTTCGATCTCCTTGCCGGAGTCGAGGAGATCGCGCAGTTCGGTGGCGGTGATGGTCGAACCGGCCGCCGCAGCCTGGCCCTCGTCGGACACGACCCCGCAGAATGCGTCGTAGTCGATCAGCTCGGTGATCGGAGTCCGCGCCGGGTCACGGCGCAACGTGATGGTGCGGTACGTCATGTCGAGCGCGTCGTAGACCATCAGCCGTCCGAGCAGCGATTCGCCGATGCCGGTGATCAACTTCACCGCCTCGGTGGCCATGATCGAACCGATCGACGCGCATAGCACGCCGAGCACGCCGCCCTCGGCGCAGGACGGCACCATGCCGGGCGGCGGCGCCTCCGGGTACAGGTCGCGGTAGTTGAGTCCGCGACCGTTCGGCGCGTCCTCCCAGAACACGGACGCCTGACCTTCGAAGCGGTAGATGGAACCCCACACGTACGGCTTGTGCGCCAGCACGGCGGCATCGTTGACGAGGTACCGGGTGGCGAAGTTGTCGGTGCCGTCGAGGATCAGGTCGTACTGCTCGAACAATTCGACGGCGTTGTCGGGCTCGAGGCGGAACTCGTGCAACCGGACGTCGACGTTGTCGTTGATCTCGCGGATCGAATCGCGCGCGCTCTCGGCCTTGGGACGGCCCACGTCGGTGCGGCCGTGGATGACCTGACGTTGCAAGTTCGACATGTCGACCTCGTCGAACTCGACGATGCCGATCGTCCCCACACCGGCCGCGGCCAGGTAGAGCAGAGCCGGGGAGCCGAGGCCGCCCGCACCGATGACGAGGACCTTCGCGTTCTTCAGACGCTTCTGCCCGGCCATGCCGACGTCCGGGATGATCAGGTGCCTGCTGTACCGCGCCACCTCGTCACGGGAAAGTTCGGCGTCGGGTTCCACCAGCGGCGGCAGTGCCTCGGTGGTCTTCACAGAACGGTCAAGCGACACGGTCCACTCCTGACGATTGCGCGACAGCTTCCGATGTGTCGGACAGCATTGATTTCAACGTCCCGACGGGGTCCATTCTTCCCCTCGCCCGAGCGGTCGCGCCGGGGCGGTCCCTGCTCACGCCCTGGGGAACGGCCACGGGTTGAAATGGCAGGTCAGACCGTTCATCGGGACGATACCTTCGGGGTCGAGCTGCGCGATGTCGTTGTTGGCCGTCCCGAACGTCTGCTGCATCATCACCGGCGCGAGGCCGCCTTCGGTTTCGCACGGCTGGTGGTCCTGGTAGCCGATGGCGTGGCCGACCTCGTGGTTGATCTGGTACTGCCGGTACGACCCGATGTCGCCTTGGAACGCGATCGCGCCGCGCACCCAGCGCGGCTCGTTGAGGACGACGCGGTCGATACCGGGGTTGTAGCAGGAGACCTCGAGCTGGATGTCGTAGCCGCACGCTTCGCGAATCGTCATCTGCGACGTCAGCGACACCCGGAAGTCGGGGTCACCCTGGTCGACGCGGCGGAACGCGAATCGAGGGTCCTTCGTCCAGCTCTTCGGGTTCGACAGCGTCTGGTCGACCATCCGGCCGAACGACTCGTCGCCGCCGAAACCGGAGGTGTCGACCCCGTCCTCGATCTCCACGCTGTAGGTGAATTCCCGTTCGGTGCCCTGCCCGATCTTCTGCCCGACTCCGGGAACCACGTGCCAGGTGCCGGCGCCCGCCGCGGTGAACGGGCCTCCCTCCGGCAACGCGCCCGACGGAAGTTCGGCGGCGAAGTTCCCGTCGGCCTCCGGCGGGACCCCGATGACGCTCGAGCCGTCGGTGTCGCGGGACAGGGTGCCGAACCCGGGGGTGTCGGTCTCGGCCGTGGTCTCGGTGCCCCCGGTGTCCCGGACCGCGTCGACCACGACGAGAACGGTGACGACCAGCAGGATCGGGATGGCGTAGGCCCGCCAGCCGTAGGTGGAGACGAACCGGCCGATGCGGCTCTGCTTCCTCGCCTGCCGCTCGGGGCGCGGGTTCCGGGGCCGGCCGACGTCGCGGCTGGTCGGGTCCCATTGCGCACGCAGTGGTTGATGCGACTGCGCTCGCGGCGCCGACTGCGAGGCGCGGGGACGGACTTCACGCTGGTCGATGCTGCGCGATCGTCGCTCCCCGTCCTCGGAGCTCTGCGGAGCCCGGCCGCGAACACGCGGTCCTCCTCGGTCAGTCACGCAGCCCAGAATCTCACAGTCCGGCACCACCTCGTCCCAGCGCACTGTCCGCCGCTCATTCGGCGTGTCACGCGGATGCGCTCCGCAACGTCGCGGCTACCGGGATCACCAGGCACCCCCGGCACCCCCAGCGTGTCAGTTACCGGTCAGGCAATATCCGTGACCGGGCGAGTCCAGCGAGTCCACCATGAACGGTTCACTACGCGCGGGTATCGTTCACACAGTTACACAGAATGTGACGCGGAATACTTGTGCAGATTGGAAGCGCTATGACTGAACTCGCGGATCGGACGAACTCCGATCGCGATGCCACCACCGGAAAGGGCACCGGGGGCCGCCGCAGCACGCGACTCCCCCGTGACGCCCGGCGACTGCAGCTACTCGCCGCAGCCAGCGAGGTCTTCGTCACGCGCGGGTACCACGCTGCCGGAATGGACGAGATCGCCGAGTGCGCCGGTGTGAGCAAGCCCGTCCTGTACCAGCACTTTCCCGGCAAGCTCGAGCTGTACGTGGCCGTGCTGCAGAGCTATGTCGACAGCCTGATCTCCGGGGTTCGGCAGGCGCTGCGTTCGACCACGGACAACAAGCAGCGCGTCCGCGCGGCGGTGCAGGCGTTCTTCGACTTCGTCGACAACGACTCGCAGGGCTTCCGCCTCGTGTTCGAGTCGGACCTCATGGGTGAGCCGCAGGTGCAGAGCCGCGTCGAGCAGGCCACCGAGGCCTGCGTGGACGCCGTGTTCGACCTGGTCAGCCACGACTCCGGTCTCGACCCCTACCGCGCCCGCATCCTCGCCGTCGGCCTGGTGGGCGCCAGCCAGTTCACCGCGCGGTACTGGCTCGAGGCTGCACGCCCGATCCCGAAGGAAGAGGCGGTCGACACCACCGTGACACTCGCCTGGGGTGGTCTGTCCCGCGTGCCGCTGCACCCAGAACAGCGCTGACGACACCTACGAGAAAGGGCCCGCAGTCGAGTCGACTGCGGGCCCTTTCTGACGTGCTCACTTGGTCGGCGCGAAACCGACCTTGCGGATATCGGACGGGCCGATCTCCACGTAGGCGATCTTGCTGGACTGCACGAGGTACTTGCGTCCCTTGTCGTCCTGCAGGGACAAGATCCCGTCGCCTCCGGCGAGGGCGTCCGAGACCAATGTCTCGACCTCGTCCGGGGTCTGCTCGCTGCTGACGATGAGCTCACGCGGGCTGTCGATTACACCGATCTTGACCTCCACGGTCAACCTCCGAACTCTCCGAGAAACATCAGCTGTCCTGGCAAGGCTAATGCAGCGGCCGCCGCCGGTGCGCGTCTGTGGGCTGTGCCCTGAGCGAACATCCCCGTCACACGAGGCACGACGGCGGTGCCGTCACACGAGGCACGACGGCGGTGCCGTCACACGAGGCACGACGGCGGTGCCGTCACACCAAACCCAGCACGGCCATGCGTTCGGCGTGCATCTCCTGCATGCGGTCGAAGAGTGCGACGACGCCGTTGAGGTCGCCGGACGCGGAGATGACGAGTTCGGTCAGCGCCTCCCGCTGCGCGAGGACGAACTGTGCCTGGGTGATGGCCTCGCCGAGCAGTCGCCTGCCCCACAGCATGAGGCGGTCCTTGTCGCGGTTGCTGGCCTTGATCGCCTGCTGTACCTCGTGGACGACGAACTCCGAGTGACCGGTCTGCGAGAGCACCTCCTCGACCGTCCGCGAGACCTCGGCGGGCAGCGAGTGCCCGATCTCGCGGTAGAAGTCGGCGGCGATCCCGTCGCCGACGTACGCCTTCACCAATGCCTCGAGCCACGTCGACGGAGTGGTGGACGCGTGGTAGTTGTCCAGTGCGCGGACGAAGGGGTCCATCGCCTCGTAGATGTCGAACCCGCGGGCGGTCAGAGCCTTCTCGAGCATCTCGAAGTGACCCATCTCGGCGGCCGCCATGCTTGCGAGCGCCACTTTGCCCTGCAGGGTGCGCGCCATCAACGCGTCCTCGGACAGCCGGTAGAACGCGGAGATCTCGCCGTACGCGAGGACCGCGAAGAGTTCACTGACGCCGGGGTGATCAGCGGGAATGGTGGAATCAGAGGATGCAGGCGTGTTGGGCTCCATGGCGCCACAGCCTAGTGTGTCGGGCGGTGATGTTTGCCATGCGTAACCAGTTGTGGGGCATTCAACGGCTACAATGATCGTGGGCAACCGCTCGCGACCACGTTCGTCCTCACGGAGAACGCGGGTCGAGTGATGATCGATCACGATCCGATCGGCGGTTCCCACCGATAATGTGCGCGCACCTGATCGACGGTCCCAGCCGCGCCTCGCCGAAATCTCCGATTTCTGTGCTGAGGCAGAGGCAGGATCGACTCGGAAGAGGACATCGACGAGAGCGTCGACTGGGAAATCGGGCCGACCAGCGGCCTGGCCCTTACCTCGTGCGTGCGTGCAGCTACGAGGAAGGCCAGTCCCCTGAGCAAGATCACTGTCGACCATGAAGACGACGCAACCGAGACAACCCTCTCGGCGCAGCTCGACTCCACGCACGTCGCCCCCACTTTCGCCGAGCTCGGAGTTCGCGACGAGATCGTCCGCGCGCTCGACGAGATCGGCATCGAGCGCACCTTCGCCATCCAAGAGCTGACCCTCCCCCTCGCCCTCGCCGGCGACGACCTGATCGGTCAGGCCCGCACGGGCATGGGTAAGACGTTCGGTTTCGGCGTCCCGCTGCTCCACCGCATCTCCACCGGCACCACCGGCACCGCAGCGCTCGACGGCACGCCCCGCGCGCTGATCATCGTCCCCACCCGCGAGCTGTGCATCCAGGTCACCAAGGATCTCGAGGGCGCCGCGAAGTACCTGAAGGGCGAGAAGAACAAGCTCGAGGTCCTCGCCATCTACGGTGGCCGCCCCTACGAGACGCAGATCGCGACTCTCCAGAAGGGTGCCGACGTCGTCGTCGGCACCCCCGGCCGCCTCCTCGACCTGGCCAACCAGGGTCATCTGATTCTGGGCAAGGTCGAGGTCCTCGTGCTCGACGAGGCCGACGAGATGCTCGACCTCGGCTTCCTGCCCGACATCGAGCGCATCCTCGGGATGGTTCCGGACAAGCGGCAGACGATGCTGTTCTCGGCCACCATGCCGGGCCCGATCATCACCCTCGCCCGCACGTTCCTCACCCAGCCGACGCACATCCGCGCCGAGCAGGCCGACGATTCGGCGGTGCACGACCGGACCAGCCAGCACATCTACCGGGCGCACGCGCTCGACAAGGCGGAGATGGTCGCCCGCGTGCTGCAGGCCGAGGGCCGCGGCGCGACGATGATCTTCACCCGCACCAAGCGCACCGCGCAGAAGGTCGCCGACGATCTCGCCGAGCGCGGATTCTCCGTCGGTTCCGTCCACGGCGACCTCAACCAGGTTGCACGCGAGAAGGCGTTGAAGGCGTTCCGGACCGGCAAGATCGACGTGTTGGTCGCGACGGACGTCGCAGCTCGCGGTATCGACATCGACGACGTCACGCACGTCATCAACTACCAGTGCCCGGAGGACGAGAAGACGTACGTCCACCGGATCGGCCGCACCGGCCGCGCGGGCCGCACCGGCATCGCCGTGACGCTCGTGGACTGGGACGACATTCCCCGCTGGCAGCTCATCGACAAGGCCCTCGGACTCGGTATCCCGGATCCGGTCGAGACGTATTCCAGCTCACCGCACCTGTACGAGGAACTGTCCATCCCGACCGAGGCGACCGGCACGATCAAGCGCGCCCGCGTCGAGAAGCCCGAGAAGGTCGCTCCGGAGCAGGGCGAGAACGCCGAGCAGGGTGAGAGGGCCGAGCGCACGGAACGTCCGGCACGCACCCGCGCGCGTCGCCGCACCCGCGGTGGCCGTCCCACCGATTCCGTGGGCCCCAAGTCCGTGTCGCCGGAGCCGACGGCACCCGAATCCGCTGCTCCGAGCACGGACAGCGACGGCGAAGGCGCATCCAAGCCCCGCCGGCGCCGCCGCCGCCGGACCACGAAGGTCGGCGCCGCCGCGACGAACGCGGAGTAGCCGGCCACCGTGCTCGCACCTGAGCGGCGCTCCCGCGCCGATCTCGTCGTCGCGGCCGGAATCGCACTGGCGGTGGTGGTCGCCATCACCGTGGTGTGGTTCCGCAGCGACGCCCGGGGCACCACCTCGGTCACCGCGGCCGAGCCGCCTGCCGCACTCGTCACGGCGCTGACCGTGCCGGAGACGCTGAACCCGATCTGGGATTCGTCCAGCCCCGCCACGACGGCACCCCTCGTCGTCGGTGGTGCGGTCGTCACCGCGGAGGGCGGAGACGTCGTCGGACGGGACCGCATGTCTGGCACCGAACTGTGGCGGTACGAGCGCGACCTCGACCTGTGCGGTGTGACCGCGTCCTGGGAGAAGGTCGTGGCCGTGTACCGCGACCACCGCGGATGCTCGCAGGTCACCGAACTCGACGGCGGTACCGGCGAGCGCCTGGCCCAGCGGAACAGCGACGCGGATTCCGAGGTGTCGCTGACGTCCGACGGCACCTATGTGGCGGCCCTCGGCGACAGTCGTCTGGAACTGTGGCGTTCCGACCTGGTGCGCACCGTGGAGTACGGCCGGGTGGACGCGCCGGTGAATCCCAAGAAGCAGCCACGCAGCGGGTGCACGTTGATCGACGTCGGTTCGAGCAGTAGCCGGCTCTCCGTTCTCGAGCGCTGCCCCGGCGAGGCGGCCGATCGTCTGACCGTCATGAATCCGTCGCCGAAGGACAACCAGGAACCCGAGGAGTACGGCTCCAGCGTCCTCGCGGGTATCGACGCCGGCGTCGAGGGGGCCCGCATCCTCGGGGTGTCGGGCGAGACCACGGCCGCGTATCTCCCCGCGGGGAAGACGTACGGGCCGCGGATCGGTCTGTTCGACGGCACCGGCAACGCCGTGTCCGAGTACGCACTGTCCGGTCCGGTGGGAACGGAGCCCGTCACCTCGACGAGCAGTTCGGTGGTCACGTGGTGGACCGGGGCCGAGGTGGTGTCCCTCGGCGCCTCCGATCTCGCACCCCGCTGGGCCTTTCCGGGCGCTCTCGGCCCCGGCGCCGTGATGGCCGGCAGTCTGCTGGTTCCGGTGGACACCGGCATCGCCGTGCTCGACCTGTCGACCGGAGCGTTGTTGCGGACGATCCCCGTGGCGCGCGACGCCGCGACCGGTCCGATCACCACGACCGTGGCCGGCGACGTCGTCCTCGAACAGCGCGCAGACCGGGTCGTGGCGCTGCGCTGAGGTGACCGCTCACGCGCGCTCCCCCACATTTGGACGGATGAGCACTTGGGCGGATGAGCACCCCGCACCCGTCAACGAAACGTGGCGCGGTATGCGGTGGGTGAGACGCCGACGGTGCGAGAGAGGTGCTGTCGCAGCGACGTCGCGGTGCCGAAACCCGCGGCCGCGGCCACGTCGTCGACCGGCAGATCGGTGTTCTCGAGCAGTTCGCGTGCGCGGATGATCCGCTGTTCGAGAATCCACTGCGTCGGTGACATTCCGGTCTCGGCGCGGAATCGCCGGGTGAACGTGCGCACGCTCATCAACTCCCACGCGGCCATCTCCCGCAGCGACAGCGGTTGATCGAGCCGGGTCAGTGCCCGGGTCCGCGCTCGCGCGGTGGACGCACCGGCGGCCTCCGGGACGGGCTCGGTGATGAACTGCGCCTGACCGCCGCTGCGGTGGGGCGGCACCACCGTTCCCCGCGCCACCTCGTTGGCCACCGACGCTCCGTGGTCGACCCGGATCATGTACAGGCACAGATCGATTCCCGAGGCGACGCCGGCGGCGGTGAGGACGGCACCGTCGTGGGTGTAGAGCACTCCGGGGTCCAGCCGAACGTGGGGGTACAGCCGCCGGAACGCGTCCGCCGACTTCCAGTGCGTCGTGGCGCGCCGGTTCTCGAGGAGCCCGGCGGCCGCGAGAACGAACGAACCGGTGCAGATCGACGCCATCCGGGTACCGGGTCGGATGTGCGCGAAGGCATCTGCGAGCGGGCGGGGCAGGCAGCCGTCTTCGGGTGGGTCGTAGTCCTGGTCCGATGCCGGGACCACGACGGTGTCGGCCGTGCCGAGCAGTGCGGGACCGTGCTCGACCGAGATCGTCACGTCGGTGTCGGTGCGGACGGCACCGGGAGTGAGGGCGCACGTCAGGACTTCGTAGAACCGCTCACCGTCCCGCGATCTCGCCTCCCCGAACAGGCGGTGGACGATGCCGAACTCGATCGGGAGAACGCCGTCGCGCACGAACACGACCACACGGTGGGGACGCACGGACCGCGACCGGTCTACCGAATCGGACATGGCTCGATTATTTCACATAGTGTCCTGCGGGCCACTGTCGCGACGGCATCTGCGCACGGATGATCAGGGGAGTCAGGACGACCGAGCGGAAGGTGGACCATGAAGATCCTGTGGGTATCGGCACATCCCGAACCGAAGTCCCTGAACGCGGCACTTCGCAGCGACGCCCTCGCAGCGCTGCGCGGCGCCGGCCACGAGATACGGACCTCCGACCTCTACGGGATGCGATGGAACCCCGTGGTCACGGCAGACGACTTCGGCCACGACCCGCACCGTCGCCTCCGGGTCGGCGCGCGGTCGGCGCAGGCCCTGACCGAGGGGACCCTCGCCCCGGACATCCGTGCCGAGCAGCGAAAACTCGACTGGGCGGACGCGGTGATCGTGCAGTTCCCGCTGTGGTGGTACGGCATGCCCGCAATCCTCAAAGGGTGGTTCGACCGGGTCTTCGTCGAGGGGTACGGTTACGGATTGCGCCGCGAGAACGGCTCCACCCGGCGGTACGGCGACGGCACCCTCGCCGGGAAGCGGGCGATGACGGTCGTCAGCTTCGGCGGCAGCGCGGACAGCGTCGGACCGCGCGGAATCAACGGCCAGATGGACGAGGTCCTGTTCCCGATCCATCACGGAATCTTCTGGTACACGGGGATGTCCGTGCTGCCGCCCGTCCTGATCGACAGTGCGGACCGGCTGCCCGACGACCGCTATCCCGGCCTCGCCGCCCGGCTGATCGATCGCCTCGCCGGACTGTCCACCGAGGCGCCGTTGCCCTTCCGTGCGCAGGACTGCGGCGATTACGACGCACGCTTCGTCCTGCGTGAGGACCGGGCGCCCGGCGTCACGGGAGTGCGCGCCCACTACGCGGAGTCCGCACCCGCCGCGCACTGTAACGTGTTCTAATTCACAGCATGGCAACCTACGTGATCACCGGCGCGGCCTCGGGCATCGGAGCGGCGAGCCGCCGCACACTCGAGGCCGCCGGCCACACCGTCATCGGCGTCGACCTCGCGCAGACCGACGTGGTGGCGGACCTGTCGACCCCCGGCGGACGAGCGGCGGCCGCGGCCGCCGTCGACGAGGCGAGCGGTGGCGTCGTGGACGGTCTCGTCTGCTGCGCCGGACTGGGGTCGCTGTCCCACGTCCCGGGCGGCACCCTCGTCGCCGTCAACTATTTCGGAGCCGTGGACCTCGTGACCGCCCTCAAGCCCGCCCTGGAACGCGCCGGCACCGCCTCGGTGGTGGTGATCTCGTCGAGCAGCACGACCACGCAACCGGGTATTCCCGAGCATCTGGTGGCCGCGTGCCTCGACGCAGACGAGGCGGAGGCGGTGCGCATCGGCGACGAGGTGACCGCCATTCCGGCCTACCCGGCGTCCAAGCTGGCGCTGGCGTGGTGGATCCGCCGTGAAGCGGTACGACCGGAGTGGATCGGCAACGGCATACGGCTCAACGCGATTGCGCCGGGAATGATCGACACCCCGATGACCAGCGGGGACGACCTCGACCCCGAACTCGCGAAGGCTCTGGACTTCTACCCGGTACCGCTCGGCCGGCGCGGACGTCCGGACGAGATCGCCGCGCTGGTCGAATTCCTGCTCGGGCCGGGGTCGACACTGTTCTGCGGCAGCGTCGTCTTCGCTGACGGGGGCACGGATGCCCAATTACGGCAACAGGATTGGCCCGCAGCGTGGAATCCCACGACGGAGGAACTTACTCGGCACTTCCAGGCGAGAAAGTAGCGAGTTCGGATCCCGCCCAGTGCTTGGCGAGGTTCTCGGCCAGGTCGCGGTACGCCTGGGCGCCCTTGTTCTTGCGTCCCGCCAGGACGGTGGCGCCGGAGGCCGTCGCCTCCGCGAATCGCACCGTCCGCGGGATCGGCGGAGCGAGCACCGGGAGGTTGTAGCGGTCCGACACGTCGGAGAGCACGTCCCGGCTGTGGGTCGTGCGCGCGTCGTACAGCGTCGGCAGCGCTCCGAGCAGCACCAGATCGGGGTTGGTGATCTGCTGCACCTCCGTCACCGTCCGCAGCAGCTGCCCTACACCGCGGTGCGCGAGCGTCTCGCACTGCAACGGCACCAGGACCGACTGCGCCGCCGTGAGGCCGTTGAGCGTGAGGACGCCGAGAGACGGCGGGCAGTCGATGATGACGGTGTCGTAGTCGTCCAGCAGAGGCGCCAGAGCGCGTTTGAGGGCGAATTCGCGACCGGGGCGCATGAGCAGCAACGCTTCCGCGCCCGCGAGATCGATCGTCGCCGGGAGGAGCGCCACACCGTCCGCGGTGTCGATCACCGCATCCTGCGCCGCCAGATCGCCCGTCAGCACCTCGTGGACGGAGGCATCCAATCGGTCCGGGTTGTGCCCGAGGGAGAACGTCAGGCACCCCTGTGGGTCGAGATCCACCACCAGGACTCTCTGCCCCAGCGCGACGAGAGCCGCGCCGAGAGAGGCCACCGTGGTGGTCTTCGCGACCCCACCCTTCTGATTTGCCACTGCAAGAACCGTTGTCACGGCTCGATCCTTACCTACTTCGTCCTCAGAGGCGAGCCATACACGCATATTGACTGACATGATGGATGGATGCCACCCAGTGATTCGCCGCGCGGCCGTCGGATCGTCCTCCTCCGACACGGCGAAACGGAATGGGCCCGTTGGGGTAAACACACCGGTCGAACCGACGTCCACCTCACCGAACTGGGCGAATCCCAGGCGCGGCGGGTGGGTCCGGCGATGGACGCACTCGAACTGCGCGACCCCCTTGTCATCGTCAGCCCGCGGCACCGCGCCCGGGAGACGGCGGAACTGGCGGGATTGAAGATCCAGCGCACCTGGGACGCCCTCGCCGAATGGGATTACGGAATCTACGAGGGCATGACGACCCCGGAGATCAGGCAGCAGGTGCCCGACTGGACCGTGTGGACCCATCCGTGCCCCCGCGGCGAGCAGGCCGAGCAGGTGCACACCCGGTGCGACCTCGTGCTGTCCGTCGCGCATTCACAACTCGTCGACCGTGACGTGATCCTCGTCGGGCACGGGCACTTCTCGCGCGCGCTCATCGCCCGCTGGGCGGAACTTCCCATCAGCGAGGGGCGGCGCTTCGCGATGTCGCCCGGCGCGTACTCCGTCCTCGGCTTCGAGCACGGGGCGCAGCAGGTGATCAGCCACAATGTGACCAGCGAGAAAGGTGCCCGATGATCAGACGCGCAGTACCCGAGGACGTGGCCGCGATCACCGCCATGATCTACGAACTCGCGGACTACCAGAAGGCCCGCGACGAGTGCACCGTCACCGCCGAGCAGATGGACGACGCACTGTTCGGTCCGCGGCCGTCCACGTTCGCTCACGTCGCGGTCAGCGACGACGACCGGGTGGTCGGGATCGCGGTCTGGTTCCGCAACTTCTCCACGTGGGACGGAACACACGGCATCTATCTCGAGGACCTGTTCGTCAGCCCGTCCGAGCGGGGTTCCGGACACGGCAAGGCCCTGCTCGCCACACTCGCGAAGGAGTGCGTCGACAACGGCTACACCCGGCTGTCGTGGTCGGTGATCAATTGGAACAAGCCGTCCATCGCGTTCTACGAGTCGCTGGATGCACACCCGCAGGACGAGTGGACCACGTACCGGCTCACCGGGGATCCGCTCGGGCGCCTCGCCTCCGAGGTGGGCTAGCGGTCCGTCGGGTTGTCGGCGTCGGTGTCCTGGCTGTATTCGGCGGCCAACCACTTGGACGTGGGACTGCTGAACAGGCACCCGAGGGCCGCCACCACGATGACGCCGAGCAGTACACCGAAGGACGGCTGGTGGGAATCGGTGAGCAGCGACCACGCCACCGGGAGCAGGAGCAGCTGGGCGACGATCGCGATCGCCCGTCCCCAGCGACGGCCGAAGATGAGGGCGAGTCCGGCGGCGAGCACTGCGCCACCGAGAATCGCGAACCACGCCGCGGTTCCGTAGCCGCTGCTGACACTCTGGTCGTGCCCGAGGAGCCCCCGAATCACCAGCACGACGGCCACGCCGACGGCGACCGCGCCCTCGAGCGACACCAGGGCGCCCGCCGCGCGGACCGTGGTGGGCGTGGACTTGCGGAGAGACGGATTCGGCACGTCGGCCAGCCTAGAACACCCCGTCGCCGTCAGCCTCGGGACGGTGACACCGCCTGCCCCCGCTAGGCTTGTGCCCCGTGCGCGCGCTGCTGATCGTCAACCCCAATGCCACGTCGACGACCCCGGCCGGGCGTGATCTGCTCGCCCACGCACTGTCGAGCCGGGTGCGGTTGACGGTCGCGCACACGACACACCGCGGCCACGCCGCCGAGCTGGCGCAGCAGGCCTGCGTGGACGGAATGGGCCTGATCATCATCCACGGCGGCGACGGCACCGTGAACGAGGTGGTCAACGGGCTGCTTGGCATCCCGGAACCGAAATCCATGAGCGCGGTGACGGTGGGGCCCATTCCCCCGATCGCCGTCGTTCCCGGCGGCTCGGCGAACGTCTTCGCCCGTTCGCTCGGCATCGCCGCCGACCCGGTGGACGCCACCAACCAGCTCATCGATCTCCTCGCCCGCAGGCAGCGGCGCAGGATCGGCCTCGCCCACTGCGACAACCGCTGGTACACGTTCAACGCCGGTCTCGGCTGGGACGCCCAGGTCTGCGAGGCGGTCGACATGCACCGCGAGAACGGGCGCCCCGCCACACCGGCGCAGTACGTCCGCGCGGCCGTTCGCGTCTTCTTCCGATCGAAGTACGCCGACCCGACGCTCACCGTGGAGATTCCCGATCGCGATCCGGTCGAGGGCGTTCATTACGCATTCGTGTCGAACGCGAGTCCGTGGACCTATCTGAACAAGCGCGAAGTTCACACGAATCCCGACACGACCTACGACACCGGACTCGGTGTCTTCGCGATGAAGTCCACGGCGATCCTCACCACGCTGCGGGTCGCCCGCCAGCTACTGACTCCCGGCACCCGCCCGAAGGCGAAGAAACTCGTCCGGGTCGACGACGTTCCCTGCGTCCGGATCTCCGCGACGGAGCCCATCGGCCTGCAGATGGACGGCGATTACATCGGACTTCGCAAGGTGGTCGAGTTCGTGTCGGTGCCCGACGCGCTCGACGTGGTCGCGCCGGCGCGACCCTGAGCACATCTCGAGAATCCCCGATTTCACCTAGCGGGAAGTGACGGGACGGGGTACAAAGGACGGCGCACCTCGAAAGGGCAGCCTAACTACGTGAGCTCCCCCACGGTGCGGCGGTTTTCTATTGACATCCCGCCAGTTCGTGAAAGCATTCACAAGCAACAGTGCGGAAACATTCTCTACGCACACATGAACTCACCAAGACAAAACGGTGCACGATGCACCCAGTTAAGGAGCAGAAGGATGGACTGGCGCCACAAGGCAATCTGTCGCGACGAAGACCCCGAGTTGTTCTTCCCTGTGGGCAACAGCGGTCCGGCCCTCGCGCAGATTGCCGATGCCAAGGTTGTCTGCAACCGCTGCCCGGTCACCGCCGACTGCCTCTCGTGGGCACTCGAGTCGGGCCAGGACGCCGGTGTGTGGGGCGGCATGAGCGAAGACGAGCGCCGCGCACTCAAGCGCCGCAACGCTCGGACGCGTGCACGCACCACCGTCTGATACTTCAGAAGGAGACGGGCCCGGCACCATATGGTGCCGGGCCTTTTGCTTGCCCTTCGGCGATCAGTACCGCGGTCCACGGCGCCCCAGCGGTACCCGCAACACGGCATCCGTTCCCCCGTCCGCCCCGGGATGCAACCCGAGCGAACCGTTCAACTCGGCGGCCACCAGGGTCCGCACGATCTGCAGTCCGAGGCGATCGGACCGCTCCAGGCTGAACCCGGGCGGCAATCCCCTCCCGTCGTCGTGGATCACGACGTCGAGCCACCGCGCGGACCGTTCCGCCCGCATGGTGACCGTGCCCGGAGCGCCGGGTTCGAAGGCGTGCTCGATCGCGTTCTGCACGAGTTCGGTCAGCACCATCACCAGCGGTGTCGCCCGCTCCGCGGAGAACACCCCGAAACTGCCCTCGCGGCGGACCTTGATCGGCGTGCTCACCGTCGCCACGTCGGACAGGATCGGCACGAGGCGGTCGACGACCTCGTCGAGGTTCACCTCCTCGTCCACCGACATCGACAGCGTGTCGTGCACGAGTGCGATCGAGGTGACGCGGCGCACCGATTCGCTCAGCGCCTGCCGGGCTTCCTCGTTGTTGGTGCGGCGGGCCTGCAGCCGCAGGAGCGCCGCCACCGTCTGCAGATTGTTCTTCACCCGGTGGTGGATCTCGCGGATCGTCGCGTCCTTGCTGAGGAGCGCGCGATCCCGTCTCTTCACCTCGGTGACGTCCCGCACGACGACCGCCGCCCCCACCCGCTTCCCGCCGGGTTTCAACACGAGCGCCCGGAGCAGGACGGTCGCTCCCCTGGCTTCGATCTCCATGCGACGGCCCGGTTTGTCGGCGATCGTGTCGCGGATGTACCCGGCCACCTCCTGCGACTCGAACGGGTCGGTGACGAGCGATCGGGTAGTGGCGGCCAGGTTCTGACCGATCAGGTCCGAGCTGAGGCCCATCCGGTGGTAGGCCGACAGCGCATTGGGACTCGCGTAGACCACACGCCCCTCGGTGTCGAGGCGGATGAAGCCGTCCCCGGCGCGGGGACTCGAATTCGTGTCCGACCGCGCCTCACGGATCGGGAACGTTCCGTCGCTGATCATCTGGCACAGGTCCTCGGCGCAGTCGAGGTACGCCACCTCGAGCGGGCTCTGCGCCCGCTGGTGCGACAGATTGGTGTCTCGGCTGAGGACGGCGATCACCTCACCGTCCCACCGCACCGGGACCGCTTCCCCGCGCGGCGGCAGACCCGCGTGACCACCGCCGTCCTCGGGGCGCACGACGCTCCCGTCGAGCAGCGCCTGCAGCACTTGCGGGTGTTCCGACTCCGACACGACTGTCCCGACGACATCCTCCGGGAACGCGGTCGACGCGGTGGTGGGCCTGCAGTGCGCGACGCAGATCACGGTGCCGGTCGGGTTGGTGGCCGCGGAATCCGTTCCGACCCACAGCAGAACGTCCGCGAAGGAGAGGTCGGCGAGCAACTGCCATTCACCAACGACCCGCTGGAGATGATCGACGGCCTCGCCGGGCAGGTCGGTGTGTTCGGCGAGCAGATCGCTCAGAGTGGACATCGTGGGTGGGTGTCAGTCAGCTCAGGAGATGACTGCGATCAGGTCGCCCTGCTGGATCACGTCGCCGACCTTGACGTCCACGGAGGTGACCGTGCCGGGCTCTTCGGCGATGACGGGAATCTCCATCTTCATCGACTCGAGGATGACGAGGGTGTCGCCTTCCTTCACCTCGTCACCCGCACTCACCACAACCTGATACACCGTCGAAACCATTTCGGCCCGCACGTCTTCTGCCATTGTGATCCTTCACTCCCGGGTGTCGAGAAAGCCCTGTTGCAAGGACACCCAATCACACGTGGAAGACTGTAGTGAAAAGAAGGGAGATCTACTCATGGGTAAGCGTGGTCGTAAGAAGCGCAGTCGCAAGGGCAACGCCGCAAACCACGGCAAGCGTCCCAACGCCTGACGCGCCGTAGAACGCACCAGGGGCCGGAAAGCATCGCTGCTTTCCGGCCCCTGATTGCTGTTCTGGCGGCTCAGGCTTCGGGTTCGGTATTGGTGATGAGGATCGTCCGCCGCAATTCGATGGAGAGCCTCTGACGCAGGCTTTCCGGTGCGTGCTCGCCGCCGCACTTGCGGTTCACGAGGCTCTTGACCTTCTCCTCGATGCCGTACGCCTCGAGGCACGATCCGCACTCGTCGAGGTGCCTCTGCAGCCGCGCCCTCGATGCCTCGTCGCATTCACTGTCCAGCATCAGCCAGACGTCCGCGATGACGGCGGAGCAGTCGAGCTGCTCGAATTCGTCCTGCTCGCTCACCGAGAAACCTCCTGTTCCGAACTCACGACAGCGCCGGCGGGCACATCGTCGGCGCCCCCACGGTTGAATCCACGTTCACGTGCGACGTCGGCGAGGAGACCCCGGAGCTGCTTGCGCCCGCGGTGCAGTCGCGACATCACGGTCCCGATGGGGGTGCCCATGATCTCGGCGATCTCCTTGTAGGGAAAACCCTCGACGTCGGCGTAGTAGACGGCCATCCGGAACTCCTCCGGCAGGGCCTGGAGCGCTTCCTTGATGTCGTCGTCGGGGAGCGCGTCGAGTGCCTCGACCTCGGCGGACCGCAGACCGGTGGACGAATGCTCGGCCGTTGCCGCGAGCTGCCAGTCGGTGATCTCGTCGGTGGGGTACTGCGCGGGCTGACGCTGCTTCTTGCGGTACGAGTTGATGTACGTGTTCGTGAGAATGCGGTACAGCCACGCCTTGAGGTTGGTGCCCTCGCGGAACGAACGGAACGCCGTGTAGGCCTTCACGTAGGTTTCCTGCACGAGATCCTCGGCGTCCGCCGGGTTCCTGGTCATCCTCAGAGCAGCGCCGTACAGCTGATCCAGAAGTGGGAGCGCATCCCTTTCGAAACGCGCGATCAACTCGTCCTGTGGCTCGGCCTGTTCTGCCGTCGGACGGTCATGTTCCTGCACGCTGATCCCTTCGGTCGCCGTGGGCGTCAAGGTTACCGCCAACCGGAGACGCGACGTGGGCTCCATTACCGAGGACATCACGATACGGACCACTCCCTTCGATGCACGCTGTTGTTCTGCACGTACCAACACGGCTCCCGTCCGCTGTGTTCCCGGACCGCGTGGCAGAGTGTCTGCCCATGGCCGGAACTGCCACTCCCGCGACGAAGCTGCTCGTCAAACACCGCATCGACCACAGCGTGCACAGCTACGCGCACGATGCGAGGGCGGAATCGTACGGTTCGGAGGCCGTCGACGCCCTGGGCGAGACGGTCGGCGTGACCGCCCACCAGGTCTTCAAGACGCTGGTGATCAAACTCGACACCGGCAAGCTGGCGGTGGCGGTCGTGCCGGTGCCGGAGAAACTGTCGCTGAAGGCGGCGGCCGCGGCGCTGGGCGCGGGCAAGGCCGTGCTGGCGGAACGCACCGAGGCGGAGCGATCCACCGGGTACGTGTTCGGGGGCATTTCCCCGCTCGGGCAGCGCAAGTCGCTCCCGACGGTCGTCGACGCCTCGGCGCTCGACTGGGACCGGGTGCTGTGCAGCGCCGGCCGCCGCGGACTCGAGATCGAACTCGCCCCCGCCGATCTCGTGCGGCTCAGCGGAGCCGTCACCGCGGCCGTCACAGCAGGCTGATCTGCTCCCCCACCCGATCCTCGTCACGACCGCCTGCCTCGGGGTCGAGGAGTTCCGGTCCGTTGTTCTTCACACTGTTGACGAGCGTGGACACCCGCCGCACGGTGATGTCGGCGATGGCGTCGGGCGACACCTCGAGTAGGTCGGTAGAGGCGGGGTGCTCGGGATCGAGCCACGCGGACCAGCGGTCGCGGGGCATCACCAGCGGCATCCGGTCGTGGACGTTCTCCAGTTGGGCAGCGGAGTCGACCGTGATGATGCTGCAGCTCAGGACCGGGGTCGACTCCTCGACCGCGGAATCGTGCCAGACCGACCACAGTCCGGCCATGTACAGCCGTGAGCCGTCGGCCGGCGACATGAAGTACGGAATCTTCTTCGCCTTGCCCGGCTTCTTTCCGGTCCCGGCCGGGTCTGCCTCGGTCTGCCACTCGTACCAGCCGTCCATCGGGACGAGGCACCGCTTGTACTTGAACGCATTCCGGAAGGCGGGTTTGTTGTCGACCGAATCCGCTCGCGCGTTGAACAGGACCGGCCCCTTGCCGAGCTCCTTGGTCCACGTGGGGACGAGCCCCCAGCGCATCCGCCGGATCCGCCGGGCGTCGTGGCGGTCGACGACCGTCAGGACCTGCGTGGTGGGCGCCACGTTGTAGTCGGGCGGACTCTCCTCCTCGCCCGCCTCGTTGATCGCATCGAGGTCGGCCGCGAGTGTCGCCGGATTCGCAGTGGTCGCATACCTGCCGCACATGCCCACCAGAGTGGCACGAACCACCGACACCCGCGA
>RRBB01000480.1:0-3249 GCA_006543605.1 Rhodococcus sp. WS4
CCGTCAAGACCATTCGTCCTCGCTCACGCTGCGGGCGCTGTGTCTTGACCCCGGCCCTCACTCGGCGCTGTCCGCATGGAGCCGAAACCGCGTAAACGTGACCCTTGACAAGGCCCCGCCTCTTCAGGGATGACCACGTACGTGGGATACTTCTGCCGGGACGATCAGCCGAACGACTGCGGCCCCACCGCTTTCTGCGCCCGCAGTTTCCTGGCGTCCGCGGAGAGCAGCCAGGCTGCGACGACGCCGCCCACGGCCCCGAACAGGTGTCCTTGCCAGGACACGCCCGGCGCGCTCGGCAGCACTCCCCACAGCAGACTGCCGTAGACGACGAACACCACCACACCGACGAGGATCTGGCCGAGACTCCGGGCGAACACTCCCCGGACCAGCAGGTAGGCGAGCCAGCCGAAGATCAGGACCGAGGCGCCGATGTGGTTGGAATAGGTTCCGCCGGTCAGCCACGTGCCCAGACCTCCGACCACCCAGATGATCCCGGTGGCCGCCAGGCCGCGGGCAATGCCCGACAGCAGCACGAGGAACCCGAGGACCAGCAGCGGGACGGTGTTCGCGATCAGGTGCGCCCAGTCGTCGTGCAGGACCGGGGCGAACAGGATCCCCCACAGTCCGTCGATCGAGCGCGGTTCGACGCCATTCTGCTCGAGCCGTTCGTCGGAGAGGACGTCGACGATTTCGATGACGTACAGCAGCATTGTGAAGGTGCCGACGAGGACCGCGGACTGTAGCCACAGCGGCCTCGACTTCGGCGACGGCGTCGGTGATGCGCCGCCCCTCGGCACCGGCGAGCCGAATCGCGAGGAATCGAACGAAGAAGTCATGATCCACACACCGCCGTCGTCATGCCCACAACTGTCCTTCCAGAGCTTCTTCCGCTTCCTCGACCGTACCGCCGTAGGCGCCGGTCGACAGATATTTCCATCCCCCGTCGGCGACGATGAACGCGATGTTCGCCGTGCGTTCGGCCTTCACCGCCTTACGCGCCACCCCCAGCGCGGCGTGGAGGATCGCGCCGGTCGAGATGCCGGCGAAGATGCCTTCGTTGTCGATCAGCTGCCGAGTCCTGCGGACCGCGTCGGCGGGGCCGACGGAGAACCGGGAGGTGAGGACGGACTCGTCGTACAATTCGGGAACGAATCCCTCGTCGATGTTGCGAAGACCGTAGACGAGTTCGCCATACCGTGGCTCGGCGGCCACGATCTCGATCCCGTCGACGTGTTCGCGGAGATACCGTCCGACGCCCATCAGGGTTCCGGTGGTGCCGAGACCGGCGACGAAGTGCGTGATCTCGGGAAGGTCGCGCAGGATCTCGGGGCCGGTGGTCTCGTAGTGGGCCAGCGCGTTCGCGGGATTACCGTACTGGTAGAGCATCACCCAGTCGGGGTGCTCCGCGGACAACTCCTTGGCCACTGCGACAGCTTGATTCGAGCCGCCGCGCGCCGGCGAGTCGATGATCTCCGCCCCGAACATCGTCAGCAGTTGACGGCGTTCCACGGACGTGTTCTCGGGCATCACGCAGATCAGTCGGTAGCCCTTGAGTTTCGCGGCCATCGCGAGGGAGATCCCGGTGTTTCCGCTGGTCGGTTCCAGGATCGTCGCGCCCGGTGTCAGGGTGCCGTCGTTCTCGGCCTGTTCGATCATGCGCAGCGCGGGCCGGTCCTTCACCGAACCGGTGGGGTTCCGGTCTTCGAGCTTCGCCCACAGTCGGACCGGTGCCGTGCCGTTCCAGTCCGGCGACAGGCGGGGCAGCCCGACGAGGGGGGTGTCTCCGAGGGTGTCGATCAGCGAATCGAACCGCGCCACGGCCGCGATCAGCCTCCGGCGACGGCGGGCAGGATCGTCACGGAGTCACCGTCGGCCACCTCGGTGTCGAGTCCGCCCGAGAATCGTACGTCCTCGTCGTTGACGTACACGTTGACGAAGCGGTGCAGACGGCCGTCGTTGATCAGGCGGTCCTTGATGCCGCCGTAGTTGCCGTCGAGATCGTCGATGACGGCAGAGAGTGTGGGACCTGTTGCCTCCACCCGCTTTTCACCGCCGGTGTGGGTACGCAGGATGGTGGGGATCGAAACTGTGACAGCCATGGTCGGCTCCTCGGGGATGGGGGTGACTTCCTGCCGCGGGCCCGTCGCGTCGGACGGCACCGTCACTTGTCGGGGACGTCCGCGACCGAGGTGTGGGCGAACTTGTAGCTCTGGACCACGTCGACGGGTTCCTCGGTGACGACACCGTCGACGATGCGGTAGCTGCGCAATTCGTGGGTGCCGGGGTCACGGGTGGAGATCAGCACGTAGTGGGCGTCCGGTTCGGATGCGAAGGAAATGTCGGTCCGGCTGGGGTACGCCTCGGTGGCGGTGTGTGAGTGGTAGATCACGACGGGCACCTCGTCGGCGTCGTCCATGGCCCGCCACACCTTCAGTTGCTCACCCGAGTCGAATCGGTAGAACGTCGGCGAGCGCTCGGCGTTGATCATCGGGATGTGCCGTTCGGGGCGGTCGGAGCCCTCCGGCCCGGCGATGACCCCGCACGCCTCGTCCGGGTGGTCGGCGCGCGCATGCGCGACCATCGCCTCGACGAGGTCCGATCGAATCACCAGCACGTCATCCACCTCCGTGAGCGCCATCCTAGGTGCGGACGGTCGAGTCGGCCACCGACCGAACTCGTCATGAACGCGGTCTTGTCAGGAACGCAGCTTTGTCAGGAACGCAGCTTTGTCAGGAACGCAGTGCAGAGGGGAACAGTTCGCAGTAGGTGGGAATTCCCGCGACGGAGGTGGCGCTGAGGACGGCGTCGACGATAGCCTTCTCCACCACTTCGGCTGCCGCCGCGCACACGGCGTCGACGACGGGCAGGTCGGGTGGGAAGCTGTCGGGCACTCCGGCGGGGGCGTGGACGGGGTGGATCCCGGTGGACAGCGCGAAGATCGTGTCGCCGTCGAGCGGCGAATGCGCCGGCCGGATGGCGCGGGCGAGGCCGTCGTGTCCCGCGACGGCGACGCGGCGCATCGCCGCCTTGCCGAGGATGGCGTCGGTCGCGACGACGCCTATCGTCGTGTTGAGGACGGTGCTCTTGTCGAGCAGTTCGCGCGCCGCCGACACCTCGGCGGCGACCGGGGGCCGGAGCCCGAAAGCTGCTGCGCCCACGGTGGCGACGCCCCACGGCAGCCCCGTCGCCGGGTCGAATACGGTGCCGACGGACCGGCGAAGGGCATCACGGTGTCCGCGCTGATGG
>RRBB01000481.1:0-3246 GCA_006543605.1 Rhodococcus sp. WS4
ACTCGATCCTGCCCAGCGGCGACTTCGCAGGCACCCCCGAGGACGCCCTCGACTGCGCCTGCGGGCTCTACCTCGCCGACCCGACCGCCTGGCAACAACCCCCGACGAATTAACGAATCAGACCACTAAGCCTGTCCCTGCCAGTACCAGGGTCGGTGCGGTGTCCCCATAACGAACCGTTCTGCCGCAGGCTCGATGTTATGCCTCAAGAACACTCGAACAGAGAGCAGACGATGCAACGACACGACGTGCAGTTCGCGGCCTGGGGCGGCGTGATGCTGCGGGGGTGGCTATTCATTCCCGAGGGGCCCGGACCTCATCCAGGGATCACGATGGCCCACGGTTTCGCCGGGGTGAAGGAACACGGGCTGGAACGCTTCGCCCGCTGCTTCGCCGAGGCCGGGTTCGTGGTCCTGCTACACGACCACCGCGGTTTCGGCGCCAGCGAGGGCACCCCGCGCGGAGACGTGAACCCGTGGACCCAGATCGCCGACTGGCGCCACGCCATCTCCTTCCTCGAGGAGCATCCCGCAGTCGACGCCGACCGCATCGGCCTCTGGGGCACCAGTTATGCGGGCGGGCACGCCATCGTGCTGGGTGCAACCGACCGGCGGCTGCGCGCCGTCGTCGCGCAGGTCCCCACCATCAACGGCTACCCGCAGAGTCTGCGCCGGGTGGCCCCCGACCAAGTCACCGCGCTGGAAGCCGCGTTCGCCGATGACGACCGCCGACAATTCCGAGGCCAGCCGCCGGCCACCCAAGCCGTGGTCAGTGCCGACCCGACCGTCGCGGCGGCCTACCGCTCCCCCGACGCGATCGCGTTCTACACCCAGCCACTGCCGGAAGGCGCATGGTCCAACGAGATGACGGTGCGATCCTCCCGGGCGGCCCGAATGTATGAACCGGGCACCTTCCTGGCCCGGGTCTCACCGACCCCACTGCTGATGGTCGTCGCCCTGGCCGACACCGTCACCGTCACCGATCTCGCACTGGCCGGTTACGAACAAGCCCTCCACCCCAAACGGCTGGTCACCATCCCCGGCGGTCACTTCGACCCTTACCTGAAGCGTTTCGGGCAGGCGAGCAGCGCCGCCGTCGATTGGTTCACCCACCATCTTGCCCCCACCGAGGAAAGACGCTGATCGTGACCGACCTGCGCTACGACGTGATGGTGCACGACGGACTGCCCCGCCACCGCAAACAACGCCTGCCCGACGGCAGCCCCATCGTCTCCGCACCGGTCACCTCGACCCTCATATGCGGCGACCACGACGCCGTCCTGGTCGACCCGCCGTCCACCCACGACCAGATCCAACGGGTCGGCGACTGGATCGAACTGTCCGGCAAGACCCTGCGCTCCGTGTACGCCACCCACGGGCACGGAGATCACTGGTTCGGCACCGACGCCCTCCTGCGCCGATTCGCCGGCGTCACCGCCTACGCCAGCGCGGGGACCATCGCCAAGATGCATGAGCAGGTCACTGACGGCCGCGCCCAGATGTGGGACGTCGACTTCCCCGGCCAGATCCCACCCAGCCCCGTGGTGTATCAGCCGGTCCCCGCTGACGGGATCATCCTGGAGGGACATCTCTTGCAGCCCATCGAGGTTGGCCACACCGACACCGACGGCACCACCGTGCTGCACGTACCCTCGATCGGCCTGGTCGTCGCCGGGAACGTCGCCTACAACGGCGTGCACCCATACCTGCTGGAAAGCGAGCACGGCGGCATCAAGGAATGGCTGGCCGCGCTGAACACCGTGGCCGCACTGCAACCCCGCGCGGTCGTCGCCGGGCACAAGAACAAGGACCTGCCCGACGATCCGGCGATCCTCACCACCACCCGCAACTATCTGCTCGACGCCCAACGTCTGCTGGCCGGCAACCCCACCCCTCGGGAGTTCTTCGACCACATGACTCGACTGCACCCCGACCGGCTCAACGTCGGCATCGTCTGGTGCAGCGCCGCCGCCCTGCTGTCCTGACCCGCAACAACACAACCTCTCGCGCAAGGAGACATCCATCATCATCGACACCGCCGATCTCGATGCGGCCGCCACCTACAAACTGCTCATCGGCAGCGTGCTGCCCCGCCCCATCGCTTGGGTCAGCACCCGATCGACCGCCGGGATCGGCAACATCGCCCCGGTGTCCTTCTTCACCGTCGTGGGTCGCAAACCCCCCATCTTGTCCATCTCGCTGCAGCCTCGTGCCGACGGCATCACGCTCAAGGACACCTTCGTCAACATCCGCGACACCAACGAATTCGTCATCAACGTCGCCACGCTCGGTCAGGCCGACGCCGTGCACGCCTCGGCACGCGAATTTGAGAGCCGCATCGATGAATTCGAGGCCCTCGAACTGGACAAGGCGCCCTCGGACGTGATTTCCGCCCCGCGGATCGCCGGTGCTCCCATCTCCTTCGAATGTGTGGTGGACCGCATCATCCCCATGCCGCTCTCCGATCACGTCGTCTGGGGCGAAGTCAAGCGCATTCACGTCCGCGACGACCTCTACCTGTCCCGGGGCCGCATCGACGTCGGTGCTCTAGGGGCGTTCGGCAGGCTGGCCGCCGAGTACACCCTCGTCGACACCATCTTCACCACCCCGCTATCGGATGCGGTCATCGGCGAACACGCCGCTGCCCGGGCTCGCCGTCTCGACGGTCACGACACCGACTACTCCCCTATCGACGCCGCAGAATGGTCGCCCTCCGGCTCGACCACCAACGTGGTGACCACCTGACCCGCGCGACAACGGCAGCCGCCACCCTGGCGCAACCCTCCCGCCGAGGTCGACGGTTCGGTGCGGAACTGGACGAGGGCGCGGCGTGGGAGGCGAATACAGTTGTCCCGCGCGCGGTTTCCGCTTTGCAAGTCGATGACGGGTTCCGCGACGGCGATGGCGACGCTGGCGGGTACCTATCCCCGGGAATTTTGATGTTGCAGCCATTTGGTGGCGGGAGCTTCCTGCCCGGGCGACGATGCCGGTGCGGTGAGAGAGCTCATCTCAGCCGCGACACACAAGGAATGCCCGATGCCTGCCCATAGGGCATCAGCGGCCCCTGACTCGAACAAGCGGCACACCACACCCCATAGTGCGCTGCCGAAGCCGATGGTTCATGCCCGCCCGGCGCGATCGATTCCGCGCAACCCGAATCCACGAGAGGACACGATGACCCCCCCCTGTCAGGGGCGCCTTGCCCAGAGACGCGCCCGTAACCAATGGATCCGGAGCAGTCGGACCC
>RRBB01000482.1:0-3245 GCA_006543605.1 Rhodococcus sp. WS4
GGAGCTCCACCGTCCAAAACGACATCCTCGACCACTGCGTACAAATCCACGGCGGTTACGGCTACATGAACGAATATCGCGTCGCGCGTGCTTGGAAAGACGCCCGCGTCACCAAGATCTGGGCGGGCTCCAACGAAATCATGCGCGAAGTCATCGGCCGCGATCTCGGCCTCTAAAAGGAAGCACCGCCGTAAGTGTCCGGATTATCCCGGCCACGTTCAACACTCGGTGGTGTTCCCGGAGCAATACCGCGCCCACCGAGTGGCGGGTCTGATGGTTGGTTTCTGTCGGGCCGCTTTCACATATCGTCCGCAACTCACCGAAAACAGGCCACCGTCAACATTCGCGGCGAGTGCAGCGAGGTCGATGGCGGCGTCGTGATGGCGGTCATCTTCCGTCGACCATAGAGCACTTCGGCGGTGCCGGCAGTCTCACGCAGGGCGTTCGTAGCGGCAGGATAGCGCTCGGCCCTGACGTGTGTGGCTTGGTCGGTCAGGGGCGCTCGTCCTGCGAATGCTCCACGACCCAACCCGCGATCTGTGTTCGTGAGGTGAACCCAAGCTTGCTCAGGATGTGTTCCACGTGGCCCTGCGCGGTCCGCGGCGATATCACCAGCCTGGCGGCGATGGCCTTGTTGGTCAGGCCCTGCGCGACCAGCGCTGCCACCTCCTGCTCCCTCTTGGTCAGACCCGTCGCACTGCTACCGGCGGGCTCCGTCGCGGCCTCGGGGCGCTCACCGAGAGCGTAGGCGACGGCTTCCTCGAATCCCAGCAGCGCGCCCTCCCGTCTGGCCGCCTCGAACGCGCGCTCACCCAGTGCAGTGCGAGTGAGCTGCTCGCTGTCCTCGTGGCGAACGAGCAGGGTGGGGAACACCACCGAGGAGCTACCCAAGGCACGGCCCAGCGCCTCCGCGGCGCCCAACAGGATGGCGGCACGTCGTGCACGGTCCTCGGTACCGGCGATCCACGCCAGAACCTCCAAAGTCATCGCGGCAGTGAACGGATCGTGCACCAACCGGGTCAGTCGTAGGCACCGTTTCAGCAAGTCCGCCGCCTGAACGCCATCGCCCTGCTGCAAGGCGGCCACCCCCAGCGCCCACAGTGAGTACGACCGGTACACCGATTCACCGCGTGATTCCGTCATGTCCAGAACCTGCCGATGGCAGCCGACGGCCCGGGGAACATCCCCCTGCAATTCGTACACCAGCCCGAGGATCATCAGCATCCAGACCCGCGATGCCAGGTCGCCGCGGGCGCCGAACACCTCCAGGGCTTCTTCCATACGGGTGCGGGCGCGGGGAAGGTCGCCGCTGACGAGCCCCAGGAGACCGTCCGCATGGGTGATGCGCGCGCGGGCCAGCGGGTCGGTTATCTGCGGGATCAGCGCCTGCGCTTCTTCCACCAGAGTCCTCGAGGCCGGAAGGTCACCCTGCACGCCGGCGAACACGCTGGCGGCGTACAGCGCCCCGACTCGTGATGCGGACGGCTGCTCAAGATTACGCGCCAGGGCCCGGCCGAGCCAGTGCCGCCCCTCCCTGAACAGGCCGCGGGAGAACCAGAACCGGAACAGGGCGGCCGCTATCCGGAGCCCGGCCTCGGCGTCTGTGTTGGGCTCCTCCGACAAGCAGAATTCCATCGCCTCACGCAGGTTCGACTGTTCCCGCTCGAGCCGCGCAATCCACTCCAATTGCCGCGGACTGATCCATTCGGCTTCCACCTGCAATACCAAGTGCTGATACCAATCCCGGTGCCGTCGTCGCAATATCGAATGGATACCGGTCTGCTCCGCCTTCTCCCTCCCGTAGTCGCGCAGGGTCTCGAGCATCCGGAACCGCACCGCCGCGCCGGCGTCTTCCCGGATCAGGATCGACTTGTCGACCAATGCCGTCACTGTGTCGAGCAAGTCCTCCGGAGTCAGGTCCTCCCCGCAAATTGCCTCGGCAGCATCCAGTTCGAAACTTCCCGCGAATACCGACAGCTTCGACCACAGCTGCTGTTCCCGAGACGTACAGAGCTCGTGACTCCAGTCGATGGACAGCCGCAGGGTCTGCTGGCGCGTCGGTGCACCGCGATTGCCGAGGGTCAGCAGCGCATATCGGTCGGTCAGCCGCTGCAGGATCTGCTCGGGGGACATCGCCCGCAACCGTGCCGCCGCCAACTCGATCGGCAACGGTAGGCCGTCGAGCTGTCGGCAGATTCGGACCACCGCCTTCCGGTTGTCCTCGGTAAGTTCGAATCCGGGCACGGCGGCTGCGGCGCGCTGCGCGAACAACGTCACCGCGTCGTACCCGGACAGCGCCCGCAGCGACGGCTCGCGGTCCGGGTCGGGCACCGTCAGCGGCGGTACCCGCAGCACCGCCTCCCCGCCGATACCCAAGGGTTCGCGGCTCGTAGCCAGGATCCGCAGCTGCGGACAGGTGCGCAGCAGCATCTCGGCCAATACCGCGACCGCCTCCACCACCTGTTCGCAGTTGTCCAGTACAAGCAAAAGGTGCCTGGAGGCGAGGAACTCCGCCACCACGTCATCGAGCTGTCGCGCGGGCTGATCCCGCAGCCCCAGGACCGCGGCCACCGTGTCCACCAGCAGGGCCCCATCCCGCAACTCGCCCAGTTCGACCAACCAGACGCCGTCACCGAATCCCCGCCGGACATCGGCGGCCAGCCGAAGCGCCAGACGCGTTTTCCCGACACCACCGATCCCGGTCAACGTCACCAGACGAGAGGCCGACAGCAGCTGCTTCGCCTCGGTGGACTCATGGCGTCGCCCAACGAAGCTGGTGAGGTCGAGGGGCAGATTACTCACCGAAGTCCTCACAGCGGGTGCCGTCGACGGTGTACGTGGCGGAGAAGCTGTGGTCCCTGCACGTTGGGCGCGGGCCGGGTCCGGATCCCGCCGGTGGGCGCCCGGTTCCCCGGACAGGGCCATCTCGTCGACGGGGAAGCCGTGGCGGAGCTGGATCCGCCGCAGCTCATCGCCGAAGTCGGCGGCAGTGGCAGGACGCTGCCGCGGATCGGCGGCCATGGCGCGGTCGACGATCTCGGACACGTCGTCGGGAACGCCGTGCTCGCGCAGGTCCGGGACCGGTTGGGTGGTGATCCGGAGGAACTGGGCGACCACATGCTCACCGCTGTGGCGCTCGAATGCGGCGTGACCGGTGACGGCGCAGAACACCGTCGCACCGAGACCGTAGATATCCGAGGCCTCAGTCGGCGGTTCGCCGCTGAGCACCTCGGGCGCGGTGAAGG
>RRBB01000483.1:0-3188 GCA_006543605.1 Rhodococcus sp. WS4
GCCAGTGCACCGAAACCCAGTCGACCCGGACCCGGACGCCCACCCGGATCGAAAAACACCCACCGCGCACCGCATCACCACGTGGGCAAACGCGCCGAAACCAAAGCTAGAAAACCCGTCGGGGCCGCCTGCCCAGGTTAAAAATCAAGCTAAGAAAACAGCTTCAGCTCTCCGGGCGTCTCGAGTGCGGGAATCGACGGCATCGAACGCTCGGGACGCCTTCCTCGACTCCCTCACGTAGCGAAGCTGAACGATCGCCAGAACAAGCGCCCCCACCGCGAAAACAATCGCCAGAAGCCACCACCACCCGCCAAACACGAGAAGAAGCCCCACACAGACACAGGCGGCGCCGAGGAACGCCCACTGCACGCGCAGCACCTTCCGAGCCTTCTCATTGGCACGGGCCATCTCGGAAAGATAGAAGTCCTTGTTGAGCTTATTAATGTCAATCCCTCCGTTCGAAATCGGTCCGGTGGTGCAGGACGTGTTCACGACCGGCGCGGAAAAGTTATCGTCACCCATCGCTACCGCCCTCGTCGAGCGCAGACCACAAGCGTAGGGGTCGCGACCGACATCATTCGGTGTGTGTCCTCGTCCGGCACCGCGCCGGGACGAGGACACCGATCACGATGGGGGAGAAGATTCGCAGCAGGACCTCATCCACCGTGCGTCACTCCGTCACCGTCGTGACATCCGCCCAGGAACGGACGCAACTCGAGCCACTCATGGATCGGCTTCCCACCCGCACCCGGAGCCGCGGACAACTCACCGGCCAACTCGAGCGCCCGATCGTAGGTCTCGACGTCGATCACCATCCAGCCGGCGATCACGTCCTTGGTCTCCGCGAACGGACCATCGGACACCGGCGGCCGCCCCTCGCCGTCGTACCGGACAAACGTGCCCTCCGCGGACAGTGCCTGACTGTCGACGAACTCACCGGTGCCCTCGAGCCGAGCGGCGAAGTCATTCATGTACTGCACGTGAGCCGAGATCTCCTCCGGCGTCCACTGCACCATCGGCACATCGTTCACCGACGCCGGCGCGCCACGGTAATGCTTGAGCAGCAGATACTTGGCCATCATGTTCTCCTCGGTACGGTACGGCCCAATTGTGGCCGATTCACTCCCGGGGACGAAGCCGCGCGCGGATTCTCGACATCCCACCCCACTTTTTTCGGCGGACTTCACAACCCCGCACCGATGATGACCCCCGATCACCCCCGAGACGTGTCATCTCTCCAGATCAGCGCGCTCACCCAGGCCCGGCCGCGGTTCTACCCCGTCCATCCACGTGATGACATCGAACACCTGCAGCGCGGAGATCTCCTCCGGCAGGCTCGCCTCCTCCCGGACCGACAACAACCGGCGATGCAACGCCCCGCCGTCGGCCCGCAGCGCCTCCCTGAGAGGGTTCAAGTGCGCTCCCTCGGTGCCCAGCACCTGACTCACCACCGAGTCTGAAGATCGGATACAGCCGGGGACGTTTGTCGGCGATCAGCTTGGTTGCCTTCGTCTGGCCGATCCCTGGCAACGCCCAGAGGGCGATTTCCAGATCCTAAGCCGGCCACCCAGGGGCCAGCGGGTCCGGCTCGTCGAACCAGGTCCCGAACCGGGCCTATCGCCGCCAGAACGGCATTCAACGCTCCCCCTTCCGTGCCCAGGATCGCCCGCGCCGCCCACGGTCGGACACCGCACCGACAGGAACGTCACCGAAACCAGATCCTCCGCAGTAAACCGATCCCTCTCCCCCACCCGATCACCGGCGCTCGACCAGTCGAAATGCGCACCGACGAAGGCGTCTTCACCCAGATACGGACGGCCGTAATACTTCGTCAACGCTACGGGCACCGCAGCATTCGAAACCGTCACGAGGTCGTGGGCAGCCGCAACGTCACGCCGAGCCCGAACACATCGGCAAGCTCAACTTCTACGTCAACGCCGTCGATGACCTGCTCCGCAAACCCGAGCACGGCGACGGCACCACCATCGGCATTCTCCTCGCCGCCGACCGGGAAGACATCGTCGTCGAATACGCGCTGCGCGGTCTGGACTCGCCGCTCGCCGTCAGCACCTACACCACGCACCGGTCCCTGCCTGCCGACGTCCGGCCCGCTCTGCCGACAGCGGCCGACCTCGCCGACGCCATCCGGGACGTTCGACACCCTCACAACCCGCAGACCCCTATCCCCGGGAAGGCAACCGACTGACCACCCGCTCACTAGGTGGGGTGACGCGCTGCCACACGAGTCCATGCACCCTCATGGGCATCGTGTACCGGAGATCATCAGTACCCTTGGCTATGCGTTGAACAAGGTCTCAGGAAGTCGTCGCTGAGGGAACGAACGCCGGATTTCCACGGGTTGGTTCAGCTCGCCGACCGCCAGCGGTCCTCACCGTCGGAGCCGGGAGCACACACCATCGAGGTGCCCTTGGTGGTCACCCCGTGGCGCCGGGAGTGCTGCAGTACCGGGAGCGCGGTATTCGCCGGAAACACCCTCCGCTTTGAGCGGGACATCCGGCACCGCAGATCAGATTGCCATCCTGCGGATCAGTCCTCGACCAGACGACGTGCGGCATATCCGCGCACAGCCTCAGGAAATGACGACCAACTCGCCTTCGAGTTCACCGATTGCCGGCGCACCGTCCCGGACCTGACACCTGCCCCGAGGCTCTACCTCCTCGTCACCGAACTCGTCTACCTTGCGCCCACCGGCATACCTCACGCCAACTCGGCTGCCCACTCGGCGAAGCTCTGCCAGCCGACCTCGGGGTAGAGCCGGGCCAGTTCGCCGATGTTCGCGTCGTAACCGGTGTCGGTAAGGAAATGGAGAATAGCCCGCATGTCCGGCGATGCGATGGCGTCCGCGTCGGACGAATGGGCCTGCACCGGCGTGCCCAGGACCTTACCGAGCACCTCCGCCATGCGACGTGGTGTCGGATCATCCGACGCCAGGTCGATACGTGTCCGGGCAAATCGGCCCGGATCGTCGAACACGAGGGCGACGAACCGACCGAGGTCTCTGACGATGTGTAGCCCGCGACAACGCACACGATTGCCAGTCAGCCGAGCGCGGTGCCCACATCGACCGCGACGATAACGTCGATGCCCGCCCTCGCCGCGCCCCCTGACAGCAAACCGCCGCCACCAACCGCAACGAATAGGCGCCAATGGATCACGCCTAATAGCGG
>RRBB01000484.1:0-3184 GCA_006543605.1 Rhodococcus sp. WS4
TGATGCGGTCGATCGGTACCTCCACCGCCAGTGCTGTCGCCGCCGTGCTCCTCGCGCAGAATGTGGTGGCGGTGGGCGGCCACGAGTACACCACCGCAACTGGTTTGCGGCTTGCTTTCGCGGCGGCCGGGCTCGCGGCGTTGGGAGCACTCGCCATCGCCTGGTTCCTGCCGCGGCGCGAAAGGGTGTATCCCGACGCAAGCGTCGCAGTCACCTGATATGTGCACAAAATCTGACAAGTAAGCGGCGAAGTCGCCCGATTCTTCCGAGGAAAGCGTGCGATGGGCTGACATACCGGGCACCCGAATTTCGTTGGGCATGTGCAGTTCCTGCGGCTCACCACACAATATCTCGCCGGGTAAGCGTGAACACGCGGGATCCGCGTGAAGGCTCGGGGTCCGGGCGAGGCGTCAGCGAGGATCGTCACCGGCAGCCGATTCTTCGGAGAAGCAGCGCAGTATGGTTGCCGTCAAGGATCGTGTCAGGAGCGGCTAACGAAGGTCGTTACCGATCGTGTCACCTCGTACATGAACGACCGTGCCGCGTCAGCGCCGGTCGGCTCCGGACCGAGGAGGCTGGTGATGCTGCCCATGGCCGCCGGTGACGATTTGAAGTCAGCGGCGCTGATTTTCAGGTTTTGCGATGGCGGGACTTTGCCATCAGCTCGACCAGGCTCGCGCCGGCCTCCCCGAGATGCATCAGACCAGAACGCCACAGTTCGTGCAGATCCCGCACGGTACCGGGCCATTCGGTAACAGTCGCAGTGTCGAGCAGGGCTCGGGCCTGGCCGGAGGACAGCCGAGCGAGACCGGTGTCAGGGCACACGTCACGATCGTCGAGCGCTTTACCGGGGCCTGGCCGCCGGAGGGTGATGAACGCCGAACCGCGGGTGCGGCTTTAGTAGAACGTTTGCCATAGCGTCTTGTCGCGGATGCCGATGTCGCGGCGGACGATGAGTCGGTCGATCGTGGTGTGCAAGTGCGCCGGGATGTCCGAGCCCGGCGGGGCAGACCGTTCCACCCAGGCCGGGACGTGCCAGATGATGTGTGTACGGCAGTTGCGGTGAATCCTTACCCGAAGGGGTGAGAGAGGAGTTCGCATGTCTGTTCTGGCAGCTCCCACGGATGACGATTCTCGGATCGACGATCAAGGCGGTCCGACGCCGTCCGTGGTCCGGCGCGACGGCTCCGTGAGGAGCTGATCGACGAGGAGTTCCTGGACACGTTGATGGCACGGGCGGGTGAACGTGGTGTCGCCTTGACCGGTGAGAGCGGGTTCCTTCCGGAACTGGTCAGGCCGTGCTCGAGCGGGGTCTCGACGCCGAGTTGACCCCACGCCTGGGCTACGAACGCGACGAGCGATTTTCGGGGACGTCCCACTGGACGTGCCACGCGACCGTGCGTCGACCTTCGCGCCGGCACTGGTCCCGAAGGGCCAACGCCGCCTCGGCGGCATCCATGAGAGGATCATCTCCCTGTATGCTGGCGGCACGACCTTGCGTGACATCGGATTCCACCTGGAGTCGACCCTGGGAACCGAACTCTCGCACGAGACGATCTCGAAGATCACCGACGCGGTCCTCGACGAGGTCAAGGCCTGGCAGTCGCGACCGCTCGAAGAGATCTACCCGATCGTGTACCTCGACGCGCTGGTAGTGAAAGTCCGTGAGAATCAACAGGTCAGAAGCAATCCGCGCACATTGCGGTCGGGGTGGACCTCGACGGGGTCAAGCACGTGCTCGGAATCTGGGTCCAGAACGCCGAGGGCGCCACCTTCTGGGGCGGGGTGTGCGCCGAGCTGGCCAACCGCGGACTCCGGGACGTGTTGATCGCCTGCTGCGACGGGCTCACCGGCCTGCCGGAGGCGATCGAGGCAACCTGGCCGACCTCGACCGTGCGGGTCCAATCCGGCCGAGCATGTCGCGGCGTTCAAGAAGGCGGGCATCAAAGTCATCCACAAAGCGGTGGCCGTGCGGCACGCCCTCAAAGCGGAAGCGATCGGCGTCGACGCCATCAGCATCGACGGCTTCGAGTGCGCCGGCCACCCAGGCAACGACGACATCCCCGGCCTCGTCCTCATCCCCGCAGCCGCCCGCAAGGTTCGGATCCCCCTGATCGCCAGCGGCGGCTTCGCCACCGGCAGCGGCCTGGTCGCCGCCCTCGCCCTGCGCGCATCCGCAGTCAACATGGGCACCCGCTTCGTAGCCTCCACCGAAGCCCCCGTCCACCAAAACGTGAAAGACCAAATCGTCGCCAACGACGAACGCGCGACCCAACTAGTGTTCCGCGAGTTCAACAACACCGCCCGGGTGGCCCGCAACACGATCTCGGAGGAAATCGCCCGCCGCTCCGCACAACCCGGCGCCACCTTCGCCGACGTCGCCGACCTCGCCTCCGGAGCACGCGGACGCGACCGCGTCCTCACCCACGGCGACATGCACGACGGCATGTGGTGGGCCGGCCAAGCCCAGGGCCTGATCGACTCCGTGCAGAGCTGCCAAGACATCGTCGACGGCATCATCGACGATGCCGATCGCATCATCGCCGGCCTCGGCCACACCTTCTCGGCAGCCGCCCGCACCGCATCCCAGGCGGTCTGACCATGGACTTCCACACAATCCGGCACGACGTCAACGACGGCATCCTGACGATCACCCTGAACCGGCCGGAACACCTCAACGCGTTCACGGTCACGATGGCCGAGGAACTCGAGCACTCCTTCCGTGCCGTCAACGACGACGACTCCGTCCGCGCCGTCATCGTCACCGGAGCCGGTCGCGCGTTCTGCGCCGGCATGGACCTCAGCGGCGAGGGCAACGTGTTCGGCCTCGACGAGCAACGCACACCGGGCCTGAGTGACATGGCCGACCTCGACGATCCGGCCATCGCCGCGGTCCGCGACACCGGCGGCCGCTGCACACTCGCCATCCACGACTGCCGCAAACCCGTGATCGCCGCCCTCAACGGTGCGGCCGTGGGCATCGGCGCCACCATGACACTGGCGATGGACCGCCGACTGATGTCCACCTCCGCCCGCATCGGACTCGTCTTCGGCCGCATCGGCATCGTGCCCGAGGCCTGCTCGACCTGGTACCTACCCCGACTCGTCGGCCCCTCCGCGGCGCTCGACCTGGTCCTGCGCGCCGACATCCTCGACGCCGAAGCCGCGCTGGCCGTCGGACTCG
>RRBB01000485.1:0-3137 GCA_006543605.1 Rhodococcus sp. WS4
CAGCATCGATCAGACGGTGAGGCTTATGCCGACATGATCAGCAGGTGATCTCCAACGAACCACCAGGCTGCAGTGCATCCCGTGTTCGCCACAGGACGATGTCGGCATAGTTACGGGGGCGGCATAAGTCGATCTATGTGAACATCGGTATAGATTGATGACATCGGCCTGTTGCCGGTGGCCGCCGACGCCGCCGAGGGCCTCTACCGGTTGGTCGATGCCGCGTACGAGAAACGCGCCCTGGCGCTGTCGTCGAATCTTCATCCGGCCGGATTCGACGAGCTGATGCCCAAGACCCTGGCCACCGCCACCGTCGATCGGCTCATGCACCACGCCCACCTGTGTCAGACCAGCGGTAAATCGATCCGGATGAGCCAAGCCCTCGCCGGCACCGGCGTCGACCCACTCACCTGACCAACAGCACAACACCGTGGGCAGTTTCGTGTCCGCCAGTGGGCAGAAACGGATGTCCGCCAGTGGGCAGAAACGGATGTCCGCCAGTGGGCAGAAACGGATGTCCGCCAGTGGGCAGAAACGTGTCCGCCTATGGGCAGGTTTCATGTCCGCCAGTGGGCGGGAACGAATGTCCGTTGACACCCGGCCGGAGGTAACGCGGAAGCTCATGAAATCTGCTGTGCTCCAACCGACCCCGATCGGATACCAGCAGCCGAACCGCGTCGCGTCGCAGACCTCGACTCTCCGGTGGACCGCTCGCCTCCAACCGCCGCGGCAGGACGAACCGGAGCTCGGCCGCGGCGGCCGTTCGGGTGCCGGTCACGACGGCACCCCCGTGTTCGCTGCAACTGCGAAGTCCGACGCACGGTAGCGACCGCTGGGAGGACGGGTGTCGAGCAGACGCAGCAGCGCCGGAACCACGGTCTCCGGCTCGGGCCGATCCGAGATGTCCTCGCCGGGGAACGCCGCCTGGTGCATCTCGGTGCGCATGTCGCCGGGATCGAACGCGTAGACGGCAAGGTCGGGTTCCTCGACCGCCAGCACTGCGGTGGCGTGGTCGAGCGCCGCCTTGGCCGCGCCGTAGCCGCCCCAGCCCGCATAGGCCTCGACCGCGGCATCCGACGAGATATTGACGACGGTCCCACCCACCGCGCGCACACGCTCGATCAGTGCGGCGATCAACGCGAGCGGGGCGAGCACGTCGGTGGCGAAGACCAGCGCCAGCGCGTCCTCCGGGTACCGGGCGAGGCTGGGCATCGGGCTGGGCCCGAGCGCGCTGGCGTTGTTGAGGAGCAGATCCAGGCGTCCCCGCGCGGATATCTCATCGGCGATGCGCCCGCGCTGCCGCGGTTCGGTCATATCGCCGGGGAGCGCGGTGATGGTGCGCGCCCGCGCGGCGACCCGATCGAGGGGTTCGACGCGCCTTCCGGTGACGATCACCTCCCAGCCGAGCTCCGCGAGCGCGAGTGCACTCGCCCTTCCCAACCCGGCCGATCCCCCAGTGATCAGCGCCGTTCTGGTGCCGTTCATCGCAGACTCCTTGCCTCCAGTGACATCTGGAACCATCCTGAAACCTCGAGTCCACTTCATGTCAAGGACGCAAGCACCACGCAGGCGGTTGCCGACTCCGGGGGTGGGATTCCCGGGTGCAACGGACGATAATGAGTCCCGACCGTGAGACGAACGCGCCACGGGCCACGACCCGCCGGAACTCGGCGAGCTCAACTCGAGGCGACAACCGAATCGAGAGTGACTTCGCATGAACACCTTCGCAGTGCGCACGGCGATCGCAGCATCAGCCGCCGCACTCGCCGTCTTCGCCGCACCCGGCATCGCAGCCGCGGCACCCAACCTCCACGGCGATCCGAAGACTCCGGGCACACAGGTTCAGGTCGAGAGCGAACCGGGCGACTCGAACAGCTACACCTGTGGGGCAGTCGGCGTCGCGGGAGCGGGAGTCGGGTCGAATTCCTCCGGTGGCGCCGGCCAGGTCAACGGCGCCTACTTCGGTCCCGGCCCCGTCCAGGGCGGCTGCGTCGGCAGCGACGGGTCGGTCTACTTCCCGACAGGCAACGCCGAATAGGAGCTACGCCCGGCCTGCTGCTGTGGCTCACACAGTGGAATCGAGGAACTCGGCGACGGCGTTGTTGAACGAATCGGGTCGCTCCATATTCGTCGCGTGCCCAGCGCGCGGAACGACGGTCGACGCTCCGTTCGGCGCGAGTGCTGCGGCGGCCGCTACGTGTGCAGACGGCCAGAATTCGCTTTCGGAGCCGGCGACGAACAGCACGGGAAGATCGCTCGAACGGATCGTCGGACGCCAATCGCGCTTCGCGTGATCGTTCAACAGGGCGAGTTCCGGCGGCGACAGTGTCCCGTCGACGCGGCCCATCGCGGCGAGCAGTCGGACCAGCCGCATCCCGCGTTTCCAGATCGCCGTGCCGTGGCCGGTCGCGGGAATGCCGTCGGCAAAGAACGTGTCCGCCGTGTCCGCGTCGTAACCGTAGAACCCGTACGTCCAGTCCGGTGTGTTGAGCATCCTCGGAGTCTGATCGACGACAACCGCCGCGCGAAGCCGCCCCGTTCCGTGCGCGTCGACATACGACCAGATCGTGTTTCCGCCCATCGACCCTCCGATCATCGCCGCACCCTGCAGATCGAGTTCCTCGATGAGCGCGTGCACAAGACCGGCCCGCGTCTGCATCGTCGTTCCGTGCGGCAGGGCGGGAGCCGTCCCGTTGCCCACAGCATTGACGTCCTCTCGGCCGTGAACGACCGAGATTCCCCTCGAGACTCGCGTCCCGAGGTTCCTGTTTCACCGACAGTTGCCTCCCCACACTTCATGTGCGGGGCGGTCTCACACCATCTCCGCAGGCTGCCACCGCCAGTCCGACGGCCAAAATATTCCTCGCCGCATTCACATCCCGATCATGGACGGCGCCGCATCGGCACATCCACTCCCGCACGTTCAGCGGCATCGTCGACGCGATCGCCCCACACACCGAGCACGTCTTCGACGACAGATAGAACCGGTCGATCGCCACCACCCGCCGCCCGTACCAGTCGGCCTTGTACTCGAGCATCGACCGGAACTCGGACCAACTCGCATCCGAGATCGCCCGAGACAACGACCGATTCCTGACCATGTTCCGCACACTCAGATCCTCGATGGCGATCACTTG
>RRBB01000486.1:0-3129 GCA_006543605.1 Rhodococcus sp. WS4
GGCACCAACACCCCCCGCTCCACCACACCCAACAAATCCACCCCCACCAACGGCACATCGGGATCGGATGCCATCGCCTCGAACACTCGGGTGACCCGTCCCGCGATGGCGCCGACGGTGGCCTCGTCGATCAGGTCGGGGAGGTAGTGGAACGTCATGCGCAGCTGCGCGTCGACCGAGAAGGCCACGCTCAGCGGGTAGTGGGTGGCGTCGACACCCGTCACGTCTACCACCCGGATACCGGCCAGATCGGTGTCCGCGGTCAGGCCGCCCCGGTCGATCGGGTACGACTCGAACACGGTCGCGGTGTCGAAACCGATGTCGGGGCCGGCTACTCGCTGGATGTCGGCGAGACCGAGGTGGTGGTGCTCGAGAAGGGCGGCCTGCTCCGCCTGCGTCCGGTCGAGCAACCGACCCACCGTTTCCCGGGGGCTCAGCGTGATCCGCGTGGGCACGGTGTTGACGAAGAGTCCGATCATCGACTCGACCCCGGGCAGCTGCGGCGACCGCCCCGACACCGTGCTCCCGAACGTGACGTCGTCACGGGAGGTCGAGGCGCCCAGCACGATGCCCCACGCCACCTGGGTCACGGTGTTCAGGGTGACGTTCCGACTGCGCGCGAGGGCGGTGAGTTCGGCGGTCAGTTCCTCGGACAGGGTGAACTGCGCGTGAGCGGGCGGAACCGACAGTTGCCGTCCCCGTGCGTCGGGCAGGAGCAGCGTCGGACCGTCGACGCCGGCGAGCGCGGACGCCCAGGCCGTTCGTGATTGCGCCGGGTCGCGGCGATGCAGCCAGGTCAGGAAGTCGCGGTAGGGACGCGGTTGCGGCAACGACGGCGCCTCTTCGTCACCGGCCACGTAGAGTGCGAGCAATTCCCGGATCGCGAGCGGCATCGACCATCCGTCGAGCAGGGTGTGGTGGTTCGTCCACACGAGTTGCGATTCTTCACGTCCTGTCGAGACGAGGAGGAACCTGACCAGGGGCGGCCGCGACGTGTCGAAGGGTGCGGCCCGGTCGGCCGTGAGGAGCCGGTCCAGTTCGGCGCCGCGCGCGCGCTCGGGCAGATCCGTGAGGTCGACTTCGCGGAACGGTATCTCGACCGATGCGGGCACCACCTGCACGAAGGTCCCGTCCCGGGCGGGAACGAACGCCACCCGCAGATTCGCGTGCCGATCCACCAATGCCTGTGCGGCACGGCGCATCCGGACCGGGTCGACGGCACCATTCAGGTGCAGTTCCACCTGCACTGTGTACGCGTCGATCGCGGTTTTCGCCAGCAAGGCGTGGAACAGCAACCCGGCCTGCAGGGGTGCGGGCGGCCACACGTCGGTGAGCGCGCCGAAACGCTCCTCCCACGTATCCAGGTCGCTCTGGGTCACGTCGACGAGGGGAACGTCCGACGGCGTGAGTCCGCCCGCGCCCGCGCTGCGTGCATGGGCCACCAACGCGGACACCGCCTCCCGCCACCGCGCCGCCAGCCGCTCCACCTCGGCGCGGGCGAGCAGGGTGTCCGGGAATCCAAACCCCACCCGGAGCCGTCCGCCGATCACGATCGCGTTGATCTCGATCGCGGCGGACGCCGGCATGTCCGGGTCCGGGACGTACCGCAGGTCGCCGAAACCGGCGGCGGGGCCCCACCCGGTCGCGGTGCCGTGGTCGACCGAGTCCGGGACCTGGCCGAGATAGTTGAAACTGATCTGCCCCGGTTCCGTCCTCGGCAGGCTGCCGGCGGTGTCGGGGTTCAGGTAGCGGAGCAGCCCGTATCCGATTCCCATGTCGGGCACCGCACGGAGTTGCTCTTTCACACGCTTGACGGCGTTGCCCATCTCGTGACCACCGGCCAGCGCGGCGCCCACGTCGACGCCGTGGAGATCGACGCGGACGGGGAAGACCGTCGTGAACCAGCCGACGGTGCGGGACAGGTCGGCGCCCGGCACCACCTGCTGCTCCCGGCCGTGCCCTTCCAGTCGGATCAACGTCGACGCCCCCGGAATGCCCCGCTCGGCGCGCCACCTCGACGACGCCACCGCCAGCGCCGTAAGCAGCACATCGAGGACGCCGCCGTGATACAGCTCGGGTAGGCCTGTCAGCAGGACCGCGGTGTCCTCGGACGAGGTTTCGACGCTCACGTCCTGCAGTGCGGTCGCCACGTCCAGGCCGGGGTCGAGTGCCCGTTCGGTGATCAGCGGGTCGGGTCCCTCGACGACGCTTCGCCACCACCCCAGTTCGGCGGCCCGCTCGGTCCGGCCCGCCTCCTCGGCCAGCGCGTGCGCCCAGCGGCGCATCGACGTCGCCGGTGCGGGGAGAGCCGTCGACTGCCCCGCGGAGATCCGCGACCAGGCAGCGGCGAAGTCGGGCAGCAGAATCCGCCAGGACACCCCGTCGACCGCGAGATGATGCGCCACCACGATCAACCGGCCCGCCGCGGCCGACGGCGTGGCCGACGGCACCGGGTCGAGCCACACGAACTGGACGACCACACCGTCGGAGGGCCGCAGCCTCTTCACGGCAGCCTGGTGCTCGGTCGCCACCAGGTCCGAGAGCCCGTCCGCATCAGACTCCGGGTCGTACGGGACGCGCCGGACCAGTGCCGCGGCATCGATGTCGGTGGCGGGAAAAGTCTCCATCTCCCACTGCCCGTGTGCGTTCCGGTGCAGCCGCGACCGCAACATGTCGTGACGCGCCAGCACAGCGGTGACAGTCGCGAGGAGTCCGGCCGAGTCGATGCCGCCGGGGAGGTCGAGCATCAGGCTCTGGCTGAACCGGTCGAAGTGCCCGCCGCGCTCGATCAGGTACCGCACCACCGGGGTGGGCGGGAACGTGCCGATCCCGCCGCCCGCGAGTTCGGCCAGGGGATCTGCGATCTCACCGGCGGCACTCTCCGACTCGGCGGCCAGAGCCGCCACCGTTCGGTGCTCGAACACCTGCTGCGGGGTGAACACCAGTCCACGCGCCTTGGCCCGCGACACGAGCCGGATCGACAGGATGCTGTCGCCGCCGAGCGCGAAGAACGAGTCGTCCAGTCCGACCTGCTCGACTCCGAGCACCTCGGCGAACACCGACACCAACGTCTCTTCCGCCGGTGTGCGTGCCGCGCGGTGGGGTTCACGCGCAACGTCGGGTGCGGGG
>RRBB01000487.1:0-3122 GCA_006543605.1 Rhodococcus sp. WS4
CGTGTACGTCGGTCGCTGGCCCGAGATCCCCGCGGGAGACTGGCCTGACATTCCCCGCGGCACGTTCTCGCCGACCACCGCGACGTTGATCACCGGTCCGACCGAAGCTGTGCTCATCGATGCGCAGTATCTCAAGGATGACGTCCGGGACCTGGGGGACCTGATCGAGCGTACCGGGAAGCAACTCACGACGATCTACGTCACGCACGCCCATGCCGATCACTACCTGGGCATCGGGCCCCTCAAGGAGCGGTTCCCGGACGCGAAATGCGTTGCGCTGCCCCACGTGGTCGAGGCCATGAAGGAATCCATGGAACTGCAGCAACAGCAGTGGGCGATGCTGTTCGGCGACGCCTGCGTCGTCAGTGACGCGCTCCCCGACCCGATCGACGACAACACGCTCTACGTCGACGGCTCGCCTCTGAGCATCGTCGAGGTGAAGCAGGCCGACATCCATCCCACGACAATCGTGCACATCCCGGAGATCGATGTCGTCGTTGCCGGTGACTCCATCTACAACGAGATCCACCCGATGCTCGGCCTGTCGACGCCCGAGGAATGGCAAGACTGGCTCGAGACCGTCGACCTGGTGGAGAAGCTGGCACCCAAGGTGATCGTCGCCGGCCACCGCAGACCCGACGGCGACGACCACGCCGTCGATGCCATGATCGCCGAAACACGTTCCTACATCCAAGACTTCGCCGCTGCCTACGAGGCTGCGGACGATGCCGAGGACCTGGTCCGCATCATGTCGGCGAAGTACCCGGGGCATGGAAACCTCTGGACCCTGCAGTTCTCGGCCATGAACGCGATCCAGCTTCGAGACGCAGGCTCGACCGCGGCGGAAATCCGGCCGTAACTTCCCAGGCTGGACCCCGCCCCAGCGAACGACGCCGCAGCTCGGGACTCGCAGAACAGCGAGCCTCGAGCCTCGGCGCGGGACCCTCCTGCCCCGGCCCATCGCGGCGATGGGTGCAGTTCTAGGCGCTCGGCTGGGCACCGCCACTCGATACCGCGTGGTGGCCGCGAGACATTGTGCCACTCGCTCACCGCGCAACGGCACCACGGTCGAGTCGTACGTCGCGCCGTGAAACAGGCCGGGCCGAACCGGATGCGTCTCGACGGCCGGCCCAGTCCCGAAGCGGATATCGATGGGATTTCTGGGATTTCGCGGCCGGGGTAACGGCAAACCGAACGTGGCGGACGTGTCCTCGGAGTGGGCGCAAGCATCCCTTCAATGGTGTGTTCCACGTCACTACCTTCTTCAACAAGCGTACAAATTTCGGAAGGATCGCTCATGCCACGTGAGGATATTGAATTCTCAGCGGACAATGTCACTTTGCGCGGATGGTTCTATCCCGCAGAAGGGGCCGATTCCAAGGGCCCACTGGTGGTGATGGTCCATGGACTGTCCGCCGTCAAGGAAATGTATCTCGACGACTACGCCGAGTCCTTTTCCCAAGCGGGACTGAACGTTCTGGTGTACGACCACCGAAACTTCGGCGCCAGCGACGGCGCTCCGCGCCAGCACATCGATTCGATCACCCAGGCCCGCGACCTTCGCCACGCCATCACGTATGCGACTGGCCGCGAGGACGTCGACCCCGGCCGGGTCGGCATCTGGGGATCCAGCCATGGCGGCGGCCTCGTGCTGAGCGTGGCCGCGGTCGATCGTCGGGTGCGAGCCGTTGTCGCCCAGGTCCCCTTCATCAGCGGGTCCGGCCAGATGACGCGGCTCGTTCGTCCCGACTTCCTGCCAACGGTGCGCGCCCAGCTGGACGGCGAACGACGCAACATCTACCACGGCGGGGAGCCCACGCTCATGCCGGCCGTGGACGCCGATCCGTTGGCTCCGGCGCTGATGGCCAGCGCCGAATCCTGGGAGTTCTTCACCAAAACCGCGCAGGACAGGGCTCCGTCCTGGCGCAACGAGGTGACCCTCGGCTCGCTCGAGCGGATCGTCGAGTTCGAGCCCGGCGATGGAATCCACCGAATCTCACCGACCCCACTACTGATGATCGTGGCCGACCAAGACATCAGTGCGTACGCAGAACTCGCCTTCGAGGCCTACGAACGGGCCCTGCAGCCCAAGCAGTTGCTCGTACTGCCTTGTGGCCACTTCGACGTGTATACCGGTGCCGCGTTCGAAGCGTCGTCAAAGGCTGCGTGCGAGCACTTCGTGCGCGCCCTGGCGTAGGACCCGTCCGCGACTACGGGTCCATCAAGACCTTCGTGCGGGCAACATCAGACCTCAGTTTGATGAACCCATTCGGACCGCCCGACAGAAGCAACCGCTATCGCGGCACAAGTCCCGCCGCACCAATCCAATGAGGAGTAACCGCCATGCCGTACTGGGAGATCTTCACCCCCGAGAACGCCTTCACCCCCGAGGACAAGGAGCAGCTGTCCGAGGCGATCACGTCGATCTACGTGGACTACGTCAACCTACCCCGGTTCTACGTGGTCGTCCTGTTCAAGGACATGCCGAAGGAGACGATGTATGTCGGGGGAAAGGCGAACAACAACTTCGTCCGGATCCGACTCGATCACATCGCCCGGCAGATGGAGACCGCAGAGGTTCGCGCACTGATGATGACAGTGGCCGAGGAGAAGCTCGCGCCCTTCATCAAGGAGCGCGGCTACGACTGGGAGATCCACATCGACGAGACCCCCATGGACCTCTGGCGCACGCAGGGTCTCGTGCCGCCGCCGCCGGAGTCGGACATGGAGAAGCTCTGGGCCAAGGAGAACCGACCCATTCCGTACGACGTCGCTGCCTCGTGACTGAGGATCCCGGGGTACGTCTCCGGACGGCGAGATGTGAACCCGGATGCCATCGGGGTTTGGGGGGGTCCAGCCTTGCCGGCGGACACGCGCTCAGTGTGGCGGCCGTGGACCGCCGCATCCGCGCTGCGGTCGCCCAGGTTCCGTTCATCAGCGGCTCCGGCAATCTCACCAGGCTCGTTCGCCCTGAAACCAGCTACATCGTCTAATTGAAAGGAAGGTGGCCATGCCTGCATCACTCGAAGGTAAGGTCGTGATCGTCACTGGATCGGGCGGCGGAATCGGCGCTGTGATCGCCGCCCGGTTCGCGAAGGAAGGCGCTCGGGTTGTCGTCTCCG
>RRBB01000488.1:0-3119 GCA_006543605.1 Rhodococcus sp. WS4
AGGGCCGCGTCATGGCCACTGACTTCGCGGTGTTCCTGCGCCGGTTCCTGACCGCCCACCTGGCCGGGCTGCGCGGCTGCTCGCCCCACACGATCGCCTCCTACCGAGACGCGTTCAAACTGCTGATTCGGTGGAGGCGCGCGCGTAGATCTCGGTGGTGGATAGGTCGACGTGGCCGAGGATGTCACGGATGTAGGGCAGCGGAACACCTGCGTCGTAGAGGTGCATGGCTCGGCTGTGGCGCAGGATGTGTGGACTGAGGTGGGCGTTGGCGAGCGCCGCATCGGTTGCCCGGGCTTGGTATTTGCCGATGATCCAGGCGATTCCGCCGCGACTGAGTTTGTGGCGGTGTTGGTTGAAGAACACCGGATGCTCGTCCCGGCCGGGGCGATCGAGCTGCCGCTCGGTCAGGTAGGCGCTCAGCAGCGCCGTCGTGTTGGCGTCCAGCGGGACGTGGCGGGTTTTGCGGCCCTTTCCGGTCAGGGCGGCCATGGCGGGGTGATCGACACGGATATCGCGCACGGTGAGGTCGGCGAGTTCTTGGACCCGGGCGGCGGTGTCATACAGGGTGGCCAGCAAGGTCGCATCTCGTCTGCCGGTGCGGGTGGACCGGTCGGGGAGGGCGAGCAGCTGGCGGGTCTGTTCGACGCTCAGGTGAGCCAAAGCCGGGCGGTCGTGTTTCATGGCGGGAATCGCCAGGATGTCCTGGCAGCACGCCATGCGGGCCGGGTCCTCCGATTGCATCCAGGTGAAAAACGAGTCGATCGCAGCCAGGCGCTGGTTGCTTGTCGAGGCGGTGTTGTGTCGGCTGGTGCGCAGCCAGGTGAGGAACCCGGCGATGGCGGCGGCGTCGATCAGTTCGAGGGTGAGCTTGTCCGGCGGGACGGACCGCTCGTCGCGGAAGTAGCAGATCAGCAGTTTGAACGCGTCTCGGTAGGAGGCGATCGTGTGGGGCGAGCAGCCGCGCAGCCCGGCCAGGTGGGCGGTCAGGAACCGGCGCAGGAACACCGCGAAGTCAGTGGCCATGACGCGGCCCTGCCGTCACGGGAGGGACGACATCGCCGATGGCCTGCTGCACCCGGGCGGTGATGTCCGGATAGGACTCGGCGGTCAGGCGCAGGTAGTAGTCGGTGTCGGCCACCGAGGAATGACCCATGTAGGTTTGCAGCACCGGCAGCAACGCGCCGACGTCGCGCCCCTGCGCGAACCACCGCCGTAAGTTGTTGACCGCGAACGTATGTCGTAGGTCATGCACCCTGGGGCCGTGGCCGCGTCCGCCGTGGGAGATGCGGGCCTGCCACAAGAACCGGCGGAAGTTGCGCTCGACGTTACTGAGGGTCAGGGGGTGGGTGGGCCTGCCGGGGAAGAACCATTCCCCCCGGTCCGGTCGCCCGGCGACCTGGGCGTGGTAGCCGGCGAGACGGGTGTGCAGCGCCCCGGAGACGGGTACCTGCCGGTCTTTCCCGCCTTTCGCGTCGCGGATTTGCAGCACACCGGTGTCGAGGTCGACGTCGCCGACACGGAGCAGGCGGGCCTCGGAACAGCGCAGGCCGCAGGCGTAGATCGTGCGGAACAGCACCGGCATGACCAGGTGGCGCAGCGGAACCTCCGAGCAGTAGTGGCAGCGGTCGGTCTGGGCGAACAGCGCGGCCAGTTCGGCGTCGGTGTAGATGTGCGGGACATACCGGACGGGTCTGGGCAGCGTGGCCATGGGCAGTAGATAGGCAGCTACGCCGCGGCGGCCCAGCCAGCGGGCCAGTCCCCTGACCGGCGCGGCGAGGCCTTGCAGGGTCGCCGCTTTGACGCCTCGCCGCCGCGCCGCGGCGATCCACGCCTGCACCGACGCCTCGGTGAGCGTGTCCAGCCCCGGGAACTGACCGCGGCTGAACGCCTCGAACCGGGCCAGCACCTGCGCCTCGGCGTCGTATTTGTAGCCGACGGCGCGTCTCTCGGCCACCAAGGCGGCGATCGCCTCGGCGAGTGTCATGCCGGCGGTCATCGTGTCGCCTCCGACGCCGGCGCGTCGGGGTCCAGGGCACACTCGGCCAACAAGCCCAGCGACGATTTCAAGTACACGCCGGTGGCGGTGGTCGACTGGTGGCCGAGGATGTCGGCGATCTGCTCGACCGGTGTGCCCTGCTCCATCAGCCGGGTCGCCAGCGTGTGCCGAAGCGAATGCATGCCGTGGCGGCGTTTCTCACCGACCGCCACGTGCGCGGTCCGGGCGTGTTTGACCAGGATCTGGTGCAGATGATCCTGATCGGAGAACGGGCCTATCGGTGCGGTGTGCCGGAGGAACACCTCCGGGCAGTCGCTGTGCGGGCGGCCGTAGCGGATGTAGTCGATGACCGCCCAGCCGACGTCTTTGAGCAGCGGCAGCTGCACCCGGTGGCCGGTCTTGGCCTGCACCATCGAGAGGCGATTGCCGGGCCAGTCGAAATCGGCGAACCGGAGCCGTTTGACGTCGATGCCGCGCAGCCCGAGCCGGGTGATCAGCAGAATGATGGCGTAATCGCGTTTGCCGCACGGATTGCCGCGGTCGATCGCCTGCAGGATCTTGGTCACGTCGGCCGGGTCCCACACCGACGGGATCCTGGCCTGCCTGGTCGACTTCGCCGCCGGGACCGTCCCCAGACCGTGTCGCCGACCAGCCCGTCTCCGGCGGCGAACCGCAGGAACGACCGCAGCGCGCACAGTTTCTGCTCCACCGTCTTGGCTTGGTAGCCAGCCAGGGTGGCAACGAACGCGTCGATGCCCCCGGCATCCAGACCGGCCAGGCCGCCACGTGTGCCGGTGAACGCGAGGAACTCGCCTGCCACCGTGTCATAGGTCCGCACCGTCGATGCGGCGCAGCCGGCGGCCCGTAGCCACGCCCGGAACCTGGCCACGATGTCGGCCTGATCGGTCGTCAGCCTGTCCACGGTGCGGGAGTAGCGGCGCAGCACCGCCCCATGAACCGCGAAGTCGTCGAGTAATCCCGACATCGGGATTACTCGACTTATCCCGACCCCGGAATTATCCCGATACGGGTATCGAAGCGGCGGTATTGATGCAGGTGGGGGCATCTCCGGATGAATTCGGGTCGGGATAATCCCGCGTGTTCCAGGCTCTGTCGGTGG
>RRBB01000489.1:0-3097 GCA_006543605.1 Rhodococcus sp. WS4
TCCGCTGGCACCCCGACGGCAACCTCGAATACCTCGGCCGCCGCGACCTCCAAGTCAAAATCCGCGGCCACCGCATCGAACTCGGCGAAATCGAAACCACCCTCACCACCCACCCCGACATCACCCACGCCGCAGTGGCAGTCCACCACGACCACCACACCGGCGACCGACTCGTCGGCTACGTCGTCCCCCGCGATGGCGCCCGCCTCGACCCGGCTCGTGTCCGCGTGTTGGTCGAGGACCGCCTCCCCGACTACATGGTGCCCTCACCGATTACCGTGCTGGATCGATTGCCGTTGACGGCCAGTGGGAAGGTGGATCGGCGGGCGTTGCCGGCACCGGTGTTTCCGGTGCCGCAGTACCGGGCGCCGGTGACGGTGGCGGAGGGGGTCGTTGCCGGCGTGTTCGCAGATGTCCTCGGCCACGACCGCATCGGACTCGACGACGACTTCTTCACCCTGGGCGGCAACTCGCTGCTCGCGACGCAGGTGGTGTCGCGGCTAAGTGTGGCGATGGATGCGCGGGTACCGATGCGGGTGCTGTTCGAGGCGTCGTCGGTGCAGGCACTGTCGACGTGGCTCGAGTCCCGGGCCGCTGCGGGTGCACGCACACCCCTGGTTCCGCGGCCACGGACCGAACACATCCCGCTATCGTATGCGCAGCAACGAATCTGGTTCCTCAACCGGTTCGACCCACACTCACCGGTCTACAACATTCCATTCGCCGTGCGCCTGTCGGGAACCATGGACACGGCCGCACTGTTGGCATCGATCGCAGACGTCGTGGACCGGCACGAGACCCTCCGGACGATCTACCCCGAATCCGAGACCGGCCCGCACCAAGTGGTTGTCCCGGCGGCCGAGACCAGCGGCGGATTCGCCACCGCCGCGGTGACCGAGAACGAGCTCGCCACGCGACTGCTGTCGATGGCCTCGTCCGAGTTCGACGTCACCACATCGGTGCCGGTGCGGGCCGCCTTGTTCGAGACGGCCGACAACGAGCACGTGCTCGCCGTGGTGCTGCACCACATCTGCGCCGACGGCTCCTCGATAGCCCCGCTGGCCCGGGATCTCATGGCCGCCTATACGGCCCGAGCCGGCGGACACACGCCATCGTGGCCACCACTGGCGGTGCAGTACGCCGACTACACCCTGTGGCAACGCGAAATACTCGGGTCCGACGACGACCCCGATTCGTTGCTCGCGCAGCAACTGACCTACTGGCGTTCCACACTCGACGGGCTGCCGGAACAGCTCGAACTGCCCGGGAACCGAACGCCGCCCGCCGTCACCCACCGTGGACGAACACACACGTTCACCATCGACGCGCCCACCCACCGCGCGGCAGCCGAACTCGCACGACAGCACACCGCGACCGTGTTCATGGTGCTGCACACCGCATTCGCAGTGTTCCTCGCCCAGATGTCGGGCACCGCGGATATCGCGATCGGCACCCCGGTCGCCGGCCGCGGCGACCCGGCCCTCGACGATCTGGTCGGCATGTTCGTCAACACCCTGGTGCTCCGAATCCCGGTCGACGGTGCCAGCAGCTTCACCAAACTGCTCACGACGGTGCGAGAAACCGACCTGGCCGCATTCGAGCACGCCGACGTGCCGTTCGAACGGGTGGTACAAGCCCTCAACCCGGCACGATCGACCACCCGACACCCACTGTTCCAGGTGATGCTCGTCTTCCAGAACCAAGAGCACCCGAAGCTCGAACTGGCAGGGCTGACCGCCCGTGTCGAGGACATCGACCACACCGCCACCCAGTTCGACCTCACGCTGGTGGTGAGTGAACGCGTCGATCGCGATGGTGCCGCTCGGGGTTTGACCGCCGCGCTGACTTACGCGCAGGACCTGTTCGACGAGGACACCGTCCGCGGCTTCGCCGACCGATTCACCCGGCTCCTCGAGGCTGTGGTGGCCGATCCCGACAGCCCGGTCGGCGACCTCGACATCCTCGGCCCCACCGAAAAACAGCTGATCCTCGAGGACTGGAACCACACCGATCATGCGACAACCACCGACACACTGGTGTCGATGTTCGGTGCGCAGGTGGCGCGCACACCCGACGCGCCCGCGGTGGTGGACGGAAACCGAACACTGTCCTACGCCGAGTTCGATGCACGCGTCAACCGTCTCGCCCGGCACTTGATCACCCAGGGCGTGGCGCCGGAAACCATCGTGACACTGAGGATGGCCCGCTCCATCGACTTCGTCGTCGGCGTCTATGCGACCCTCACCGCCGGTGGAGCCTATCTGCCCATCGACCCCCAGCACCCGGCCGAGCGCACACACTTCATTCTCGCAGTGGCACAACCCACCTGCATTCTGACCACCACCCACGACGAGCAAGACGACCTGCCCGACCCGGTACCGGTCTTCCACATCGACACCCTCGATCTGTCACCGATGTCCGGGGCGCCGGTGACCGATGCGGACCGTCTTGCACCGCTGCGCCCGCAGAACACGGCGTACGTGATGTTCACCTCGGGATCGACCGGCCGGCCGAAGGGCGTGGCCGTGGAGCACAGCGCGATCGTCAATCAGGTGCGGTGGGGGGTCGAGGCGTTCGATCACCGTGCGGGTGATCGTCTTCTGCAGAGCAACGCGGTGACCTTCGACGCGTCGACCCCCGACCTCTTCGCCCCCCTGCAGATCGGCGGCTGCGTGGTGTTGGCGAGGCCGGACGGCCAACGCGACCCCGACTACCTCGCCGAGCTCATCCGGGCGCAGAAGGTCACCCACGTGGCGTCGGTGCCGACGATCCTGACCGCCCTGATGGCCGGCCGGTCGCCGGAAGCGCTCCGCGGCGTGCGGGTGATCTACCTCGGCGGTGAAACACTGACCGGGCAGACGGTCGCGCGGTTGGCGAAGTTCGGTCCGGCGACGGTATGGAACCAGTACGGGCCCACCGAAACCACCGTCAGCGTGATCTGCCACCGCTGCGGGGAGGGTGAGGGCGCAGTGGCTCCGATCGGTGCACCGCAGACCAATTGCCGCGCCTACGTGCTGGATCATCGCTTGCATCCGGTACCGGTGGGGGTGGCGGGCGAGTTGTATGTGGCCGGGGTGCAGCTGGCGCGGGGGTATCT
>RRBB01000048.1:0-58794 GCA_006543605.1 Rhodococcus sp. WS4
CCCTACCGTCCCGCGCCGATCGCGCCGCCCCGGGTGGTGCGCGAACCCTGGTGGCAGCGCGACGGGGTGATCAGCCGCGTGCTGGCCGTCGCCGGTGTCGCCGTCACCCTGATCGGTGTGGTGATGCTGCTCGTGCTGGCGGCGCAGGCCGGATTCTTCGGTCCCGAACTCCGCGTGGCGGCGGGCGGGTTGTTCTCGGCCGCACTCGTCTACACCGGAATCCGCGTCTTCGGACGTACCGGCGGCCGGGTCGGCGGGATCGCGCTCGCGGCAACGGGTATCGCCGGCGCCTACCTCGACGTCGTGGCCGTGGCCGTCGTCTATCACTGGTTGCTGCCGGTGCTCGCGATGGTCGTGGCGCTCGGAATCGCGGGAGCCGGTGTCGCACTGGCCGTCCGGTGGGATTCGCAGTCCTTGGCATTGCTCGTGGTGACCGGTGCTGCGGTGCTTGCGCCCGTTCTCACCGACGGTGTGACGCTCACGCTCGTCGGATTCCTGTTCGCCATCCAGGTCGCCAGCTTCCCCGCACAGATCGGTCGCGATTGGCCGTACCTGTCGATCGCGCGGACGGGCCCGGTGGTAATCGCGCTGTTGGTCGCGACCGCGAGTTACGGACTGTCCGAGCGTCCGGAGAAGTACTGGGTGCTGGCGTCCGCGGTGTTGGTCGCCGCCTTCGGCCTGGTCACGTCGATCATCCTGCTGCGCAGCAACTCCCGTGACGTCACCTCGACCGCGATGATCGTCACGACGGCCGTCCCGGCGCTGGTGCTGGGCCACCTGTTCGACCGCCTCGTGTCCACGCTGATCGCACTGGCGCTGGCCGCCGCGATGTTCGCCGCGTTCGCCGTGGCGCGGTCGTTGCCGCAGCATGCACGAATCGCGCTCGCGGGTGTGGGTACTCTGGCGCTGCTCGAAGCCTGCCTCGTCGGGTCGAGCGAAGACCTCGCGCCACTCGTCCTGCTCGGGGTGGCGGCACTGTTCCTCACCGTCGGCGGGCAGGCGGACTCCCGGATCGCGTACGCCGTCGGCGCCGTCTTCACCCTCGTCGGCGGGATCGCCTTCCTGGTCGCCGCTCCGCCCTTCGTCCTCGTCGACGAGGACAGCGCGCTGGGTGCGCTCGGGGTGACCACGGTGCTGTCCGCGCTGGTGCTGGCGGGAACGGTCTTCCTGTTCGTCTGGTACGCGCACACACTGAAACTGTTGAGCGACAACAATGCCCAGCCGTGGTGGGTCCTCGCCGGGCTGGTGATCCTGTACGCGGTCACCACCGCGACGGTGTCGGCGGGCACGGCGCTCACCGGAACGTCCGCAGGATTCATCGCGGGGCACTGCGCCGCGACCATCGCCTGGATGGCGGCGGCGACGGCGGCGCTGGTGTTCGGACTGGCTCGACGCGACTACGCGCACACCGCGCTCGGCGTCGGACTCGGACTGACCGGCGCGGCGCTGGCCAAACTGTTCCTGTTCGACCTGGCCACCCTCGACGGACTGTTCCGCGTCCTCGCGTTCCTCGTCGTCGGCCTGCTACTGCTCCTCGCCGGCACCCGCTACGCGCGTGAATTCGCGGAGCGGGATGCCGGGCGGGGAACGTCGAACGGCTCCGTCAGCGCCGGTTCTGCCGAGCGATGAGTTCGCTGACACTCACGGCGTTGCCGTCGTCCGCGCGATGCCGTCCGCTGGAAGCGTCGTCCGGATCGACGGGCGGCTCCTCGACGCTACGACGACGTGAGCCGTTGGCCGGAGCCCCGTTGGCGGGCATGCCGTTGGTGCCGTTGGTGCGCCGGCCGCCGTTGACGGGCTCCGGCGGCTCGGCCGCACGACGCCTCGACGGGATCGGCGGCACCGGGCGGGCAGGAGACGACTGGGGGGTCTCCTGCTCGTACGGTGCGGGCACCGAACGCGGCGAGCGGGTCGGCAGTGACGGCGCCGACGCGCTCGGTCGCGGCTCCGCCGGCGACGAGAGGGGCCGGGGTTCCGCGGCCGACGTGGACCGGAGGTCCGCGAGCCAACTCTCGATGGGACGAGACTCGGTGACCGGACCGGGTGCCGGAGCCGCCGGACGGGGCCGCGGCGCCGGCCGCGACGGCGCTGCGGGACGGGCCGGCGCGGTCGGACGCGACTGCGTCGGGGCCGGACGCGGCGGGACGGGCTGCGACAGCACGGTGGTCTGCGGTTCCTCCGGCGGCGTGTCCGCGACTTCCTCCGGTGCACGAGCGGGCCTGCCGGTCGCCGACCGCCGGGCCTCGTTCTGCGCCCGGCGGGTCTTCGCGTCGTCCTCCGACATCTTCGCCGCCAGTGCCCGCGCCGTGACCAGCGGGATCGGCTCGGTGAGCGGTTCCGGTTTCCGAGGTGCCGGCGGTGCCGAGACCTTCCGCTGCTGCGGGACGGCACCGATCGGGGTGAGTTCCGGGACGTCGGCGGGCATCAACTCGCTGTCGAGGATGGGCTCACCGAGACCGGTCTTCTCCTGGATGCGCTTCATCCATGCCGGCGCCCACCAACAGTCGTCGCCGAGCAGTTTCATCGTGGCGGGCACGAGGAACATGCGGATGAGGGTCGCATCGATGATGAGCGCGGCGATCATGCCGTAGGAGATGTATTTCATCATCACGAGTTCCGAGAACCCGAACGCACCGGTGACGACGATCAGGATGAGCGCGGCCGCGGTGATGATGCGGCCCGTATGTGCGGTGCCGATGCGGATCGACTCGGTGGTACTCGCCCCCTGCGCGCGTGCCTCGACCATCCGGGAGAGCAGGAACACCTCGTAGTCGGTGGACAGGCCGTAGACGATCGCGATGATCAGCACCAGCACCGGCGACATGATCGGGCCGGGGGTGAAGTTCAACCACTCCGAACCATGGCCGTCGATGAAGATCCACGTCAGGATGCCGAGCGTGGACCCGAGGCCCAGCGCGCTCATCAACGCCGCCTTGATCGGTAGCACCAGCGAGCCGAACGTCAGGAACATCAGCAGCGTCGTCAGCACGAGGACAGAGATCACCATCGTGGGCAGGTGGTCGAGCAGCGCGGCGATACTGTCCTGCTCGATTGCCGGGGTGCCGCCCACCAGCACTTGCACGCCGTCCGGACTGTCCATGGCGCGCAGATAGTCGATGGTCGGCTTCGACTCGTTGCGGTCGACGAGACCTGCCTTCAGGACGACCACACCGTCCTTGGCCGCGCCCTCCGGGGTGAATCGCTCGATCAGCCCCGGCGCGCCGCTGGCTTCCTTGATGATCTGGCCGAGCGCCTTGTTGTCCGCGTCGGACACGACGAGCTTGACCGGTTCGGTGCGCAGATTCGGGAAGATCTCGTCGAACTGTTCCTGCGCGGCGCGGGTCGAGCTGTCCGGCGGGAGATAGGTCTCATTGATGCCACCGAACTTGATGCCCGTCAGCGGCACGATCAGCAGGAGGAGACCGACGACGATGGGGATGGTGACCTTGAGCGGGTTGCGCATCACCCAGCGGGTGAGCCGGCCCCAGATGCTCGCCTCGATCTCCTCGGTGTTCTTGGTCTGACGGAAACGGTCGAGGCTGAGGGCGTCGATGCGCTTGCCGAGGATGCCGAGGATCGCGGGCAGGATCGTGATCGACGTCAGCGCCGCCAGGCCGACCGTCGCGATGGCGCCGTAGGCGACGGACTTCAGAAAGCCCTGCGGGAACAGCAGCAGACCGCCGAGGCTGGCGACGATCATCGTCGCCGAGAAGACCACGGTGCGGCCCGACGTCATCACCGTTCTGCGGACGGCGGAGCGGGTGTCGTACCCCTCCGCCATCTCTTCTCGGAACCGGCTGACGATGAACAACCCGTAGTCGATGGCCAAACCCAGACCCACGAGGGAGACCACCGGCGCGACGAACGAGTTGACCTCGGTGAAGTTGGTGATCAACCGGACGACGCCGTTGGCGCCGACCACGGTCAAGCCGCCGATGATCAGCGGCAGCGCCGCCGCGACGACACCACCGAACACGAAGAACAGCAGGATACCGACGGCCGGGATCGCCAGCATCTCCATCCGCCTGATGTCCTTGGCCATCGTGTCATTGAGCGCCCCGGACACGGGCTGGAGTCCCGCGAGTTGCACGTCGACGCCGTCGATGTAGAACTCGTCCTTGACGTCGCGGAAATTAGCCGTGACCTCGGTGTCGTTGTCGCCGACGATCGCGATGCTCTCGATCGCGTGCTGCTTGTCGGCGTCCGCGGCGGACGCCAGCTGCGGCGCGCTGCCGACCTTGAAGAAACCGCCGTTGATCTTGAGGATCTTGTCCGGGTGTTCCGCGGCCACGCGCTCGAGGTTCTCGGAAACCTTCGCCTGGAACTCGGGGTCCTCGATCGTCTTGCCCTCGGGCGCCGTATAGAGCGCCACGACGTCGCTGTTGGTGTCGCGACCGAAGGTGCCGTCAGCCAGCTTGGCCGCGGCGACCGACTCCGAGCCCGGATCGTCCCAGCCGCTCTGGCTGAGATGCTTCTCGAGGCCCAGGCCGTACGCGGCCGAACCCAGCAACAAGGCAACCATGATGCCGATGACGGTGAATCGGGCCCGGTAGACGACGCTTCCCCAGCTCGCGAACACTGATCAACTCCTACTCGGCAGCACTCTTCCGCCCGACGAGCAGGGCGGAAAGCGGTCGGAACGGCTGCAACCAGGCACCCTCGTCGGGCAGTGTGTCGAGGCTGACCCGAGGGAGCGGCTCCCGGAACACGCCGGGAATGTCCTCGAGATCGACGAAGTCCAGAAGATCGGACGCAACCGCCCAGCTGGCGTGCTCGCGGAACCCGAGTATCTGGACCGGAATGCCGGTCGCGGCGATATCCTCCAACGGTTCGCGGAACGCTTGACCGTCGGCGGAGGCGACCATGACACCGGCCAGCCCCTCACCATGACGAAGCGCGATGTGGTCCAGCATGTCGGAATCGACGTCGCTGTCCTCATCGATCTTCGGCTTGGCGAACACCGCGAAGCCCACATTACGCAAGGCTTCGACCCACGGTCTCACGACATCGGCGCTGCCAGCCGCGATGTTGGTGAAGACCGTCGCCTCGGGTTCGAGTGTGTCGGTGCCGGACGCGGACAGTTCCGCGGTCCGGGAAAGCAGCCAGCGGCCGAGCGCGTCGAATCGTGGCCGGTAGGCCGCCGTGGGACGGCCGCCGAGGATGGCGCCGAGGCCCATGTCGAGGTTGGGTGCGTCCCAGACGAGAAGGACCCGCTTCTGGTGGCGTCCGTCACGTACACCCACCGCGGGAGATCCTGACGACACCGGGGCGCCTGCCGGTGCCGTGCCGGCTATGTCGGAGTACTGCTCGCTGACGCTCATGACCTGATCTTCCCCCAAATCAACTCGGTGATCGCACTGCCGACCTGGTGGGCCTTGTCCTCGAACTTCGTCACCGGACGCTCGTGCGTCATCGGCGATTCCCAGTCGAGGGAGGTCAGGCAGGGTTCCGCGTTGCCCGCCTCGGCGATCGCCTCTGCGTACTCGGCATGGTCTGTTGCGACATGCAACACACCGCCGGCCTTCAGTCGGCTCGCGATCAGGGCGAAAGTGGGGGACTGCAGCAGACGCCGCTTGTGATGCCGGGCCTTCGGCCACGGGTCCGGGAAGAAGACACGGACTCCGGTGAGCGATTCCGGTTCGATCATGTTCTCGAGGACGTCCATGGCGTCGCCGCGCAGGACCCGGATGTTCGGGATCTCGTCCCGTTCGATCTGCTGAAGCAACTGCGCGAGCCCAGGCCGGTAGACCTCGACGGCCATGAGGTTCACGTGCGGTTCGGCCTTCGCCATCGCCGCGGTCGCGGTGCCCGTCCCCGAACCGATCTCGAGGATCAGGGGGGCGTCGCGGCCGAACCACGACGTCGCATCCAGGCGATCGTCCGAGACGTCCGCGCCGATCTTCGGCCACTGCCGGTCCCAGGACTCCTGCTGGGCGGCGGTCAGAGCGCCCCTGCGCGAGCGGAAACTTGTCACCCTCGGGTGGAGACGGGACCCCTTCGAGTCCTTCGTCTGCCCCTCCTCAGGGACGGCGGGTGCATCCTGATCAGCGTGGTTCACCGGACCATTGTCACGCATGAGGGGCGTTTCTGGCATACGGGTCTGAAGTTCACCTTGAGACTTTTTCAGCAATCAGGTGCCCAGCCTGCACGGCTGCCCACGCCGATCCGGTCCGGTCTGACAGAAGCGGCGCGGTACGAAGGGGGGTGAGTGCGTCATGGGCACAACAGAGGCCGGGGGCGGGGAACTGGCGGAACTCGCCGGAAAAGTCACGGCAAGAGACCGGGCTGCCGGCGACCGTGTACGCGGGGCCGTGGCAGCGTTCCGGGCACCGATTCGCTTAAACGACCGGTCGAGCCGGGGTGGGCCGGTCCACTGTGACCGCGGCGCTGACCGCGAGCGCAATCCCCGGGGTAGTCGTGGAGGAATCGGACCCCGTCGACGTGCCCGGTGCGCCCGACCCCACGCTGGACGCGGATGTCGTGGTCTACGTCCTCGTCGAAACCGTGCGCGACGCCGACCGGGATGCGGTGCGGACGCTGGATCCGGCGCGGACACTGTTCGTTCTCAACAAATCGGACACGGTGGGCGAGTCGCGGACGCCGGCCGACGCGTGGGCGGCGGCGATCGCGCGTGCTGCCGAGTGCGCGGACGAGGGTGGCCTTCCTACTCTGCCCCTGATCGGGACGCTCGCGATCGCCGGCGATCCGACGAGTGGAATCGACGCGGTGTCGACCGCGGTCGCCGATCGGGTCGCGCGAGTGCGCCGCGCGGAGAGGCTGCTGAACTCACTGCGGTCGCTGGCGGCGCGCAGCGCGGCGTCCCGGGACGTGCTGGAGACCTATCTCGCCGGCGACGACGCCGTCGCGCTCGGGGCCGCCGCGGCCCGGCTCCATCTCGCGGACTGCATCGCGGATGCCCCGGATTCTCCGCGAAACGCCGAGGACGCCGCCAGGTGCGCGGACTGGTGGCGCGCGCAACAGGCTCGGCAACCGACGGCCCGCCGGCGCCGAGCGGTCGTCGACGTGCGGCGTCACTACGTTCGCGTCTGGCAGCAGTTGAGCGGCAGTCGCGGCACGTGACCACGCACCAGTTGTCGGATCTGCCGGCCGAGACGGTCGACGTCGTCACACGATGGAACCCGGACGCCGTCGCCCGTCTGCAGACCGGTGCTGATCCGGGGCGCGGTGTCTTCGTCGCGGGACCCCGCCGCGCCGGGAAGACCACCCTCGAGCGGGGACTCCGCGCGCTCGACGCGTCCGCGCTCGCGTTCGTCGACGATCCGATCGACGCCCGTGTCGTGTTGATGGTGCTCGACGCCGCGGCGCCGCTCGGACGCGAGGAGTTGACCGTCCTCGACGTCGTCGCGCGACCTGCCTGCCCCGTGGTCTTCGCCCTCACCAAGACCGACGTCCACCGGGACTGGGCTCGGGTGAGCGAACGCAACCGGGCGCTCCTCACCGATCATTCGGCGCGATTCGCCGACTCGAAGATCCACCCCGTGGCGGCGAGCGGATCCGGAGTCGAGGCTGTCCTCGCGGCACTACTGTCCGCCGCCCCTGACGAGACACGCGACAACCGTCCCGCCGTCGAGACCGTGCTCGAGCAGACCCGGCGCATGATCGTCACCACCGCGCGGTCGGTGCGCGACTCCGAGCCCGGCACGGATCTGCGCGCCGAACGGGTGCGCTCGCTCACGGAGCGTGACGGCGGGCGCACCGAACGGGTCGCACTGCTGCGCGGTCAGGTCCAGCTCGCGAAGGTCGAGTTGATGCACGAGGTGGCGTCGCAGGTCCGTGCGGCCGGAACGACCGCGCGCGCCGAGATCGATCGCGCCGGGCGCGGAACCCTCGCGGGCTACCCCGACCGGCTGTCCGAGATGGTGCGCGAGAGGAGCGGTGCGGTCGACGCCGCGGTGACCGCACGGCTCGACAACCTGACGTCGTCTCTGGGCGTCACCGGGTCGGCACCCGCGGCGGAGGTTTCGCTGCCGGACGCCGTCGTGCCGGACGGCCCCGAACCCCGGCACCGCGGGCTCGAAGACCGGATGACGATCCTGATCGGTGCGTCCGCGGGCCTCGGCCTGGGCAGGCTGGTGGTCTCGCCGCTGTCGATGGTGCCCGCCCTCGACATCGCGACCATCCCGCTCACCCTCGCGCTGGGAGCCGTCGCGGCGTGGTGGCTGACGCGGGCGCGCGGGCACGTCGCCGAGCGTGCCCACACCCGGCAGTGGGCCACCGAGGCGTTGGTCTACGTCCGGTCCCAGTGGGAGCAGTTCGCCCTCGCAGACTGCTCGCAGCAGAGACTCGGGTGAGTGAGGCGATCATCGCCGAGAGCCGGGTGTGCGCCGGGAAGGTGGACGAGCGGGTCGCGCAGATCGACGCCGAACTCCGGCGGCTCGTCGCGCGGCGGAACGCGCAGCTGTCCTCCTGTGAACGCGACGTCGCGGCGGTCGACCGCGGGCTGCAGGAGGTCCGCCGGCGGTCGGGGGAACCGAAACGCCGCGTCGAACGTCTGAATACATAGGTATCCGACCGATGTTCGCCCGGTTTCCTGTGGGATCGTGTTGAATTATCTTGATGTGTCTTGATTTGTGCGTGAAACTGGTTCGAAATGTGAAGGGAGACCGCGGTGGCGACCACTGAGAGTTTTCTGGTCCCGGACGTGCCGGACCTCGATCCGAACACTTTCGGCCACGATTCCGGGGCGGTCACCCTCACCGATCCGACCCACGACATCGACGGCGACGGCGTCCTGGACACCCAGACCTTCGACGCCGGAGACGCGGTCGTCATCGCCTCTGACCTCGACTCGGACGGCGACGCAGACCATCTGACGATGATCCACGAGGACGGTGTCTACTCGTCGTGGGAGTTTCATCGCGACGGCGACGGCGCCGTGCACTGGCAGCAGACCGATGGTGGCACTCTCGGTAACGGCTGAACACCTCCGAAATCCGCACTCCAGACCCGGGAAAGGCCCCTGGCAGCGCTACTGAATCGTTTCTGTGACCATTCCAACCGCACCCGATTCCCCGAGATGGGACTCGCGGCGTTAACCTCTAGGGATAGGACACCCGGCGCCCGCGTCTTCCATGTGGCATGGACGGCCTGGCTGGACCCCGCCGAGAGGGGAAATCGGACCGTCTGGCAGTCGCTGTGAGGTTCTCTCAGCGGACGGCAGATGGTCCGGTTCCGGCTCACCCCAGGAGAGTTTGATGACCTCAGCGACCATTCCCGGTCTGAACGGAACTGACGGCACGCCCCCCACGGAGCACAGTGAGCTGCTCGCCTGGGTTCGAGAGGTTGCCGAACTCACTCAGCCCGAACGCGTCGTCTTCGCAGACGGCTCGGACGCCGAATGGGATCGACTGACCGAGCAGCTCGTGGAGGCAGGCACGTTCACCCGCCTCAACGACGAGAAGAAGCCGAATTCGTTCGTCGGCAACTCCGATCCGTCGGACGTCGCACGCGTCGAATCCCGCACCTACATCTGCTCGCGTGAAGAGATCGATGCCGGGCCCACCAACAACTGGATGGACCCGACCGAGATGCGGTCGCTCATGACCGACCTCTACCGCGGCAGCATGCGCGGACGCACCATGTACGTGGTGCCGTTCTGCATGGGTCCCCTCGGCGCCGACGACCCGAAGCTGGGCGTCGAGATCACCGACTCCGAGTACGTCGTCGTGTCGATGCGCATCATGACGCGCATGGGTACCGCCGCCATGGAGAAGCTCGGCAAAGACAAGCCGTTCGTGAAGGCGCTGCACTCCGTCGGCGCGCCTCTCGACGAGGGCCAGGCCGACGTCCCGTGGCCGTGCAACGACACCAAGTACATCACGCACTTCCCCGAGGACCGCGAGATCTGGAGCTACGGTTCCGGCTACGGCGGAAACGCTCTGCTCGGTAAGAAGTGCTACTCGCTGCGCATCGCGTCGGCGATGGCCCACGACGAGGGCTGGCTGGCCGAGCACATGCTGATCCTCAAGCTCATCTCGCCGGAGGACAAGCCGTACTACATCGCGGCCGCGTTCCCGAGTGCCTGCGGCAAGACGAACCTCGCGATGATCCAGCCCACGATCCCCGGATGGCGCGCCGAGACCCTCGGCGACGACATCGCGTGGATGCGGTTCGGTGAGGACGGTCGGCTGTACGCCGTCAACCCGGAGTACGGATTCTTCGGCGTTGCGCCGGGCACCAACTACGGCTCCAACCCGAACGCGATGAAGACGCTCGAGGCCGGTAACTCGCTGTACACGAACGTCGCGCAGACCGACGACGGCGACGTCTGGTGGGAGGGCCTCGAAGGAGACCCGCAGCACCTCGTCGACTGGAAGGGCAACGAGTGGACGCCCGAGTCCGGCGAGAAGGCCGCGCACCCCAACTCGCGCTACTGCACCCCGATGTCGCAGTGCCCGATCCTCGCCCCCGAGTGGGACGACCCGCAGGGTGTGCCGATCTCCGCGATCCTGTTCGGTGGACGCCGTAAGACGACGGTGCCGCTGGTCAGCGAGTCCTTCGACTGGCAGCACGGCACGTTCCTCGGTGCCACGCTGTCGTCCGAGCAGACCGCTGCCGCCGAGGGTGCCGTCGGCACCGTCCGCCGCGACCCGATGGCCATGATTCCGTTCATCGGCTACAACGCCGGCGACTACCTGAACCACTGGATCAACCTCGGCAAGCACGCTGATTCCGAGAAGCTGCCGAAGATCTTCTACGTCAACTGGTTCCGTCGCGGTGACGACGGCCGCTTCCTGTGGCCCGGTTTCGGCGAGAACTCCCGCGTGCTGAAGTGGATCGTCGACCGCATCGAGCACAAGGCCGGCGCCGAGTCCACCCCGATCGGATTCGTTCCGACCGCAGCCAATCTCGAGCTCGGCGGCCTGGACGTCAATGCCGACGATGTCGACGAGGCGCTGAAGGTCGACGTCGACGAGTGGAAGCAGGAGCTGCCGCTCATCGAGGAGTGGTTCGAGTTCCTCGGCGAGAAGGTTCCCTCCGGCATCCGTGACGAGTTCGAGGCCCTGAAGCAGCGCCTGAGCTAGTCCCTCCCCGGTGACCGAATGTCACAGTGGTTCAGTTCGACTGAACCACTGTGACATTCGTCGTTCGAGGGGGCGATTCTGCAGTAAACGCATACCATTCGGTTTGTAAAGGCCTCGATTCTCGAAGCTCGCACGCGACGAAAGGATTGCAGATGCAGACAGGGACCAGTAGGGGCATGAAACGACTCGCCGGAGGCGCCGCACTCGCTGCCGCAGCCGCCGCCACCGTAGCCGTGACCATGCCGGCGACGGCGTCCGCAGCAACGAAAGTCCAGCCTCCCACCGTGGTGACCGCGGCCGACGGAAACACCCTCGACATCACCGTCACCAACCCCAACGTCCTGAATCTGCTGGACGCCCAGACCTGCGGTGCAGTGGCTTTCGACGCCACCAAGTTGCCCGCCGTGCTCGCCGATCCCACCGTCGTCCTCGAACCGGGATTCGTCGCGTGGGCCACCAACCCGATCGAGCGTGTCCTCGCCAACCAGGCCGGCGACGCCGTCAAGACGTTCACCACACCGGAACTCCCGGACGGCGCCTACGCGGTGATCGGCGAATGCCTGTCGCTGACCACCGTCGCCAACCCCCAGACCACGATGCCGCAGATCGTCCTGGTCGGCGGACCGCTGGGCGGAATCCAGTTCGGCAGCTAGACCTCGGAATAGGAACAGGGCCGGCGATCACACCGTGATCGTCGGCTCGTCCTCTGTCGACAGGGTGAGTATCGCGCGAACCACGTGGGAGTTCCGTTCGAGCCGGGCCTCGAGGTCGCGCAGGGTGTGGGCGACGCGGGACTCCGCGTAATCGCCGACCAGGTCGACACTCGCCACCAGGTACGCCTGTCGCGGTCCCAGGTACTCCATGCGCAGAAACGTCACCCGGTCGACCTCCGGCAGCGTCTCGAGGGCCTCGATGCCGGCCTGGCGCAGAGCGGGCGACGCCTCCTCGCCGATCAGGAATCGGCGGTTGCGGTCGATCAGAATCAGCGCGATGACGCCGAGCAGGATCCCGACCAGGATGGAACCTATTGCGTCGGGGATCGCCGACCCCGTGATCTGGTGCAGGAGAACGCCCAGGAACGCGATGACCAAACCGATGAGTGCAGCGGCGTCCTCCGCGAACACGGCGCGGGTGGTCGGGTCCGACGTGCGGAGTGCGTGGGCGAGGACGTCGCGGTCGATGGCGATGGCCTCGGCACGCAACTGTCGGTACGCCTGCTGGAACGAGATGGACTCGAGGACAAATGAGACGCCGAGCACCACGTACGCGACGGCGAAGTTCGTGGCCGGTTCGGCGTGGACGAGTTCCTGGATGCCGTGCGTGATCGATACCCCCGCACCCAGCGCGAACAGTCCGAGGGCCGCGAACATCGACCACACGTAGGCCTCACGGCCGTACCCCAGCGGGTGGACGCGGTCCGGTGCGCGTGTGGCCCGGGAATTGGCGATCAGGAGCAGGATCTCGTTGCCGGAGTCGGCCCACGAGTGGGCGGCCTCCGCCACCATCGACGCCGACCCGGTGATCACCGCGGCGACGGTCTTGGCCAGCGCGATCAGAAGATTCGCGCCGAACGCGAGGACGACGGTGAGCGCGCTCTCGCCTTCGGCGTCGTCACGGCTGGTGTCCGGAGTCGATGCGGTCACCCGATCACGCTAACGCCTGTGCGCCTTTGTGGTGGCTGCAGCTACCAGAAAGGCACACAGGCGCGGAGCGCCTATCCGCTGTAGCCGGGCGGCATGAGGACGGACTTGGTCTCGCAGAACGCTTCGAGGCCCTCCGGCCCGTTTTCGCGACCGATGCCGGAGGCCTTGTAACCGCCGAACGGTGAGCCGGGGTCGAATGCGTACCAGTTGATGGCGTAGGTGCCGGTGCGGATCTGCTTCGCGATGGCGAGTCCGTGATCGATGTCGGTGGTGTACACCGAGCCGGCGAGGCCGTAGTCGGAGTCGTTGGCGATCTTGATCGCCTCGTCCTCGGAGTCGTAGGGGATCACGGACAGGACGGGTCCGAAGATCTCCTCGCGGGCGATCGTCATCGAGTTGTCGACGTCCGCGAAGATGGTGGGCTCCACGTACCAGCCCTTGTCGAGGCCCTCGGGGCGGCCGCCGCCGAGCACCACGCGGGCGCCCTGTTCCTTGCCCTTGGCGATGTAGCCTTCGACGCGGTCGCGCTGCTTCTCGGAGATCAGCGGTCCGAGTTGCGCGGCGGGGTCGGACGGATCTCCGACGGTCATGAATCCGGCACCGGCCACGAGCGCGTCCAGGACCTCGTCGTAACGGGACCGCGGGGCGAGGATCCGGGTCTGCGCGACGCACGCCTGACCGGTGTTCATGAGCCCGGACATCACGAGCATCGGCATGGTGGACGCGAGGTCGGCGTCCTCGAGGATGATGGCCGCCGACTTGCCGCCCAGTTCGAGGGAGCAGCGCTTGAGGTTCTGTGCGGCGATGGCCCCGATCTTGCGGCCGACGGGGCTGCTGCCGGTGAACGTGATCTTGTCGATCCCGGGATGCGACACCAGGTATTCGCCGGTCTCGGCGCCGCCGGGCAGGACGGAGATGACGCCTTCGGGTACCCCCGCCTCGGCGAAGATTTCGGCGAGAAGGTGTGTGGAGAGCGGAGATTCGGGTGCCGGCTTCAGCAGAACGGTGCAGCCGGCGAGCAGCGCTGGGGACAACTTGTTGACGGCGAGGAACAGCGGCACGTTCCAGGCGAGGACGGCGGCCACCACGCCGACGGGCTCCCGCAGCACCTTCGTCTGGCCGAATGCGCCGGTGCGGGTCTGCTCCCATTCGAACTCGTTCGCGAGTCCGGCGTAGAAGTTCAGGGTCGCGAGCGACGGCGTCTGCTGCATCATCCCGACCATCGCCGGCGGCTGACCCATCTCGGACGAGATCAGCGCGTTGAGGGTGTCGCCGCGCTCCTCGATGAGTTTCGCGGCCTTCGCGAGGATCTCACCGCGCTCGGCGGGCGTGGTCTGCGGCCACGGGCCCTCGTCGAACGCCTGCCTGGCCGCGGCGACGGCGTCGTCGATGTCGGCCGGCGACGCGACGGGACAGCTGCCGACGCGTTCCTCGGTTGCCGGAGAGAATACTTCGAGCACCTGATCGGTGGCCGGGGCCACCCATTTGCCGCCGATGTACAGCTTGTCGTAGTCGGTCATGAGTCCATTCCTCGTGTCGTTCCCCCGGTCAGGAGGCGGTGTCGGTGAAACTGTCGAATCCGTAACGTGCGTGGGGGCCGATCGCGGCGACCTCGAACAGCCCGGTCCCGACGACGCTCTGGCCGCCGTCGTCGAGCCGGAAGCGGGTGAGATTGTCGACGGGGCAGAACATGCGGAGCCCCGGCTCGATCTCGGAGGCTCGCTTGCGCAGTCCCTGCACCACCAGTTCGCCCTGCCACATGCCGTGCCGCCAGTCGGCTTCGAGTCCGTACCCGGTGCCGATGCCGATGTAGTTGGGCACCAGCAGTTCACAGGTGACGGTGACGACCTCGCCGGTCGGCCGGTGGAAACTCAGCGACGCCGACGTGACGTCCCGCGTTCCCGGCTCGAACTTCAGCTCGTGTTCGGGTCGGCCCAGCCATTCGGGTTCGCAGCCGGCGTCCGGCCAGATGCGGACGGCGTCCTCGACGATGCGCCGGCCGAGTTCGTCCTCCTGCAGGACGACGGACACGGTGTAGTCCTCGAACTGCATCACCGAGTAGATCCAGAAGAAATTCTGGATGCCGTCGACCGCACGCCGTCCGGGTGGTTCGGACTCACCGACCGGGCGCACCCCCCACGACCGGTCGCGGTTGCCGCGCCAGGTGTCGGGGGTGACGGCCCGGCTCTGCCCGTCGATGGTGAGTTCGCCTGCCCAGGTGCCGGTCTGGACGAAACGGCTGGTGTCGAACGTGACGCGCTCGAGTTGCCTGCGGAAGTGGCGCGGCTCCAATGTCGCGGGGATCGCGCCGTCGAAGGTGAGGTCGAAGGACATGTCGTAGTCGCCGGGCTCGAGCACCACCCTGAGGCGCTGCAGGCCGTCGAGGACCTCGACGCGGAACGGTCCGACGGCGGTGGCGGAGCGGTCGTGACCCAGCGCCGCCGATCCGCGGACGACGATGTGGTCGTCGCCGCGGCGGAGCACCGCGAACGCGTCCGTCACGCCGAGGTTGGGATACTGCCCGAGGCCGATGATGAGGAACAGATCGGACTCGGCGGACGGATAGCAGTTGAAGTAGTAGCGGTCGTAGAAGTTGCGGTCGGACGTCGCGACGCGCCGAATGGGTTCGGCCACCTGATGAATGGGATAGTCGTCCATCGGCGACAGCGGGTTTCCCGCGTAGTCGGCGCTCATCGGATCTTCTCCCAGTACGTGCCGTCGAGCATCGCCTCGAGCGACGCGCGGTGCATGATCATGTCGTCCGGGTCCTCCGGGGCGACGGCCTGCCCGAAGTGGATGGCGCGCTCCTGGATCCGCAGCATGATGGTGGCCTGCCGCAGTGCCGCGTAGGCGGTGTAGTACTCGAGATCGCGAGGCGTGTGGCCCGTCAGTTCCTCGTACAGGGCGGCGAGGTCGTCGAGTCGCAGGAAGTCGGGCATCCCGTCGAGTCCGGCGGCCGCGGCGATGTCCTCGAAGAACCGGTGCAGGTACGTCATCCAGCCCAGGTCGAGTTCGCGGGGTCCGAGTGCGGCCATCTCCCAGTCGAGTACGGCCACGGGCCGGAAGTCCTCGAACATCATGTTGCCGATGCGGGCGTCGCCCCAGCAGAAGACGGCGGGGGAGGGGTCGTCGGGGAGGTTCTCCTCCATCCACGCGAAACCGCGTTCGATCAGCGGGGAACGGGGACCGGACCGCGTCGTCCATTCGTAGTAGTCGCGTTGCTGCCGGATGTGCGCGGCGAGCGCCTCGGTGACGGTGGGACCGGAGCCGGGCAGTCGCAGGAACGCGAACCGCTCCCACGGCCGGTCGATGTCGTGCAGTTGCGCAAGCACATTCACCGCACTGTGCTGAAGCAGCGCGCGCTGCTGCTCGGTCGCCTCCGTCACCCACGACCCGAAGTTGTAGGGCATCACGTCGGGCGGGACCTGCCCGGTGACGCGGGCCATGACGAAGAACTGGGCGCCCAGCGGGCCGGGATCGGGCTCGGACCAGTAGACGACCGGGACGGGGACGGCGGAGTGCTCCCGCACCTGTGCCATCACCTGGAACTGTCCGTCGAGGTCGTAGCTCGGGAAGACGGGCATCGTCGTGTCGGCCGGAGCGACCCTCGCGACCAGGGGGTGGACTTCGCCGGACCAGGTGGCGTCGAACAGGATGGTCTCGCTCGACATGCCGTTGGCGTCCGGGAGGTGGACGTGCGTGACTTCCGGTGCGGCGTCGGCGGGCAGTTGCGTGGCGAGCCAACGTTGCAGCGCGTCTCGCAGTACCTCCGGGTCGCGACGGGAGTCAGTGGGTCGGGCGACTTCGGACGAGTGATCGGAGTCGTCGGCGGATCGGGCAGTGCTCGTGCTCACGGTCACCTCCTCTCCTGAACGTGGTGTGACCCTGAACACTAGAACACGTTACAGAATTTCGGAACAGGTGAGGAGATCCCGCTGTGTCAGCCCTCGTCGACGGCCAGGACTCCCGCCCCGACGAGGGTTCCGGAGGCGCCGAGTTCCGCCGGGACCACCCGCAGATCCGCGACGAACGACAACCGGGCGTGACGGGCGGCGGCCCGGCGCATCGGAACCCACAACGGGGGTCCGGCCTGCGCGAATCCGCCGCCGATCACCGCGAGATCGACGTCGAGGAGGGCCGCGGCCGACGCGATGGCCTGGCCCAGGGCGGTCCCCGCGCGATCGAGCGCGGCCACGGCGACGTCGTCACCGTCCGCGGCGGCCCTCGCCAACTCCACGCCCGTCGTCCCGCGCCACCCGTGCGCGCGGGCCCAGCGCACGGCCGACGGTCCGCTCGCGACCGTTTCCAGGCATCCGACCCCGCCGCACGTGCAGGGTTCGGTCCCGCGGGGGACCACCAGGTGACCGATGTGTCCCGCGTTGCCGGTCCGCCCGGCGGCGATGCGGCCGCCGAGGACCACTCCGCCGCCGATGCCGGTGGACACGACGAGGCTCAGCAGGTCGGGGACTCCCCGTCCGGCCCCGTGGTGGTGTTCACCGAGTGCGGCCGCCGCGCCGTCCATGGCGAGTCGTGCGGGGACGCCGGGGAAGACATCCTGCACGGCGTCGACCAGGCCGAATCCGCCCGACCACTCGGCGATGTTGATCGGGGACGCGGAGCCGGCGGCCGTGTCGACCGGTCCCGCGCAGGCGATGCCGACCGAGGTGATCGTGGCCGTTCCCGCGACCTCGCGCAGCAGGGCGGCGCACGCGTCCTGGACCCCGGTCGCCGGGGTCAGCGTGATCGCCGGACGCGGGACGGTGCCGTCCGCGTCGACGAGGCCGGCGGCGATCTTGGTGCCGCCGATGTCGAGAGCCAGCGCGACCACGGTCAGTGCTTCCGCATCACGAGGACGAGGTTGCTCACCAGGAACTCGCGCAGTCCGGGAACCCGCACCATCCACCACGCCCACCGCGGGTGGTAGCGGGGGAAGGCCGCCAGGAACTCCGCGTCCCGGCTCTGCCGCGCCCACCGAAGACCGTCGGTCGCACCCACTTTGAACAGGGAGACGCCGTAGCGGTTTTTCGGTTCGCGGCCGTTCTTCCGCAGGTAACGGCGCGCGGCGTACTCCCCGCCCAACGCATGCCAGGGCCCGGTCTCGTGCCCGCCGAACGGCCCCCACCACAGCGTGTACGACAGCACGATCAGGCCGCCGGGTTTCGTCACCCGGACCATCTCGTCCGCCATTGCCCACGGTTCGCTGACGTGCTCGGCGACGTTCGACGAGAAACAGATGTCCACGGACGAGGTCTGGAAGGGCAGTGCCAGCCCCGATCCGCGGACGGCGCCGCCGACGGCGAGCCCCGCGGCGTGCATTTCCGACGGGTCCGGTTCCACCGGGACGTACCGGGCGCCGGCCTGCTGGAACACGTCCGCGAAGTAGCCGGGTCCGCCGCCGACGTCGAGCACCGTCGTCCCGGTGAGGTCCGATTCGGTGAGACCGCCGTACAGGTCGCCGATGAGTTCGACGGAGTCGCGGGCGAGGGCGCCGTAGAACAGGTCGGGCGCGGTCTGTTCGTGCCGGAAGTCGCTGAGCAGGCCGAACGACCGTTTCAGGGTTGCCCGTCGACCGAATCGCCGGGTCACGGGAGGCGTCGTCACGAGACTGAACCTTAGCGAGTGCAGCCGCCCGGACGGCAATCCGCTCGCGGTGGCTGCAACATCCGGCGGAATGCGACCGATAGGGTGTTCGGGGACTACCGCGCGGAACGTCCCGCCCCGAGACCACAAGTACCGCACCGACCACAGGAGTATATGAACGTGCGAGAGGTTCTGCTGCTCTGCTGGCGCGACACCGGTCACCCGCAGGGTGGCGGCAGTGAGCGGTACCTCGAAGAGGTCGGCGCCCAGCTCGCGGCGCGGGGAATCAAGGTCACTCTCCGCACCGCCGGTTACCGCGGCGCCGCCAAGAAGGAGACCGTCGACGGCATCGAGATCAGCCGGGCGGGCGGACGGTACAGCGTCTACCCCCGCGCCCTCGCCGCGATCGCCGCGGGCCGGCTCGGGTTCGGACCCCTCCGCGGCATCCGCCCGGACGCCGTCATCGACACCCAGAACGGCATCCCGTTCTTCTCCCGCGTCGTCGCCGGCGCGCCCGTGACGCTGCTCGTCCACCACTGTCATCGGGAGCAGTGGCCGGTCGCCGGCCGGTTGATGGGCAAGATCGGCTGGTGGGTGGAATCACGGTTGTCGCCGCGCACCCACCGCGACGACCAGTACCTCACCGTGTCGCTGCCGTCCGCCGACGAACTGGTGGAACTCGGTGTCGCGCGGGAACGAATCGCGGTGGTGCGCAACGGAGCCGACGACATTCCGCTCGGCGTCGAGATCGGCGGCACCGGCACCCGGACCGCGCATCCGAGCGTGTGCGTGCTGTCACGGCTGGTGCCGCACAAGCAGATCGAGGACGCCCTCGAGGCCGTCGCCGCCCTGCGCCCGACGATCGCCGACGTGCACCTCGACGTCATCGGCGGCGGCTGGTGGGAGCAGAACCTCCGCGACCGCGCGCACGAACTCGGCATCGGCGACGCCGTCACGTTCCACGGGCACGTCGACGAGACCCGCAAGCACCAGGTGTTGTCGCAGTCGTGGGTGCACGTCATGCCGTCCCGCAAGGAAGGCTGGGGCCTGGCCGTCATCGAGGCCGCCCAGCACGGCGTCCCGACCGTCGGCTACCGCAGCTCCAAGGGGCTGACGGATTCGATCGTCGACGGCGTGACCGGAGTTCTCGTCGGCAGCGCGGAAGCGTCGACGGCAGACGTCGGCGAACTGACCGCGGCGGTCGACGCGCTCCTGCTCGACCCCGAGACCCGTCTGGTGCTCGGGGAGAAGGCGCGTGTCCGGGCCGGCGAATTCTCCTGGAGGCACACCGGGAACGGCGTCCACGAGGTGCTGGCGGGCACCGCCGCGGGCCTCCGCACGTCAGGGCTGGTGTCGCCGGCGCTGGCGCGTCCGGGCCTCGAGCACGCCCGCGCCGAGTAGTCCGCCCACCAGCAGGAGCGCCCACAACACGTGGGCCGCGATCACCGTGGCCCGCGCCCGGTCGGAGGCCTCGTGCCCCGCGACGTCGCCGTCGACGCGGTACAGCTCCAGATGCTCGTCCGAGAACTGTCGCTCCAGGCCGGCCAGGGTGGTCGCGGATTCGCCGCGCGGCCCGGGCGTGTCGCGCTCGACGAGAACCCACCGGACACCGAGCGACGCGAGATCGGCGGCGGATCCGCCGGTGAACAGCACCCGTTCCACCTGCTGGGCCCGGGACCCCTCACCCTTCACCGTGCCCCCGGCCACCACCAGCTCACCCGTCTGCAGGACGTCCGCGGGCAGCATCCGCGGGGCGGGGTCCAGAACGGGGGCGGAACCGCTGTAGGAGAACTTCCGGAACATGCCGGTGGGGAGCACGGCGACGTCGCCGCTGTCCGGATCGCCGTCCAACGCGGTGGCCACCTGCTGCCACGACGGTGGGTACACGACCGGACGCAGGGTGCCCCCGACTCCCCACGCGAGGTCGGGCAGGGCGAGCAACACCACCAGGATCGCCGAGACGGACCAGGTCCCCGGCCGTCGTAGCACCGCGGCCGCGGCGGCGAGCGCGTACAGCGGGGCCGCCAGCGCCACCCACTTCTGTGCGTCCCGGAGCAGCCCCGCCCCCGGGACGTTCTGCACCAGCCAGCGGCCGAGGTCGAGACCCCACGCCGTCGCCCCGAGCGTGGGCAGCAGCACCGCGACCAGGGCCAGCGCCGCCAGCGCGGCCACCACGGGATGCCGGCGTCGCCGCCACAGCGCAGGCAGGCCGAGGAGGACGACACCCAGCAGCAGGACCGTGCCGACGAGCGCGAACAGCGATGTCCGGGTCTGCGGGACGGCGGTCTCGTTCCACACGCCGCCGAGCCCGGCGAGACTGCCGAGCGTCGCCAGTCCCGGTTCGGCCCGCGCCGCGAACGCCGCGACTCCCGCGGGGTCGGAGCCGTCCCCACCGCCGCCGGACAGGGCCGTGGCCACCAGCCACGGTGCGCTCGCGAGAACGACGAGGCTCAGCGCACCGGTGAGACGACACCACCGGGCGCAGCGTCCCCCCGGGAAGGCGAGGACGGCCAGCGCCGTCACCGCCGCGAGCAACACCCCGGTGGGTGTCAGACCGGCGGCCGCCAGGCACGCCGCGAGGGCGAACCACCCCCCGCGGTTGCCACGCCGAACCACGACGGCCGCGCACACCGTCCACGGCAGCGCCGCGTACCCCGTCAGCAGGCTCCAGTGCCCCTGCAACAGTCGCTCGGCGACGTACGGATTCCACACCGTCACGGTGGCGGCCACGAGCTGCGGTCCGAGCCCGGCCGTCGGCAGGACGGTGCGGACCATGCGGGCGGCGCCCCAGCCCGCGGCCCACAGCGCGAGCAGCAGGATCGCCTTCACCACCAGCCCTCCGTCGACGACGACGCTGAGCGTCGCGAGGAGAGCATCCTGCGGCACGGCGCGCGCTGCGGCGTCCGTGAGCCCGAGCGCCGAATCCGTGAGATACGAGCGCGGAGTGCTGACCGCGTCACGCAGCAGCAGATAGCCCGGACCGAGCAGAGGTCCGAGGATCAGCGTCGCCAGGATCAGGCTGTAGACCGCCGCGACGAACGGTGCTCGGCGCCGGGCGGTCATGGGCCGTCACGATACGTGGTGCATCGACTCGGCTCGCACGGCACGTAGTGCATCATGGGGCGCATGCCACGTCAGACCGTCACCAGCTCGGCGGTCGCCGGGGTGACGATGGTGACGGCAGGCTCGATGACCGCGAATATCGCGTCCTACCTGCTGCAGCTGTTGGCGAGTCGGTGGCTCGGCCCGGCGGGGTACGGGGAGTTCGCGAGTCTGCTGGCAGCCCAGCTCGTCCTCGCCGTCCCCGCTCTCGCGCTGCAGACCGTCGTCGCCCGCGAGGTGGTCCGGGGCAAGGGGGCCCACGCGGTGCGGCTGCTGGGGTACCGCTGCGCGGTGATCGTCGCGGTCGCGGCGATGCTCCTCGCCCCCGTCGTGTCGTGGGCCCTCGACACCGGCATGCTCGCCACGTTCTCGGCGTTGATCACGGCGCCCGTCCTGGTGCTGCTCGCCACGGAACAGGGACTGTTGCAGGGCGCGGCGCGGTTCGGCCCGCTCAGCGTCGTCCTCGCGGGAGCGGGTGTCGCGAAGGTCGTTCCCGCGGTCGTGGTGCTCGCCGTCGGCGGCGGACCGGGCTTCGCGCTCGCCGCCAGCGCAGTCGGCACCGGGCTGGTGGCCCTGTGTGCGCGACTGTTCGCCGATTCGGAGATCGCCGGGGAGTCGAGCACCCGGATCGGTGTCCCGGCCGTCCTGAAGGCGTCGCAGGTGCAGTTGGCGCTGATCGCCCTGTCGTCGATGGACGTCGTGATCGCCCGAATCGTGCTCAGCAACGACGACGCCGGCCTGTACGCGCTGGGCGCCGTCGCGACGAAGGTCGCGTTCTGGCTCCCGCAAGCCGTCGGGGTGGTGCTCTATCCGCGGATGGCGAACCCGGCGCACTCCACGCAGGCCATCCGCTCGGCGCTGGCCGTTCTCGTCGGGCTCGGCGCGGTACTCGTGGCGGGAGTCGCGGTGGCCGCCCCCCTCGTCCCGCTCCTCGTCGGCGACGCGTACCAGCCCGTCCAGTCGCTGCTGTGGCTGTTCGCGCTGCACGGCGCCTGCCTGGCCATCCTGCAGGGTGCCCTGCTCTCCGCCATCGCGGGGGAGCGGACGCACCTCGCCGTGATCGCGTGGATCGGCTTCGCCGTCGAGATGGCCGCCATGCTCACCCTCGCGTCCACGATCGGGCAGTTCATCACCGTGGCCGTCACCGTCGCGTCGAGCACCGCACTGATCGTCAGCGTCGTCGCCGTGCGCAGCGCGCGGCGTGATGCGCGCCCGATGTGACCTCCGTCCACTCTGCCGAGCCGCCTGCGACATCGGGCGACGCCGTGCACAGGCCACCCCCGGCACGACGAAGGGGACCTCGGTGACGTACCGAGGTCCCCTTCGCGACCGGACTACGTGGCGTCCGGCTGTACTGCTCTATCGCTCGTCGTACCGGCGCGGATCCTGCACGGGAATCTCTTCCGTCTTGTCCGTGGTCCAGTCGTGCTGCTCCGTGGGAGCCTCCGACTTGTCCGGGTCGGCGTGGCGACCGCCACCGCTCGGCGGGTAGTCACCGCCGTCGGCCGGTGCGGGCTGCTTGCCCTTGCCGCCGCGCAGAGCCAGGACGAGTCCGGCGATCAGCGCGATGACGCCGAGGATGCCGGCGATGATCGGCACGGTGCGACCGAACGTGCTGATCTTGTCCATGCCGTCCTTGGCCTGCTGGACCTGGTACTCGATGGTCTGCTCGTTGAACGGCAGTTCCACCTTCAGGACGTCGATCTCAGGCTTGTCCTTGTTGCGGGCGTAGTACTGGTGCAGCTGCTCCTGGCCCTTGACGACGACACCGGTCTCGGGCTCGACCCACAGGTCACGCACGTTGGTGTACCAGCGGGTCATCGTGACGGGGAGGGTGCCACCGGGGACGCCCCAGGCTTCGGCGGGCAGCGTCAGCTTGTTGGTGGGCGAGCTGACGACCTTCGACAGGTCGACGGGCTCGATCGTCTGGTTGTAGTGGTACACCTTCAGGCCGTTGATCTCCGTCTCCTCGACGAAGTCGATGTCCTGGGTGGCGCGCGCGTTCAGGTCGAAGTAGGGGTAGCTCTGCTTCTCCGAGTTGAACGGGAACTTGTACTGCAGTCCGTCGCGCGGAACTTCCTCGGCAGGCTGGTTGGGCTGCGTCTGGATGGTGCCCACCGGGTCGTTGGTCGGCATGGACGTCTTGCGGTCGACGGTGTTGCGGTCGACGATCGCGGACAGCAGTCCGGTGTCGCCCTGCTTGTCGGTGCGCCGCAGCGTCTGCCCCGCCTGGAGAGTGACGACGTCCGCGTTCGCGGGGTCCTCGGTGGTGACGTAACGCTGTGACACCAGTGGAACGTTCGTGTTGACTTCGGCCTTGCCTGCGAGAAGAGCCTGCGAGTTGAGCACGCTGCCGGAACCTTCGGCGATCGTGGTCACTTCGAGGTCCAAGGGCGTCTTCGCCAATTTGCCCACCGTGTAGGTGGGAATGAGAATGGCGACGGCCAAGAGGAAGGCACCGAGGCCCACCAGAATGCAAGCAAGTATCCGGCTCGGCCCTGAGCGCTCCGCCATGCTTTCTCTCCTAACCCAATTCTGTCGATTGAGATTCCCCCACCGGCAGCACGGCTGCACGGATCGCATGGAGCCCACATCGACACCACGTGAGGCAAAACACTAACAGTCTCGAAAGCGCATTTGCCCCATCGGATAGTAAACGCACCGGCCGTTCGGCAGCGAGGTGACTCGGGCGGAGTTTTCCGTCACAGCGCCGTCACCAGGCACACTGTTGGTGATGAGCACTTCGGTCAGCACCTCGCCGGCGCCTGCGGCGCCCACCAACCCTTGGGGTTTCATTCCCGCACTCGAGGGGATGCGCGGTCTCGCGGCGCTGGGTGTGCTCGTGACGCACGTGGCCTTTCAGACGGGTGCGACGCATGTGCCCGTCCTCGGCCGCATCTGGGGACGATTCGATCTGGCGGTGGCGGTCTTCTTCGCGCTGTCGGGATTTCTGTTGTGGCGCAGCCACGCCGGGGCGGCGCGGGGGATGGGTCCCGCGCAGGGGGTGATCCGGTACTGGATCTCGCGGGCGACGCGCATCCTGCCCGCGTACTGGGTCGCGGTCGCGGTGGTGCTGACGTTCCTGCCCACCGCCCACGCGAGTTACCGCACCTGGTGGGCGAATCTCGGTCTCGTGCAGGTCTTCGTGCCGCTCACGCTCACCGACGGTCTGACGCAGATGTGGAGTCTGTCGGTGGAAGTGGCGTTCTACCTGGTGCTTCCGCTGCTGGCCTTCGCGTTGGTGCGGCTGCGGGGTCCGGCTGCGCGGCTGCGTGTTCCGGTGATCCTCGGGTTGATCGCGGTCAGTCTGGCGTGGGCGTTCGTGCCGATCTCGACGCCGGGTGGCATCCATCACGACAACTGGCTGCCCGGCTACCTGCCCTGGTTCGGCGCTGGGATGTTGCTGGCCGAGCTCGCGGTGAGTCCGCCCGGGCGGATGCATCGGTGGGCGCGCCGTCGCGTCCGGATGTTCCTCGTCGCGGCGGTGGCATTTGCTCTCACGGCCACCGACCTGGCCGGCCCGGAGGGGCTGGTTCGTCCCGAACCGTGGCAGTACGCCGTCAAGATGGCGCTCGGCGCGGTCATCAGCTTCGCGCTGATGGCTCCGCTGGTGCTGTCCGACACGTCGACCCACCGGTTCCTCGCGAGCCCGCCGGCGCTCGCGGTGGGTCGCTGGTCGTACGGCATCTTCATCTGGCACCTCGCGGTGCTGTCGATCGTCTTTCCGGTGTTCGGTCTGGTTCCGTTCTCCGGCCACTTCGTCTACATCCTGTTTCTCACCACCGTGATGAGCGTCGCGGTCGCGTCGGCCAGTTACGCGTTGGTGGAGGAACCGGCCCGCCGCGCCGTCAAGCGCTGGGAGGCGCGGACGAGCAGTGCCGATCGTCCGAACGGCAGCACGGCCAGCCCGGTCGCGACGAGCGCCAGCAGCAACGGGAACTGAACCAGGAACGAGTGCCCCACGTACCCGCCGGGCGCGCGCCACGGCCCGGTGGAGAGCATCGCGATGCCGAGCATCGCGTACGCTCCGGCGACCCCGACCAGCACCCGCGCGGTGGTGGCGGTTCCGCGGAGTCGGACGAGACCGACCGCCAGCAGGCTCACCACGACCGTCGTCGCCGCGCCGACGGGACCGCCGATCACGGTGGCCGCAGCGAGGACTCCCAGCCACCCGACCGTCGCGCTGCCCCAGGTTCGGGGGGCCGGGCCGGGATTGCGCTCGCGTGCGCGCCGTGGCCACAGGGCGGCGGCGATCAGCGGAATCAGCAGGAGCAGGCCGCCGAAAATGCTCAGCCTGTACCAGTGGTCGGTGGGGAAGTCGAGGGTCACCGTCCCCTCGGTTCCGGCGGGCAGGATCCAGCCCTGCTGCCAGCCGTCCACGACGATCGGTGTCAGCTCACTGCCGTCGGGTGCGGTCGCCACCCAGCCGACGTTCGTGCTCTCGGGGACGACGACGATCCGGTCCGCATCCGAACCGGGCACCGTGAGTTCACGGTGGTTCTCCGTCCATGCGGTGGTCGACACCTGCTCGGTCGGAACCGGCTGCGCGGGAGCCCCGGCGTTCAAGCGGAGGCTGTCGGCGAAGAACGCGGACCCCGGGTCGGCGGTCACGTCCTGTGCTCCGGCTTCCAGCGGAACCGGCCCGGGGATGCCGCAGACGGTCGCGGGAACCGGTTCGCCGGAAAGTAATTGCCCGACGGTTGCCGTGACACTCGTGCGAACGGGCTGCCCGCCGATGGTCACGACCGGGCCCTCCTCGCAGGGCACAGTGACCGTGCGGGCGCCGGCGTCGTCGATCGGACCCGAATTGGGCAGCAGGGCGCCGTCCTCGCCCAGTACCCCGACCTCGGCGAGTCCGGCGGGCTGCAACTGGGCGAACCCCAGTGCGTTCTGGTCGAGGGTGCTCTTCCAGGACACGAGGCTGAGCACGATCCGGTCGGTCACCCGGGGTTCGACCGCGACGGTGCCGTCGTCCTCGTTCACGTCGCGCACCTGCGGTCCGTTCCCGAGGTCGACGGCGACCCGGTCGGGGGCGGCGGGCACGGCGCCCGGGCTGGGGGTCAGTTGCAGGCCGGTGACGAGCGTGGGTTCGGGAAGGTCGAGGGTGAGGGTGGGTTTCGCGCCTTTGCCGCTGGTGGTGTCCTGCTTCGCCGACCAACTGGTGCGCGGATCGTTGTCGGTGGCGGCGAACGCCGATCCGCGCAGGTCGGCGATGTTGCTGGTGCCGTGCGCGGACGGCCGGTCCTGTTGGGTGAGAAGCTCTTCCAACGGTGCGCCGTGCCGTGCGCGCAGCGTGAGCTGGGGTGTGACCGTGGTGGGTGCGGGCACCGACAGCGTCCGCTCGAACGTGCCGACCTCCTCGGGCGGCAGGACGAACGCGTTGCTGCACCGCACACGGTCGGGGGATTCGGCGCAGGCGTTGCGGCCGGGCAGTTCCTGACCGAGATCCCAACCCGAGACGGTCGCGCCGTTCGGGGTGGGAGGCAGCACGGTCCGGTACCGGATCGGCACCGTGACGGGGGCGTCGCGCTGCGAGAAGTCCTCGACCGACACCTCGCTGATCCCGAACTGCGTTCCCGCGGAACCATTTTCGGTTCGTGTCGCGGTGATCCGCACCCACGGGGTGACGCCGCCCGGGACGGACACCGCGATCGGTTTGCCCGGCGCGTCCACCTTCACGGCCGTACTGCCGTTGGGGGTCGACACCTCCATCCAGCGGACGGGTGCGCCGATCGCGGCCGGGCTGGTCGTGATGTGCAGCAGCGAGCTGGTGGGCGGCGTGTCGAAGTCGATCTGGAGCCACTGGCCCAGCGCCCGTTCGATCCCGTTGCTGAACCACCCGGTCGCCGGGTCGCCGTCGACGGTCGCGGCGGTGCTGGCGGCCGGGGAGGTGCCGCTGAGTTGGGTGGCATCCGACGCCGCGCTCGACACGCTCAGCGTCGCGCCCTCCCACTGCCCTTCCACCAGTGGCGTGTCCGCCACCGGATAGTCGGGGACGAGATTGAAGGTGCGGCGCGCGTCGTCCGGGGTGCGCAACGCCGAACTGTGGTTGTCGACCTGGCCGTAATCGGTTTCGCGGTCCCGCGGCGTGTCGGTGACGGTGACGTCGCCGACCGGCAGTCCGGCGCGCTTCGCGTCCGCGGCCAGCAGCACCGGTCCCGCTCCCGGCAGGGCGCCGTTCTCGCGCAGGCGTTGCAGCGATTCCGGACCGCCCTGCACACGGGGGATTCCGTCGAGGTTCGCCGTGTACGGCCCGCTCGTCGCCGGTGAACCGTCCGGCATCGACACCTCGAAGATCTCGATCGCCGGATACCGGGGCCGCAGGTCGCTGTCGATCACCAGCCCCTCGACGTCGCCGGGACCGATGTCCTCACCGAACTCCGCCACCTGCGTGAATCCGGGAGAGCCGGTGACGGCCTGGTGTGCGAGCAGCGGGCGCGTCGACCGGGACGTCTCGGGGTCGAGGTCGTTGCGCAGGACGAGATAGTGGATGCCCTGACCGAGCAGGGTCTGCGCCATACCGTCCGACGGGCGGCCGTCGGTGATCAACCGCTGGATCGAGTCCATCGCCCGGATGGTGCCGGGCGGGGTGAGGGGGACGGCGTCGCGGGACGCCCACGGTGTGGACGCCAGCGCCTGCATGGGCTCGTCGCGGGTGAGCCCCCAGACCTGACTGCCGAACGGCGCGCCGGGCACCACGAGCGCGCGCTCGGCGTCGGAACCGTCGGGGCTCGTGCCGCCGGCGTTGTCCTCCAGCCACGACGCGGCCTGCTGCCAGTAGTCGGGGACCTCGGTATAGGTGCCGCGCGGCGCCAGCTTGCCCGTCCACGCCAGCGACGTCGCCAGGGTGAGCGCCACCAGCACCAGGCTCGTCACCGCGACCATCGGTTCGCGTTCGGGGTGCGCGAACGCGCTGCGCCACCGGGCGACCGGTACGGAACCGGGCAGCGGCACCTTCGCGAGAAGGTGTGCCAGCCCGAGCACCAGCGGCAGCCGGACGAGCGGCTCGAGTTTGTGCACGTTCCGGAGGGGAGCCCCGGTGGAGTCGAGGAACAGTCGCACCTGCTCGGCGAACGGGGAACCCAGTTCGCCGATGTATCCGGCGGCCAGTCCGGCGACGCCGACGAACAGGATCAGGGTGAGGCGGCCGCGGGCCGGCATCGAGCGCATGCACAACCCGGCGAGCCCGGCGGCCGCGATCAGCCCGGTCGCGGCGACCGCGGCGGGCTGGGTCACGAGGACGGCGCCGGCGATGCGTTCGGGGGAGACGAACGGGGTCCAGCTGTCGGTACCGCGGAGGATCTCGGCGAGCGACGTCCACTGCGTCGTCACCCCGGACGACTCGATGTAGTCGAGGAACGGCGGGCTCACCTTGCCGAGCAGCAGCAGCGGCACGATCCACCACAGCGTGGCCAGAGCCAGGAACGGGAACCACCACGCGGTGAACACCCACCACCGCCGGTTGGGCCGGTGGGAGATCCACCACAGACCTGCGACGAGGCACGCCGCCGCGGTCGCGACGGCATTGACCGCACCCATCAACGCGACGGCCAGCGCCGACTGGGCCGCCAACCGGGCAGGTGAGTGCCACTGTGTATCCCGGGACGCAGTGCCACTCACGTGGGCGAGGGCGACGACGACGGGAAGCAGGACCCACGGCGCCAGCATCATCGGGAGGGTCTCCGAGGAGATCGAACCCAGGGTGGTGAGGACGCGGGGGGAGAACGCGAACGCGACACCGGCGATGACGCGGGACGAGCGGCTGCCGACGCCGAGCGCCTCGGCGAGGCGGACGATGCCCCAGAATCCGGCGACGAGCAGCAAGGCCCACCACACGCGCTGGGTGATCCACGCCGGCACGCTCAGGACGTCGCCGAGCACGAAGAACGCACCGTGCGGGAAGAAGTATCCGTAGGCCTGGTTCTGCACCTGGCCCATCGGAGCCTGGCTGCTCCACTGATGCGCGGCCCGTTCCAGGAACCCGATCGGATTCTGGGACAGGTCGTACTTGGTGTCGGCGGCGAGCCGGCCGGGGGTTTGGAGAAAGGCGAGAAGAAACGCTACGACAGAGGCGCCGAACAGCCACCGCCGTGACAGAGGCTCCGCCGAGGGCGACATGGCCGCCGACTCGGGGGAAGTGCGGGAACTAGTCGAACCGGCGCTCTCAGCGGCTGCCGTACTCAACCTGGTTCAGGAGTGAGGAATCCGCGTTGCCGCTCCGGTCGATCTCGGGACGCGTGTTGTCCTGTGCGGCTGCGGTGATGCCGAGCGTCGCCACGGTGCCGAGAGCGACACCGACCACGGCGCTGACCACACCGGGCACAAGGAACTTCCCCATCAGACATCTCCCACCGTTTGCCATCGACGCACACGGCTACTCCCGCGTACGAATTGCTCGGGTCAAGGTATCACTCACAGGCTGCCGAACTGCTGATTGGTGCGCGGGCGTCACCGTTTCAGCAGTTCAGGGGTCCGGCTGCACGCCGAGTGCCCGAAGCAGGGTGCGCAGTTTGGTGCTCGTCTCGTCGAGTTCGGCTCCCGCGTCGGACTCGGCGACGATGCCACCGCCCGCCGTCGCCAGCGCCTCGCGACCGTCCGCGGTGATTTCGGCGCACCGGATGGCCACCACCCAGTCGCCGTCACCGTCGCCGTCGCACCACCCGACCGCGCCGCCGTAGAACCGTCGATCCGCCTCGATGTCGCGGATGGTCGCCAGGGCGAGATCCGTGGGGGTGCCGCACACGGCGGGGGTCGGGTGCAGCCGGGTCGCGAGGGTCAGCGCGCTGGTCGACGGATCGCGCAGCACCCCTTCGATCGGGGTCGCGAGATGCCACACCTCGTGGGTGCTCGTCAGGACCGGCGAATCCGGGACGGACAGTTCGGTGCAGAGCGGGGCCAGGACGTCGCGGATCCAGGCCGTGACGAAGGCGTGCTCGGCCAGATTCTTCGTGGACTCCAGCAGTCCGCGGCCTTCCTTCTCGTCGGCCTCCGGATCGGCGCGACGAGGGGCGGTTCCGGCGAGGGGGCGGCAGGTGACGCGTCGCCCCCGGCGGCTGAGCAGTACTTCGGGACTGGCGCCGACGAGACTGTGCCCGTGGAAACCGTCGCCGGCCGCGGAGAGGTCGACGGCGAACCCGTTGGCGGTGGGATTCTGGTGAATCATTCTCGCGGCCAACGCTTCCGGGGAGATCGGCGTGTCGGCTGCGAGGGCGACGCTGCGTGCGGCCACCACCTTGCCGAGGGTGCCGCTGCGCAGGCGGTCGACGAGGGACCGCACGCGGGCCACGTGCTCGGCAGGTTCGGGAACCTCCCGTGTGAGGCGGACGGGCGGAAGGTCGGGAACGGTGCCGGGCCGCCACGGGCCCTCCGTGAACTCCCAGGATTCCGGGGCACTCAGCGCGGCGGGGCGTTCGGGGTCGAACGGAAGCGCTCCGACGACGAGTTCGGAGTCGCCGTTCGCGAGTGCGGCGACAGCGGCCGACGCGGTGTCGTACCCGTGCCGCACGCCGGACGTGCGCAGCGTCCGGTCGACGCGGGAGAGAAGAAAGCCGTCCATGGTGCACCCGACAGTAGTCGGGCGCACGTCTCACTTCCCCGGAGGCACGATCAGCACGGGACGGTGGCTGTGGCGCAGCACGTGGTCGGCGACGCTGCTCTGCAGGAGCGACCGCAGGCCGGTGGTGCCCCGGGTGCCGGTGACGATGATGTCGACCGCGAGTTCGTCGGCGGTCTCGACGATGGCCGTCCAGATCGTGCTGGTGCACTCGACGCAACGACTCTCGGTGGTGAGCCCGGCGGCCTCGGCGAGTTGGGTGCCCTCCTCGTTGGTGACCCGGGCGTCGGAGAACGCGACGTCCTCGGTCTCCTCGTCGGGTACCCACTCGGGTTGCATCACACCCGACAGTCCGGACATGCGCGCGGCCTGACGGACCATCGGCTCCCACACCGTCACCAGCACAGCGCGATTGGAGGCGAGGAAGCGGCCTGCGCACTCCACCGCGCGCTTGGCGTTGTCGGATCCGTCGTAGGCGATCAACATCAAACCACCTGGCACCACGACCTCCTGAGAACGGGCTTCCTCTGTGTCCAGATTACCAAGACCGACGGCAATGGTCCCTGATTCGGGCCCTGTCGGGGGAGCATCGCCGGCGAACTGGGCTACCGTCGAACCCATGCGGATCAAGTATGCCCTCGCGCTCGCTGCCTGTACCGTCCTCGTCGCCGGATGTTCGTCGGGTGGTGGCGAGACGGTCGCGGAGTCGTCCACGGCGACGCCGGCCCCGTCGCCGTCCTCCGTCGAGCCCGCATCGCACACCGGCACCGCATCACCTGCCGCCGCACCGGCGTCGTGCGAGACGGAGTTCCTGCAGTCGCTGCCGTTGCGGCGCAAGCTCGCTCAGCTGCTGAACGTGGGCGTCACCGGCACCGCGGACGCGGCGCAGGTGGTCCGTGCCGAGCAGGTGGGTGGCATCTTCATCGGCAGTTGGACCGACGAGACCATGCTCGCGAACCGCGAGGTTCCCCAGGTCGCGTCGGCGTCGTCGCTGCCGCTGATGGTGACGATCGACGAGGAGGGCGGGCGAGTCTCGCGCGTCGAGAACCTGCTCGGCGCCGACCCGTCCGCCCGGCAGACCGCCGCCACCATGACGGAGGAACAGACGTATCAGATGGCGCTCGAGCGCGGCCGCGGACTGAAGGACCTCGGTGTCACCGTCAACTTCGCCCCCGACGTGGACGTGAGCAGCCAACCCGACGACAGCGTCATCGGCGACCGCTCCTACTCCGACGATCCCGCCGTCGTCACCCGCTACGCCGACGCCTACGCGCGCGGAATGCGGGACGCGGGAATCCTGCCCGTGATCAAGCACTTCCCCGGCCACGGTTCGGCGTCCGGCGACTCCCACACCAGGGCCGTCACCACCCCGCCGCTCGAGCAGTTGCAGAACAAGGATCTCGTCCCGTTCCGGAACCTGGTGTCCACGGGTGTCGGCGTCATGCTCGGCCATCTCGAGGTGCCGGGTCTGACGGCACCCGGGATTCCCGCCAGCATCAGTCCCGACGCGGTCGCACTGCTGCGCGGCGGCACCGGGTACGGCGCACCGCCGTTCACCGGCCCGATCTTCACCGATGACCTCAGCGGCATGCAGGCGATCACCGACCGCTACGACATCACCGAGGCTGTCGAGACGGCGCTGGCGTCCGGTGTCGACGTCGCGCTGTGGCTCACCACCGACGACGTCCCGCGGGTGCTCGATCACCTCGAAGGCGCCGTCGCCTCGGGTGCGCTGCCGCAGCAGCGCGTCGATGAGGCCGTCGTGACGGTCGCGCGCGCCAAGGGCGTGCTGGCCTGCTAGTCCACGGGAGCGATGCTGCTATTCTTCTCGTCCGCCGGTCGACCCCGCTTTATTACCGTAGAGTAAGATAGCGGGTTCGACGAATATTGGAGGACGAATGGCCGGCGGCACCAAGCGACTGCCGCGCGCAGTGCGCGAGCAGCAGATGCTCGACGCCGCTGTCGACGTTTTCTCCGACAGGGGGTTTCACGAGACGTCGATGGACGCGATCGCGGCCAAGGCGGAAATCTCGAAGCCGATGCTCTACCTCTACTACGGTTCCAAGGACGAACTGTTCGCGGCGTGCATCCAGCGGGAGGGACTGCGCTTCGTCGAGGCGCTCGCTCCGGCGGGAGATCCGGGGCTGAGCCCACGTGAGCAGCTGCGGCGGGCGCTCGAGGGGTTTCTCGGATTCGTGGGCAAGCACCGCAAGTCGTGGATGGTGCTCTACCGTCAGGCGTTGGGGCAGCAGGCGTTCGTCGGGTCGGTGCAGTCGAGCCGCGACCGGCTGATCGAGTTGACCGCGCACCTGCTCGAATCCAGCACCAAGGACCCGGAACCGGGTCAGGATTTCGAACTGATCGCCATCGCGCTGGTCGGGGCGGGTGAGGCCGTGGCCGACCGTGTCGCCGGTGGTGAGATCGAGGTCGACGCCGCCGCCGACCTGCTGGAGTCCCTGGCGTGGCGGGGCCTCGCGGGCAAGAAGAAGCCGGAATGAATGTACCTTTCGACGCCTTGGCAGCGTCGAAAGGTACATTCGCCCCGGCAGCAGCTACCGCAGCGTTGCGGTGAGGTGCGGGTACCCCTTCTTCGGGTGTTTGATCGACAGATCCCAGCCGTCGGCGGTCTGATCGGCGTACACGTTCAGCGTGGACGGCAGCAGGATCGGCTTGCCGAAACGCACGCTGTACGTGACGGCGTCCGGGATCCGGCCCTCCACCGACCCGAGAACGGCGGCCGCACTCCACATGCCGTGCGCGATGGTCTTCGGGAATCCGAAGGCCTTGGCGCCCAACGTCGACACGTGAATCGGGTTGCGGTCCCCGGAGACTGCGGCGTACTTGCCGATCGTCTTCTGATCGACCCGCATCGTCCGCAGGGGACGCGGCGGCTCCTCCTCGGCCTTGGGTTCGGGGCCGGGCTGGCCGGACAGCGACGTCTTCTGCTGACGCAGGAACGTCGACGTCTGCTTCCACACCAGTTCCCGTCCGACCTTGATCTCGCTGACCACGTCGATCAGGAGTCCCTTGCGGTGTTCGCGCAGATTCTCCGCGTGCACCGACAGGTCGAGGGGTTCGATCACCGAGATGGGACGGAACTGTTCGATGACGTTCTCCGCGTGCACGGAACCGATGGCGGGGAAGGGGAAACCCTCGGACACCATCAGTTTCATGACGACGGGGAACACCAGCGTGAACGGGTAGGTGAGCGGCAGGGTGTCGCCGAAACGCAGCCCGGTCACCCTGTCGTACGCCGCGAGGTTGTCGGGGTCCACGCGCACCCCGTTCAGGACGAGCGTCGTGTCGGGGGCGCTGTCCCCGCTCGCACCGATGACCGGCAGTGCGCTGCGCACGGCGCGCGTGTAGATGTCGAGCGTGCCCGGCTTCTCCGTGAGTTGCACGACCTTGCCGGACATCAGGCGCCCAGCAGGCTCTGGCCGCAGACGCGGACGATCTGTCCGGTGACGGCGTTGGATGCGGGGCTCGCGAAGTAGGCGACGGTCTCCGCGACGTCGACGGTCTCGCCGCCCTGGAGCAGGGAGCTCATGCGACGTCCGGCCTCACGCGTGGCGAAGGGGATCGCCGCCGTCATCGCGGTCTCGATGAAGCCCGGTGCGACGGCGTTGATCGTGATCTTCTTCGTCGCGAGCACCGGCGCGGAGGCTTGCACGAGTCCGATCACGCCGGCCTTGGAGGTGCCGTAGTTGGTCTGGCCGCGGTTGCCCGCGATGCCGGCGATGGAGGAGACGTCGACGACGCGCCCGCCTTCCTTCAGTGCGCCCTTGGCGACGAGGACGTCGGTGATCCGTTGCGGTGCAAGAAGGTTGACCCCGATCACCATGTTCCAGCGGCCCTCGTCCATGTTGGCGAGAGTCTTGTCGCGGGTGATGCCGGCGTTGTGGACGATGATGTCTGCACCGCCGTGCCGCTCGAGGACGAACTCGGCGAGCTTGTCGGCCGCGTCGGGGGCTGTCACGTCCAACGCGAGGGACGTGCCGCCCACCTTGTTGGCCGTCTCGGACAGCGCCTCGCCGGCCGCCGGGATGTCTGCGCAGATGACGTGCGCGCCGTCGCGGGAGAGGACCTCGGCAATGGTCGCGCCGATGCCGCGGGCGGCGCCGGTGACGATCGCGACCTTGCCGTCGAGCGGCTTGTCCCAGTCGGCGGGCGCGACGGAGTCCTCGTCGCCCACGCGGATCACCTGACCGCTGACGAACGCAGACTTGGCCGACAGCAGGAAGCGGAGCGTCGATTCGAGACCCGACAGTCCGGCGGAGGCCTTCGGTGAGACGTAGACGAGCTGAGCCGTGGCGCCGCGCTTGACCTCCTTGCCGACGCTGCGGGTGAAGCCCTCGAGCGCGCGCTGGGCGATGTGCTCGTCGACTCCGGACGTCTCCTCGGGGGTGGTGCCGATAACGACGACGCGCGCGGACGGCGCGAGGTTGCGGATGACCGGCTGGAAGAACTCGAACAGCTGCTCGAGTTCGGTGACCGAACCGATGCCTGTGGCGTCGAACAGCAGGGCGCCGTACCGGTCGTCGCCCGCTCCCGCGGCGGGGTAGTCGGAGAGCAGTCGGCGCAACGGCTCCACGAGACGGCCCTTGCCGCCGATCAGGACGGGGCCGGCGAGCGGCGGTTCACCGTGCTTGTATCGCCGCAGGTTCTCGGGGCGCGGCAGTCCCGCCTTCGCGGCGATGAACGCGCCGGGTGCGGATGAGAGGAACTGGGAATAGATGTCGGGAGCTCCCTTGCTGGCTGCCACGGTCCTACCTTCTGTCGTCGTTTGGCGGTCAGTCACCGGGCACCGAGTGAAGTGCGGTGTCGACAAGTAACTTACTCCTGAGTAAGAATAGTAGCCAACAGGTAATCGCACCAGATCCTTGGAGACGTCAGTGACCAGCAAAGCTCGCACCAATTCGAACTCCGCCGCGGCGCCGAAGCCAGGCGGAAAGCAGCAGCGTCCCGTCGCGATCGTCGGCGGAAACCGCATCCCGTTCGCCCGCTCCGACCGGAAGTACGCACAGGCGTCCAACCAGGACATGTTCACCGCCACCCTCGACGGGCTGGTGAGCCGCTTCAACCTCCAGGGCGAGAAGCTGGGACTCGTCGCCGGCGGCGCCGTCCTCAAGCACAGCCGCGACTTCAACCTGATGCGCGAATGCGTTCTCGGCAGCGCGCTCAGCCCCTACACCCCGGCCTTCGACCTGCAGCAGGCCTGCGGCACCGGACTGCAGTCGATCGTCGCGGTCGGTGACGCGATCGCGGCCGGCCGCATCGATGCCGGTGTCGGCGGCGGCGTCGACACCACGTCCGACGCGCCGATCGGCGTCAACGACGAACTCCGCGAGTTCCTGCTGTCGCTGAACCGCGCGAAGAGCACCGGCGACCGCATCAAGCTCCTCGGGAACGTCCGCCCGTCGATGCTCGGCATCGAGATCCCGCGCAACGGCGAGCCCCGCACCGGACTGTCCATGGGTGAGCACGCCGCCATCACGGCCAAGGAATTCGGAGTCCGCCGGGAGGACCAGGACGAACTGGCCGCCGCCAGCCACAAGAACATGGCCGCCGCCTACGACCGCGGCTTCTTCGACGACCTGGTGACCCCGTTCCTCGGTCTCACCCGCGACGACAACCTGCGGCCCGACTCCAGCGCCGAGAAGCTCTCCAAGCTGAAGCCGGTCTTCGGGGTGAAGGCGGGCGACGCGACGATGACGGCGGGTAACTCCACCCCGCTCACCGACGGAGCGTCCGCGGTCCTGCTGTCCACGGACGAGTGGGCCGCCGAGCGCAAGCTCCCGGTGCTCGCCCACCTGGTCGACTCCGAGACCGCCGCCGTCGACTACATCCACGGCAAGGACGGGCTCCTGATGGCGCCGACGTACGCCATCCCGCGCCTGCTGGCCCGCAACGGCCTCACGCTGCAGGATTTCGACTTCTACGAGATCCACGAGGCGTTCGCATCCGTCGTCCTGGCGACGCTGCAGGCGTTCGAATCGGACGAGTACTGCAAGGAGCGCCTCGGCCTCGACGGTGCCCTCGGCTCCATCGATCGCAGCAAGCTGAACGTCAACGGGTCGTCGCTGGCGGCGGGTCACCCGTTCGCCGCGACCGGCGGCCGCATCGTCGCATCGCTCGCCAAGATGCTTGCGGAGAAGGGCTCGGGCCGCGGTCTGATCTCGATTTGCGCCGCAGGCGGCCAGGGTGTGACGGCAATCATAGAGGCGTGATCCGCCTGGCCTTTCCGGTAGCTGGGAGACCGGAAAGGCCAGCGTGTGCGCAGTGCGAGCGGGGATCCGGCAACGAGGGGTGGCCGGATCCCCGAAATCTTTTCCGACAGGTGTAACGCTGGAGATTAGCTGGCGATATCCCTGTCAGCCCCGTGTTGCTGCCTGACCCCCGACCTGGCAGCAGCGCGGGGCTCTTGCATTTCCGGCGGCCGGTACGCTGACGTGGGGGTCTCGACCGGGCCTCGCTCGGATCGGATCGCGCTTGAAATGCAACGAGCACCGACGGCAAGCTGAGGCCCGCACGAAGGACAACTCGGTGAGAGGGCCACGGTGAACGACGAAGACGGCGACAAGGGGCGCACTGCACCCGAACGGTCGACGCCGGACCCTTCCGCGACGCCCGAGAGTGTCGAACCCGAGAACGTGGCCGACCCGCCCGCTGAGGTCCCGGCCCCCGACGATGCCCCGGCTCCCGAGGATTCGGCGGAACAGCTGAGTGCCGACGACGCCCCGACGACGCAGCTGAACCTCGGTGACCTGGGGGAACGTTCCGACGAGCAGGATCCGGAACCTCCGTTGTGGGTGGAGCCGCCGGCGAACGAGGACGTCACGCAGGTGATCCCCGCGATTCCGCCGGGCCCCGTTCCCGGTCCGACGCAGGCGTACACCACGGCGGCGGAGGAACCGACGGTGGTGGCCCCGGCCGCCGCGTCGCCCGTCCCGCCGCAGCCCGAACCGGAACCTGCCGAGGCATCCGCTGAGAAGACCCCGGCGCGTGCCCCGTGGGTGAAGATCGCGGCCGTCACCGGCGGTGTGATCGCCGTGATCGGCATCGCCTATGCCGCAGACCTCGCGGTGTCCTCCGGAAAGGTCCCACGCGGGGTGACCGTGGCCGGCGTCGACGTGGGCGGTTCGTCCCGCGAGGAGGCGGAGGCCACGTTGCAGGCGCAGGTCGGCCCGCGCGCCGACCAGCCGCTGACAGTGCAGGCCGGCGACGTCTCCACGGAACTCGTGCCCGCCGACGCCGGGCTCGGGGTCGACTGGGAGGCCACCCTCGACCGAGCCGATTCGCAGCCTTTGAACCCGTTCACCCGACTCACGTCGTTCTTCACCACCGACGAGATCGGGGTGGTGTCGACTCGCGACGAGGCCGCGCTGGCGTCCGCCGTCGACGGCCTGCGCGGAGAGACCGATCGCGCGTCCCGAGAGGGGACCGTCGTGTTCGAGGGCGCGACCCCGGTGCCGGTGGATCCGTCGGCCGGGCAGAACCTGAACGGTGAGGGCGCCGAGGCGGCGTTGACCGAGGAGTGGGCGTTCGGCCGGACGGTGGAACTGCCCGTCGACGTCGTGCCCGTCACGGTGACGAAGGAAGGCGTCCAGAAGGCGCTCGCCGAAGTGGCGACGCCCGCGGCCTCGGCAGACCTGGTGGTCACCGGTCGTGACGGCAAGGTCGCGACCGCGCCGCGCCAGCAGATCGGTGCGATCGTCGGTTTCGAACCGGACGGCACCGGCGGGCTGAAGCCCACGTACAACGTCGAGGCCGCCATCGGGATTCTGGCTCCGCAACTCGTCTCGACGGAGATCGCACCGAAGGACGCCACGATCACGCTCGACGGGGGATCGCCCACGGTCGTCCCGGCCGTCGTCGGCGACCTGGTGCAGTGGCCCAAGACGTTGGAGACGCTGCCCGAGGTGCTGCGCGGCAACGGTTCTCACACGACCGCCGCGGTGTACGGTCCCGTCCCGCCGGCCCTCACCACGGAGGCCGCGCAAGGTCTCGGGGTGAAGGAAGTGATCGGCGAGTTCACGACCGGCGGCTTCTCCGCGGCGTCCGGCACGAACATCCGTCTCGCCGCCAGTGAGATCAACGGCGCGCTGATCAAGCCCGGAGACACGTTCTCCCTCAATGGGTACACCGGCCCCCGCGGCACGGCTCAGGGCTATGTGGAGTCGGGCATCATCAACAACGGCCGCCCGGACACCGCGGTCGGCGGCGGTGTGAGCCAGGTGGCGACGACGCTGTACAACGCCGCGTACTTCGCCGGCATGGAGGACGTCGCGCACACCGAGCACTCGTACTACATCTCGCGGTACCCGGAGGCGCGGGAGGCGACCGTCTTCGAAGGCGCCATCGACCTGCAGTTCCGCAACACCGCCAAGACGGGCGTGATGATCCAGGCCATCGGCGGCGCCTCGGATCTGACCATCCGCTTCTGGGGAACCAAGTCGGTCGACGTCGAGTCGATCACCGGCGACCGCACCAAGCCGACGCAGCCCGACACGGTCACCCTGCCCGCCGGCGAGCACTGCATCGCCTCCAGCGGCGCACCGGGGTTCACCGCGAGTGACACCCGCGTCATCTCCGATCACGCCACCGGCCAGGAGATCTCCCGGGACACCAGGACCGTCCGCTACGATCCCGTCCCGATCGTCAAGTGCGAGGCACCCGGCGCGCCCAAGCCCGACGAGCGCACCCCAGCAGCCGCGACACCCGCCCCGTCCACCGCGGCGGAGAGTCCGAAGACCACCACCCCCAAGCCGAAGCCGAACGACGGCGAGTAGCGGCTACAGCGCCCGACCCGTCGACCGCCGGGTCCGAACACCTCACCCTGCTGCGACGGGACCGGTAGTCCGCTTCTCGCCAACATCACCCGGCTTCGAGATTCGCCGACGCTTTCGCTGTGCCCGCTCACGAAACGTACGACCCTCCGCGCCGCATCGACGCCGTGACTACGCGCAGCGAGGGACAGTTCGGCGTCCAGGTCGTCACGGCTGATGCCGAACCTGCGGACGGCCGCATCGCCCACCACGACGGCCTGCTCGAACGGCAGGGTCCGGGCGAGGTCGACGACGGTGCGTGCCGGAAGGGTCAGCGAGTACCTGTCCACCACCGCCACGTGCGTGCCGATCGGCGCGCAGTGCACGGTGATCCGCCGCTTGACGCGGCCACCTCCGCGTCGGTTTCTCGTGACGTGCACGCGGTCGAGGGCCGTTCGCCACAGCGGAAGTCCGTACACGACGGCCGCCGATTGGTGACTGAGTACTGCGTCGTCCGACAGCGCGTGAACGATCGAGTCGATCAGGACGCGATGACGCGCTTCGTCGCCGAGTTGCGAGTACACCGACGCGGGAAGATACGCGCCGCGCCCGATGCGTTGCCATTCGCCGCGCGCGTATAGCCGCCGGATCTCGTCGTCGCTGTAGCCGCGGTCCAGCGCCGCCTGGCGTCGCAGCAGTGCACCCGGGTCGTGTTCCATGGGAACGATTCTCGCCCGGCGGTCGCCGAGAATCCGGACCGAAGTGCCCGGCTGTGGATGAACTGAAGGTTGTGGACAACTCCCGCACCCCTTCTCGGTCCGCGCGCGCCTTTTCGGACACGAAAGGCGGTGCGTCGACGGAGAAGTGGTGCGGGAGCCCGAGGTGGGCACGAAAAAGCCCGACGGCCGGGGGAGTACCCCGGCCGTCGGGCCGTGTGAAGCCGATCAGAACGCTGCTTCGTCGAGCTCCATGATGTCGTTGTCGAGGTTGGCGACGATGCCGCGGGTGGCGGTCAGTTCGGGCAAAACGTTCTTCGCGAAGAAGGACGCGATGGCGACCTTGCCCTCGTAGAACGCCTTGTCCTTGTCGGAGGCGCCTTCGTCGAGGGCCTTGATCGCGATCTCGGACTGGCGCAGCAGCTGCCAGCCGATGAGCAGGTCGCCGACGGACATCAGGAAGCGGACGGAACCGAGGCCGACCTTGTACAGCTCGGTCGGCTGCTCCTGCGCACCCATGAGGTACCCGGTGAGGGTAGCGGCCATGGTCTGGACGTCCTCGAGCGCGGTGGCGAGCAGGGCGCGCTCGGCCTTGAGGCGACCGTTGCCTGCCTCGCTGTCGATGAACTTCTTGACCTCGCCGGCGACGTGGGCGAGTGCCACACCGCGGTCGCGGGCGATCTTGCGGAAGAAGAAGTCCTGCGCCTGGATGGCGGTGGTGCCCTCGTACAGCGAGTCGATCTTGGCGTCGCGGATGTACTGCTCGATCGGGTAGTCCTGCAGGAAGCCGGAGCCGCCGAAGGTCTGCAGGCTGTCGGTCAGGTACTGGTAGGCCCGCTCGGAGCCGACACCCTTGACGATCGGGAGCAGCAGGTCGTTGACGCGGAACGCGAGGTCCTTGTCGGCGCCGGACACCAGCTTGGCGGTGGCCTCGTCCTGGTGTGCCGCGGTGTACAGGTACACGGCGCGCAGGCCTTCGGCGTACGCCTTCTGCATGGCGAGCGCGCGACGGACGTCGGGGTGGTGCGTGATGGTGACGCGCGGCGCCGCCTTGTCCGTCATTTGCGTGAGGTCGGCGCCCTGAACACGTTCCTTGGCGTAGTCGAGGGCGTTGAGGTAGCCGGTGGAGAGGGTGGCGATGGCCTTGGTGCCGACCATCATGCGGGCGTGCTCGATGACGTCGAACATCTGCGCGATGCCGTTGTGGACCTCGCCGACGAGCCAGCCCTGGGCGGGAATGCCGTGGCCGCCGAAGGTGACCTCACACGTGGCGGAGACCTTCAGGCCCATCTTGTGCTCGACGTTGGTGACGAAGGCGCCGTTGCGTTCGCCGAACTCGTTGGTCTCGAAGTTGAAGTGCGTCTTCGGGACGAAGAACAGCGACAGACCCTTGGTGCCAGGGCCTGCGCCCTCGGGGCGGGCCAGGACCAGGTGGAAGATGTTCTCGAACAGGTCGTCGGAGTCGGCGGACGTGATGAACCGCTTGACGCCCTCGATGTGCCAGGAGCCGTCGTCCTGCTTGATGGCCTTGGTGCGGCCTGCGCCGACGTCGGAACCGGCGTCGGGTTCGGTGAGGACCATGGTGGCACCCCAGCCGCGTTCGACGCAGGTGGCGGCCCACTTCTTCTGCTCTTCGGTGCCGTTGTGGAACAGCACGTCCGCGAACGCGGGTCCGGCCTGGTACATGTGCGCGGCCGGCTGGGCGCCGAGGATCAGCTCACCGATGGCCCACACGACGGACCGGGGCACGGGAACGCCGCCGATCTCTTCGGAGAGTCCCATGCGGTACCACTCGGCGTCCCACAGTGCGCGGAACGACTTCTTGAAGGATTCCGGCAGGGTGACGGTGTGGTTCTCGGGGTCGAAGACCGGAGGGTTGCGGTCGGCGTCGGCGAAGGACTCGCCCAGCGGCCCCTCGGCGAGGCGGGCAACTTCGCTGAGCATGTTGCGGACGGTGTCGGCGTCGAGATCGCCCCACACGCCTTCACTCAGCGGCTGCTCGAGACCGAGAACCTCGAAGAGGTTGAACTCCAGGTCGCGGACGTTGCTCTTGTAATGGCCCATGTCTTCTGTCTCTCCCAGTGAGATGGTGCGGTCTATCAGTTAGTACCGCCCAAGTTATTACTCGTCGGTAACATTGACCGATATTACGCCCCATTTACCTGACTGCCAAGACTCGGGCGGTGCGCGACGACGAGCGCGTCGATCGCCGTTCCGGCCTCCGTCTCGCGTAGGCGCCGTTCGACTACGTCGACGTCGAGGCGCCCGTCGAACGATTTCACCACATCGTCTGGTGTGTAAAGGATTTCGAGTTCCTGGGGACCTCCGACGCCCTGCGTCAAGTTAACGGCGTCATGCCCCAAAATCATGAGGATTCCGTCAGGTTTCAGCGCAGATATGGCGCGGTTCACAACCCGCAGTCGCTCCGTCGGGGCGAGATGGAGGTAGAGCACGAGCACGAGGTCGTACTCGCCGCCGAGGTCCGAATCGGTGACGTCGGCGACGCGGTAGTCGAGTCGTTCCCGGACCGACCGGGGTGCGTCGGCGGCCACCCGGCGGGCCTTGTCGACGGCCACGGCCGAGTAGTCGAGGCCCGTCACCTCCCAGCCGCGGGTGGCGAGCCAGAGTGCGTTACGGCCCTCCCCGCACGCCAGGTCGAGTGCGCGACCGCGGGGGAGCGCGGTGACCTGCTCGACCACGACGGCGTTGGGTGGGGCACCCCACACCAGGTCGCTCTGTGAATACCGTTCGTCCCAGGCCGCTGCATCCATGCAGTCGACGCTAGTACGACGGCTACGGCGTGAGTGTCGTGCGCATGAGGAGCACGTTGTAGTTGTTGTGCACCGTCGTGAGGAAGTAGAGGTCGCGTCCCGACGACCACGGGTGGATGTACGCGCCGTACGCGGTGGGCAGCTCCCGCGTGTCGACGAGGACCTCCGGCGGGCCCCACGGTCCGGTGACCGACGGCGAGCGGCGCATGACCACCGAGTTGTACTGGTCGGTGGTCAGCATGAGGTATTGGCCGAGGTACTCGTTGTACGCGACGGACAGTTCGCCGACGCCGCCCGGCATGATCGGCTTGGCGACGTCGGGGTTGCCCTTGATCCACTTGGCGCCGTCGAAGTACTCGTACGCCCCGAGATCCATGATCTGGGGCTCCGGCACACGCGCGATGTGGACGAGACCGCCGCGGCCGGCGGGGGTTCCGTACTGGTACACGAAACCGTCGGCCTTGACGAAGGCGCTCATCTGGAAGTTGGCGTTGCCGCCGACATTCGGGCGCTGCGTCTCGGGGGCGACGGTCCAGTTCTCGCCGTTGTCCTGGGAGTACACGAGACCGGAGTAGTTGGTGTCCCACGTCCCGGCGGGACCCCAGTTCTTCACCGACATCATGCTCAGCACCTGGGTGTTGCCGACGGCGACGCCGGCGGTGGGGATGCGGCTGATCTCGACGAACGGGATCTTGGGGCTGGGGACGAGTTCCTTGGACTGGCCGAAGATGTCGCGCGGCGAGCTGTCGAAGTTCATTCCGTCCGAGAGGATGCCGTCCGAGCTGCGGAAGAGCGTGCTGCTGCGCCAGGCCCACAGGCTGCCCGACAGCAGGTTGGGCAGTCCGAGTCCGGCGGAGTCGCCGAACGCCGTGAGGACCTGGCCCTGGCCGTTGTCCCACATGACGCCGAGGTCGGTGCCGAGGACGTTGGCGTCCTGGGTGCGGTTCGGACTGAGCATGCCGGTCTGCTGCGCGACGGCCTGGGTGCGCCCGGTGAGGTGGGGGATCCCGTTGGTCCCGTTGAGGCCGGGGATCGGATTGATGGCGTTGGGATTCGCGGCGGCCGGGCCGGCGAAGGCGATCAACGTCACGGCCGCGCCGATGAGTGACGCTGCTGCAAGAGCTCTGGTTCGCTTCACGAGGACACTCCATCTCTAGCAGCAGGCGGCACTGCGTGGCCTGAAACGACCACTCCCCCTACCGGTGATCAACTGCTGGAAATCGCGAGAAGTCTAACAAGTCTGTTCATACGAAAGTGTCGGTTTGACCGCCGTGTTCGTTTCGCCGACCTCCCCGCCGAACCGATGTTACCGACGAGTAACAGGAACCGGTGCTACCCCGTGGGCGGCGCTCGACGTAACGTGTGCTGGCGACAAGTCCACACTGCGCGTAACCACGCGGGACCTGATGAGGAGATCGATCGATGGGAAAGCAGATTGCCACCGTGGCTGGAGGTCGGCAGTCCGCCCTTCTCGGGCTCGGCGTGTATCGGCCCGAGCGGGTTGTCACCAACGACGAGATCTGTGAACTGATCGACTCGACGGACGAGTGGATCCAGTCTCGTTCGGGCATCCGGAACCGGCGCTTCGCGGCGGAAGACGAGAATGTCGTCACCATGTCCATCGAGGCCGGACGCAAGGCCATCGAGGCGAGCGGTATCGACCCCGAGCAGATCGGCTGCGTCATCGTCGCCACGTCGACGTATCTCCTCCTGACGCCTCCCGCCGCGGCCCTGGTCGCCGACGCGCTGGGTACCAGTGGGCCCGGAGCGTTCGACCTCGGTGGCGGATGCGCCGGCTTCTGCACGGCGCTGACCGTGGCGTCGGACCTGGTTCGCGGCGGATCGGTCGACTATGCCCTCGTGGTGGGTGTCGAGAAGATGAGCATCACCACCGAACCGACCGACCGCTCCACGCGCTTCATCTTCGGTGACGGCGCCGGCGCCGTCGTGGTCGGCAAGAGCGATGTCGCGGGCATCGGACCGGTGGAGTGGGGTTCCGACGGTTCCCAGTCCGACGCCATCGTGCAGGACCTGGACTGGTACGAATACATCACGACGCCGGGTGCCAAGCGCCCATACATCAAGATGGCCGGCACCGCGGTGTTCCGCTGGGCGGCATTCGAGATGGGCAAGGTGGCGCTCGCCGCCGTCGAGAAGGCCGGACTGACCGTCGAGGACCTCGACGCATTCGTTCCGCATCAGGCGAACTCCCGGATCACCGAGGTGATCGCCCGCAGCATGAAGCTCCCCGAGAACGTCCCGGTCTCCGACGACATCGCGGAGTCCGGCAACACCTCGGCCGCGTCCGTGCCGCTCGCGATGGAGGCGATGCTGGCGAACGGCGACGTCAAGCCCGGCGACACGGCGCTGCTCCTCGCGTTCGGTGCCGGACTGTCGTACGCGGGGCAGGTCGTCACGATGCCGGTGTTCGCGCAGAACTGACCTGCGCTCCATGCACACCCTCCGGCGGAGCGGTTCTCGCGCCGCGGCCACGATCGCCTGTCTGGTGATGGTGGCCGCGGTGTCCGGAGGGTGCGGGCGGGACGCCACGCAGCCGAGGGAACCGGCCGGCGAGGACGGCTCCGCGGTGGAACTGAACTCGGGCGGCGACTGCGCGGGCCGCGACGTGATCGTCAACAGGGACGGTGTCGGGGTCGTCCTGGACGGCGAGTGCGGCACCGTCACCATCGAGGCCAACGGTGTCTCGGCGAACGTCGCGACGTCGAATGCGGTGATTCTGCGCGGTCAGGACACCAACGTGGTCGGCGGGCAGACCGGAACGCTCACGATCTCGGGGCGCAGCAACAGTGCCGGGATCGACGTCGTCGAGTCGATCGAGCTGCAGGGCAACGCCGTGACGGTGCTCGGCAAGCGGGCGGAGCGGATCTCGGTCAGCGGAAGCGGCAACTCGGTGAACGTGGACGATTCCGGCGCGGTGACGGTGAGTGGCAACGACAACTTCGTACGTGCCGTGTCTCTCGATTCGCTCGAACTCACCGGTTCCAACAACACCGTCGGCTGGGATTCCGGTGCGACGGCCCCGGCGGTCGACACGGGTTCGGAGAACCGGCTCACCCCGCCCGGAGCGTGATCACCGGGCGCCGCACCCGGTGAGCACCGTGGCCATCGCGTCGCGCTCGGGCGGTGTCACCCAGAGTCGGTACGCCACTTTCACTTCCACCTGACGCGCCACGTAGGTGCAGCGGTACGCCGCCAGCGGGGGCAGCCACGTCGACGCGTCGGCGTCGCTCTTGCGCTGATTGGTGGGACCGTCCACCGCCTGCAGGTTGCGGGGGTCGTTCGCGAGGTCGGCCCGTGTCTGCGCGTCGAGGAGTTGTGCGCCCTTCTGCCACGCGTCCGACAGTGCCACGACGTGATCGATCTGCACGGCGTCCGACGTCTTCGTGCCCCGGGTGAACGCAATGGTGTTGCCCGTGTACAGATCCCGCAACGTGCCCGACTGCACCACGCACTCGCGGGTGCGGTCGCGGGAGGTGATGTCGACGAGGTCACGTCGCAGGATGTCGTTGCGGGTGTCGCAGCCGTTGCGCCCGAGTGCGACCGACACGTTGTCGGTCCAGCTGGCGCCGAATAGTTCCCGGTCGTACCCGGTCTTGGGTGCCCGGCCCTTCACCTCGAGGGTGGCGAGCTGGACGAACGCCGACTGTATCTGTTGTGCGTCAGTGACTTCCGAGGGCGAGATCGGTCCGGTTCCGGCGGCGAGGGTGTCGTCGGGGTCCGGGGACAGCATCGCGACGAGCACGACGACGACGAGGCCGGCGAGGATCCAGGGCCATTTGTTCCTGACGGTCGTGATGATGGAGCCGGTGTTCGGTACCGCAGAGCGGGGCATGAATCTCTCCTGAAATCAACGCTGTTCGTCATTTCTATCAGGAGTGTCACCGAGGACCGGTGAGTGGCCCGGGATTACGCGGTGGCGGTGTGGAGCAGAGGAATCAGCAACTCGTCGTCGGTGAGGGCGCCGTGCTGGCCGGGGAGTGCGGACAGCCTCGACTCCGCCTTCCGCCGGACCACCGCGACACCGCCCTGCGCGATGGCGACGACGTCCCCGATGCGGCCCTGCACCTCGGACCGCACGGCCGGTCCGAACAGTCCCGCGGTGACGGCCTCGTCCCGCGTTCCGATCCACATGCGGTGTCCCAGTTCGCTCCTCCACCGGTCGGCGACGTCGTGCGCGGTTCCGGTTCGGGTGTGGACGTGCCTGCAGCGGGGTTCGCCCGCGAGTGCCACCACGTCGTCCGACAGCGCCGCGGTGTCGTCGAAGTCGATCTTGTCCGCGTCGTCCACGGTGACCATGCCGTGGTCGGCGGTGACGTGCAGTGTGATGCCCGGACCTGCGGCCTCGAGGCCGGCGACGAGTTTCTCGACGAGCTGGTCGACGACGGTGAGCTGATGCAGCCAGGCTTCGGATCCCGGTCCGTAAATGTGTCCGAGCGTGTCGATTTCGCTGAGGTAGCAGTACGTGAGGGTTCGTTCGCCGGACCGGGACGCGGTGACGACGTGCGCGATGAGGTCACCGTACGCGTGTATGCCTCGGAACGTGCCGCCGCGGAGGACCGCGCGGGTGAGCCCGGACCCGTCGAACTTCGTGGGCACCACGGTCGTGCACGTGATGCCGTCTGCCGCGGCACGTTCGAACACCGTGGGTGCGGGCTGGGCGACCTCGGGGACCAGCCGGGTGAGTTCGTCGCCCTTGTGCCCGGCGCGCCACGACAGCCAGTTGAGCGTGCCGCGAACCTCACGAACGTATGACTGGTACCCGGTGATGCCGTGGCTGCCCGGCGGCAGCCCCGTGCCGAACGACGCGATGCTGGTGGCCGTCGTGGTGGGGAACCCCGCCCGGATCGGCCGCCCGGTCAGGCTGTCGAGGAACGGCGCGTGTTCGCGGTGGCGTCGCAGCAGAGTCCAGCCGAGGCCGTCGATCAGGAGCACCACGGTGTGTCTGCTGTCCGGCAGGTGCAGCCGGTTGGGTTCGCCGGCGACCCCCAGAGAAGCGAGAACGGACGGCATCAGGGCGGACAGCGTGGGCTGCGAGTACACGTCGAGCGGGGGCGCCGAAACGGTCATGACCTCCACTATGCGGGATCGGATCGGGCTGCACCACGGGTCGGCTCAGACTGCACCACGGGTCGGCTCAGCCGACGCGGTGATACAGGTCCACCGGTTGGCCGTCGGAGGGGAACGGCAGCGAGGTGTAGTTGAGCCGGGCGACGTAGTCGGGGCTCACCTGCCAGTCGAATCGCTGCAGCAGGTGGTGCATGACCGCCTTGATCTCGGCGCCGGCGAAATGCATTCCCAGGCATTTGTGCACGCCGCCGCCGAACGGCTCCCACGCATATCGGTGCACCTTGTCCTCGCGGCGTTCGGGTGCGAACCGCTCGGGGTCGAACTTCTCCGGTTCGGGCCAGTACTCGGGCATGTGGTGGGTGAAGTGCACGACCACGGACATATGCGTTCCCTGTGGGATGTAGCGGCCGAGCACCTCGGTGTCCTTCACTGCCCGGCGGGCGACCACCGGGACCGGCGGGACAGAGGCGGAGGCATTCCTTCATCACGAGGTCCAGGTCGGTGAGTTCGTCGAGTTGGTCGTAGGTCGGGGTGGTCGTGCCCAGTGCCGCCGACGGACGCCTGCAGCACTCCTGCCATTCGGGGTGCTGGCCGAGGTACTGCATCATCGTCGACAGGGTGATCGTGGACGTGTCGTGGGCGGCCATCAGCAGGAAGATTATGTGGTTGACGACGTCGTCGTCGCTGAACCGCTGTCCCTCTTCGGATTCGATGTGGCACAGCGCGGAGAGCAGGTCGTCGCCGGCACCCGCGCGGCGGGCGGGCAGGTATCGGCGGAAGAAATCCTCGAGGCGTGCGCGTCCGTCGATGCCGCGTTTCCACCGGGTTCCGGGCAACGGGTACCGCACCACCGAGGTGGCGGCCTGCACGCAGTCGATGAAGGCTTTGTTGATCTCGGCCATCTCCTGGTGCGTCGACCCCTCGGCGCCGCCCATGAAGATGCTCGTGGCGAGATCCAGCGTCAGTTCCTTCAGCGTGGGACACGCGGCGAAGCCCAGGGCGGGTTGCCACGCGTCGAGGCCCTTCTCGACCGCGGGGTGGAGCGCCTCGGTGTAGCGGGACAGCCGGTCGCGGGTGAACGCCTGCTGCATGATTCGCCGGTGGGAGAGGTGTTCGTCGCCGTCGAGGAGCATGAGCCCGCGGTGGAAGAACGGTCCGATCAGCACGCTCCACCCGTCGCTGTTGACGATTGCGCGGTCCTTGTTCTGTAGCACTTCCTGGCAGCCGTCGGTCCGAGCACGGTGACCCACCTCTGGCCGGCCATGCTCAGCGGCGACACGGGGCCGAAGCGGTCCCACCGGCTCTGCAGCAGTCCCATCGGGTCGCGGAAGTAGTCCAGCGAGTGTCCGATGACGGGCAATCCGGCATTGCCCGAGATGGGTTGCAGGGCACTTTCCGGTGGGGGAGCAGCGAGAACTCTGGGCATCGGCCCTCCTCGTCGGCATATGTGACAGGGCAGCCTGTCAGATGTGTGTAGTGTGCGTCACAGCTACGGGTCTGTCAATATCGAGTCATGAGTCAGCCGGCGCGGCAGTACCGCGGGCGAAGTTCGGAGGAGCGGGCCGCGGAGCGTCGCGCGCGGTTGCTCGAGGCGGGGCTCGAGGTGTTCGGCACCGTCGGCGGGGAGAAGGCGACCATGACCGCGATCTGCGCCGAGGCGAAACTCACGGAACGCTATTTCTACGAGAGCTTCCGCAGTCGGGACGACCTGCTGGTGCAGGTGATCGAGGGCATCGCCGCGGAGATCGGGGAGGCCGCGCGGGTCACCCTGCAGACCGTGACCGGTGATCCGGAGGTGCGGGCGCGGGCGGCGATCGCGACCTTCGTCGACACCCTGACGGCCGACCCGCGGAAGGGGAGGGTGTCGATCATCGAGTCCGCGGGCGCCGAACCGCTGCGGACGCGAAGACGCGAGTTGCTGCGGGCGTTCGCCCTGCTGGTCGCCGAGGAATCGAAGGAACTCTACGGCGACCGGGCATGGTCGTCGCCGCAGGACGAGATCACCGCGCTGCTGTTCGTGGGCGGGCTCGCCGAACTCATGACGGCGTGGCTGAACGGCGAGATCGAGGTGTCGCCCGACCAGATCGTCGACGCCGCGACCTACCAGTTCACCGGATTAATCAGAGGAAGCCTGGCCCTTCAGGGCCGGGAGGAAGCTGATTCTGTACTGCGCGATCGCGCGTAGCGGGGTCGCTTTCTTTCGTGGGTTCTGGTCGTTTTTGGTTGGTGATGTACTCGGCGATGATGGCGAGTGGGGCTCCACCTGCGGAGGCGGCGAAGTAGGACGGTGACCAGAAGTGGTTGCGCCACAGGTATTTCCGGATGTGGTCGGGGAACTCTCGGCGCAGGTATCGAGCGGAGACGCCCTCGAGGCTAGTGACCAGGGTGGAGAGTTGCACGGTAGGTGGGTAGTGGATCAATAGGTGGACGTGGTCGGTTTCTCCGTTGAACTCGGTCAACGTTGCGCCGAACTTGTCACACGCCTCTGCCATGATCTGCGCGCAGCGGGTCAGCATCGGGTCGGTGAACGCACCGCGACGATACTTCGTGACGAAGACCATAGGGTCTCAGCAGGGAAAGGCGCAGGGTGTGAAGCGGATCGTCGTCGTGAAGCTGGCTCCCACCCCGGGGCAGTATGTGGCGCTGAAATCGACGCTGGAGTTGTGCAATGCGGGGGCGAACATGGTTGCGCAGTTCGCGCACACCGCCACCGATCGACGCCCGTTCGCGCTGCAGAAACAGGTCTATGCCCAGCTCAAAGCGCGCGGGTTGTCGGCGCAACCGGCGATCCGGGTCATCAAGAAAGTCGCGGATGCGTACGCGACCCGGAAAGCGAACCTGCTTAACGGGAATTACGGCACGCCGGAATCGAAACGGTATGCGAAGGTTGCAGGTAAGGCGATCGTGTTCCGCGAAGACGCGGGCCAACCGTTCGACGATCGGTGCTTGTCGTGGCAGATCGATCGATCGACGGTGTCGATCTGGACGACCGAGGGCCGGATGCGCAACGTCGGATTCGTGTGCGCGCCGTGGCAGCTGAAAATGCTCGCCGACCGCAAAGGCGAGTCGGATCTGATTTTCCGCGACGGATCTTTCTACCTGCACGCCACCGTCGACACCGACGCACCGGATCAGCTGGTCCCCGCGGACGACCCCACCGGGTGGCTGGGCGTGGACTTGGGGATCGTGAACCTGGCGGTGACCACCGCGGACGACCCGGCCGAACTCGACGTCCGGTGGTCCGGTGGTGCGGTCACCGCCCGCCGGAAAAAGAACGAATCCATGCGGTCCGCGCTGCAGAAGGTGGGGACCAAGTCCGCGAAACGGAAGCTGAAGAAGCGGCGTAGGAAGGAGACTCGGTACGCCACCGACATCAATCACCAACTCTCGAAAACGATTGTTGCCCAGGCACAACGCACCGGTCAGGGAATCGCGGTAGAAGACCTGTCGGGTATCCGGGACCGGGTACGGCTCGCACGCAATCAACGGCAACAACTGCACTGCTGGGCCTACGCGCAACTGCGCGCTCAGATCACCTACAAGGCGCAAGCCGCAGGACTGCCGGTGCAGGTGATCAACCCGCGCAACACCAGTAAGACGTGTCACCTCTGCGGGCACTGCGACACCGCGAACAGGCGCAGTCAAGCACTCTTCCGGTGCCGCGACTGCGGACCGGCCACGCCGACGATAACGCCGCCGCCAACATTGCCGCACTCGGACACACCAACTATCGGGCCGCCCAATCAACCGTGCCTAAAGCAGCCACCCCTCTAACAGCCAGTTAGAACGTGAGCAGCAAACCCGCGTCCTTCAGGACCGGGTAGTTGATGTCCACCGCACACCGCTGATCGGGTCCCGAGCGAAAACGTGACGGTGGTCACGTGCGAAGCTGTGACCATGGTGGATATCGCACGCCCGCAGTTGGAGGGCACGGTCGCAGTAGGTGAGGGGCGTCGGCTCGGCTTCGCGGAGTTCGGTTCGGCTCAGGGCAGAGCGGTGTTCTGGCTGCACGGCACACCCGGCGCGCGCCGGCAGGTGCCGATGGAGGCCCGCGCGTTCGCCGAGCGTGAGCACGTCCGGCTGATCGGGATCGACCGGCCGGGAGTCGGCTCGTCGACGCCGCACCGGTACGGCGCGGTGATCGACTTCGCCGAGGATCTGCGCACGGTAGCCGACACCCTGGGCATCGATCAGATGGCCGTCGTCGGACTGTCCGGTGGCGGCCCATACACGCTGGCGGCGGCGCACGCGATGCCCGACCGCGTGGTCGCGGCCGGCATCCTCGGCGGTGTTGCGCCGACGCAGGGGCCCGACGCCATCCGCAGCGGTTTGATGGATCTCGCGGTGCTGGCGGCTCCGGTGTTGTCGGCGGGCGGCGTCCCGGTCGGGTTGGCGGCGAGTTCCGTCATCAGGCTGGCGAGGCCGTTCGCGTCACCGATCATCGACCTGTACGGGCGGATGTCCCCGGAGGGCGACCGCCGGTTGCTCGCGCGGCCGGAGTTCAAGGCGATGTTCCTCGACGATCTGCTCAACGGTGGCCGCAAACAGCTCAGTGCCCCGTTCGCGGATCTCGTTCTGTTCGCGCGGGACTGGGGATTTCGGGTCAATTCGGTGAAGACCCCTGTGCGGTGGTGGCACGGCGACTGCGACCACATCATTCCGCTCCGGCACGGGCAGCACATGGTTGCGCTGCTTCCGGACGCCGAGTTCCACACGATGCACGGGGAAAGCCATCTCGGCGGTCTGGGGATGTCGGAGGAGATCCTCCGCTCGCTCCTGGATATCTGGGACGCCAAGGAGGCGCAGGCGCCGTTCGGCCCGGTGTGACGGCGGCGCGGACGGGCCGCGCCACCGTCACCGGTCAGGACTGCAGTGTGGTGATCTGGAAGGTGGCGCCGAGGGGGTCGGCGACGGAGGCGAGCCGCCCGAACGGTGTGTCCTCCGGTTCGCGCCGGACGCTGCCGCCCAGTTCGGTCACCTTCGCGACCGCCGCGTCGGTGTCGTCGACGCCGATGTAGAACTGCCAGAACGAGGGGACGCCCTCGGGCAGGAACGAGTCGGCGTCCATGATGCCGGCGACGGTGCGGTCGCCGAGGTTGGCCTGGGAGTAGCGGAATTCGTCTGTGTCGCCGAGGGTCTGGTAGGTCCAGCCGAAGACGTCGGCGTAGAAGGGGAGCGCCGCCGTGTAGTTGCGCGACAGCGTTTCGTGCCAGACGGGCGCGCCGGGTTCGTCGACCAGGCCGAAGCCGCCGTGCTGATCGGCCTGCCAGACGCCGATGACGGCGCCGGCGGGATCACCGAGGATGGCCATCGTGCCCTGGTCGCCGACGGTCATCGCGGGCATCATCACCTGGCCGCCCGCCTCGGCGGCCTTCGCCGCGGTGGCTTCGGCGTCCTCGGATGCGATGTAGGTGGTCCACACGTTGCCGTACGGGTTTCCCGGCTGTTGGGGGCCGAGGCCCGCGATGGGTTTGCCGTTCCAGCTGAAGATGGAGTAGCCGCCGTACTGCGGATCCTCGTTGGTGTCGGAGTTCCACCCGAACAGCCCGGTGTAGAACGGAATGACCTGTTGGGGGTCGGAACTGGTGAGATCGATCCAGCATGGAGCGCCGGTGAGGGACGGACGGTCGGGCATCGCGGTCTCCTAGGACGTTCTGTGAGTGAACGGTGTGGTGCCGGTCACAAACCTACGCGTCCCACAGACATGCGTCGGTCCGTGGTGCGCTGTGGAAGACTCTGCCCATGTCTGCGAGCGAGAACCAGGACAGCCCGGGCCGGGCCCGTCAGAATCTGATCTACCGCGACGGCGTCCTCGGGCGCACGCCCACCGTTCCCGCCGATTTCGACACCCTCGAGCGACGCGCGCGGAAGAAGATGAGCGCGAAGGGATGGGCCTACGTTCACGGCGGCGCCGGACTGGGTCGCACGATGCAGGCCAACCGCGACGCGTTCGACAAGTGGCAGATCGTTCCCCGGGTGCTGCGCGACGTCTCGAAGCGCGACATCGGGGTGGAACTGTTCGGGCGCCGGATTCCGGCGCCGGTGCTGCTCGCTCCCGTCGGAGCCGCCGAACTGGCCCGGCCGGAGGCCGATGTGGCGATCGCCGCGGCCGCTGCCGAACTGGGTGTGCCGTACATCTTCTCCAATCAGGGCTGTGCCCCGATGGAGGAGAGTGCGGCGGCGATGGGGGACGCGCCCCGGTGGTTCCAGCTGTACTGGAGCACGGACGACGATCTCGTCGACAGCCTGCTGCAGCGCGCGGAGAAGATTCGGGCGGATGCCGTCGTCGTCACCCTCGACACGACCATGCTCGGCTGGCGGCCGGAAGACCTCAATCTCGGCTCGCTGCCCTTCGCGCAGGGGAAGGGGATCGCGCAGTACACGTCCGACCCGGTGTTCCGCAGAATCGTGCACGACCGGATCAAGGCCGCGGCGAAGAAGCCGGACGTCGAGGTGACGCTCGGCGCGATCCGGTCGCTGGTGTCGATGACCCGGCGCTTCCCGGGCCGCTTCCTCGACAACCTGCGGTCGCCGGAGCCGCGGGCCGCCGTGGAGACGTTCCTCGACATCTATTCCCGGCCGTCGCTGAGCTGGGCCGACATCGAGACCCTCCGCAGCCGGACGTCGCTCCCGATTCTCCTGAAGGGCGTGCTGCACCCCGACGACGCCCGGCGCGCACTCGATGCCGGGGTCGACGGCATCGTCGTGTCGAATCACGGTGGGCGGCAGGTGGACGGCAGCGTGTCCTCGCTGGACGCGCTCGTCGACATCGCGCCCGTCGTCGACGGCCGGCTGACGCTGCTCCTCGACAGCGGAATCCGCACGGGAGCGGACGTCTTCAAGGCCCTCGCGCTCGGTGCGGACGCGGTGACGCTCGGCCGGCCCCACCTGTACGGTCTGGCCCTCGCGGGTCAGGCCGGCGCGCGGGACGCGACGGCCAACGTGATCGCCGAGTTCGACCTCACGATGGGGCTGAGTGGCCTCACGTCGGTGGCCGAGATAGACCGCGACGCGCTGCGCCGGGCGTAGACATCACAGTTCGGCGATGGTGATGATCCCGTCCTGAAGCGCCCGCACGAGCAGTGCCGTCTTGGTGGACGCGTCGCGCCCGACCAGCGCGTACTTCTCGCGGATCCGGGTCAGGTGGGTGTTGACCGTTCCGAGGGCGATGTGGAGATCGGCGGCGACGGCGAGCTTGGAGTCGCCGCGCAACCAGTGCCGCAGAACCTCGACTTCGCGAGCCGACAACGCCGGCTTCGGATAGATGCGGGTGACGGGCGGTTCGCCCGTATGAGGGGGGTGCCCGAGTGCGTCGGGTGCAGTGGTCATGCCGATTCCATCTTTCTGACATGTACAGAGAGCTACAGGTACCCGACGTCCCTGCAGGCAGTTCAGGTTAACCTGCCGCGGCGGTGCGTGTCTCGGCAGGCCCGGATCAGCTCTCACAGCCGACACCGTCGCCGTCGCGATCCAGATGCGTCCCGTAGCCCGGCTCGCCGATCCGGACCGGCGCCGCACCGGCCGCCTTCGCCGCGGAGCAGTTCTTGTAGTAGACGTCGCTCGGCGGTGCCGTGTCGACGAACGGGACGGGTGCGGGCGCCGGTGCCGGAGCGGGAACGGGTGCGGGCGCAGGTACCGCTTCCGGCACCGTGGTGGTCGTCGGAGCCGGCGCTGCGGCGGGCGCTGCGGCCCCGCAGTCCTGCAGTACCCGGGCGATCGCGTCGTGCTCGGCCTGGGTGACCCACAGCCCGTACACGGCCTTCACCTCCACCTGATCGGCCACGTAGGTACACCGGTAGCTCTTGTTCGGGGGCAGCCAGGTGGCGGCGTCACCGTCCGATTTCTGCTGGTTGGCGGGTCCGTCGACGGCTTTGAGGTTCCGCGGATCGTTCGCGAAGTTCACCCGGGTCGCGGTGTCGAGCTGCTGGGCGCCCTTCTGCCAGGCATCGGACAGCGCGACGACGTGATCGATCTGCACGGCGTTCGACGTGCCCTCGCCGCGGACGAAGGAGATGGTGCTGCCGGTGTACGGGTCGCTCAGCGTTCCCGTCTGCACCGCGCAGTTTCCGGTTCCCGGCTTGAACACGATCTGGTCGAGATCGCGTCCGAGGATGTCGTTGCGCGTATCGCATCCGTTGTGACCGCCCTCGACCGTGACGTCGTCGGTCCAGGCCTGGCCGAAGAGATCCCGGTCGTAGCCGGTCTTCGGCGCGCGTCCCTTGATCTCGAGGCCCGCGAGCTGCTGGAGCGCGGCGGTCGCGTCGGCGCCGCCGACCGCGGGTTCGACCGGGGAGAGTGCGAGCGCAGACGACATCGGCACCGGTGTCGAGGAACTCGACGCGGCACGTGCAGTCGTCGACGCGGCGACCGCGGGCGTCGCGGACGCGGATACCGCTGTGGCCTGGGCCGATTGGTCGTCCTGGGTCGGGCTGAGGAAGGAGAACACGGCCACGGCTACGACGATGCCGCCGGTGATCCAGGGCCACTTCTTGCGAGTGACGGGTGATGTGGGCGGGGGGAACGTCATGCCGGTCCTTCAATGAACTTGGGGGGTCCGGTGTTCATCGCACGGAAAGCCTCTTCCGTTACTCGGCATCGGGAGAACTGTTCGCATGCCCCGGGACCGGAATTCGTGCGGGTGGAGGGTTGCGTACGGTTTGCATGATCTGAACTGTGCGGTGTTGTTTAGTGCGGCTTAGCGCCGCGATGTTGAGGGTTGGGGGCGGCGAACACGTGAAGTATGGGATCGCATAGGCGTGGTTCCACGCGGGGGCGCTGTCGGTCCAGGCTCGGCGGTTGCCGTCGGGCACGATTCCGGCGGGGGATCCGAACGGGCGGCATCTCATTCGGCGGGTTCTGTCGGTGCGATGGTGGCGTAATGCTCGGTGTCGCCCTCTTATCAGAGCCGATGTGGGACGCCAGACCGGCGGGCGTGTGGTGACCGAAATGCGGAAAGCGCGGCCTGAGTGTGCCGCAGACGGTCACCGAGATCGGTTCCGGCCGAGGTGGGAAGCGCACCACACTTCACAGGCTGCTGGCTGGTCCGAGTGCGTCGACGATTGCGTCGAGCATCGGAACCGCCTCGCCGGGTTCAGGTTCGGGTTCGGGTTCATCGGTCCAGTGTTGTCGGTGCACTGTCGTACCCTGTTCCTGATTCAACGACGACGGGGCGGCTGATGATCTGGTGCGCGATATGACCAAGGCGATGACGTTGATGTGGGCCCGCTGGTACAGGCAGCGTTGTGCACGCCGGAGTGCCGCAGCTGCCGTGACCGCTGCGGCGGGGCTCGTGTGACGCCCACGGCAGGGCCGCCCGCCGATTCCGGTGCCGAGGTCACGGCTCCGACTCCGAACCCGGCTCTGGACGCGGCTGTCGAGCAGGGCGTGGACTCGTGTCGGGTGGTGATCCGTGCTTTCGTGTACGTTCTCGAGCCGACGCCGGAGCAGGCGTCGGTGTTGCGTTCGCACTGTGGGGCGCAGCGTTTCGCCTACAACTGGGCACTGTCGCAGGTGAAGGCGAACCTCGACCAACGCGCGGCGGAACGGTCCTACGAGATCCCCGACGCGGAGTTGACGCCGCCGGTGTCCTGGTCGGCGTACAGCCTGCGCAAACACTGGAACACCGTCAAGCACGACGTTGCCGTCAACACTGACACCGGGCAGGTGTGGTGGCCGGAGAATTCGAAAGAGGCCTACAGTTCCGGGATCGCGAACTGTGCTGCTGCCCTGTCGAGCTGGTCCGACGCTCGCTCCGGGAAACGCAAAGGCACAATTGGATTTCCCCGTTTCAAGGGCAAACGGGCGTTGCTGTCGTGCCGGTTCACCACAGGCAGTTTCGGGTTGGTCACCGACTGCGGGGATCGGCGCCACATCCAGCTACCCCGGATCGGGGTGGTCCGGTCTGCGGAATCGACCCGCAAGTTGGCGCGCAAGATGGTGGCGGGGACGGTGCGGATTCGGTCGGCGACCCTGTCGTATCGTCGGGGCCGGTGGCAGGTGTCGTTCTCCGTCGAAATCACTCTGCCCGCCCGGGCGCTGCCACCCACCGCCACCGCCACCGCGGTCGCTGATCGTGGCGTGGTCGGGGTCGATGTGGGGGTGAAACACCTCGCTGTCCTCTCGACCGGCGAGATGATCGAGAATCCGAAGCATGCCCGCAAGCACGCGAAACAACTTCGTAGCCTCGGGCGCCGTGCGTCCCGCCGTGTCGGCCCGGATCGTCGTACCGGTCGACAACCCTCCCGGCGCTGGCTGCGCACCCAGGAGCAGATCCGGGCGGTGCACATCCGCATCGCGAACAGTCGCCGCGATCACCTGCACAAACTCACCACCCGACTGGTACGGGACTTCGATGCCGTCGTCGTCGAGGACCTCAACATCGCGGGAATGACCCGCTCTGGTGGCGACCCTGTTGCCTAATTTTGGTGACACGCCGACGGTGGTGACGTGGCTGTCGGTCTTCCTGTCGGATGATCTTGTGGCGGTCGTCTTTCGCTGGTCCCGACCCGGCCGCGGAATGGGGTGTGTGGTG
>RRBB01000490.1:0-3096 GCA_006543605.1 Rhodococcus sp. WS4
CAGGCCCCGGTCCTGGGCGTCGTGCAGGGTCGGGCTGTGGGTGAGGATCACCCGCTGGTCGAGGCCGTAGACCTGTTTGCGGGTGTGTAGTGCGGTGAGCCCGGCGAAGCGGTCGCCGGGCACCGGGCGGCGGCGGGAGGCCGGGAGATCGAGGAGGTCGGGGTGATCGCTGGGCGGGGTGGATCCGACGTAGTGCAGTCCGGCCCCGGTCAGGTGCGCGAAGTTCGCGGCCGAGTTCTGGCCGGCAGCAGCACCGCCAGGGTGGTCTTGCCGGATCCGGGCCCGCCGAGGATCACGAGCCGTCGGCGCTGCAGGGTGAGGAACCGTTCGGCCAGATCGTGGATCCGGTCGCTGCTGCCCTCGAATCCCGGCCGGCCCTGGAAGATGTGATGGGGGTGGTCAGACACGTCGTGCCCGGTGAGTGTCCAGCGCACCGGCATCGGATCCGGATCAGCCAGACCGCGGATCTTCGCTTCCTCCTCCCACTGCAGGTGCACCGCCTCAGCCAGCCTCTCGACGGCATACTCGCGGTGCTGCGTCCGCGGTACCACCGCCACTGGGTGGCGGGACAGATAGAGACCCACCGCGGACAGCAGCAGGCCGCACACGGTTGCGACCGCGCTGAATTCGATCCGTCCTGGGGTGACGGCGAAGAGTGCGACGCCGAGGATGGCGACGACGACACCGCCGACCAAGAGGGTGCGACGCCCGGATCGCATAGCGTCCCTCACGGCGCGCTGTTCGCCCTACAGTGCAACGGCCGGGCGTCGAGGTTCCCTGCTGATCCAGAGTTCTTGCTCACGAAAGGAATCATCGCAGAACCGGCCGGTAGGCGATCGGCAAACGGTCATCGACCAGTGACCGACGGGTGCGTTCGTCACTGGCCTCTTGCATCAGGCTCGGCGAGGTTTGACGGGATGCAGGGGACTTGCTGACCGTCCATCATCCGTGCGGTAGCAGTGGGCTTGCTCCGCCACGATGGGGTGCACCGACCCCGGGGCCACAGTCACCGCGGTGGACCGCAGACGCGAAACGGTGGCACAGGGAGCGCACTGCGTTGGTCCTGCGAACAGCAGGGACGGTAGGAAACGGACGACGCGTCGCTCCTTTCTGACGGGTTGCGTCGCATCGTGCGATGTTGCCGGGTCGTCCCTGTTCCCTGCATGAACGGCCCGCCCGATTGCCTTGCAGACGCCGGGGATTGACAGTGATCGCCCAGCTCATGCGTCCGGTTTGTCGGCCCGGCCGGTGGGCGAGGCCGACCACACGTCGGTCAGGCCGCCATCGTCCTCGTAGCGGTCGATCTGAACGATGCCCGTGTGAGGTGCGGTAGGCCTGTGCGTCTCGTTGATCGCCTGAAAGTCTGAGTCGAAGGTTCTGTCGCTCGATGTACCGTTGCGAAAAGTCACCTTGTACTTCGGCATGACCAGCAATATGCCACTGTCGGCGTGGTGCCGCACCACAACGCCTGTACCCGCGGAGTCGCCGTGGGAGTGTCGGCGCGCGAACAGCGAAAGTGCCTCCCGTAGTGAGCGAATTCAGATTCGCCGGTCACGATTGTCCACCTACGGAGAGGCGTCCTCAGTGCAATCAACGCACACGTTCACGGCTGAGTCCGCGGTGTTCGACAAACGCAATCTTATGGCGGCGGCAGGGCTGGTACCGGTCCTCGAACTCGCCGAACAAAGTGGACAGCTAATTCGTGGACGACGATGTGACAGACGTACATCGAGAATTGTGCTGTCTTCATTGCCCCGGTCAATTCGTCGACTGGTCTGGGGGAGATATCGCGAGGATGCCGTAATCTCGCGCGGGCAGTACAGTCGACCGGTAAAGAAAATGAAGGAGTGGTCATGGTGCGCCAAATAGTGGTCGAACACGTCGACGATATCGACGGAACGTCCATCGACGACGGAAAAGGCGAGACGATCGCCTTCTCCGTCGACGGCATCGATTACGAGATTGATCTGTCAGCGAAGAATGCGACACAGTTCCACAAGAAGTTCGATTACTACATTGAGCATGCGACAAGGGTGGGCGGCCGCAAGAACCGGACCGCTGGCACCCTTCACTCCGGCGGTAGCCCGTCGAAGCCGGCACGGCGAGATCGCGACCACGTGCGAGCGGTCCGCGAATGGGCGCGCGAGCAGGGCTACGAGGTGGGGGACCGTGGGCGGATCCCCACGGATATCGTGGAAGCGTACGACGCAGCTCACTGACCCGCTGCCATGTTCTGGCAGCGCACCGGTCACTTCGCGGCGGCGTCGACCAGGGCCTTCCGCTGATTCGGCCCCAGACCACCGATCCGGCGCGTATCGGGAATCGACAGCTCCTCGAGCAGTTGCGCGGCCTTGACGGGCCCCACACCAGGGAGTGATTTGAGGAGGGCAGACACCTTCGTCTTCTTCACGATGTCGTCGGACTCGGCCTTAGCGAAAACCGCGCTCACTGTGAGGTCACCCGACTTCACGGCCGAGAGAAGTTCGCTGCGCAGCTTCCGTGCCTGAGCTGCCTTCGCCAATGCTGCCGCGCGCTGTTCCGGTGTCAAAGTAGGCAATGCCATGAGAACTCCTCCGAGTATCCGCGACAAATACTGCCGCTGGATGGGACTGCGCGTGCAGTAACGGCAACAAGAACGGCCATCACTTCATGGATCGTAACAATCCACGGAAACGAACTAAAGCGGATCGGATCGCAATCCGAAATTTTCGCCTAACCAATTTAGGCTTCGATCACCGTGGGATATGACACGAGTGAGTCGATATCAGGGGTCAGGAATTGGGGAAGGACCGCCGATCGGGCGAAAGACACCGCACGGCACCAACACCGAAATCGACACCGCGACACCCGGTAGGTTCGGACGGATCCCGGCGGGTGGCTGCGCCCTTGCGATCGGCACCGGACCCGGCACCACGCGAGAGGCTATGCCGCCGTGCGAGGGCCCCGCGGACGGGGCGCCGGTGACACACCTAGTAGACCGTCGCGGCTAAGTGTTGGGATATAGGTGGCGGAGTTTGATGCGGGCGTCGTCGGTGGTGAAGTGCCACTGGACCTGGCGTTGATCGGCGTTGGTCTGTCGTTGCCAGGCGGCGAGTT
>RRBB01000491.1:0-3082 GCA_006543605.1 Rhodococcus sp. WS4
TCAGTTGCTCGTCACACTGACGGTGCAGACGATCAAGAGCAACCCACACCCCGGTGCCAACCACCCCATCGGCAAACCCAGTGACGATTCACCACCCCGTGGTCGTCATCCCCAGAGACGGGCAACACCCCGAGCATCACGAGTTCGACGGTCGATCACAGTGGACGTGCGGTGAACTGGGGCGGGAAGCCGTGCCGAGTACGCGTTGGATTGGGCACTACATCATGCCGAAACCGCTCTCGATAGTCGAAAACCCCAGCGCCGCAGTAGGTGTAGCGATGCAGGCGAGGATGCGCTCTGGGCGCGTAGCCGGGAATTCCACCTCGTGGATGGGAGTGGCCGACGCCCTTGCACCGGACCAGCACTGGAATCAGTCTCAGCAGCGGCAGCACACGCCGCCTCGCCTTGACGCTCCTGAGTCCTCGCGCATGACGTACAACCCTCGCGCAGCACCGTAGGAGTATCGACGGCTCGACGATGGTGTGACATCGCGCTAAATCTGGATCATGCACAGCTGGACGTGCCGACGGAGACGATCGCGAGGGCAGCCGAGTCCCTGGTTCCGGCGAACCCGCTGCACTACGTGCTGCGAACCCATCTCCACCGTTTGGCTCGGACAGCCGCAAGCAGCCCCGTTGCTTCTCGAACAGCTCAGCGGCGCGACGGTCCAGCTCGCCCGGGTACTCGTCACGAGCGCGGCCGGCGACCAGCCCCGCAACCGGGATTCATTCGAGCAAATCGCCTTCCGAAAATGAAAGGTTCCTACACACCGCATCCATAAGACCTCGACGCTTGACGTTACGTTCACCAGCCATCACCTGATCACGTTCACACGCCTTGACGAGCTCGGCCTCGAAGCCGGCGGGCAACCCCTCGGGCCTGACCACCGCACGGTACTGGCCTGTCGGGTCGTCGACACCGACGACGCTGACAGCTGGTGTCAGCGCTGCGGCTGCGAAGGTATGGTGCGCATCAGCGTGGTCCGGCGGTTGGCGCACCACCACTGCGCTGGCGCCCGACGACGCTGCTTATCAGCGTGCGTCGCTACCGCTGTGATGGCTGCGGGCATGTGTGGCGCCAGGAGACCAGCCGGGCCGGTGAGCCTCGGGCGATGCTCTCGCGTCGCGGTCTGCGGTGGGCGCTGGAAGCTCTTGTGGTCCAGCACCTCATCGTCGCCCGCGTAGCCGAAGGGCTCGGGGTTGCCTGGAGCACCGCCAACGACGCCGTGCTAGCCGAAGCCATGAGCGTGCTGATCGATGACCGGCCGGTTCGACCGCATGCGCGTGATCGGGATCGACGAGCACGTGTGGCGCCACACCCGCCTTGGCGAGAAGTACGTCACCGTGATCATCGACCTCACCGCAGTGCGCGCGGGCACCGGACCGGCACTGCTGCTCACCGGGACCGCAAGGGCGACCCGCGGTACGGGGCACGACGCACGCTGCACACCGGTGCCAATCTGCTCACCGACAAGCAGCCGCCCGGCTGCGACCCTGTTCGCCGCCGACGCGTACGTCGAGGTCTGTGCAACCTGGGGCATTAGCTGATCGACTCGATCAGCGACGGAGTACCTGCCGCGTTGACCGAGGTCATCACCCTGGGCAGGACGCTGAAGAAGGCCGCCGACGTGCTGGCCTGCTTCGACCGACCCGGCATCAGCAACGGGCCCACCGGGACCATCAACGGACTGCTCGAACACCTCCGCGGCTCCGCCCTCGGGTTCCGCAACCAACTACATCGCCAGAAGCAGGCTGGAGGCCGGCGGGTTCAGATTGCAACTACACCCCCAACTGTGAAGAGCCGGTTTTGGAGTGCTCCGCGGGAGGGCGGCGGCGTGCAATTGTCACAGGAACGTCACGCGGGTCGCTTCCTGCTTGCCTTGGGAGAAACCGGCACGGGCGGAGGGGATGCGGGTCGCCAGATCCATCAGGTTCGTGCCAAATGCGGCTCGGGAATCTGCGTCCGGTGTGATCACTGCGACGCAACTGCCCGGCCTGCGCAGGGCCTCGACCTGGCCTGCCGGGCCCGCGCCCCGTTCCGGTGCTGTCCGGCTCCGCCCGCCCAACGGCGAGTTACCACGACGTTCGCGTAGCCCGAGGCAAGGTCGGCGTTTTCGGGCGAGCACACCCCACCGTCGACGTAGCGAGTGCCGTTGACCTGCGTGCGGGGACCAGACGGGCAGCGCGCGGTGACCGCGTCCACCAGGTCGACGCCGGAATCGCGGTCGAACGCAGCCAACTCACCCCGTAGGCGCCTCAATGGCCGCCACGATCATCGGCCTGTCCGGCCATTCAGGGCGAGGCAACCTGGCGGCGACCACCGCGCGCCGCCTTCCCGCCGCGGATCCGAGTATGGAGTCCCTCCAACCCGAACGCGCGCATCGCACGTTGTAGATCGGCTGCCGAGGTGGCGGCGGCGCCGATTGCCCGCATCCGCTCGAACACCGTGGCCATCGGCGCGGACGGCGGCCTCGTCATATCGAGACCAGCTTCGGCCAGGCCTGCGATGATACCGATCTCCCACACATTTCCGGCAGCCCCACGACCGAGGACCAGAGCAACGTTGTGGTCGATCTGCCCACAATTTTAAGCCCGTGGAGACCCCAGTCCACCGAAATACCAAGAGGGGGGCGACGTACGTCGCACTCGAGCCTGACGCAGCGGATCATCAGCAGACGCCTCGATCACACCGGCGAATTCTCGGCAGCGCTGCAGCCGAAAACTGACGATCGCTGCATCGCGCGCAACTGCGCATTCGCCGACTCACTCACTCACGTCACCCGTCGGTTCCGCGACGCATACGGAATAACTCCCCCGTAAATGGCGGATGTTGCCGGCGAGCGAGCGACCGTTCCACCAGCGCTGAGTGGCCGTGAAAGTCGTTGTGTGCGTGAATATGGATGCCCGTGCGGGAATGTCCCGGAAATGCCGAAAGCCCCCCAACAGTGTTGGGGGGCTTTCGGTAACGGATGTTCGGCGGTGTCCTACTCTCCCACACCCTGTCGGGTGCAGTACCATCGGCGCTGGAGGGCTTAGCTTCCGGGTTCGGAATGGGACCGGGCGTTTCCCCTCCGCTATGGCCG
>RRBB01000492.1:0-3064 GCA_006543605.1 Rhodococcus sp. WS4
ATCCGCCCGAGCCCCACGGTTCATGCCGATGGACCTCTACCGCTCCGGCGATCACTACGTCCTCCACGCCGACCTCCCGGGCGTGGACCCCGGTTCGGTGGACGTCAGCGTCGACGGCGGCATCCTCTCCGTGAAAGCCCAACGCAGCGAACGCACCGAACACGACGTGCAGTGGCTGACCTCCGAGCGCTTCACCGGCAGCTACCTGCGTCAGCTGTCCCTCGGCCAGGACATCGACGCCGACCACATCGCCGCCACCTACGAGAACGGGGTGCTGACGGTCACCCTCCCCGTGGCGGAAAGGGCCAAGCCGCGCCGCATCGAAATCACCCCCGGGGCACGTGAGGAAACCAAGGTCATCGAGGCCAGCGACTCACCCGACCAGACCACCACGACCTGACCTCTTCACCTCTTCACCGGACACGGTCCCGGCAGGTCACGCCGCCGGGACCCTGGTCGCGTCGGCTTCGGGGTGGCGCATCGATCGAACAGTGGACCATCACGTCGGCGGCTGGACCTGGTGCCGACAGTGCCGGGCGGCGGCGACACCCTGGTCATCACCCGCCTGGACCGTCGCGGACGGGGGCGGGTGCTGCACCTGATCACCCTCGGCGCGCAGCTCCGCGAACGCGGGGTGGGGCTACGGGTGCTCGAGCGGGGCAATCGACACCGCCACCGCCGAGGGCCGGGCCATGTTCTCGATGCTCACGGTCCTCGCGGAACTGCAGCGCGAGCTGACCGTGTGACGGGTCGTCCCGCCGCCGCGGTGCGCGCCCGCGCACGGCGGGGTTCGCACCGTCTGTGGCCCGGGCGGACGGTGACGCTGCGCATCACGTGGGAATCCTGTGCACCCCATGCCCGGGGCCGGGGCTGCCGGTCAGCCGGGGAACCAGCGGCGCAGTCGGGCGGCGGTGAACTTGGCCTTCTCCCGGGCCAGCTCCACCGAGGGCGCCGAGAACGGTGCGACCGGGGTCGGACCGGAGAGGAAGTCCGCGTCCACCTTGCCGACCAGCCCGCCCCCGAATTCGATGTGGCACGCCCCGCGGCCGCGGTACTTGTCGGGCCGCGGTGATCCCCGCAGCTGCGCGGCGATGCCGGCGGCGACCGTGCGGGCGGCGTCCTCGGCGAACACCCCGGCCCGCGGGACCGGGGCGTCGGCGCAGTCCCCGATGGCGTACACCCCCGGATACGGTGTCCTCAGGGTGTGCGGGTCGACGGCGATCCAGCCGTCCGCTCCGCCCACGGTCAACCCGGACGCCTCGACGACCGCCGGGACCCGGTGCGTCGGGATCCCGATGAACAGGTCGTATCCCAGGTCGCCGGTGCGGGTGGCCGCCACATGCTTGGTCGGGTCCAGGGCGTGGACCCGCAGGCCCGGCGTGTACCCGATGCCGCGGTCGGTCAGCGCCTCGACCAGGGCCGCGGAGGTGCCCGCGGACACCGGGATCGGCGAGTCCATCGGGCTGAGCACCCGGATGCGCGTGTTGTCCCGAATCCCGTCCCGGGTCAGCTGCTCGTGCAGGAGCAGGGCGCCCTCGCAGGGCGCGGGCGGGCACTTGAACGGCACACTGAGAATCGCGAGCAACACGGTCCCGCCGTCGAAGCGATCGAGCCGGCCCCGCAGCCGGCAGGCCCCGTCGACGGAGTAGTACTCGTACCCGTCCTCGACGAAGCCCGGGGTCGCCGCCGGGTCGTAGTCGGCGCCGAGCGCGACCACCAGGATGTCCGGCTCGTACTCGGACCGGTCGGTGACCACCCAGCGGGTGCGCGGGTCGATCGCGGTCACCTCCTCCCGGCGGAACTCGACCCCGGCGCGGGTGAGGTCGGCGTACGGCACCCGGACGGCCTCCGGTGGTCGGCCCCGGAACAGGATCTCCAGCTTGGCGAATCCGAACGTGAACCCGTCGTTGCGGTCGATCAGGACGACCCGGACCTCGTCGGCCAGCGACTCCGACAGGCCGGCGGCCAGCTCGAGCCCCCGAACCCGGCGCCGAGAATCAGCACGGTTCGCATGCGACCATTCTTCACCCCGCACACGACCTCCGCGGGCCGAACGGGTGCGCCCCCTGAGCCGCGTCCCGCATCCCGCCTTGCGGCGACCGGTCATGGCCCCGGTACCCCTCGGGTCGATGTCCTCGACGAGGTCGAACTGCGCCTGCTGCGCGATCGCGATCCGCACCGGCAGCCGCGCCTTCAGCTCATCCACGGTGGTGGTGTTCCGGTGTGCGGACCAGGCCGTCGAACCCGGTGCGGGGGCGGCCATGACCCGGTCCGCCAGGAGTTCGAGCGGCAAGTCGGCCTTCCGGGTCGGCGGTTCCGCCGCGTCAGCAATGGCCGACCTCGACACCGCGCTCTCGCCCATGTCGAGGAAAGGGCCTTCGTCTCAATAGGTTCGGTGCCGCCACCGTCCACCGGCCCGCTCGCCTGCCCGACCTGTGGGCACGAACCCGCCGGCTGGGCGGGCCTGGGAAGTGACTTGTCCGAAATTTCCCCTGCTGCCCCGTCGGGGAGCTCGTCCCGCACCGCGCCGACCTCGCCACGGTCTGGTTGCACCTCGACGACCACGGCCACGGCCACCCGCGCGAGGCACGGCACTGCACCCACTGCCAGCCGCACGGCCACTCGGTGACAGACGCATCCGTTCGATGACTGGACCGGGCCCTCGTGCCGAGCCGCGTCATGAAGGCATCCAGCGCACGCCGCGACAACTCGGGGTAGCCGGCCTTCCGGAAGTAGTGCGCGAGATCGACGAGCTTCGTACCGATACAGACGCGCTGCTCATCCAGATTTACCAGCTCGCCCACCAAGCGATCGAGTTCATCGGCCTTGCTCATCACGCTGTCCATCGGTCTCACCTCGGCACTCAACGATGGGGAGTCGGCGCAGGGCGGATGCTTCCCGAGGCGCGTGGCCTCCACCCGCCCCGCTTCGGGAGAGCCTAGGTGGCTGGTGTCGAACGGCTGTCTCTGCGTGAGGGCCGGGCGCGTGGGCGGCGAGGAGCGAGTGGATCGGTGCTCGGATGACACACGCGATAGTTGGCCGGGCAGAGAGGATCGGCCGGTTG
>RRBB01000493.1:0-3042 GCA_006543605.1 Rhodococcus sp. WS4
GCGGCCAGGTCGTGGCCCAGGCTGTTGCGCAGCCGCAGGTAGTCCCCGGCGGCGTCGGCGAGGGCGCTCATCGCGCTGCTCCGGGCCAGGGTGCGGCGATCGTCCGCAAGGTGTCGAAGTCGACCTTGGCGTAGATGGCCGTCGTGGCAAGATCGCGATGCCGCAACACCTGGCTCACGTCGACGAGTTTGGCTCCCCGCCGCAGCATCTCCGTTGCCAGCGAATGCCGTAGCCGGTGTGCGCCCACTCGGGGCAGGCCGGCACGATCACAGGCGCGGTGGGTGACGTCGCTGACCAGGCCCGGTGTGATGGCACGCGTCGGCGCCTTGCATGTCACGAAGATCTGCCGGAGCCTCGTCTCCGGACGTGCCTGTGACAAGTACGCGGCCAAGGCTTCGCCGACGTCCGTTGGCAAAGGCATTCCGTCTTCGCGAGACGCCTTGCCCCTCAGTACGACTTGCCCGGTCCGCCAGTCGATGTCGCTCAGTCCCAGCCGCGCCACTTCCACCGACCGCAAGCCCAGTCGGGCAACCAAAATGAGCATCGCGAAGTCTCGGATGCCCGTGGGGTCGGTCCGGTCGCAGCTGTCGAGTAGCCACTGCACGTCCGCGGCAGCGATTCCTTTGGGGATACCCGTGTCGTGCCAGCCGGCTACCGGCGGCAAGGCCGTGGCAAGCGGTCGGGGCGTCAGGCCGGCCAGATACAGGAACTTCAGCAGCGACCGTAGCTCCGCCACACGCCCCTTGGTCGAGCCGACGCTGAGGCGACCGCTTTCCCGCAAGAGGAACGCGACAACGTCTGCCCCGGTGAGGCTTCCGACCCAGTCACTGTCCTCGGTTACCCGCTGCGACAAGAACGAAAGCGCCAGCTTCGAGTAATGCACAACCGTCGCATCCGCCAACCCTCGATCGGCGACGAGCCAATTGCGGTAGCGCTCGACCAACTCATCGACCGGTGTCGTCGGCGCTGCGGCCCCGACCAGCACACCCACATGTTCCAGATAATCCAGCAGTGGATCCAACCCACGCGGCCCCGGCACGCAGCGCATTCCGGCGGCGCCGCACGCACTGCGGAACTCTGCGGCCACGACCCGGTCGAGGTCTCCGGGCGCGAGGTCTCGCACATTCATCCACCGGCCGAGATCGCCCGCGATGGCCAGCATGTTCACGACCGTGCCTCGCGTGTATCCCAGCCCCACCAGCCACGCTGTATAGCCCTCGATATAGGGCCCCATCCGGCCGGGCTTCCTTCTCGTAGCGGTCATGACCCGCCTCCATTCCCGGAGCACCGTGCTCCGACAAAAGAAGCGTCAACCCGACGGCGAGACTATGTCGACCCGTTCGAGCATTCACCACCAAAAGCCGCCACCACGCCAAGGCAGTTCACATCACCGCACCCGCACCTCGGCATAGTTACCGACTCGGCATAGGTCGACCTATGCCGAGATCCTATCTGGGGTTGCGTGACCACCGTCCGCAATGAATGGTGAGAGTTCTGTGCGACGGTCGGCGTGTCTGTCGCGGACGTTCTATCCGGGGTGGTTACGCTACGGATGTGACGACGATCACAGGAACGGTCGGGACGTGTTGTCGGGTGCAGCGGCTGGTCCTGCCCGAGGGCGGGGGCCACACCTGGACGGTGCTCGGCTCGGATCATCGCCCGGTGGTACCGGTGGAGGAGTACCTGGAATATCTTCGGGCCCAGCAGGTGTCGCCGAATACGGTGAAGTCCTACGCGCGGGCGTTGGCGTTGTGGTGGCAGTTCCTGGAGCTGTTCGGGCTGGCCTGGGATGCGGTGACGTTGGAGAACTTCGGTGCGTTCCTGACGTGGTTGCGCACCGGGGACGAGCCGGGGGTGGTGTCGATCGAGCGCCGTGGTGCCCGATTCGCCGAGTCGACGATCTCCGCGCGGCTGGGTGCGGTGCTGTCCTGCTACGACTATCACGTGCTCAACGGCGTGGACGTCGGCCGGGACCTGCATCGGATCACCCATCGCGGCGGCGGCCGGTACAAGCCGCTGCTCGAGCACGTCGCGCGGCGCAAGGGGCGTCGCCAGGCGGTGATCCGGGTGCGCCGCCCGGGCCGGGCGGCGCCACCGATCTTGACGCCCGAGCAGATCGAGCGGATCTGTGAGGCATGCGCGAGTTGGGATCCCGACACGCGGGAGTGGCGTGGGTCGGTGCGCAACCGACTGCTCTGGATGTTGTTGGCGGAGACGGGCGTTCGGCTGGGTGAGGCGCTCGGTTTGCAGCATCGCGATTGGCACACCGGGTGCGGCGACACCCCGTTCGTCGAGGTCGTCGCCCGAGACCACCCGCATGAGGTGCGGGCCAAGAGCGGCTACCGGCGGGTGTATGTCTCCGACGAGCTGGACCGCCTCTACGGCGAGTACGTGTGGCGGTTGTGTGAGGTCGGCGCCGATCTGGCCACCGACGACTTCGACGGCACTTGCGTGTTCGTCAACCTCGACCGGGAGCCGCGGTTCGCGCCGTGGCGACCGGAGTCCGTCTACGACCTGGTGGACCGGCTGCGCCGCGAGCTGTCCGGGCAGGTACCGCAGGCCTGGACCCCGCACTGGATGCGGCATAGCCACGCCACGGCGCTGTTGTTGTCGGGGGTACCGGTGCACGTGGTGAGTCGAAGATTGGGACATCTCGACGTGCAGACCACGCTCAACACCTACGCGCACGTGACCGAGGACGCCGAGATGCGGGCGGCCGCCGACTGGAAGGCGTTCACCGGTGGCTGGCGAGTCGGCGCGCACCGCGACGAGCGGATCGAGTCCGGCTCGTGACCGGCGGGCGCGACGAGGCCACGATCGACTGGGTGGAAGCGGCCCGCGTCCGCTGCGACCCGCAGGCGCTGGAGGACTTGTGGGCGGCGGTGCCGGAACCGATGCGGCTGTCGTGCTTCGCTGAGTCAAGTGTCCCACCGGAATACGCGGGAGCGTTCTGCCACGACGGGACCTGGCGGGCCGGGGTGGACCTGTCGCAGCTGCCGGAGCCGATGCGCCGGGAGGTGGCGTGGTGTGTGTTCCGGATCA
>RRBB01000494.1:0-3004 GCA_006543605.1 Rhodococcus sp. WS4
GGGGAGTCGGTCCGCTTCGAGATCCCGGCCGACGTGCATCGCCGCCTGCATGCGCTCGCCCGGGCCACCGGGGCGACCACCTTCATGACACTGCATGCGGCATTCGCGGCGCTGCTCGCGCGCCTGTGCAACACGGACGACATCGTGATCGGTACCCCGGTCGCCGGCCGCCCCGATCCCCGGCTGGACCCACTCGTCGGCATGTTCGTCGGGACGCTCGTCCTCCGGACCCAGGTCGACTCGGCCGATTCGTTCCGCGAAGTGCTCTCCACAACGCGCGACGCAGACCTTGGTGCATTCATGCACGCCGACTTGCCCTTCGAGATGCTCGTCGACCTGCTGACGCCGGAGCGGTCCACGACGCACACACCGTTGTTCCAGGTCATGATCGACTACGGGACCGAGGTACCGCTTCACCTCGAACTTCCGGACGTGACGGTGACGGTCGTCGACGACGCTCCCCCCGTGGCGAACTTCGACCTTCAGCTCACGCTCCGCGAACATCCGGACGCCGCAAACCCAGGTCTATCGGCCGCATTCACCTACGCCACCGACATCTTCGACCGTGCCACCGTCGAGGGTGTGGCCGTGCGGTTCCTACGGCTCCTCGACGCAGTGACCTCGCACCCGGGCCGGCCCGTCGGCGACGTCGACCTCCTCGACGCCACCGAACGGGCCGCACTGACGACGGGATGGACTACCCCCGCGCTGCCGGTGGAACCCGGCGAGGCCACACTCGCCGACCGGTTCACACAATCCATTCGCCGTTTCGCCGACGAATCGGCGCTGACCTATGCCGACGAAACGCTCACCTACGCAGCGCTCGGCGCCCGCGTTTTCCGCCTCTGCCGCCATCTCGTCGAACTCGGCGCCGCCCCCGACACGGTGGTCGCAGTGGCGCTGCCACGCTCGATCGATCTGGTCGTCGCCCTGCTCGCAGCACAACAAGCGGGAGCCGGCTACCTCGCCCTCGACGTCGGTCACCCGGCGGACCGGCTCGACGCCACGATGTCCGACGCCGCCCCGGTGTGTCTCGTCTCGCGCACCGACCACGCGGCCCGACTGCGCCGGGACCTTCCGACGGTGCTCGTCGACGACGCGGACACGCGCGCATGCCTGAACGACCTTTCGCCGGAACCGTTCACCGATTCGGAGAGACGGGCCGGGCTCACCCCCGACGCGGTCGCGTACGTCGTCTACACGTCGGGGTCGACCGGACGCCCGAAAGGTGTCGCGGTGACACACCGCAATGTCACGACACTGTTCGACAACACCCGGCCTGCGTTCGGGTTCGCCGAAACCGACGTGTGGACTCTCTTCCACTCGGCCGCCTTCGACTTCTCGGTGTGGGAGTTGTGGGGCGCCCTCCTGCACGGTGGCCGACTGGTCGTCGTGGACACGATCACCGCCCGCTCACCCGACGAGTTCCTGGACCTGCTCTGCCGGGAGCGCGTGACGGTCCTGTGCCAGACGCCCACCGCGTTCGCCCAGCTGGCCACGGCGGAACGCAAGCAACCGACCGACCTGGCGTTGCGGTACGTAGTCTTCGGCGGCGAAGCCCTCGAGAACGGTCACCTCGTCGACTGGCTCGACCGGCACGAACCCAGCCGACCCCAGCTCGTGAACATGTACGGCATTACCGAGACCACCGTTCACGCGACCAGGCATCCCCTCGGCGAGACTCCTTCCGCGGCGCGGTCGGTCATCGGCCGGGCGATTCCGGGACTGCGCGTGTCCGTCCTCGACCGGCGGCTCCACCCGCTACCCACCGGGGTGACCGGCGAGATGTACGTTGCCGGGAACCAGGTCACCCGTGGGTACCTGCACCGACCCGGGCTGACAACGACCCGGTACGTGGCCGACCCGGCCGGCCGCGGAGCACGCATGTACCGCACCGGCGACATCGCACGCTGGAATACGCAGGGTCAACTCGAGTTCCTCGGACGAAGTGACGCCCAGGTTCAGCTTCACGGGTACCGGATCGAGCCGGGCGAGGTCGAGGCCGCCCTCGTCCGCCATCCGGACGTCGCACAGGCCGCGGTGTCGGTACGTACCGACGACCGAGGCGCCGACCGGCTGATCGGGTACGTCGTACCCTCCCGGGACCGGGCGAGCACGGTAGACATCGAACAGGTCCTCGGCTTCGCAGGAACGAATCTCGCGCCGCACATGGTCCCGGCGATGCTGGTGGTCCTCGACCGCCTGCCGCTGACCCCGAACGGCAAGCTCGATCGCCGGCAGCTGCCCGCACCCGACTTCGCCGAACGCATCGTCACGGGCCGCGCTCCGGCGACCGCGACGGAGATGGCCCTCGCCGAGGTTTTCGCGGAGGTCCTCGGCGTGCCGTCCGTGAGTGCCGACGAGTCCTTCTTCGCACTCGGTGGCGACAGCATCATGGCGATCCAGCTGGTGGCCCGCGCGCACGAGGACGGTGTCTTCGTCACTCCCCGCGACGTTTTCGAGCACCAGACCGTGGCCGCACTCGCCGAGGTTGCGGCCACCCAGAAACCGGACGTGCTGGCGGAGCTTCCCGGCGGTGCCGTCGGGACCACGCCCCTCCTGCCCATCGCACGATGGTTGCTCGAACGCGGCGGCGACCTCGACACGTACTGCCAGGCAGTCCTGCTCACCGCACCACCCGACCTGGACACCGACACCCTCACCGCCACCGTACAAACAGTGCTCGACCACCACGACATGCTCCGCGCCCGACTACACCGCGGGCACACCGACGACGACACCGTCCTCGAAATCCCACCCACCGGAACAGTCGCGGCCGCAGCCCTCGTCACCCGTATCCCCGTCCAGACACCCCCGGACAACGACCTCACCGCGATGGCACAGACGCAACTCGAAGCCGCAGCGCACCGCCTCGACCCCGAAAACGGCATCATGCTCCAACTCGTCTGGCTCGACCCCGGCGCGCAGCGCCTCCCACACCCGCATCACGGACACCTCCTCCTCACCATCCACCACCTCGCCATCGACGGCGTCTCCTGGCGCA
>RRBB01000495.1:0-2992 GCA_006543605.1 Rhodococcus sp. WS4
GTCGAAGAGGCATACATTCACTGCCGCAAGCACATTCCCCGCATGGAGCCCGTTCCGCACCACCGGGACTGGGGAACCGACGACGCGAAACGCAAGGGCGGTGACTACTTCGACGCGAAAGACACCCGGCGATACGACAGGGTTACGGCGGAGTCCGCGCTACCACCGAGGACGTAGTTGACGGCCGCTGCACTACGCCGTCTCGATTGTGACGCCGATACCCGCCGTCCCCCAGTCACTGAGTGGGAGGGGCGGAGGCCGCTGACTCGTCCAGGGACAACCCGGGTGATGGCGACGAGGACCAACCAGGCGCCCGTTCCGGGACGACGGTGCTCCGTCCACCGGCCGGGGGCACCCGTGCACCTGCCGCACCCGCTCTGCGGGCTGGACCGTTCGGCTTCGTCCCCGATAGCCAGACCTGCCGGCCTTCCGATCTCTCCCCACCCGGCCGCCGCCCCCACGGATTCACACCGTGATCGAGCGGGTATCCGCGAGAATGGGCACATGGCACCGCGGTGGCCTTCCGGGTGGTAACTCCATCGCTCACGCGCACGGACTGTTCAACATGCTCGGTGGCCTGTGGCCCCTGATGCATCGCCGGAGTTTCGAAGCAATCTTCGGGACAAAGAACGATCGATGGTTGCTCTACACCGTCGGCGGCCTGCTCACCGGCAACGGTGTCGTGCAGATACTCTCGTCGGACACCGCGGAAGGATGGCGGCGTGCACGAGATCTGGGGGTGGCCACCGCCACGGTATTGCTCACGATCGACCTCCTCTACGTTCCGGCCGGCCGAATACCGAAAATGTATCTGCTGGACGCGGCCATGGAGATCGGGTGGCTGGCCGCGTGGGCACGGGAAACAAGTCGATGCCCCAGGCAACCTCACCCTCGCGTGTGAAGGCCGGAATGCCGGACCTGCAACAGAAGGACACTGTCTCCGGGCGGTGGAGGGGCAGCGTGACGATGACTGTCAGCAGACCCCTCGGTCAGCCCTCCGGCTTCAGTGTCACCACGAAGTCGTAGGGCGCCATCGGGCCGACGAGGCGCAGGGTGACCCGGTCGTCCCAGCGCTCAGCCAGGTCGCCGACCGCCTGTTCGAGTTCGCCTTGCCGGTCCACCTCGAGCAGGACCGCGATCTGGACCGCGTCCTCATCGTGGGTGGGTTCGCGGACGGTCACGGTGTCGGTCAGCGGTGCCAGCACGTCGAGAGTGGTGCCGGTGTCGGCGGCTTCTCCAGCCTCCTTCTGGGTTCGACCAGCAGGGCGTTGATGCATTCGGTCACCTGCCCACTGCTCATCGTCCGCAGCTAGCTCGCTCCCCCTACCAGAAGTGCGCCGAAGGTCGAATCGGAACCTCTCGAGACACAGAGACCGAACACCGACCGGGTCCACGAACGACCATCGACCGCAACACGGAGGACCCGGTCGAACGAATGCGCGACTCTGCGCCATTGCACATCGCTATGCACCACGTCGAATACGGAGCCGGGCTGTGCCGGCCGGTGCCGCTCGGCGTGGCCAAGGCATAACCGCGGGAACCGGAATTCGGGAGGCGATCCCGGGGATCACCGTCCACGGGATCGAAGCCGGACACTGCCTCGCATTGGAGGTCATTCGCCCCTGTCGGCGGCCCTCGGGGCGGACGATGATGGAGACAGGCATGACACTGCAGGAGGACCTCATGACGCACCACAACGACCCTCTCGCGCACGCCCAGCACACGGCCCACGAGTGGCTCAAGGTTGTCGCCGAGCGGCTCGGGACCGAGGATCGCAACTACACCTACCGGGTGCTGCGGGCATGGTTACATCTGGTTCGCGACCGGCTCACCGTGGACAGCGCGGTGCATCTCGCCGCCCAGCTGCCCGAGTTCTTGCGCGGAATCTATTTCGAGGGCTGGGTACCGAGCAAGGTGCCCATCCGGTACGACACCACCGGGTTCACCACCCTGTTCGCATACGAAGGTGGCATCAGCCCGGCCGACGTCCCCGCCACCGCCAGTGCAATCTCCGCCGGGCTGGGTTCGCTGTTCTCGCCCGGGCAACTCGACCATGTGTTCGCCCAGATGCCGGCCGGGCTCCGCGGCGAACTCGCGAACGACACCCCCACCCCGTCCGCCGCGCCGCGCACCTCCGCCGAGCATCTCCGGCTGAACGCCCTCGAGGACAGGCTGCAGGCACTGACCGACGCGGTGTCGGCGCTGGCCCACGGTCTCGAAGAACTCCCGACGGAGGAACCGCCCCGTAGCCGGGCGGCAAAGGCAGCTCAGGAAGCGCACCGAATCCTGATGGTGGCGGGCACGACCAAGCGATAGCCCGGCCAGTTGTCGGCCGAATCCTGGAAGGGCTCGCCCTGGAGGACGCGGCACACGCGCTCGAAGATCGGCAAGTCTGCTGGGCTGCAGCTTCACCGGAGATGCTGCGAAAGTTTTCATTTGTCGATAGTCTCCCCCGAATCTGCACTTCAGCGACCTTCGGCTGACCATGGGATCGACTGTCTCGGTCATGATCTCGCCTCCCGCCAAGCGGAGCTCGCCGGGTCGGACCGGCTCAGGTCACCCGATTATCGACACCGCAGTCATCTCATTTTCGGATCAGGCGACGACGATCCAGATCGCGGCGGCGGCGACGGCGACCGGTGGGATCAGCCACACGCCGAGGCGGACCGCGAATGCGGGCGAACCCACGATCGCGGCGAGGGCGAGCTTGACGACGAGGTTGGTTCCCACCGCCACGGCGGCGGCCACACTGGCCGCCTCCACCGACAACGTGTCCCCCACCGCGGCGGCAGCGGCCAGCGACGGGGCATGCGCGTCGGCCAGCCCGCCCACCGCGGCCGCCAGGACCACACCGCGACCGCCGAGCCAGTCCGCGGCGCCCCTGGTCGCGATCAGCAGGACCAGCAGCACCCCGGCCAGCGACAGCGTCGCCTTCAACGAGATCGGGCGGTCCAGCAGGCCGGTCGACGGCTCATCCTCACCCTCGCTCCCC
>RRBB01000496.1:0-2966 GCA_006543605.1 Rhodococcus sp. WS4
ACTCGATGGGCCGCCTCGACCTTGTACTCGGTCGTATACGACCGGCGGGAACGGGACATGGTGAACATCCTTCCAGCGAGACCTCTGGTCCCGCTATCTCGGTGTCCACTATTCGGGGGGAACCCCAAACGCGCACCATCAAAGGACCTCGGGCTGACACGGGCAACCCCAGCACCTGACCGGCGGGGCGGCGGTGAGGGACAAGGGGGCCCCGTTCGGCCTGTGGCGGATCACCCTGCCGCCCGGGCAGACACTGTCACTTCCCGCGAAACTCCCGTTGCCGCACCCCCACATGCTCGCGGACCAACCGGTACAGACCTGGGTGACCACGGTCAGCCTCGACGCCCTGCAGGAACCGGTCGCCGATGGGGGGATCGGCGCCGATCTCGACGACCTCGACATCACCGAGGCCTGGGTCTACCCGCAGCAGGGCCGCACGCTGGACAAGTGGGCGAAAATCCTGCGCGAGGCCCGCAAGGCCGCGGTGGACACCGACGACGACGCGACGAAACGGTTCCTCGGCACCTGCTACAAGGGCTACATCGGGCGGATGGTCAACCCGGACATGTGGACTGCGAAGCAGATGCAACATCACCACCAACCGCTCTGGCGGGCGTCGATCATCGCGCACTGCCGGTGGCGCGGCCGCCGTGTCGCGATGCGGATCGCCCGCGAGCACGGCCGCTGGCCGGTCCGCACCGTCACCGACTCCTGGGTATACCTCCTCGCCGACGGTGAGGACATCGCCGACGCGAGGGCACTGTCACGTTGATTGAAAAGTGTAGCGGCGCAGTTGGGTTTGGGGCTGCTGTTATGGAACGCTGTCGGATTGCTCTCTTTCAGGCGGCGACATCGGTCGCTGTGACGTCCTGCCAGACCGCGAAACGGTCGGCCATCTCGGTACGCCATTCGGGTGCCGAGAGCCGGTGCCGGCCCGGCCGGAAGTGCGGTGAGATGCCGCTGAACGCGGACAGGAACCGTTGCGCGTGCCCGGGTGATGTGAAGCGCTTCATCGCATGTTCTCGCTGCCGGGTGGGTTGATGCGAGTTCTCGGCTCGATTGTTCAAATACTTCGAGCGGCGATGCTCGACCGAGGCCAGCATCTCGCGGTGCGCCACCTGGTAGCTGGCGAGCTTGTCGGTGATGATCACCCGCGGCATGTACCGCAGCCCCTTGAGCAGCTTGCGGAAGAACTTATTGGCTGCCTTCGCGTTTCGGCGGGACTGGACCAGCACGTCGAGCACGTTGCCGTCTTGGTCGACTGCCCGCCACAGGTAGTGCTGGGTGCCGTTGATCCGGATGAAGACCTCGTCGAGGAACCATTTGTCACCGGGCCGGGCCCGCCGCCGGCGCAGCTGGTTGGCGTAGGCCTGCCCGAACTTGGCGCACCACCGCCGGATCGTCTCGTAGCTGACCGCGACACCGCGTTCGAGCATCATCTCCTCGACCTCACGGAAGCTGAGCGGGAACCGAAAATACAACCACACGCAGTGGTTGATGATCTCGACCGGGTAACGGTGGCCTTTGTACGATGGCATTGGGGTGGTCACGCCACATTCTCCCAGTTTGCCGCGTTCAACAACGTGACAGTGCCGTCTCGAAGAACCTTCTGCGTGATCGGAAGGTCCTCGACGATCGTGTCACGCGCCTCTGGCCACTGACCTCACCGCAGCCGAGGACACGGCCCGCGCCGCGGTCGAACGTGGCCGCCAGCTCGAAGTGTCCTCAACGCATGTCGATCGTCTGGCCCCCGCCCACACCGCCGTCGCGGCGAGCACTGCGTCACCCGCGACCACCGGCCCTACGCGACCGCGGCTTCGGTTGCCGATCGGCCAGGGTGTCAATGGTTGAACCGGTCGATGAGCCATTGCGTAGCGGTCGGATTGTCGAGGAGCAGCCCGGCCGCATGCCCCGCGGCCCCGAGTTGCGGTAGCAGCGGGGGCGTGTCGAGGCGTGCGACGGTCACGTCGGCGCCGGCACCACGCCAGGCGTTCTCCAAGGCGTAGGTGTCCGCGGCGGGGGTGACGTCGTCGTTGACGTTCTGAGCGAGAACGGGATCAGTGGGGGCTAGTTTGCCCAGGTTGAAGCTGTCGAGAACAGCCCGGATCGCGGAATTGGCTTGCAGTTCGTCGGTGATGGGTCGGCCACTGACCGTCAACGAGCTGGTGGGCTGATAGGCATGGAGCAGGGCGTTCACGTCGCATTCGGTTGCGGTGCGGTGCATGAAGTCGATTCCGGTGGAGTTGAGCATCGTGGTGACCGCATCCGTGAATTCCGGGTGGCTGGCCAGCAGGCCGTTGAGGAAGAACCCGATCGCATCGGTGAGCGCTTTGCCGTCGAGGTTCGACAGGGTAGAGGCGACGTTCGCCGGCGGTGCGCCGACAACGGTGCCCGCGAGGTTGAGGTCGGGAGCGTAGCTGCGGGCGAGTTGGGCGGCGCCACCGGCTGCCGAGCCGCCTTGTGAGTATCCCCAAATTCCCACCGGCGCATACGGTGTCGCCGCCCCGAAGCGAATGGCGGCGCGTGTTGCGTCAAGCACGGCGTGCGCTTCGGGTACCGGTTGCAGGTAAGTGTGTGCGCCCGGGGTGCCCAGCCCCTCATAGTCGGTGACCACGACGGTGATGCCACGTGCCAGCAGCGACACGACGTCGAGAATGTATAGGTTGGGCATCGGGGTTCCGGCACCATCGGTAGTGATGCCATCGGCGATCAGTTTCGAGGGGGCGCAATTGTCGCCGGCGCCGATGGTGCCGAAGGTATACCTTGATGGCTCACGGTCTTGATCTGGCGAGTGCCGAGTGGTTTCGATCTTGTTTCATCATGACCCGTCGGGGTGTGGGCATGGCCGATGCCCGGCTGTCGCGTCAGGTGAGCGCCGGATTCCACGGTCCGGGAAGGCGTTTCGATTCGGTGGAGCAGGTCCTGGGCGGATCGTTAGCCGGGTCGGGGCAGCGCCTGGATGCAGG
>RRBB01000497.1:0-2929 GCA_006543605.1 Rhodococcus sp. WS4
ATCCCTTGCCGAGTAGGTCGATGGTGAGACGTTGGGCGTCGAGGTCTCCGATGGCGGCAGTGAGCATCTCGGCGTCGCGGGCGGCGGTGTCATACATCAAGATCATGAAGAACTGGTCTCGCAGTCCGGTCCGGCTGGACGGATCGGGTTGGGCGAGGAGCGCTTTGATAGCTTGCTGGCTCATGTGGGAGACGGGTTTGGTGGCGGGCGCTTTCATCAGCGGGATGCCTGCGAGATCGGCAAGATAGATGGCCAGTGTCGGCTCGGCGGTGGCGGCGTACTTGAAGAACGACCGGATGCAGGCGAGGCGCTGGTTGTAGGTTGCGGCCGTCCAGTTGCGTTCGGCACGTGTCTGTTCGAGAAACCCGGTGATGCAGGCGCGGTCCAGCATCGGGAAGGTGATCTTGTCGACGGGGATGCCACCGGTGTCGCAGACGTGACGCAGGAGCATGTTCCAGGCGCGGCGGGCAGATTCGATGGTGTGGGGGCTGGCGGCGCGTTGCCTGGGCAAGAACACGGTGAACCAGTCACGCAGGTGTTTGAGGAAGGTGTCGGCCGGGGTGCTCATAGCTGCGGCTCCGGGATGATCCCGTCCGCGCTGGTCAGGCCCGTCGCGGCGATCCGCTGGGGCAGCAGGTGGACGTAGTAGGCGGTGGCTGTGTAGGTGGCGTGGCCCATGTAGGCCGACAGGTAGGGCAACCAGACACCGAGGTCGCGGCCTTCGTCGACCCAGCGCGCGAGTGTCCGGGTCGCGTAGTTGTGGCGCAGCGTGTAGGGCGTCGAGCCGGGGGCGACCCCATCGGCTCCTGCCCGAACGCGGTGGTACTGCGCGGTCAGCCAGCGGGGCGGGTAGGGCCGGCCGGGGGCACGTTCGAAGAACCACTCGCGATCGGGCTGGCGCACGTCGGCGAGCCGGTCGAACCTCGCCAACAGCTCGGTCATGTCGTCGCCGACTGGGACGAGGCGGTCTTTGCGGCGCTTCCCCTGGACGACGGTCAGCACCATGGTGTCGAGGTCGACGTCGGCGCGGCGTAGCCGCCGGGCCTCCTGCGGTCGAAGCCCGCAGCCGAGCATGAGACGGAACACGACCGGGATGATGTGCTCGCGGTACGGGCTCAGCTTCGACGGGCCGATCCGGTCACATGCGTTGAAGAACCGTTCGAGCTCGTCGTCGGTGAACATGTGCGGTAAGCGTCTGGCGGGTTTGCCGATCCAGGCGGACGGCATCACGAACGCATCGGCACCGACGGATTGAAGGTACTTGCCGAAGTTCCGGATGGCATGCATCTTGTAGCCGACCTGCCCGCCGACTCGCCCTCGTCACACCACTGGGTGGCCAGTTCCCGGGTCAGGGCGGTGGCGTCGGGATGCTTTGCTAGGCAGAATCGGTCGAAGTTTTGCATCACGAACGGCAGCGGGCCCGTGGAGAGGCCCAGCGCGTCCCTCAGCTCCAGCATTGCGGTGATATGGGAGGCGAACGCGCTGTTGTAGTTGGTCATTGCAGCGCCTCCGCCCGGCATCCAAAGCCGGTCAAGGGCAGGTAGCACTCGCGCAGCGAGTCCGTGTCCAAGGCGATGTAGCGTTTCGACGAGTCGATTCGGGCATGACCGAGAATTTGGGCGGTCATCGGCAGTTCCGTACCGGTCTCGATCAGCCTGGTGCCCAGGGTGCGACGTAACGCGTGGAACGTCTTTCCGTCGCCGGCCTTGTGTGGGATGCCCGCCGCGGCCAGATAGCGTTTCATGATCAACGCGCCCGTCGGTCCCGTCAGTTTGACGTGCGGAGCGTAGGCGCGCAGGAACACCTCGGGTGCATCGGAGGCAGGCCTGGCGTTCAAGAGATAGTCGGCGACCGCGTTGCCCGCCTCGGCGGTGAGCGGCAGCGCCAGCGTGGACGAGGTCTTTCGCTGCACGATTCTGACCTCATCTCGTCGCCAGTCGATGCTCTCCAACCGCAGATCGGTGATGTCGCCGCAGCGCAGCCCTGTCGACACGGCCAGTCGTACCATCGCGTAATCCCTGTTGCCGACGGCCGTCGCGGTGTCGATCACTGTTAGCAGTCGGGCGACCTCGTCCTGGGTGAAGCGCGGCAAGATCCGAATCCGTCTCGGTGAGACCTGTGACAACATCGCGTGCACTGGCAGGTCGGACAGTTCGAAGTCGTTGAGGAAGCTGAAGAATCGCTTGACCGCCCACACGGTGTTCCCCATGCCCGACCGGTGATTCGGGGCCACGGCGATCAGGAATCCCCGCACGTCGTCTAGCCCGACATTGCCGAAGCTGTCATGGCCACGGTCACGCAGATGAGTAAGCAGCTGCCTGATCTCGCCCACAGCCAACTCGACCGATCCGACGGCCAGGGTTCCCGAGAGCGACTCGTCGAACAAGCGCAGGGCCGTCTCGAAGCGTGATGGCAGCTGCGTCGACATCGGACGCCGCCTGCGCCATGCCACCTTCCCGGCCAGTTTGAACTCGAGCAGCATGTTCGCTGTCTTCTCCAGCGACGACCGGAACACCGGACCGATGCTGCCCTGCTGTAGTCGGGTGTCCTGCTCAGCCAGGAACCTGTGGCGGACCTGCCCGTTGTACTCGTCGATCGCGTGGTCGGTGCAGTACCGTGCCACGGTCACGCAACAGCTCCTCTGATACTTCAGCGATGCCTCAGTCAGTCCGGCACCCCGGGCTGCCGTCAACACTCCGTCCACCAACACAGACATGGCTGGTTCCATGGTCTCGTCCTTCCATCGTGACGGTCACGGACGCTCCATCGGAACGTCCGCAACCAACACAACGGCATGACCCGGCAGCGCGCTATCGGCCGGAGACGGTCATCGGTTTTGAAGGAACTATTCCGACAACCGCTCCGAAAACACGTCGTCAACGCAGGCCCTACGCGCAGATCGGCATAACCCAAGAATCGGAATAATCGA
>RRBB01000498.1:0-2922 GCA_006543605.1 Rhodococcus sp. WS4
GCGACCACGGGGATGTCGACGGCGTCGAGCACCGACGGGAGTAGCAGGGTGGTGGCCACCGGGCCGGTGTGCCCGCCGCCCTCGCCGCCCTGGACGATGACCGCGTCGGCGCCCCAGGACGCCACCTTCTTCGCGTGCTTGGCGGCACCGATCGACGGAATAACCACCACCCCGGCGTCTTTCAGCTTCGCGATCAGTTCCTGCTTCGGTGCCAGCGCGAACGAGGCGACGCGCACGTTCTCCCGGATCAGCAGGTCGATGCGTTGCGGGGCGTCAGTGGCGTCGGCGCGGATGTTCACGCCGAACGGCTTGTCGGTGAGCGTCTTGGTCTTGGCGACGGCCGCCTCGAGTTCCTCGTACGTCATCGTCGCCGACGCGAGGATGCCGAGACCGCCCGCGTTGGCCGTGCCGGCGACGAGTCGCGGACCGGCCACCCAGCCCATCCCGGTCTGGACCACCGGGTGTTCGACACCGACGAGTTCCGTCAAGGCCGTTCGGAGAGTGCTCATACCGACACCTCCCGGTCCCGCAGGCTGCGGGCATCGAGGACCTCGCGGATCAGCCGCAGTTCTTCGTCCGACGGATCCCGGGTGACCGGAGCGTCGGCCAGTCCCGCCACCTCGAACGAGGTGTTCTCCGCGACCTGCTCGGCGGTGACACCGGGGTGCAGGGACAGCGCCCGGAACGTGTGCCCGGGTCCGCCGAAGTCGAACACACCGAGGTTGCTCACCACCCGGTGCAGGTGATGGAAGCGGTATGCGGGGTTCTCCGGATCGATCTGGTCGTAGCCGACGCCCGAGACGATGTCGACCTTGTCGCAGAACACCCGCGACGAGTGCTTGCCCACCCAGTAACTGGTGGCGTGGTTGATCGTGTTGCCCGGTGCGCCGCGGACACCGAACATCTGCCGGGTCGGCTGCTGCAGCGGACCGAACGCCGACAGGTTCTGGTTGCCGTGCCGGTCGATCTGGTTGGCGCCCATCACCACATGGCGGCGACCGGAGGCGACGACGTCGAACACCTTCCGGAACGGCATCCAGCCCTCGATCGGGGCCTTCGCGCCGACGGCGGGGGTGTCGGCGAAGATCAGGGCCTCGCCGTCGGTGATCAGCAGGTCGGGTTCGGTGGTCAGCCGCGCGAGCCGGGCGCCGATCAGCGGCAGGGTCGCCATCGGGCTGGCCATGATCTCGCCTGCCCCGGAGAAGATGTCGGCGCACGCGATCGCGCAGTACTCGGCCCGCGTCACCTCGGTGGTCGTCTCGGTCATGCCTGCTGCTCCTCTGCGAACTTCTTCACGGCGGCCTGGTAGTCGTCTTCGCTGCCGGACAGGTAGGTGTCGACGAACTGCTGCCACGTCTCGGGGGTCTTCGCCGCTTCGGCGTAGTGGCGCTGGAACTTCTCGTCGCGGCCGTAGCTGTCGCCGGCGAGAGTGAAGTGGGCGCCGTTCGGGGCCTCCACGACGCCGTCGACCATCATGCGGTTGAGGATGAGATTCTGCAGCGGAACGGTTTTCACCAGTTCCTCGGTCTCCACCACCCGCTCGACGGAGACGAACCGCTTCTCGGCCGCCGCGCAGTACAGGTCGTCGAAGTAGGGGTCGACTCCGGTGTAGGCGGCGTTGCCGTGCTTGTCGCCGAGATTCAGATGGACCAGTGCCGCATCGAGATTCAGTGCCGGCATCGCGATCAGGGTCTCCGACTTGCCGGACGCGTCCGGGTACGGGGAGGTGACGGTGCGCAGTTCGTCGCCCCAGAAGGTCCGGACGTCGGAGCCGAGCCCCGCCCGGATCGGCAGGAACGGCAGCCGGGCGGCGGCGGCTTCGAGGCCGCACTTGACCATGCCCTCGTCCATTTCGCGGACCTCGATCTCGCCGGCGGTGCGCGCTTTCGCGAACCACGGGTCGTAGAACGGGGCCGAATCGAGGGACACGAAACCGTAGTACGCCTTCGTGACCTTGCCCGCCGAGCACAGCAGCCCCAGGTCGGGGCCGCCGTAGGTGACGACGGTGAGGTCGGTGACATCGGAGCGCAGCAGCGCCCGGACCAACGCCATCGGCTTGCGGCGCGAACCCCAGCCGCCGATGCCGATGGTCATTCCGCTGCGGAGTTCCCCGGCAGCGTCGTCGAGCGACATCCTTTTGTCGCGCTTGTTCGCCATGGATGTCAGCCTTTCCTGTTGTTCGAGTTGGAGCGGGGCTTCCCGGTTTCGACGAATTCGTCGCGGTGCTCGTCCGCGACACCGGCGAGGTTGAGTTCGAAGGTGTAGCCCTGCTCGAGGCGGTAACTGGTCTTCACGTCGACGGGGTCGATGCCGTTGATGGCTTCCTTGGCGCAGCGGATCACCCGGGTGTCCTTGGCCGCGATCTTGGCGGCGATGTCGCGGGCGGTGTCGTCGAGTTTCTCCCGCGGCACCACCTCGTACACCGACCCGAAGTGCTGCAACTGCTGGGCCGTGACGTTCTGCGCCGTGTAGTACAGGGTGCGCATCATGTGCTGCGGGACGAGGCGGGCGAGGTGGGTGGCGGCGCCGAGTGCGCCGCGGTCGACCTCGGGAAGCCCGAAGACGGCGTCGTCGGACGCGACGATCACGTCGGCGTTGCCGACGAGGCCGATGCCGCCGCCGACGCAGAAGCCGTTGACCGCGACGACGACGGGGACGGCGCAGTCGTAGACGGCGGCGAACGCGGCCGCGCAGCCCCGGTTGGCGTCGACCAGCGCGCCGTAACCGTCGGTGGCCTGCATTTCCTTGATGTCGACGCCGGCGTTGAACCCGCGTCCCTCGGCTCGCAGGATCACCACATGGGTGTCCGGATTCCGGCCCGCATCGAGGACGGCGTCGGCCAACTCGAACCAGCCCCGGGACGGGATGGCGTTCACGGGCGGGTAGTCGACGGTGACCGTGGTGATGCCCCCCGGTTCGCTA
>RRBB01000499.1:0-2859 GCA_006543605.1 Rhodococcus sp. WS4
AGGTGGAACCGTTGGCCGTGCTGGTGAGGCGTTCGGTGAACAGGGGTTCGACGTAGAGGATCCCGCCGTCGGCGATCGGCAGGGTCAGCAGGTTGGCGTAGTAGATGCGGTTGGACCGCTCGAGCAGGGTGCGTTCCGAGGCGACGCGGGTGTCGGAGATCATCGAGTTCTGGGTCTGCCGCGGGCCCTGGGTCTGGGTGTCCGTCGGCAACCGCAGAATGTCGATCCTGCCGTAGTTCTCGGGGTCGGAGTGCACCGAAAGGTAGGCGGAGAGGAATTCCCGGTTGAATCCGACCATGGCGCTGGTGAGCCGGAAGGACGGGTCCGCGGTGTCCGGGTCGCCGACCAGGACGTAGTACGGCGGCTGCTCCCCGCCGGTGTCGGCGGTCGGATCGCTGGGCACCGACCAGAACGCGTTGGTGGTGAAGAACTCCCGCGGGTCATCGACGTGGTACTTCGCCAGCAGGTCCCGCTGCAGGCGGAACATGTCCTCGGGGTAGCGGAAGTGCGCCCGCAGCTCGGTTGGGACCGCCTCCGGCGGCCGGACGGTGCCGGGGAACACGCTCATCCACGCCCGCAGGACCGGGTCGTTCTCGTCGACCTGGTAGAGGGTGACGGTGCCGTCGTAGGCGTCGACGGTGGCCTTCACCGAGTTCCGTAGGTAGGAGATTTCCTCCTGCGGCATGGTGCGGCCGGTGTCGGTGACGGCCGGCTCGGCGAGCGAGCCGACCTGCGAGTACGGGTAATGCGCGGCGGTGGTGTAGCCGTCGACGATCCACACGATCCGGCCGCCGACCACAGCCGGATACGGGTTGGTGTCGGTGGTCAGCCACGGGGCGACGTGTTCGACCCGGGTGGCCGGGTCCCGGTTGAAGATGATCTTCGACCCCGGACCGATGGCGCCGGAGAACAGGATGTTGCGCTCGCCATACCGGGCGGCGAACGCCAGCCGGTTGACCCAGTTGCCCACCGGCACCCCACCGGTGCCGGTGTAGGTGTACTGGGCGGTGTCGGTGTCGTACTCACGCGGCGGCGCACCCTGCGGTCCGCCGACGATGGCGTAGTCCGGGTCCGCCTGTGCGATCACCTCACCGTAATAGATGCGCGGTTGCTCGACCGGGATCACCTGGCCGCCGGCGGCCTGGGAGGCGATGTCACTGACCGCGTAGAGCGGGTAGCCGCTGTCGCTACTGGAGCTCTGCCCGGCTGCGTCGCGCACGGCGGCGTTGACCCGGTTGGCGGGCGCAGCGACGAACCCGTTGCCGTGGGTGTAGACAGTGTGCCGGTTGATCCACTGGGTCTGGTTGCCGCTGAGGCTGTTCGGGGACAACTCGCGGGCGGCGACGATGTAGTCGGCGAGTTGTCCGTCGATGGCGTAGCGGTCGATGTCGAGGTGCTCGGGGAAGCCGTAGAAGTTCTTCAGCTGCTGCTGCTGGGTGAAGGTGCGCGAGAGCACGGTCGGGTCCAGCAGGCGGGCATTCGCGATGGTGGTGACGTCGGCGGGAATGTCCCGGGGCGGCCGGGTGCCCACCCCGGGATAGTCGAGATAGGCGACCCGGTCCGGGCCGAGGCCGTAGGCCTGCCGGGTCGCGGCGATGTTGCGTTCGATGTACGGGCTCTCCCGGTCGGCGGCGTTCGGACGGACCGAGAACTGTTCGATCAGCGCCGGATAGATCCCTCCGACCAGGACCGCCGAGAGCACCAGCAGTGCTGTGGCCATCGCCGGGATCCGCAGGTCCCGCACCGCGATCGCGGCGAAGAATGCCGCCGCGCACAGCACCGCGATCGCAACCATGATCAGCCGGGCCGGCAGCACCGCGTTGATGTCGGTGTATCCGGCTCCGGTGAAGGTGGGCTCTTTCCGGCCGCTCCACAGCAAGGAGTACCGGTCGAGCCAGTAAGAGGCCGCCTTCAGCGCGATGAACGTGCCCGCGAGCACCGCGAGCTGGATACGCGCCGGCCGGGACACCTCGATGACGTGGTCCTTGCTCGGTGCCAGCCGGATGCCGCCGAACAGGTAGTGGGTTCCCAAGCCGATCAGCAACGCCAGGAACACCGCGATGAACAGCCACGTCAGGATCAGCCGGTAGAACGGCAGGTCGAAGACGTAGAAGCCGATGTCGTACCCGAATTCCGCGTCCACGGTGCCGAAGCCGCCGCCGTGCAGGAACAGTTGCACCGTCGCCCAACTCGCCTGCGCGTGCAGCCCGAACGGCAGCGCCAGCAGCAGCGCGATCCCCACCGTGAACGACCGCGGGCGGCGCAGCACCACCGTCCGGTACCGCTCGAGCGGATCCTTCGCCGCGTCCGTGGCCGCGGCCGCGAACAGCGGGCGGGACCGGTACGCCCACACCATGGCCGCGAAGATCACCGCACCCACCAGCAGGCTCACCGCGGTGAACAGGATCAGCCGGGTGACCAGGACGGTTCCCCACACGCGGCGGTAGCCGACCTCACCGAACCACAGCCAATCGGTATACCCCACAACCAGACGCGGCCCGATCACCAGCAACGCAACGGCAGCCACCGTCACCATGATCGTGACCCGGGCCCGCCGCGGCAGCGCCCGCATCCGGTCGGTCGGTTGCATGGCCACCTCCCACGGGCCGGCTCACACGAGCAGCCCCGCCGCCGCAGACAACCTCCCCCAATACAGCGAAGGCGTCCGTATCGTCCCATTCTATGCCGCGCCGGGCTCGTCCTGGCCGGCGCGCACTCGGCACCGGATTGGGCGCAGTGGACCCGCGGCGCAGGCAGTTGAGCAATTCACGATGTCTTCGTGCGGATAGGGCAGGATTCCCGACCCGCGCTCGGTGCGCGACTGAAGGACCGCGGGTATCCGCCCGCCCCGGGAGTCCC
>RRBB01000049.1:0-58538 GCA_006543605.1 Rhodococcus sp. WS4
CCACCCGGCAGCTCGTGGAGCGGAACCGGCTGATCGACCTGCTGCGCGCCGGACGCCGACGGCTGCTGACCGTGATCCACGGCCCCACCGGATTCGGCAAGAGCACCCTGGCCGCCCAGTGGCGGAACGTCCTCGCCGACGAGGGCGTCGCAGTCGCGTGGCTCACGGTCGACAGCGACGACGACAACGTGGTCTGGTTCGTCGCGCACCTCATCGAGGCGATCCGCCGCGTGCGACCCAACCTGGCCAAGGAACTCGGCCAGGTCCTCGAAGAACACGACGACGAGGCCGAACGCTACGTGCTCACCTCGCTCGTCAACCAGATCCACGAGAGCGGCGAACGGATCGCCCTGATCATCGACGACTGGCAGCGCGTGTCCGAGCCCGCGACGATCGCCGCCCTCGAATTCCTCCTCGACAACGGGTGCCACCACCTGCAGGTCGTGGTGACGAGCCGAACCAGGGCCGGTTTGCCGATGAGCCGGATGCGCGTCAAGGACGAACTCGTCGAAATCGACTACTCGGAACTGCGTTTCGACGATTCCGAAGCCCGGTCGTTCCTCGTCGACCTCGGCGGCCTGCCTCTCGACAGCGAGGACGTCACCGAGCTCCGCGACTCGACCGACGGCTGGGTGGCGGCACTGCAACTGGCGTCCCTGTCGCTGCGCGGACGATCGGATCCGTCGGAACTGATCGCGGGACTGTCCGGACGCCACCACGCGATCGGCGAATTTCTCGCCGAAAACGTCCTCGACACCCTCGAACCGGAGATGCTCGACTTCCTCCTGGCCACCTCGATCACCGAACGCACCTGCGGCAGTCTCGCCGGCACCCTCGCCCACACCGCCCGTGGGCAGGCGATGCTCGAGGCCGCCGAGGACCGGGACCTGTTCCTGCGCCACATCGACGACGAGCGAACCTGGTTCCGCTACCACTCCCTCTTCGCGGAGTTTCTGCGCCGCCGGCTCGAGCGCGACCAACCCGACCGCGTCCAGGAACTGCACCGTGCCGCGTCCCGCTGGTTCTGCGACCACAGCCTGCTCCGCGAGGCCGTCGACCACGCCCTCGCCGGCGGGGAGGAGCAGCGCGCCGTCCACCTCGTCGAGGCCGACGGACTGCTCCTGCTCGAGCAGTCGCAATCGGCGACGTTGACGTCGGTGATGGACACACTCCCGCCGGGCCTCGTCGCGGCGAGCGCGCGCCTGCAGATCACCACCGCGTGGGCGCACGCGATGGCGCACCGGATGTCGACGGCCGAACGGGCACTCGAACGGGCCGAGTGGGCGCTCGAGCACACCGAAACCGCCGACGCCGCCGCCCTGCGCGCCGAGGTCGGCGCGGTCCGCGCCGTGATCGAACTCCGGGCAGACCGGATCGAGCGCATCGACGACCTCGTCGCCGACGTCCTCGCGCAGCCGGAGTCACTGCACCCGTGGGTGGTGTGCGCCGCGTTCAACGTCACGACGTTCGCCGCGGTGTACCGCTTCGACTTCGCGGAGGTGCGCCGGATCCAGGAAGTCGCGCGACCCTTCTACGAACGGAACAAGGGTCCGCACAACGTCGTTCACGGTCAGAGCTATCTGGGCCTGGCGTCGTACGAGCAGCTCGACATCGACGACGCCGTCGACCGGTTCCGTCGGGCCCGCCGGGCGGGCCGGAAGCTGGGCGGGCCGCGGGCGCCGTCCGCGAGGCTCGCCGGATCGCTGCTCGGTGAGGTGCTCTACGAACGCGGGGACGTCGAGGAAGCCGAGCGTCTCCTCGACGACGGATACACCCTTGCCGTCGAGACCGGCGGGGTCGATTTCAAGGTCGCCCGCTACGTCACCGGCGCCCACGTGAAGGCGCTGCGCGGCGACCGTGAGGAGGCGACGGCACGCCTGCACGCAGGCCTGGAGGTGGCCGAGACCTATTCCCTCGCCCGGCTGCGCGCCCGCATCGAGAACGAACGTCGCCGGCTCGGCATCGCCCCACACCCCACTCTGCACGTCCCCGAACCGGTTCGATACGAGGACCGGCGACGCCCCGTGTCGGGAATCGGCGAGATCGTCGCGCAGGTGGAGGAGGCCACCGCCATCCGGCAACTGCTCGCCACCGGATCCCCCGCGAACATCGAACTCGCGTGCACCTGGGCGCAGGAATGGACGGACCGGCTGGCAGGCACCGGCCGCAACCGCGCCGACCTGCTGGCCGAACGCCTCCGGGTGGCGTGCCTTGCCGCCGCGGGCCGCGAAGACGAGGCGAAGAAGGTCCTCGCCTCCATCGCCTCGATCTGCGCGGCGCGGGGACTCCTCCGGGTCCTTCCCGACGGCGGGCCGTTCGTCGTCGCCCTCGTCGCCGATCTCCGGGCCGATCAGCTGGCCGGCAACTGGCGACCCGACTGGCCGGCGGTACCCTCCGACTTTCTCGAGGAACTGCACAACTCGACGGCCCCGTACACGATGTGACCCACCGTCAGGTCGGAGTGGGCGCCTCGTCCAGGATCAGGTCCGCGGCCCTCAGATCGTCCCAGAATTCGGCGGGAATCGGGGTTTCGAGCCAGGCCGCGTTCTGCCGCAACTGGTCGCAGTTCCGGGCTCCCAGCAGCAGCTCCCGCACCGCGGGATGCGCCGCCGCGAACTGAATCGAGGCGGCCGCCAGCGGAACCCGGTGACGCTCGCAGAACTTCTCGATGGCGCGAACCCGGCTGCGCACCTCGTCCGGTGCCGGCTGGTAGTTGAACTTGGCCCCGGGCACCGCGCCGGTGGCGAGAATGCCCGAGTTGAACACACCACCGAGGACGACGGCGAGGTCGCGCTCCACCGCGAGCGGCAAAAGGTCCTTCACCGGATCCTGTTCGAGCAGTGTGTATCTCCCCGCGAGGAGTACACAGTCGAGATCGACGCGTTCGAGGGCGTCGACGCAGACGTCGGCCTCGTTGACCCCGATACCGATCGCCCGGACCACACCCTCCTCCCGCAACCGGATGAGCGCGGGGAACGCACCCTCGAGCGCTTCCGCGAACCGTGCGGGCTGGGCGTCGCCGTGCGTGTACCGGTCGATGTCGTGCACGTAGAGGATGTCGAAACTGTCCTGGCACATGCGCTGCAGGCTGTCCTCCACCTGCCGCAGGACCGCGTCGTACGAGTAGTCGAAGTCGGCCCGGAACGGCGGGGTGTCCACCCAGATTCCGGTGTCGAACGACCCGCGGGGCGCCGGAGTCAGCGTGCGCCCCACCTTCGTGGACAGCACGTAGTCGTCGCGGTTCCTCGTCAGCAGGGCATGGCCGACCCGGTGCTCGGACAGTCCGTGCCCGTACATGGGTGCGGTGTCGAACGAACGCACACCCATGTTCCAGGCTTCGGCGATCTGCGCCTGGGCCTCCTCTTCGGGGATCGGCCGGAAGATGTTGCCGATGGGCGCACCGCCGTATCCGAACAGCGTCACGTCGAATCCGGCACGCCCGAACGTTCGAATGTCGTTCACCTTCACGAGTTCTCGCCTCCGGTACCGAGGAACAGGGTGCCCGGGTCGCGCATCACGGCGTCCATCTCGCGGTGGCACAAGACCTTGATCGCCGCGACGACGAGCTCGGAATAGAACTGGTCGTGGAACCACTTGTCGCCGCTGTACGCGACGACCAGCCCGCCCTCGCCCACCGCGCTGCCACCCCATTTGGTCCAGCCGTCCTGGTAGAGGTACGGATGCAGCTGCTGCACGGCGTGCGACGGCAGACCGGTGGTCCAGCTGATCCGCGCTTTCGACTCGGCGATCGCGTCGTACGGCCCGGCCCAGTCCTTCTTCTCACCCCAGCTGCAGCGGAAGACGACGGGCAACTCCGCGTCGGGCGACGGCGCGACACCTGGCCGGAGCACGACAAGATGGCCTGCAGAGCCGTGGGAGAGGTTCTCGATCGACGGCCGAGCGAGTTCGACGGCCTCCCGAGCGACGTTCTCGGTCAGTCCGGAAAAGTTGGTCATCCGGTCATCTTTCCCCACGGATCAGATCGACCGCCTTCTCGGCGATCATCACCGTGGGAGCCTGGGTGTTGGAACTGACGATCCGCGGCATCACGGACGAGTCGACCACCCGCAGGCCCTCGACGCCCATCACCTTCAATTCCGGTGAGACCACGGCGTCGTCGCCGACCCCCATCGCGCACGTGCCGACCGGGTGGTACGACGTGCGGCCGTACGCGCGAACGAATTTCACGTAGTCGTCCTTCGTGTTCACCGACAGACCACCCGCCAGGTGTTCCGCCTTGATGTGCCGTGCCATCGACGACTGCGCCATGATCTCGCGGCTCTGCCGAAGCCCCTCGATGCTCGACTCCAGGTCGAAGTCGGTGGCCAGGAAGTTCGGGTCGATCAGCGGCTGGGCGGTGGGATCGTTCGACCTGATCTTCACCGACCCCCGGCTCTCCGGCCGCAGCGCGTACGAGTTGAGGGTGCAGCCGTATCCCGGGCGGACCGCCGCGACACCGGCTTCGACACCGGCGGCGGGCAGGAAGTGGAACTGCAGATCCGGAATGGACTCCCCGGCGTGCCCGAAACTGAACCCACCGGCTTCGACGACGGTCGACGCCAACGGGCCCCGCCGGAACGCCGCGTACTCGAGTCCCGCCTTCGCCGTCGCGGGACGCATCAGGTTCAGCCGGTCGAGACTCTGGTATTCGCGCAGTTCGTAGATGACGTCGAGGTCGCAATGATCGTGCAGGTTCCGTCCGACCCCGGTAAGGGCATGGGCCACCTCGACATTCGCCTCGCGGAGATCGTCGGGATGACCGATCCCCGACAGCTGCAGGATCTTGGGCGATCCGAATGCGCCTGCGGCGACGAGCACCTCCCGCGAGGCGCGGAACGTCTCCGCGCCATGCGGGGTGAGCACCTCGATCCCGGTGGCGCGACCGCCGTCGAGCAGAACCCGCGACACGGCGACGTTCTCCCGGACCGTAAGGTTGGGTCGCTTCCTGGCGGGTGCGAGGTACGCGACCGCGGCGCTGCACCGCCGGGCGTTCTTCGTGGTCGTCTGGTAGAGGCCGACGCCGTACTGGTGGTCGCCGTTGAAGTCGCCGTTGAACGGCAGGCCGAATTCCTGACCCGCCTGGACGAACGACTTCGACAGTGGATGCGGATTGACGGGATCGGAGACGCCGAGCGGCCCGTCGGTGCCGTGGTACGGCGCCGACAGCCGTTCGTTGTCCTCGGACCGGAGGAAGTACTTCTGGATCTCCTCGAACGACCATCCCGCGCAGCCGTATTTCAGCGCCCACTCGTCGTAGTCCTCGTGCGCGCCGCGGGTGAACACCTGGGCGTTGATCGAACCGCCACCGCCGATGACCTTGCCCTGAGCGAGGGGAATGACCCGGTCGTTGCAGTGTTTCTGCGGAACGCTCGAGAAACCCCAGTCATATTTGCTCGCGGTGAGTTTCGCGAAGCCTGCGGGCACGTGGATGAACGGATGCCGGTCGTTGCCGCCGGCCTCGAGCAGGAGAACCCGGACCGCCGGATCTTCCGTCAGCCGTCCGGCCAGCACACAGCCGGCGGTGCCGCCGCCCGCGATGACGTAGTCGTAGGTGTCGGCACTCATCGGTTGCCTCCGGTCCAGTTCGGGAACACGCGCTGACGTGGTCCGGTGCGGATCTGAATGGTCTTGACGTCGGTGAACTCGTCGAATCCGGCCTGCCCCATCTCCCGGCCGAACCCGCTCTGCTTCATGCCGCCCGCAGGCAGCTGCGGGGCGCCGTCGATGGTGGTGTTCACCCACACCCGGCCGCTGCGCATCTCGCGCGCCACCCGCAGTGCCTTGTCGATGTTCTTGGTCCAGATCGATCCGGCGAGTCCGTATTCCGTCGCGTTGGCGAGCCGGATGGCGTGGTCGACGTCGCTGAACCGGGTGACGGTCAGGACGGGACCGAAGATCTCCTCCTGAAACGCTGACGACTCCTCCGCCACGCCGTCGAGGATCGTCGGAGCAACGAAATGCCCATTCCCCCAGTTCTCTCCGTCGAGCCGACCACCGCCGGTCAGGACGCTCGCGCCGTCGCGCCGGGCCGCGTCGATGTGCCCGACCACCTTCTCGAGGTGGCCGGCGTCGATCATCGGGCCCAGTTCGCTCGCCTCGTCCAGCGGTCCGCCGACGGTGATCCGCCCGGCGGCCTCGACGAGGCGGTCGAGGAAGGCGTCCGCGATCGAGTCCTGGACCAGGAGCCGGGCACCCGACACGCAGCACTCACCCTGGTTGAAGAACACACCGAACAGGACCCCGTCGAGTGCGTCGTCGAGGTCGGCGTCGTCGAACACGACGCTGGCGGCCTTGCCGCCCAGTTCCATCGATAGCCGCTTCACGCTGCCCGCGGACGCCTCCACGATGCGCTTGCCGGTGGCGGTGCTCCCGGTGAACGACAGGATCTCGACCAGGCTGCTCTCCGCGAGCGGCGCGCCGACCTCGGCGCCGGCGCCCGTCACCACGTTCACCACACCGCCCGGCACCCCGGCCTCGGTGAGCAGCCGGGCCAGCTCGACAGCGGTCCCGGACGTGAACTCGGACGGCTTCACCACCGCCGTGCAGCCCGCGCCGAGCGCGAACGGCAGCTTCTGCGACAGCAGGAGCAGCGGAAAGTTCCACGGGATGATCATGCCGACCACACCGGCGGGTTCGCGGACCACCATCGCGGTGCAGTCGTCGCCGAGCGCGGTGTGCGCCTCGCCGTGCATCGTCATCGCCAGCGCCGCGGCGTACTCGAACAGTTCGATACTCGCCGCGACGTCGCCGCGGGCGAGGGTGATCGGCTTGCCGCACTCCTCGGCGTCGATCCGGGCGAGACGTTCCTCGTGCTCACGCATCAGGCCCGCACAGCGCAGGAGCGCGCGGCCGCGTTCCATCGCGGTCCAGTGCGGCCACTCGCCCTCGTCGAAGGCCTCCCGCGCGACCGTGACGGCCAGGGCCGCGTCGGCTCGGGTGCCCGCGGTGAACGTGGCGACGACGCGGCCGTCGGCCGGACTGACCCGTTCGATGATGGTCTCCGCCGGGGGCACGCTGCGCCCGCCGATGAAGTGTCCGTAGCTACGGACCTGTGTTGCTTCGACTGTCGACATGCTCAAACCGTTCCTCGTCAGTGTTCGTGGATCAGGACGCCGCGCAGGTTGAGTCCCGCGTCCAGGTCCACGTATGCGTCGTTCACCTGGTCCAGGGTGTAGCGCCGGGTGATCAGTTCGTCGAGCTTCAGCCGCCCCGACTTGTAGTAGTCCAGCAGCGCGGGGATGTCCCTCGTGGGATTGCAGTTGCCGAACAGGACCCCGCGCAGGTGCTTGGCGTAGACCACGAGTTCGAGCGGGCTGATCGGGATCCCCGGCTCGTTCTGGCCGATCGACACGACCGCGACCGTGCCTTCCTTGCGGACGGCGCCGAACGTGTCGGCGATCAACTGTCCGTCGACCACTCCGACGGTGATGACGGCGTTGTCGGCGCCCTGACCGTTGGTGACGGAACGGACGAACGGCATGGCCTCGTCGATCGACGCGTAGGCGTGCGTGGCGCCCAGTTCGAGGGCGCGCTCGCGTTTGAAGGCCACCGGGTCGACGGCGACGACGTGTGCGGCGCCGGCGTGGTGCGCACCCTGGACGGCGTTGATGCCGACTCCGCCCACGCCGACGATCATGGCGGTGTCCCGTGGACGGACTCCCGCGCCGTTCACGGCGGATCCCCAGCCGGTGGCGACACCGCAGGAGACGAGGCACGCGACGTCGAACGGGATGTCGTCGTCGATCCTGACGGCCTGGGCCTGAGACGTGACGAGATAGTTCGCGAACGTGCCCAGGCGTTGCATGGCGCCGATCGGCTGCCCGGACCGCGTGGCGAACCGTGCCGTTCCGTCGAGCATGAAACCAGCCTCCATACCGGCCCCCGTGTCGCAGATATATTGCATCCCCTGCGCGCACCAGGCGCAAGTTCCGCAGGCCGGGAGGTAGGCGGTGGCGACGTGGTCGCCGACGGCGAGCCGAGTGACCCCGGGACCGACCGCGTCGATCACACCGGCACCCTCGTGGCCCCCGACCAGCGGCAGCGTGTTGGGGATGTCACCGGTGACGAGGTGATCGTCGGAGTGGCAGAGTCCGGACGCCATCACCTTGATTCGCACTTCTCCGGGACCGGGCTCCGCGAGGACGAGGTCGTCGACCTCCCATTTGCCACCGACCTGGTGGATCACCGCACCGCGTGCCGTCGTACTCATCGTTCTCCTTCGAATCTCACACTGACACAGAGTTTTACTTGATGATCGAGAGCCGGCTGCGGTCGAGGGTCGCGGCGACCGCCACGATGACCACCGCGCCGTACACGATCTGCTGGAAGCTGGGGTCGATGCCGGCCACCGAGCCGCCGACGCGGAGGACGGTCACCACCAGGGCGCCGACGAGCACCCGCCACGCTCCGCCGATTCCACCGGTGATGGCGCAGCCGCCGACCAGCACGGCCGCGATGGCCGGCAGGAGCAGCGAATCCGCGAGTTGCGGTGCGGCGCTCTGCTGCTGGGCCGACAGGACGATCCCGGCCGCGCCGGCGAAGAATCCGGACAGCGCGAACGCACCGATCCGGACGCCACGGGTCCGGACGCCGCTCATCATCGCCGCCTTCTCCCCCAGTCCGACGAGGTGAAAGACGTTGCCGCGTGGCGAGAACCGCATGGCACAGAACACTGCGGTCACCACGGCCACGCCCGCCCACACCGCCATGGGAAGCCCCAGCACGGTCCACGAACTGAGCCAGAAGATCGCGTCGTAGCCCTCGCTGATGTAGATCGTGGTCGAACCCGACGCCACCAGCGCGACCGCGCCCCAGAACCCCAGCGCCCCGAGCGACACGACGAACGACGGCACCTGTCCGAACACGATCAACAGGCCGGTGAGCGCCCCGACCAGGGTGAGCGCCACGAGGGTGACGACGATCGCGAGCGGACCGAGGGGACCGATCACCGTCGCCAGGATCACGGTGGCGAGGGAGGCGAGCGCCGCCACCGACAGGTCGATGCCTCCGGTGAGGATGACGAACATCTGCCCCAGTCCGAGAAGCAGGATCGGGACCGCCTGCGCCGAGACCACGGCCAGCGCGTTCATCGACAGGAAATTCGGTTCGGCGAGAGCGACGAGGAGGACGAGTGCGACCAGCACGACCGACGGTCCGGCCAGCCGCAACCGGTCCCGCGTCGTCCGCGCCACGCTCGGCGCCGCACCCTCGGGAGCGCGCATCTTGGTGGAAGTCCTCGCGGTGAAAGTTCTTGTTGCCACGGCGATCACATCATCTTCTCGAGGAGTTGGAGTTTGCTGGGCGGGTTTCCGGGCGGTGAGTCGAAGGCGCCGGTGATCTCGCCGTCCCGCATCACGATCACGCGGTGTCCGAGACCGATCGCCTCGTCGAGGGTGTCGGCGAGCACCAGGATCGCCACTCCCCGGTCGGAGAGGTCGCGGAACACGGCGTAGAGGTCTTCCTTCGCGCCGATGTCGAGGCCGCGGGTGGGATGGTCGAGGAGGAGCACCTTCAGTCCGTCGCCCAGAATCCACTTGGCCACCACGGCCTTCTGCTGATTGCCACCCGACAGTCGCGCGATGTCGGCGTCGGGGTCGGCGGGCCGGATACCGAGTTTCTCGATCCAGGTGCGCGCCGTCTCGTCCAGCCGGGCGCCGGAGGAGATCCGCCCGCCACCCGCCTTCACCGGGTGCACGGTCGCGATGTTCTGCGCGACGGTCGCCCCGGCGATCATGCCCTCGACGCGTCGCTCGGCCGGAACGTAGGCGACACCGGACCGCACGGCGTCCGCGGGCGATCCGGGGGCCGAACGCTGTCCGTCGATCTCGACCGTCCCGGAGTCGATGGGGACCGCGCCGAATACGGCCCGGGCCATCTCCTCGCGGCCCGAGTCGACCACGCCCACCACCGACACGATTTCGCCGGCGTGGATGTCGAGCGACACGTCCGTCGCCTTGCCGCCGCAGGTGAGGTTGCGGACCGACAGCGTCGGGGTGCCCGTCCGGGAGACTGCCTGCTTGCGCTCCGACGAGTAGATCTCCTCGGCCGCACCCTTACCGATCATCAGCTGGTAGAGCTCGGCTTCCGTTGCCGCCGACGCGATCCGCTCACCGACGACCTTGCCGTCGCGCAGTACGTACACGCGGTTGGAGAAGCGGAGCACCTCGTCGAGACGGTGGGAGACGAAGATGACGGAACCGCGTTCCTTCAGGGCGGTGACCCGCCGGTGCAGCACCTCGACGTCCTCCGGTTCGAGCACCGACGTCGGTTCGTCGAGGATGAGGAGCGGCGGGTGGTCGACCTGCCTGCCGGCAACCGCGCGTGCCACCTCCACCATCTGGCGTTGTGCGAAACCGAGGCTTTCGGTGAGTGCGCCCGGGTCGACCGTCGACTCCACCACCGACAGCATCTCCTGGGCGCGGGCGCGGATCCGGCGCCGGCGCAGGAACCCGGCGCGGGCGGTGTCTCCTTCGTGCCCGAGGATCAGGTTCTGGCCGACGGTGAGGTTCGGCAGCAGCGACTGCTCCTGGTGCACGACCCCGACTCCATGGTCGGCGGCGTCGGACGGACTTCCGAAGCTCACCTCGTGCCCGCCGAGCAGCATCGAGCCGCCGTCCTGACGGTGCACGCCGGCGAGGATCTTGAGCAGCGTGGACTTTCCGGCACCGTTCTCGCCGATCAGCCCCACGACCTCGTTCGGTGCGATCGACAGGCTGACGTCGTCGAGGACAGTGTTGGGTCCGAATTTCTTCGTGACGTTGCGGAGTTCCAGGAGAGATGTCATTTCACGACCCTCAGTCGACTGCGGGCGGGCCACCCGGTGGCGATCACGGCCACCACGATGATGAGTCCCTGCGCGCCCTGTTGGATGTACGGGCTGGCGCCCGAGAGCAGAAGTCCGTTGCCGAGGACCACCAGGAGAAGCACACCCACCAGGGAGTGCAGCGGACCGCCGCGACCGCCGCTGAGGAGCGTGCCGCCGACGACGACGGCGGACAGGGTGAGGAAGAGGCTTCCCGATCCGACGCTCACGTCGCCGACGCCGAGCCGGATCGTGGCGAGCACTCCCCCGAGCCCGGACAGCAACCCGGCGACGGCGAACAGGACGATCTTGGTGCGCCCGACCGGGACTCCGGCCAGGCGGCTGGTCGCCTCGTCACCGCCGATCGCGTAGGTGTGCATGCCGAGTCGGGTTCCCTTGCACAGCAGCACCGTCAGGGCCACGGCGGCGAGCGCGAACACCACGACGACGGGAAGTCCGAACCAGTGACCGCCCGCCCAGGCCGTGAGGGCCGGGTCGGCGAGCTGCGGGGTGCTCGTGCCGAACAGGACGGTGGCCACACCGAGCCCGACGAACCAGGTTCCCAGCGTGACGAGGAACGACGGCACCCGGGCGACGACGTGCAGCACGCCGTTGACCACTCCGAAGAGCAGGCCGACGCCCAGCGCCAGCAGGACGGCGAGGAGCCCCAGGTCGTTGCCGTTCACACTGTTTGCCGCGAGGAGGACGAACGTCAGCCCGCTGGCCGCCATCACGCCCTCGATCGACAGGTCGACGCCGCCCACCAGGACGACCAGCGTGGCGCCCATCGCGAGAACCACGGGGATCGCGGCCTGCTCGACGATCGCCGCCGCGTTGCTCGCTGTCGCGAAGCCGGGAGCCAGCACCGCGAAGACGGCGCACAGTCCCAGCAGCGCGGTGAGCGGGCCGGCGGTGGCGAGCAGCCGGCGCACGCGTGGTCGCGTGGTGCGCACGGGTGTGGCGGGTTCGGCGGGGGTCGTCACCTCCCCGGTCATTTCGGTCGTCGACATGGTCACTCCTTCGGAGGTTCGGTGGTGTTCGGGGGGCTATTCGGGGGGGTTATCGGGCGACGGGCCCGGTGATGCGGGAGAACGGATCCTGCACGGACCGCACGATCTCCTCGTCGGTCGGCACGGCGAGGAACTGGTCGACATTGCTCGCGGTGATCAGCGACTGGTCGACGTAGAACTCGCGGTTCTCGCGGGGCAGCGACTCGACGTCGATTCCCCCGGTCATCGCCTGATAGCAGATCGCCAGTCCCATCGCGCCGTTGAAGTAGGGGTCGGTCGTGTAGGTGGAGAGCAGTTCCCCGTTCTCGATGGCGCCCAATCCTTCCGGGGTGGCGTCCGCGGCGCTGGCGATCTTGATCTCCCCCGCGCGGCCCGCCTCACGCACCGCCTGCAGCGCGCCGAGTGCCATGGAATCCGTTGCGGCCCAGATACCGTTCACCTGGTCGCCGTACTTGTTGAGCAGGGTCTGCGTGGTGGTGTAGGCCTTGTTGCGGTCGAAGTCGGCGGGCTGGTCGTCGAGCAGGGTGACGCCGGACTGTCCGTCCATCGCCTGCTGGAAACCCTGGAACCGGGTCTGGCTGATCTCGTTGGCGAGCAGACCCTGCAGCGCGATCACGCCGCCGGTGCCGCCGAGCGAATCGACGAGGGCCTTCCCCGTGTCGGCTCCCTGCTGGACGCCGTCGTAGGCGACGTAGGACGCCCACCCATTGCCGACGTCCCAGGGGTGCAGGTCGGCCGGTTTGCTCCACTGGGTGACCGCGCACCCGCCGCTGTTCTGCACTGCGCGCACGATTGCGGGGGTGTCGGCGCTCGTGTTCGGGTTGATGTTGAGCAGCACGGTCTTGCCTGCGGCGAGCACCGACTGCAACTGCGACAGCGCGTTCTGCGAGTCGCCGCCGTAGACGATCACCTTCAGCTCGATGCCCAGCGACTCGGCGTACGCGCGGCTGCCCTGCACCCACGCGGCCTCGTACGGGTTGGTGAGCGACCGGACCTCGGAGACCATCACCATGTCACCGCGGTCGACGGCTGCTCCGTCCCGCTCGATCCGTTCCGATCCCGTCGAGCAGGCGATGGCGGAGCTCGCCATGACGGAGACTGCCGCGGCTACGCCGAGCGCCCGGGCTGCCGCCCTGATTGATCGTTGCGTCCGTGTCATCGTTCGTCCACTTCCCTGAAAAAGAATGTAAACGCTTTCTTACCGTGATCGGCGTCACAAGTCAAGCGCTGCATGGTGTGGTCATAGGTTGTCCGGGCGAGACGGACAGGTGAGAAATCGGTTACACAGTGCCGGTGAGCCGAGCGGCCGCGACCGCCCCCGCAACGCGGCACCACATCGTGGGTGCAGCAAGTGCCCCGTCCGCGCTCCCCGCCAGGTCGGACAGTGAGATCCCGATGCCGGGTGGCGACGCCGCGAGGCGGCCCGCGACGACCACCGATCGGGTCGCGGTCGCCGCGCACCGCTCCAGCACGGAGCCCACGAGTTTGCCGGACAGCGACGTCGCGTCGAATTGGCCCTCACCGGTCACCACGACGTCGGCGCGGCCGAACTCGGCGCTCAGCCCCGTGAGCTCGGCGATGCGGGCGGCACCCGGAACCAGCCGGCCTCCCCAGGCCGACAGCCCGAATCCGGTGCCGCCCGCCGCGCCCACTCCGGGTTTGTCGGGACTGCACGGCAGTCGTGCGCCGAGACATCCGGCGAGATTCGCGAGCGCGCGTTCCAGGCGGTCGCACTCCGCGGGGTCGGCGCCCTTCTGCGGCCCGAAGATCTGCGCGGCGCCGTGCGGCCCGCAGAGCACGGCCGTCGTGTCCGTCAGCAGTTCGACGCCACCGGGTGGCGGCTCGATCAGCCAGTCCACGTCGATCGTGGCGAGATCGGCCAGGGCCGCGCCCCCGTCGGGGATCTCCCGGCCGTCGCGGTCCAGAAGCTTCGCGCCGAGCGCCCGCAGCGCGCCCGCGCCGCCGTCGGTGGACGCGGAACCGCCGAGTCCGATCAGCAGCGCCTTCGCGCCGTCCGCCAGTGCTGCGGCGATCACCTGCCCCAGTCCGGTCGTCGAGGCGCCACCCGGATCCGGCGACCCCATCAGCGGCAGCCCGCTCATCTGCGCGAGCTCGACCACCGCCGTCCCGTCCTCGAGGAGTAGCCAGCGTCCGGTTCTCGGACGCCCGTCAGGGCCCCGCACGCCCGGCACCTCACGCCACACACCGGTGTCGTGACAGGACGCGACGGCGTCCACGGTGCCTTCGCCGCCGTCCGCCTGCGGGAGCAGGACCAGCTCGTCGTCCGGTCGGACCGTCGACCAGCCCGCCGCCAGGGCCGCCGCCACCTCCGTGGCGGTCAGTGAGCCCTTGAACGAGTCCGGGGCCAGCACCACCCGCATCGAGCCGGCGTCAGTCGACGTCATCGGGGTGTGGTCCCGTGCGCTGGTCCCGGTTCAGAGCCGAGATCGCGTCCATCTCGGCGGCCGACAGCCGGAGCCCGAACACGTCCGCGTTCTGCCGCATCCTGTGCGCCGCCGAAGATTTGGGAAGCGGAATGGTCCCGATCTGCAGGTGCCAGCGCAGAACGACCTGCGCGACCGACACACCGTGCCGGGCGGCGAGCGCTGCCAACAGTGCGTGGTCGTTCAGGTGGCCCCTCGCCAGCGGCGCCCACGCCTGGGTGCGGATGCCCAGCGACCGGTGCAGATCCGTCAGTGTGGACTGCGTGAGCAGCGGGTGCAGTTCGATCTGGTTCACGGCCGGGGTGATCGTGGCGATCTCCGCGAGCCGCTCGAGCTGGTCTGGCTGGAAGTTCGACACGCCGATCGCCCGCACCCGCCCGTCGTAGTACAGCTTCTCGAGTGCCCGCCACGTCTCCAGATACTGTCCGCGGCTCGGTGCCGGCCAGTGGATGAGGCACAGGTCGATGCGGCCGAGTTTCGCCGCACTCGCCTCGAACGCGTCCAGTGTCGGCTGGTAGCCCTGGTCCTCGTTGGAGATCTTGGTGGTCACGAAGATCTCGTCCCGATCGACGTCGGCCCGGGTCAGCGCGCGTCCGAGGGCCGACTCGTTGCCGTACATCGGGGCCGTGTCGAATGCGCGATAGCCGGCGGACAGGGCGTGCGACACCGTGGAGTCCATGTCCTCGTCGGGGATCGTGAACAGGCCGAACCCGAGCGCGGGCATCGTGACGTCGTTGTTCAACGTGACCGAGGGAACAGTCGCCAGGTTCGTCATGTGATCGAGTACCCGCCGTCGACGGGCAGGACCACCCCGGTGACGTACCGCGCGGCATCGGAGACGAGGAACAGCACCACGTCGGCGACGTCGTCGCCGTCGGCGAACCGTTGCAACGGGATCCGGCTCAGTTTCTGGGCCCGGAAGTCTTCCTGCCCCAGCACATCCGCCGTCATCGGGGTTTCGATGTAGCCCGGCGAGACGGTGTTGACGCGCACGCCGTGGGGGCCGAGTTCCACGGCAAGGCCCTTGCCGAGCTGCGTCAGCGCGGCCTTCGTCGCACCGTAGGGAACGATGCCCGCGACGGCGCGATCCGCGGACAGCGACGCAATGTTCACGATGGCGCCGCGGGTGGCGACGAGCGACTTGGCCGCCTGCCGCGTCAACCGGTAGGCCGCCGACAGGTTGACGTCGAGGAGGCGTTCCCATCCGTCCTCGTCCACGTCGATCGCCGTGGTCCGCAACTGGATCCCGGCCGCGTTGATCAGGATGTCCAGGCGCCCCGACAGCTGCTGGGCGAGGTCGACGGCGCGTACGCCGAACTCGGGGTCGGTGAGGTCTCCGCAGAGACCGTGGCCGCCGAACTCCGCGGCGACGTCGCCGACCTTCGGGTCGGCGTCCGTCGCCAGCACGAGTGCCCCGCTCCGCGCGAGGGCCCGGGCGATTGCCGAACCGATCCCGCCGGCCGCACCGGTCACGATGGCGGTCTTCCCGGACAGATCGACCGAGTTGGTGGGTCGTGCAACGCCGCTCATGCCGCGGCTCCCTTCAAGACTGCGCGGCTGATGATGAGCCGCTGCATTTCGCTGGTGCCTTCGTAGATCTTCGTGATGCGGGCGTCGCGGTAGAGGCGCTCGACCTCGTATCCGCGGATGAACCCGTTGCCGCCGAACACCTGCACGGCGGCGTCGGCGTGGCGCACGCATCCCTCGGACGCGTAGAGCTTGGCCATCGAGCAGAGCGTCTCGGCGTCCGCCGCGCCCGTGTCGAGGGCCCGCGCCGCCTCGACCGACAGTGCGGTGCCGGCCCGCAGTTCGGTGGCGACGGTGGCGAGGGAGAAGGAGATGCCCTGATTCGCGGAGATCGGCTTGCCGAACTGGCTGCGGTCGAGGGACTGCCGGGTGGCGGCGTCCAGGGCGGCGCGGCTGATGCCGAGGCTCAGGCCCGAGATGCCGAGACGGCCCTTGGCCAGCACCTTCATCATGTAGCCGAACGCCTTGCCTTCCTCGCCGAGGAGGGCGTCGGACGACAACTGGACGGAGTCGAACACCAGCCCGCCGACCTGGGAGGCCCGCTGCCCCATCTTGTGTTCGTGGTAGGCGCGGCTGACGCCCGGCTGGTCGACGTCCACCAGGAAGACGGAGATGCCCCCGCGCTTCCCGAGTTCGGGATCGGTGACGGCGAGGACCACCGCAAAGTCGGCGACGGGCGCGTTGTGGATGTAGATCTTCTCGCCGCTGAGCACCCAGCCGTCGCCGCTGCGCACTGCCCGCGTGGAGATGGACCCGAGGTCGGATCCGGATCCCGGTTCGGTGAGCGCGTAGGCGCAGCGCTTCTCGGCCGACAGCATCGGGCGCAGGTACTGCTCCTGTTGTTCGGGTGTGCCGTAGGCGCTGAGCAGGCTGCCGAGGATCTCGACGAGCCCGCACTGGTCGGCCACCGACGCGTACCCGTAGGACAGCGACTCCATGACGAACAGGTAGTCGAGCGCGGTGCCGCCGAACCCGCCGAACTTCTCGGGCACGGTGATGCCGAAGAGCCCGATCTTGCCCATCTCCCGGTAGATCTCCTCGGGGAATCGCTCGGTCTCGTCGAGTTCGGTGGCGACGGGCCGGATCCGTTCGTCCACGAATTCGGCGACGAGCGTGCGTTCGTCGGCGCCGAGCACCGACGACGGAATGACACTGTGTCCGGTTGACATGTAGTTCTCCTCAGATGTGTACGGCGACGGGGGCGAACAGCCCCGCGTCCATCAGGCGGGGGTTCTTGATGATCGGACGGAAGCCCATGTGCGGCAGAATGTCCCGGTCGATGTCGATGCCGGGTGCGATCTCGGCGAGTTCGAGGCCGTCCCCGGTGAGGACGAAGACCGCCCGTTCGGTGACATAGACGGCCTCGCGTCCCTCCCGGACGGCGAGAGCGCCGGAGTAGGTGACCTGATCGACGCGGTCGACGAACTTGGGCACGGAACCTTCGCGCCGGATCACGAGTTCTCCCCTGACGATCTCGACGTCCAGCCCGCGGGCGGTGAACGTCCCGCAGAACACGGCGCGCGGCGAGTTCTGGGAGATGTCGATGAAGCCGCCCGGCCCGACGATGCCGCCGCCGATCTTGCTGACGTTGACGGCGCCGGTCGCGTCCACCTCGGCCATGCCCAGGCAGCTGACGTCCAGCATTCCGCCCGAAAAGAGGTCGAACTGGGTGGTCGACGAGTGCACGACCTTCGGTCCGCGTGCGGCCCCGAACAGGTCGCCGGAGACCGGGATGCCGTCGATCAGCCCCTGTTCGATGGCAAGGGTGATGTCGTCGAGGCGATCCTGTTCGGCGAGGGCGTCGACGACCAGAGCGGACACCCCGAAACCGACGTTCAGGACGTCGCCGTCCCGGACCTCGGCGGCGGCCCGCCGGGCGATCAGCATGCGGATCGGGTCGTGGGCCGCGGCGCCGAACCCCGAGGTCGCCGCGTCGCCGGAGAGTTCGGGGTCGAATTCGCCCGCGTACGTCTGCCATTGGTTCGGCGCGTGGACGACCTCGTCGATCAGGACCGCCGGAATGTGCACGAGCCGCGGGTCGATCGGCCGGTCCAGCAGGTTCTTCACCTGGACGATGACCCGGCCGCCGCTCGCCTTCGCCGCCTGGGCCACGGCCAGCGCGTCGAGCTGGGCCGCCTCGCCCGAGCACGTGACGTTCCCGGACGGGTCGATGGAATCGCCGCGGACGATGGCCACGTCGACGGGAAACGGCTTGTAGCGCAGGTACTCGCGGCCGTCCAGCGTGAGGAGTTCGACGAGGTCCTCGGTGGCGGACGGCGTGAACTTGCCCCCGCCGTGCCGCGGATCGACGAACGTGTCGAGTCCGGTGGCCGTGATCAGGCCCGGCCGGCGCGCGCCGATCTCCCGCAGCAGCTGACTGATCGCGCCGCCGGGCCAGGCGTAAGCCTCGATCTCGTCGTTCCGGACGAGGTCGATCATCGCCGGCGACCACGTCCAGTGGCCGCCGATGACCCGCTTGACCATGCCCTTGTGCGCGAGGTGGTTGGTTCCGCGGCGCACCCGGTCGCCGATGCCGAGGGCGTGCACGATCGTGAGGTCCCTCGGCGACCCGGTCGCGAGGAAGCACTCCTCGAGCGCCTGCAGGACGGTGTCCGCTTCGAGGATTCCGCCCCCGGAACCGGTGAGGGCGATCGTCGATCCTGGTGCGATGTCGCTCACGGCTCGTGTCGCGGTGGTCGGTGTCCAGCGCCTCGCCGCGGCACCCGTTCCGGGCTGTGTCATATCCGCTCCTGTAAATGCTTACATTCTGCTAATCGGTCCATTAATGCTATGGACCTCGGTGATTGACACAGTATATTGTGAGCTGCACAACATCAAGAAAACGATTACAGGAGATTTCATGGCCTCGATCCTGCTGCCCGATCGCGACGGCTCGACCAGCACTCTCACGGTGAACGCACCGGCTCGGCTGGGCACCCGGTCCACACCGCCCACCAGCAGGGCGGTGTACGCGGCCTCGCACGTGGTCGCCGACCCGCTGCGGGCCTCCGCCGAGAATGCCGCGGATCAGATCGACTGGGACGCCACCCTGCAACTGCGCCGCGACCTGTGGTCGCTGGGGCTCGGGGTGGCCGAGTCGATGGACACCGCCCAGCGCGGCATGGGGCTCGACTGGGCCGGCGCCCGCGAACTCGCCGTCCGCACCCTCACCGAGGCGCGGGCAGTCGGCGGGAAGGTCGTCGTCGGAGTCGCCACCGATCAACTGAAGACCGACACCCCGTCACTCGACGAGATCCGCGACGCCTACCTCGAGCAGGTCGAGGCGATCGAATCGGCGGGCGGCGAGGTGGTGTTGATGGCGAGTCGGCACCTCGCTTGCGCCGCCACCGGACCCGACGACTATCTCTCGGTGTACGACGCCGTGCTGTCGGCGGCCACCCGGCCCGTCGTACTCCATTGGCTGGGTTCGGTGTTCGATCCCGCACTCGACGGCTACTGGGGATTCGCGGATCCGGGCGCGGCGATGGATACCGTCCTGCAGATCATCGACGCGCACCGGGACACGGTGCGGGGCATCAAGGTGTCCCTGCTCGATCCGGCGCTCGAGATCGCCCTGCGCCGGCGTATGCCGGGTGGCGTGCGGGTGTTCACCGGCGACGACTACAACTACGTCGATCTGATCGCCGGCGACGGCACCCACACCAGCGACGCCCTGCTCGGTGCGTTCGCCGCGCTCGGCCCGTTCGCCTCCGCCGCCTTCGCCCGCCTCGATGCGGGTGACGAGCAGGGCTTCCGGAACGTCCTCGGCCCCACCGAAACCCTGAGCCGGCTGCTGTTCGCCGCCCCGACGCAGTACTACAAGGTCGGGGTGGCGTGGCTGGCCTACCTGAACGGCAAGCAGGATCATTTCCGGATGATCGGCGGTTTCGAGACCGGCCGCAGCCTCACCCAACTCGCCGAACTCGTACGCGCGGCGGATGCGATCGGCCTGTTCACCGATCCCGACTTCACCGCCACCCGCACCTCGGCGTACTTCGCCGTGCACGGAATCCGCTGACATGGAACTCGCGCAGTGCAGTCTCAACTCCGTCACCGTCAAGGGTGCCGCCTTCACCGACGTCGCCGCCCTCGCCGAGCAGTGGGGGTTCGGCGGCGTCGGCTTGTGGCGGGACGTGCTCGACGGCGTGGACCTGACCGACGCGTCGTCCCGGCTCCGGCAGTCGGGACTGCGCGTCACCAGCATCTGCCGGGGCGGAATGTTTCCGCAGCCGACCCCCGGTAGGTGGCGAGAAACGATGGCCGACAACCGCATTGCGGTAGACCAGGCGCACGCCCTCGGCGCCGAGTGTCTCGTGCTGGTCTGCGGCGCCGCTCACGGCGACCTCGCCGGTGCACGGCAGCAGGTCCGCGACGGCATCGCCGAACTCGAACCGTACGCCCGTCAGGCGGGGGTTCGGCTCGCGGTCGAGCCGATGCACCCGATGATGGCGTCGAGCCGGTCGGTCATCACCTCACTCGGCGAGGCCAACGACCTCGTCGAGGCGATCGACTCCGACCTCGTCGGGATCGCCCTCGACTCGTATCACGTGTGGTGGGACGCGGCGCTGCCGGAACAGATCGCCCGGGCCGGCGAACGCCTGTTCTCGGTACAACTCGCCGATTGGATCACCCCGATCCACGGGGAACTCAGCAGCCGCGGCATGCCCGGCGAAGGCTGCATCGACATGTCGGGATTCGTCGCCGACTGCGGGAACGCCGGGTATCGGGGACTCGTGGAGGTCGAGATCCTCAGCGACCGTTGGTGGTCGGAGGAGCCGGCCTGCGCCGTGCGCGCGGCGGCCACCGGTCTCGCCGCCGTCTGACCGTACTCAGCTCGAGACGGGCCCCGTCGACTCGCGAATGACGACGTCGGCGGGGATCAGCGGCGGCGACGTGGTGGTCTCGTTCTTCAGTGCCGCGCGCATCAGCGACCACGCCTGGTCGCCCAGTTCGATCTTCGGGCTCACCACGGTGGTCAGGCGCGGTGCGAGGTGGCGTGCCATGTCGATGTCGTCGAAGCCGGTGACCGAAATGTCCTCGGGGACGCGGAGTCCGCGCTCACGCAGTTTCGAGATGACACCCAGCGCGGTCAGGTCGTTGAAGCACACGAGGGCGGTCGGCTCGTGCGTGAGCGCTTCTTCCACCACGTCGTAGCCGCCCTCGATCGTGCCGTCCGACGGGACCGCGGTCGCCTCGATCCCGAGTACCTTCGCCATTTCGATGGCCCGCCACCGCTCGCGGTTCTGCCACGCCAGATCCGAGCCCTTGATGTAGACGATCCGCCGATGCCCGAGCTTCGCGAGGTGCCCGCACAGCTCCATCATGGGGGTGAAGTTGTCGACCGCGACCATCGGGAGATCGACTTCCAGCTCCACCCGGTTGACGAGCAGCACCGGAGTCGACTGCCTGGCCAGTTCCTTCAGACCACTCGTCGGAATCCTCGAGGAGAGCAGCACCAGGCCGTCGACCTGACCGAGCAGGTCGAGGGCGGTGGCGAGTTCGTCGGCCGCGTCACCGGAGTAGTCGGCGACGAGCATGCGGTAGCCGTCGGCGGTGGCGCCGTGGTGCATCTGCTTGACGACGTCGAAGAAGTACGCGTTGGCCAGGTCGGGCAGGATCACGCCCATGTTCCGCAGCGACCCGAGGACGAGGCCCCGGGCGGCGGTGCTGGGCCGGTACGACAGCTCGTCGGCGACCTTGTGGACCCGGGCGGCGAGGTCCGGGGTCACCGACGAGCTGCCGCTCATGACACGGGAGACGGTGGCGATCGAGACACCGGCCGCCTTGGCTACGGTATTGATCGTGACGCGACGGCTCGCGGGCACTCGGGTCTGATCAGCCATTGCTGCCTCTGCATCTCTCGTCACCATTACCACCGTCCGCCACCCTGTGGGTGGAAACGCTTACAGCGTATCGCGAAGGTGGCCCCGGATCACGCCGAAGCTCACACCTTGCGCAACAACGCGCGGGTGCCGAGCAGTTTCCGCGACGTCAGCAGCACCTTGACGTGCCGGCTTCCGTTCGTTTCCAGTTCCTCGACCGCGCGGCCGAACTCGTCCAGACCGAACGTCGCGGTGTGCAGCGGCGACGCATCGACCTGCCCCGATTCCAGCAGTTCGGCCGCCTCGACGAAGTCCTGCCGCACATAGTTCCTGCAGGCCACGACGGACAGTTCGCGCGCATAGAGCGCGCTGTAGTCGAGGGCCAGTTCGTGTCCGGGTTTCGCGGATGCGATCGCCACGTAGCGGCCGCCGGGAGCGAGGACCCGCAACGCCAGCCGAGAGGATTCCGCGGTGCAGACCGTGTCGTAGACGAGGTCGATCGATTCCGCCCGGTCGCGCACCCATCCTTCGAGGGCGTCCCCGGACTCCGTCGTGAAGTCGCTCGTTCCGCACGCCCGCGCGGGCTGCTCACGCTCGGGATACCGGTCGACGCCGAGCACCCGGACGCCTCGGCTCCGCGCCACCAGCGTGGTCGCGAGACCGATCGCGCCGGTCCCGACGACCAGCGCGGTGTCGCCCTCCGACGTGCCACCGCGCCGCACCACGTGTACCCCGACGGCGAGCGGTTCGACGAGGGCACCGAAACGGTCCAGCACCGCTTCGCTCACGGGCACGCACTGCGCCTCCGGAACGACGAACTCCTCACTGAAACACCCTCGCGGATCGGACAACCCGAACACCCGGATGCTCGGACAATTGTTGATCCTGCCGTCCCGGCAGGCGCGGCATCGGCCGCAACCGGTGGTCGGGTAGACCATCACCGGTTGGCCGACCGCGAGACTCGTGCCCGGCCCCACCCGCGACACCCGTCCGGCGCATTCGTGGCCCAGCACCGTCGGGTATGCGGCGACCGCGTTTCGGCCACGCAAGTGGGAGAGGTCGCCGCCGCAGATGCCGGCCGAGTCGAGTGCGACGAGCACCTCTCCTTCACCGGGCGCCGCGGCGTCACCGTGGTCGAGGCGATAGTCGTTCGGGCCGTCGACCCGGATACTCAAGACTGACATGCGCTTTCCCTTTCCTGCGAGATGGCGACCGGCGTCGAGCCGGCCGCGGCGGACCTGTAGGCGGCGTCGATCACCGACTGCACGGGCAGCCCGGACCGGGCGTCGCACAGGGGTTCCGCGCCTGCGGCCCAGCTGGTGAAGACGTCCTCGTACAGCGACCGGAACCAGGCCGTCATCGACAGCGGGTCCGGTCCGGACGCGTCGACGGTCCCGTCGACGAGTGAGCGACTGTTCGCGTCGATCCGGACGAGCGAATCACCCTCGAGCCGAAGCTGTCCCGCGTCGCCGGAGAGGTGGATCGTCTCGGCCCCGCCCGGCCAGGCGGCCGTGCTCGCCGTCACCGAAGCCGCGAATGAACCCTGGTCGATCAGGAGGTGAACGGTGTCCTCGGCCTCGAGCCGGCCCCGGCTGGTGGAGGCCGCTACCACGACGCTGCGGGCCGAGCCGGTCAGCGACAGGTAGAGGTCGAGGGTGTGGATGGCCTGGGTGATCAGCACTCCCCCGCCGTCGCGGTCCCAGGTGCCGCGTCCGGCCTCGGCGTAGTAGGAATCGGGGCGCCACAGCGGGACCGTGACGGTTGACGAGCGGACGGCGCCGATCGCGCCGTCCGAGAGAAGCTGCCGGGCCCGTCGCGCCGCCTCCTTGTAGCGGTGCTGGAGCGTGACCGCGGCCCGCACTCCGCAGCGCTCGGCGACGTCCACAATCGCCCGCGCATCGTGCAACGAGGCCGCCAGCGGTTTGTCGATCACCAGGTCCAGGCCGCGCTCGGCGAGTCTCGACGCGACGGCCAGGTGACTCGACGGGGGCGTGACCACGACCGCCGTGTCGGCGTCCAGGCCGGCTGCCGCGTCCACATCGGGAAGGATCCGTGCGTCCGGTGCCAGCCGCTGCGCGGCCGCTGCCCTCGTCTTGTCGCGCGTCACCACGCCGACCACCTCGGCGCCGACCGCCCGGAGGGCCGTGAGATGCGCGGCGCTCGCGAGCCCGGCGCCGACCACCACGACGCGACGCGTCACGATGCGGCCTCAACGGTCTGTCGCGAGCCCACGCTCCGGCCGAGGGTCTCGGGAAGCAGGGCGATGCCGATCAGACCCACCACGCTCAAACCCATGAGATAGCTCGCGACGAGCCAGGGCGTTCCACCCGCGACGGCAACGAGGGCGGTGGCGACCAGCGGGATGGTGCCACCGACCACCGCGGCCGGGATCTCGCGGGAGATCGCGATGCCGCTCCACCGGATCTTGGTGGGGAACAGCTCCGACAGCAGCGCACCGCCCGGACCAGACGTCGTGCCCTGGACGAGGCAGATCCCCAGGACCAGCGCCAGTCCGACCATCCACGGCGACCGGGTGTCGAGCATCATGAACATCGGGAACGGAAACACGATGCCGAAGATCGCACCGGACAACAGAACCGGCTTGCGCCCCACCCGGTCGGCCAGGCGGCCGAACCCGATGATGACGGGAATGGCGCAGAACTCGGCGACGATCAATCCGATCAGCGCCTGGGTGGAATCGACGCCGAGGGTCTTGGTCACGAACGACAGCGCGAAGACCTGCATGACGTAGGCCCACGGAATCACGAAGCTGAACAGGGCCAGTCCGCACAGGATCTGCCGCCAGTGATTGCGGACCGCCTCGACCAGCGGCGCACGGTCCACCTCGCCGTGCTGCGCGGCCTCCTTGAACACGGCGGTCTCGTTCACCTTCAACCGCAGATAGCCGGCGACGAGGACGATCACGGCGCTGGCCAGGAACGGAATACGCCAGCCCCAGGACAGGAACTGGTCGTCGGGCATCAGCGTGAGCAGCGCGAAGATCATGGTGGCGCCGCCGGTCCCGACGTAGATCGCGGCCCCCGGATACGCGCTGGAGAGAGCGCGGCGGGAGCTGTCGGTGGATTCGGTGACCATCGTGATCGCCCCGGCGAACTCGGCGCCCGCGCCGGCGCCCTGGAACAGGCGAAGCACGATGAGGAGGATCGGCGCCCAGATCCCGATCGCGTCCGCGGTGGGCAGCGCACCGATCAGCGTCGTCGACGCGCCCATGACGAGCAGGGTCATGAGGAGCATCGGCTTGCGGCCGAGCCGGTCGCCGAAGTGCGCGAACACCAGCCCACCGATCGGGCGGGCACCGAGCCCGACGGCGAACGTCCCGAAGGCGGCCATCGTGCCGGCAAGGGGTCCAGCCCCGGGGAAGTAGAGCGGCCCGAAGACGAGGGCAGCGGCGAGGCCGTAGAGCGTGAAGTCGTACCACTCGATCACGGTTCCCGCCGCGCTCGCCTTGATCACCCGGCGGCGCTGCTGCCCTGCCGACCCGTGCGGCACCGCGGTGGCCCGCTCGGTGCCGAGTTCGGTCATGCCCATCGAGAACTCCTGACTGTGAAAGGAAACTGCCGGAACCCGACTACTATGACCCACGTCACCGAATTTGTAAACGCTTTCTCAGTGACGTGGCACGATTCCCGTTTCCTCAGTTCACAGCAATATGCTCGACATTTATCGACTAGACCGGGTCAGATACCGCTTTCATTGACAGCAGATGTGACCGGGCCGTCGACCGTCAGGCAGACCCCATGTCGGCGGATCGCCAGTGCTCGGGCCGGAGATAGATGGCGACCTGTTCGCCGACTTCTGCCCTGGCGAAATCGAGGTAGCCGTCGACCTTCTCCGGTGGGAGGTAGCGCTCGGTGATCTCCCGCAGCATGTCGTCGGTTCCCGGGGCGGTTCGCGTCACCGCCCCCTCGACGGAGACGTAACGGACGGTGGGGTCGACCCGCTCGACCATCATGGTGAACCGCCCCGCCGCGTCGATGAGACGCGCCTTCTCCGAATCGGCGCCGGTCAGTACCCAGAGTTCACCTCCCGCCGCGTCCTGATACCAGATCGGGACGGTCAAAGGTCCGCGGCTCTCACCAGCGGAGACCGACAGCGCCGCGATGTGCGGCTCGGACAGAAACTGTTCGCGCTCGGACACAGACAATGGCATGACCTCGACGATAGGAGCCCCCACCGACAGATTCCGGGCGCTCCGGGGCGGCGCGGCGGACCGATGGAATGGAACCTGACGGTTCGAAACGGTTAGATGGGACCTGAGGTTCCGGACAGTGCAGCGTCGTACGTCGAAGTGAACGGAGGCAATCGATGCCAGGCCCAGTTGCGAGGTTGGCACCCCAAGCAGTCCTCACTCCGCCCACCCCTGCCTCCCTGTTCCTGGTGCTCGTCGCCGCGGAGTCCGACGAAAACCGCGCGACGGTGTGCGACGTGATCTCCGGCATCGACGGGCCGCTCAAGGCGGTGGGATTCCGCGAACTCGCCGGCTCCCTGTCCTGCGTGGTCGGTGTCGGTTCGGAGTTCTGGGACCGGGTGAACCCGTCGTCGAGGCCGGCGCATCTGCATCCCTTCGTCCCGCTGTCCGGGCCGGTGCACAGCGCGCCGTCCACGCCGGGCGACGTCCTGTTCCACATCAAGGCCGCCCGCAAGGACCTGTGCTTCGAACTGGGCCGCCAGATCGTCTCCGCACTGGGATCCGCCGCCACCGTCGTCGACGAGGTGCACGGCTTCCGCTACTTCGACTCCCGCGACCTCCTCGGATTCGTGGACGGCACCGAGAATCCCACCGAGGACGACGCCGCGGACGCCGCGCTGATCGGCGACGAGGATCCCGACTTCCGGGGCGGCAGTTACGTGATCGTGCAGAAGTACCTGCACGACATGAGCGACTGGAACACGCTGAGCACCGAGGAACAGGAACGGGTCATCGGACGTACCAAGCTCGAGAACGTCGAACTCGACGACGACGTCCAGCCCAGCAATTCGCACGTCACCCTCAACAGCATCGTCGACGACGACGGCGTCGAACACGAGATCCTGCGCGACAACATGGCATTCGGCAGCCTCGGCGCCGCCGAGTACGGCACCTACTTCATCGGGTACGCCAAGGATCCCGCCGTCACCGAGCTGATGTTGCGGAGAATGTTTCTCGGTGAGCCGCCCGGCAATTACGACCGCATCCTCGACTTCTCCACGGCGGCAACCGGCACGTTGTTCTTCGTGCCGAGCCGCGAGGTGCTCGAGTCGCTCGGCAGCGAACCGGCCGCCGCGGAGTCGACACCCGAAGAACACGAACCGGTCGAGCCCGCTGCGGCCGATCCGTACGAACTGTCCCTGACAATCGGTGGCCTCAAAGGAGTATCGCAATGAGTGATTCGAGCAATCTGCACCGCAATCTGGCGCCCGTCACGGAGGCCGCCTGGCAGCAGATCGGCGAAGAGGCCACCCGCACGTTCAAGCGCCACGTCGCGGGTCGACGTGTCGTCGACGTGGCGGGACCGTTCGGATACTCCTATTCGGCCCACAACCTCGGGCGGGTCACACCGATCAAGACTTCGGACAGCAGGATCCGGGCTCAGCAGCGGCAGGTCGATCCTCTCGTCGAACTCCGATTTCCGTTCACCCTCAGCCGCGCCGAGGTCGACGACGTCGCCCGCGGCTCCCTCGACTCCGACTGGCAGCCCGTCAAGGATGCCGCGAAGGCCGTCGCATTCGCCGAGGACCAGTCGATCTTCCAGGGATTCGACGAGGCCGGCATCCGCGGGCTCGGACCGTCCAGCGACAACCCGGTTCTCAGCCTGCCGGAGGATCCGCTGCTGATCCCCGACGCCGTCGCCTCCGCGCTGTCGGCGCTGCGCCTCGCCGGTGTCGAGGGACCGTACTCGGTGGTGCTCGACGCCGACGCGTACACCGCGGTCAGCGAGACCCGCGACGAGGGACATCCGGTGTTCCATCACCTGCGCGACCTGGTCACCGGCGACATCATCTGGGCGCCCGCCATCAGCGGCGGGTATGTGCTGTCCACCCGGGGCGGCGACAACCAGCTGACCCTCGGCACGGACCTGTCGATCGGCTACGACAGCCACACCGCCACCGAAGTCACGCTCTATCTCGAGGAGACGTTCACGTTCGCCTCGCTCACCGCGGAGGCGGCCGTCGTCCTCGCACGCTGACGCACGGCGGGCCGTCAGCCTCCGAACAGCAGGTACAGCCCACCGAAGGTGTAGGTGACCATGGTGAGCAGCAGTGCCAGCTGTCCGGTCAGCTGATGGCCCCGGGGCAGGACCCGCACGGATTTGTCGTGCGCCGCAATCACTCCGAGTACGTGTCCGGCGAGAACGCAGAGCACCTTGATCGACGCCGTCGCGGCCGGGTGCTCGGACAGGACATAGGAGACGTCGGCATCCCCGAGGCCCAGGAGGTTCCATCCCCGGCCCATCGGGTCCGCCAGCAGGATCACCGTTGCCTGCCCCTTCTCCACCAGGTAGGTGAGGTAATGGGCGAAGACGTAGCCGATGATGATCGGGATCAGCGAATGCGACAGCTGCCCGGGCAGAGCGGCGCGGCGCTCGGGGCGCAGGCCGCCCGCGGCCCGGGACGCCGACCAGAACGACACCCCGACGAAGCCGATGAAGACGAGCAGGCCGGCGGTGCGGGCGAGGGTGGCACCGATCGGGGAACCAATGCCGTCCACCATCCGCGACCACCATGGAAACGCCGAGAAACTGTCGAAGGCCGTGGAGCCCAGCAGCGTTGCCATCAGCGCCACCGAACCGGCGCGGACGGGCATCGAAGCCAGGTGGTCCAGCGGGTTGCGCAGCATGATCCGGCCGTCGTTCCGGTCGCGGCTCAGCGGCGACAGCCGTGACGCGAGCGTGCTGTACACCTCGAACGGATCGCCGCGTTCACACCAGCGCTCGCCACACGCGAACGCTCCGGCCGCGGTGATCACGACATAGGCGAGCAGCCAGGTACGCACGGCAACCACGGAACCCGGATCGCCGGAGGCGAGTTCGAGCCAGACGAAGGCGAACAGACCGACGACCGCGGGCCGGTACCCCCACGAGCCGCGGTAGCGCGCATTACCTTCCGTCGGCGATCGGCCGATCACGGCGCAGAATGCCCGGTGAACGGTACGAACCGGCGAGAGCACTCGCCAGACCGGACCGAATGCCAGCGACACCGCGACAAGCCCCACCCAGAGCAGCACGTAGAACACGCCCGGCAGGGCGTTCTCCGAGGATTCCGACGGGCCGAAGAAGGCCGCGAGCGCCACCCACACCGCGAACACCAGGGCGAGCACCGCGAGCGCGTTTCGCGTGATCGGCGAGTCGGCGAACCGTGTCACCCACGCGGGCAGCCTGTGCCCCGGGTTGTCCAGATCCAGTTTCGGTGTGCGCCACGCGAAGGCCAGCACCACGAAGGAGACGGTGAGCGCCCAACTGGCCCCGACCAGGGCGTACGTGAACGGAATCGGAAGATCGGTGGAGCCGCCCAGACCGTGCGCGAGAACAGCGATCATGGACGCACGAGCAGGGTGGCCACCGTCTTGCCCGCGTCGTGCAGTTCGATCGCCACCTGGCCCGGAACGTCCACGGAGAACTGGGTTTCCTGCGTTCCCGGGTGAATCTCGAACGAATGCTCCGGCACGGCGTGCACGTGCAGTTCGTCGTCGGCGTCACTGTCGATCCGCACCGTGACGGTCTCCCCCACTGCGGCGTCGATGCGCTCGTCGCCGGGTGTGACCGTGCCGCCCTCGATCACGACGTCGATGACGACGCCGTCGTTCGTCGCCGGTGCATCGTCTTCGCTTCCGCAGCCCGCCACCAGGGCGAGCGCGACAGCGGGTATGACGACAAGTCCGGCCAACCGCCTGATCACCTAGTTTTCCTCGTCTTTCTCGCTCGCGCCGTTCTTCGCCTTGTCTGCGTTCTCCGCGGCCTCCGCCTTGCGGTCCCGGACCGCCAGGTAGATCACCAGTCCGGCCACCAGGAACGCGGGGACGAACGCTGGGATCGCCAGCAGCACCGAATGATCGGCGAGGTACACGACATCCGGGTCGTTCACCGGGTTCACGTCACCTTCACGTCCTCGCGGGTGTCGGTGCTCGCCTGCCCCTGCGTGTACTTGCTGATCCGGCCCGCTCCCCACGCCAGTGCGGTGACCAGTGCCAGCGTGCACACGAGTACCACCAGCGAGGCGGCAGCGAACAACCAGGAAGGGTGATCGAAATTCCGCTCCCGCTGCAGGATTGTGATCTCCGGGACGAAGTCGCGGGTCGAGGACGCCACGGCCGGGAGTTCCTCGGCACCGATGCCCGGGTCGCTGGGCAGGTAGATCGGGACGGCCGTCATCGTGCGCCCGTCCTGCACCCGCAGCAACGTCTTCCACGTTCCGTGGACCGGCACGGGTTCGTGGGTCCGGTAGGTGCCGGGCCCGGTGCGTTCGAGTCGGTCGACGGTGAACCCGCTGCCCAGTCCCGGACCGCCCTGCCAGGACAGGATGGACACCCATTCGGGATTCTCGCCGGCGAGGTCGGGCGGATCGATGCGGATCTCGGCGTCGACCATCCGGCCACCGTCCGGGGCAGCCTCCGTGAGAGCGATTGTCGCGGTGGACTTGTCCGGGACGGTGGCGATGAGGCCGTTGGCCGTGGCTCCGGCGATCACCAGGACCGTGGCAACCACGATGGTGCGGCTGATCGCCGGGCGAGGAAGACCCTCGGATCGCAGGACCCGGCCGAGCAGGGCACCGCAGGCACCGGCGGCGATACCCACGGGCACGGCCATCGCCAGCGCCTCGGGCCACATGCTGGTGGGCCAGGGGTAGATGTACACCGCGTCGATCCACAGCGATTCGAGCCAGAGCCCGACCGTCGCGACCAGCAGTCCGCCGACGGCCCCGAAGGCCACCCGGTTCTTGATCAGTGGTGTGAGAGCGAGCAGTTCGATGAGCACGGCGGCGCCGAGACACAACTCGAAGACGTTGGTGGGGGCGCCGAGAACCGGTCCGACGATCAGGGCCGTGAGCAGGCGGACCGCCCCGGCGACCGCCACGGCCACGATCGCCGCGAAGGGTCCGAGGACGATGCGGGCCGTAACCAGGGTGAACGCGGCCGCCCCGGCGATCATCATCGGTTGCAGGACCAGACGGAACTGCTCGACACCGAAGTCGTATTCGATCTGGAACACGGACAGACCGATGAGCAGGCCACCGAACATGCCGCACCGCAGGAACCAGATGAGCCTGCTGTCCTGTTTCGGCTCACCGGGCGTCGCCATCCGGCCCTCGTAGTCCAGCAGCAGCACGCCGATCAGCGACAGTCCTGCCCCGCCGATCAGCATGAGGTGCGTCGGGCCCCACAGCGTGACGTCCTGACCGAAGATGCGATGCCAGACGTCGTCGAGCGGGAACCCGATGAGCGCGTACAGCCCCGCCCCGGCAACGAGGACGCCGCCGACGGGGACATACCACGTACGGGTGATCTTGATCGCCGCCGGACCGGGTTTCTCGTCGCGCGGCAGGATCATCGCCAGCATTCCCGTGATGAACAGCAGGAAGAGCCCGACGAGGATGAAGTAGTGCGCGGGGTTGGCGAGCGGCCCGTCGTCGCGGCCCCGCCCGATGTGCAGGCTGACGTCCCAGATGAAGCCGAAGAACGCCGTGAGGATCGTCCCGACGAACGTCACGAGGGGCAGTGCCACCCACGGTGGCCGGTCGAGCGCGCGTCCGGCCGCATCGGCGATCGTCTCCAGCCACGTGATCTTGCGTATGCGGTGCAGGTACGCGATCCACAGCAGACCCACGGTGATGATCGCCGTCGCCACCGAGATTCCGATGATCTGATCGAATGCCGCACCGCCACCCTCCCCTCCCGATTGGGCAAGAATGGGTGAACTCGGAGTAACATTAACTTGGCTCACGTGGTGATTATGTGCGCCTCGGGTGGAAAATGCCAGACCCTCGTGCGCCCGCCCGGCGATCCGTATACGAATCTATTCACATCTGCGATCAAACGTAGATATGGCTAGATTCCTCTAGCGAGGCCTCGACCAGCGACAACTGCCATCGACCGCACGAGCAGCCGAGGTACGTGACCACTCCCGTGCTCGTCCGGTGCCGAGATACTTCCTGCCAGTCGTGTTCGTGATGTTCGCTCATGCACCCAGCGTGATGTAATGGCATTGTGCATCTCAACCCTTACGGCGAATACGCGGTCACGCTCGCCGCCGACCTCACGAACCGCCCGCCCGAATCGACCGGCGAACTCGTCGCCCGGTGCGTCGACGCCGGCATCGTCGTCGACTTCCCCGTCAGCGACGACGACCTCGCGGATGTGGTCGAGATGCTCGACCGGTGGTCGTCGATCGCAGACACCACCAGCAACGAAGCCCGCGCCGAACAGGTGAACCTCCTGCTCACGAAGGCGTCCGCCTACCCGCGACTGACCAACCACGCCGGCGACGGCTGGCACCTCCACTACCGCGACGACCAGCACTCCCTCGCCGGTGTGCTCGAGGCGCTGTTCTCCGTCGGCACCGCCCTGCATCTCGTCGGCCGCGGCATGCACCGCCTCGGACGCTGCGCTCTCGAGGAATGCACCGCCATCTACGCCGACACCTCCCGCAACGGCCGCCAGCGGTACTGCTCACCGAAGTGCGCGAACCGGGACGCCGTCCGACGCCACCGCGCGCGCTGACCTACCGCCCCGAGGACAGGAAGGCCGTCGACCCCGACAGGTCGCCGGGACGGTGGGTGCGCGACTGCACCAGTCCGCGGCGTTCGAGGATCGGCCGGACACCCTCACCGAAGTTGTAGGACTCTTCGAGATGGGGGTATCCGGACAGGACGAAGTGGTCGAGTCCGAGTGCCGCGTATTCGACGATACGGTCGGCAACCTCCTCGTGGGAGCCGACGAGGGCGGTTCCGGCACCGCCACGGACGAGTCCGACCCCGGACCACAGGTTCGGCGCGACCTCGAGCGCGCGGGCTCCTGCCTCCTTCGAATAGGCACTTCCCCCGCCGTGCAGTTCCCGCATGCGCCGCTGGCCCTCGGACCCCGACCGGGCCAGGCTCTGCTGCGCCTGCTCGACCGTCGCCGGGTCGAGGGCGGACAGCAGGCGGTCGGCCTCGGCCCATGCCTCCTCGGACGTGTCGCGGCTGATCACGTGCAGCCGGATGCCGTAGTCGAGTGTGCGGCCCTGCACGTCGGCGAGGTCGCGGATCCAGGCGATCTTCGCGGCGACGGCGCTGGGCGGCTCACCCCAGGTGAGGTAGGTGTCGGCGAACTGGGACGCGACGGTGCCCGCGGCCGGCGACGAACCGCCGAAGAAGATCGGCGGCACCGGGTCGGGGATGCGTTGCAGCTGGGCATTTTCGACCCGGATGTAGTCGCCCGTGTAGTCGACCGGGCCGGTTCCCGCCCACAGCTTCCGGATGACGTCGAGGAACTCGCCGCAGCGGGCGTAGCGCTGGTTCTTGTCGAGGTAGTCGCCGTACGTGCGCTGCTCGTGGTCCTCGCCGCCGGTGACGACGTTGAGCAGCAGGCGGCCCTGCGACTGCCACTGGAACGTCGACGCCATCTGCGCGGCCAGCGTGGGGCTGAGCAGTCCCGGCCGCAGCGCCACCAGGAACTTCAGCGTCTCGGTGGTCTCGAGCATCATGGCGGTGGTCAGCCAGGCGTCCTCGCACCACGCACCGGTGGGCGTCAGGACCGACTCGAACCCGCTCGACTCCGCCGCCGCGCCGATCTGGTTGAGGTAGCGAAGGGTCGCGGGGCGGTCTCCTGCCATGGAACTCCCGTGACCGCCGGCCATCAGGTTGCGGGAATCACCGTAGGTGGGAAGGAACCAGTGGAAATGCAGAGACACGCGCGATCCTCTTGTCGACGACAGCTGGGCAGCACCATCCAGTTCATCACCGGACGGGCCGCGGCGCGAGGGTTTCGATCACGATGATTCGGACCGGTGCGCCGCCGACGTGAAAGGTCATAGCGTCGCGGCGCTATGACTACGCTGTCCGATCCCCCTTACACATCCGCGACGGAATCCGACCTCGAGCGGCGCAAGCGGCTCCGGACCGTCGTCGCCGCCAGCCTTCTGGGTACGACAGTCGAGTGGTACGACTTCTTCCTCTACGCCACGGCCGCGAGCCTGGTGTTCAACCAGTTGTTCTTCCCCGACCAGAGTTCGTTCGTCGGCACCATGCTGGCGTTCGCCACGTTCGCGGTCGGGTTCGTGGTCCGCCCGATCGGCGGAGTCGTCTTCGGCCACATCGGCGACCGCATCGGCCGCAAGAAGACGCTCGCGCTCACCATGTTCATCATGGGCGTCGCCACCGCCCTGATGGGCGTGCTGCCCACCGCCGCGCAGGTCGGGGTGATCGCGCCGATCCTCCTGCTCCTGCTGCGCGTCCTGCAGGGATTCGCTCTGGGCGGTGAATGGGCGGGCGCCGTGCTCCTCGCCGTCGAACACAGTCCCGCGAAGAAACGTGGCATCTTCGGCAGCATCCCCCAGATCGGTCTGGCGCTGGGACTGGCCCTGGGCACCGGAGTGTTCGCCGCCTTGCAGGTGCTGTTCGACGACGCCCAGTTCCTGACCTACGGGTGGCGAATCGCGTTCCTGCTGAGCCTGATTCTCGTCTTCGTCGGCTTCGTGGTCCGGCTGAAAGTCGAGGAGACGCCTGCGTTCCAGGAAGTGCACGACCTCGAGAAGCGCTCCTCCGCACCGCTGAAGGACGTGTTCCGCGGACGGGTACGCCGGGGCAGCATCCTCGGACTGCTCTCCCGCTGGGGCGAGGGCGCCGCGTTCAACACCTGGGGCGTCTTCGCGATCACGTACGCCACCAAGAACCTCGAGTTCGCGAAGATTCCCGTCCTCCTGGTCGTCACGGTCGCCGCGACGGTGATGGCCGTGCTCCTGCCGTTCTCCGGCCTGCTGGTCGACCGGTACGGCGCAAAGCGGATCTACCTCATCGGGATCGGGGCCTACGGACTCGCGGTGTTCCCCGCGTTCGCGCTGTTCGGGACGGAGAACCTCGTCCTGTTCGGGGTAGCGATGGTGCTCGTGTTCGGTGTCGTCCATGCGCTCTTCTACGGGGCGCAGGGCACGCTGTACGCAAGCCTGTATCCCACCGAAATCCGCTACACGGGCCTGTCCGTGGTGTACCAGTTCTCCGGGATCTACGCGTCGGGCATCACGCCGATGATCCTCACGGCCCTGATTACAGCGGGCGGCGGAACCCCCTGGCTGGCCTGCGGCTACCTGGTCGCCACCTCGGTGGTCAGCGTCGTCGCGACTGCCCTGATCCGGAAGCAGGACCTGTACCTCTGAGACCGCAGGGCCTCTGACCTCGCCGAACGGGCTCCGATAGCCGAGTTCGATACGCTGGTGTATCCGATACGCTAGTGTATCGAACACTGCTGTCCACTCGATCGGAGGAGCGACCATGCCGACGTCACCGGCGCGCTCCTCCGAGCCTGCCACCGCCACACCCGCGCGGGTGACGAAACGGCGCGGCCAAACCCGTCGGCGTCTGCTCGACGCCGCGGTCGAGGTGTTCGCCGAGAACGGCTTCGGACGGTCGACGGTCGAGCAGATCTGCGAGCGCGGCGGCTACACCCGCGGCGCCTTCTACTCCAACTTCGCGTCGCTGGACGAAATGTTCTTCGCCATGTGGGAACAGCGCTCCAGCGCAATGCTCGCGCAGATCCGGCTTGCCGCCGACTCGTCGAGCATCGACCTCTCCGGGCTCACCCCCGACCAAAAACTTCGTGCCGGAACGGAACTGGTGCTCGGTGTCGTCCCCGTCGACGACCAGTGGTACCGGATCAACGCCGAATTCACCGCCCACGCCCTGCGCAACCCTTCCTTGAAGAAGGCCCTCGCGGCCCGTGAGGACACGATCCTGGACACCATCGTGCCGATCCTCGAAAAGGCGCTGCACCGACTCGGGCGCCGCGTCGTCGGCGATCCCCGGGTACTCGGCCGCGCGCTCGTGGCCCTGCACGACGGCACGAGCGTCCAGTGCCTGATCGAGGACGACGACGCATCCGCCCGCGAACTGCGCCTCGAACTGTTCACCCACGTCGTGGCCGCGTACACCGAACCCGACACCACCAACACCCACACCCACCGGAAAGAGGGGTCCTCGTGACCGAACAGGCTGATGTGATCGTCGTCGGCGCAGGATTGGCCGGACTCGTCGCCACCCACGAGATGGTCAAGGCGGGCCGCAAGGTCCTCGTGGTCGACCAGGAGAGTTCGGCGAATCTCGGCGGGCAGGCCTTCTGGTCGCTCGGCGGCCTGTTCCTCGTCGACAGCCCCGAACAGCGACGCCTCGGCATCAAGGACTCGTACGAGCTGGCCATCCAGGACTGGATGGGCACCGCGGCCTTCGATCGCGAGCGCGAAGACCAGTGGCCGCGGCTGTGGGCGCAGGCGTACGTCGAATTCGCGGCCGGCGAGAAGCGGCAGTACCTCCACGACCTCGGCCTGCGGTTGATGCCCAACGTCGGGTGGGCGGAACGCGGACGCGGATCCGCTCTCGGACAGGGCAATTCCGTCCCGCGATTCCACATCACCTGGGGCACCGGCCCGGGGGTCGTCGAGGTCTTCCTCACCCGCGTCCTCGCCGCATCGAAGCGGGGACTCGTCACGTTCAAGCACCGTCACCAGGTCGACGAGATCGTCGTCACCGACGGCGCGGCCACCGGCGTGCGCGGCACCGTCCTCGAATCGTCCACCGAAGCGCGCGGCGTGAAGAGTTCACGCACCGCGGTCGGGGAATTCGAGTTCTCGGCGCAGGCGGTGGTCGTCACGTCCGGCGGCATCGGCGGCAATCCTGAACTGGTCAAGAAGAATTGGCCCGCCCGGCTCGGCAAGGCACCGGAGAACATGCTCGCCGGCGTTCCCGCCCACGTCGACGGCCGCATGCTCGAGATCACCGAGAACGCCGGCGGCAACATCGTGAACCGCGACCGCATGTGGCACTACACCGAGGGCATCCAGAACTGGGACCCGATCTGGCCCAACCACGGCATCCGCATCATCCCCGGCCCGTCGTCGATGTGGTTCGACGGTAACGGAAAACGCCTCCCCAGCCCCAACTTCCCCGGTTTCGACACCATGGGAACCCTCGACCACATCATGAACAGCGGCCACCACCACACGTGGTTCGTCCTCGACCAGAAGATCATCGAGAAGGAATTCGCGCTGTCGGGTTCCGAGCAGAACCCGGACATCACCGGCCGCGATTTCAAACTGCTCGCCGAACGCCTCAAGAAGGGGGCGCCCGGTCCCGTCGAGGCGTTCAAGCAGCACGGGGTGGACTTCGTGGTCCGCGACAATCTCCGCGACCTCGTCGACGGCATGAACGCCCTGACCCCCGATGCACCGCTGAAGTACGAGGACCTCGAACGCGAGATCGTGGCCCGCGACCGCGAGGTGAAGAACAGCTACAGCAAGGATTTCCAGATCATGGCGATCCACAACGCGCGGAACCTGCTGGCCGACAAGATCACCCGTGTTGTGAGCCCGCACGAACTGCTCGACCCGAAGAACGGACCCCTGATCGCGGTCCGGCTGCACCTGCTCACCCGCAAGACCCTCGGCGGCCTCGAGACGAACCTCGACTCGCAGGTGATCAGGCCCGACGGCACACCGTTCGAGGGTCTGTACGCCGCCGGTGAGGTCGCCGGATTCGGCGGTGGCGGCGTCCACGGATACAGCGCACTCGAGGGCACCTTCCTCGGCGGCTGCATCTTCTCCGGCAGGGCCGCAGGTCGGGCGCTGGCCCGCGCGCTGTAGGCGGCTCCGCCGCCCGTGCGTGGTTGACGAGTCCCTGGACTCGCTAACCACTCACGGGCGCGAGCCTCTCGGCGGCCTCCAGTTCGCGGACCAGCGGCAGCACGTTGGCGCCGAAGTACTCGATCTCCTCCTGGAAATGCAGGAAACCGCCCAGGATGAGATCGACTCCGCGGCGGCGGTACTCGACGATGCGTTCGGCGATCTGCTCCGGTGTCCCGATCAATTGGGAGCGGAACCCGTCGTTGTACTGGACGAGGTCCTCGAACGTCGAGTCCGCCCACATCCCCGACTTGTCGGCGGTGGACGCCCCGGCCTGCTGGACGGCGGACCTGAATCCCTCGACCGCCGGCTTGTTCGCCTTCTCGATGATTTCGTGGAGGGTGTCCCGCGCCTCTTTCTCGGTGTCCCGGGCGATGATGAATCCGTTGAGCCCGAACTTCACTTCCCGGTTGTGTTCGCGCGCCACCCGGCGCACGTCGACGATCTGCTCGGTGATGCCGTCGTAGTCCTTGCCGTTGCTGAAGTACCAATCGGAGTAGCGGCCCGCGTTCTCCCGCGCGGCGGCGGAGTTGCCGCCCTGGAACAGTTCGGGGTTCGGCCGGTCGGGCGTGTTCAGCGGTTTCGGCTTGAGGGTGAAGTCGTGGATGCGGTAGAAGTCGCCGCGGAAATCGACGTCGTCCTCGGTCCAGATCTTGCGGAGCACCTGCAGGAACTCGGCGCTGCGCCGGTACCGCTCGTCGTGCTCGAGCCACGGCTCCCCGAGGTGGGTGAACTCGTCCTTGAACCATCCGCTCACGACGTTCACGGCGAACCGGCCGTTCGACAGGTGGTCGGCGGTGGCGCCCAGCTTCGCCAGGACCGCGGGCTGCCACAGGCCCGGATGGACCGCGGCGATCACCTTCAACCGTTCGGTGGCCAGCAGCAGTGCGAGGCTGAAGCTGGTCGACTCGTGCTGGAATTCGGCCCCGTAGCTGGCCTCGTACCGGACCTGGCTGAGCGCGTACTCGAACCCGTTGTTCTCGGCGGTCTGGGCGAGTTTCTTGTTGTACTCGTAGTCCCAGCTGGTCCGCTGTTCGATGTCGGACGTGACCAGCCCGCCACTGACGTTGGGCACCCAGTAGGCGAACTTGATCTGCTCAGCGATGTGTTCGGTTGACATACCCAGCATGCAACCCGCCCGCCGTGCCCGCGCCCACCCTTCTAATCAGAGCGCGTCCAACCCTTCACTCGGTTCACGGGCCCGTGTGAGGTTCGACGGCATGACAGCCGTACAGGAACGAAGAGCTGCACAACCGATCGCGAGCGAAACCGACTATTCCACCCTCGCCGCCAAGTTCCGTCCCATCTTCGCCGACATCGCCGAGGGGGTGGTGGAACGCGAACGCGACCACGTCCTTCCCTACGAGCAGATCGACGCCCTGAAGCGAGCCGGTTTCGGGGCGGTGCGGGTGCCGACGTCACACGGCGGTTCGGGTGCGAGCATTCCCCAACTGTTCCGACTGCTGGTCGAACTGTCCGCTGCGGATTCCAACATCACGCAGGCACTGCGCGGACACTTCGCGTTCGTCGAGGACCGACTGGTCGCCGCGGACGGCCCCGACCGCGACACGTGGCTGCGCCGGTTCGCCGACGGTCAGCTCGTCGGCAACGCGTGGACCGAGATCGGCGACGTGGCCCTTGGCGAGGCGAATACCAAGGTCTCCCCCGTCCCCGGTGAGTCCCATTTCGTGGCCAACGGCAAGAAGTACTACAGCACCGGGTCGATCTTCGCCGACTGGATCGACCTGTACTCCCAACGGACCGACACGGGTGCGTTCGTGATCGCCGCGGTCGAGGCGCGTCAGCCGGCCGTCACCCACAGCGACGACTGGAACGGTTTCGGTCAGCAGACCACCGGCTCCGGCACCTCGACGTACGACGACGCAGTCGTCCAGCCGGAGAACATCTTCGACTTCTCCACCCGGTTCAAGTACCAGACCGCGTTCTACCAGCTGTTCCACCTCGCCACGCTCGCGGGAATCGCGCGGGCGGCGACGGAGGCGATCTCCCGCCGGGTCGCGGCCCGCACCCGCACGTTCAGTCACGGCAACGCGCCCACCTATGCGCAGGACGCGCAGATCCAGCAGGTCGTGGGCGAGGTATCGGCGGCCGCGCACGCCGCCGAGGCGATCGCACTGCACGCCGCGGAACCCGCCCAGTGGGCATACGAGGCCGCGTTCACCGGCAGCCCGGACGAGGAGAAGGCCGCCAACATCGCGGCCGAGATCGCGTCGGCACAGGGTCAGATCTCGTCCACCGCACTCGTCGTCCCCGCCACCGCCAAGATCTTCGACGCTCTCGGCGCGTCCGGGGTCGGCCGCGAGTGGGACCTCGACCGCTTCTGGAGAAACGCACGCACCGTAGCCAGCCACAACCCGGTGGTGTTCAAGGCGAAGGTGGTCGGCGACTTCGAAATCAACGGAACCGAACCCGTCTACGTGTGGGCCATCGGCACCGCACCGAGCGCAGAGGGAGAAAAGGCATGACCGTCACCACCGAACAGAAGGCCTGGGCGGACGCTCCGGCCACCGCCGAAGGCTGGGTCGCACGTGCACGTGAGGTGAGCGCGATCCTCGCCCGCGACGCCGTCGAACGCGACCGCGCCGGTGCCCCGCCGTTCGAGGAAGTTCAGCTCCTCAAGGACAGCGGACTCGTCACCCTGCTGGGGCCCGCCGAATTCGGTGGCGGCGGGCAGCCGTGGGCGACCGCCTACCAGGTGGTCCGCGAGATCGCGCGCGGCGACGGATCGATCGGGCAGCTCCTCGGCTACCACTACCTGTGGGCGTGGGCGGTGCGTCTCGTGGGCACCGAACCGCAGATCGGGGCCGTCGAGGAGCTGTACACGAGCAACCGCTTCTTCTTCGGCGGGGCGGTCAATCCGCGCGACACCGACCTCACCATCGTCGACCGCGGCGACACCCTCGTCTACAACGGGGTGAAGTCGTTCTCGACGGGCGGCCGCGCCACCGACCTCACCGTGCTCGAGGGCATCATCGAGGGAACCGCCACCCACGTGTTCGCGATCGTGCCGACGGCGCAGGACGGCATCGTGTTCCGGGGCGACTGGGACAATCTCGGGCAGCGTCTCACCGACTCCGGGTCGGTCGAGATCAACAAAGTCGAGGTGGACTGGTCCGGCGCAGCAGGATTCGTGGACAAGGAGTTTCAGCCCCTCGTCTACAACACGCTGAACTTTCCGGCACTCGAGATCGTGTTCGCCAACTTCTACGTCGGCATCGCCCGCGGCGCGCTCGACACCGCCGCCGAGTACGCCCGCACCCGGACGCGTCCGTGGCCGTACGGCGGGGACGACAAGGAACTCGCGACCGACGAGTGGTACCTGCGCGAGGGTTACGGCGACCTGCAGTCCAAGTTGTGGGCGGCCGAGGCGCTCGTCGACCAGGTGAACCGTGAAGCGAACGCGGTGCTCCACGACACGCGGGAGAACCTCACGGAGCAGGCCCGCGGGGAGCTCGCGGTGCGGATCGCCGCCGCCAAGATCCGAGCCGCCGACGTCGCGCTCGAGATCGGCACCAGGGTGTTCGAACTGACGGGTGCGCGTGCCACCTCGAACACGGTGGGCCTCGACATCTTCTGGCGGAACGCGCGGACGCACACGCTCCACGATCCCGTGGCGTACAAGAGGCGCGAGGTCGGAAGTCATCTGCTGACCGGAGAACTGCCCGAACCCACCTGGTACACCTAGAAGTTCCGAATTCCGAGTCCGGCTTCCGTTCGACCGGTAGCCGGATTCGGTGCGTCCGCACCGCCGACCCACGGAGAACCATGACCGCCGTCCAGAACGCCCACCGCATCAGCGACGAGGCCGAAGCCCTCACCGTCGCTGCCGATCTCGCCGCGCAGTTCGCGGAGGAGGCAGCCGCTCGCGATTCCGGACGGCAGCTGCCGTACGAACAGGTTCGCGCACTGGCCGCCTCCGGGCTTCTCGCGCTCGGCGTTCCCGTCGAGCACGGCGGCATCGACGCGCGAACCGAGACCCTCACCGAGGTGTTCCGTCTTCTCGCCGGGGGCGACCCGAGCATCGCGCAGATCCCGCACAGCCACTACACGTTCCTGGAGGTGCTGCGCCGGCAGGGGACCCCCGCCCAACAGGACTTCTTCTACTCCGAGGTGCTCGCGGGCCGGCAGTTCGCCAACGCCCAGAGCGAGCGCGGAACGAAGACGATCGACGTCGACGACACGACCCTCGTGCAGGAGGGAGACGACTTCGTCGTCGACGGTCGCAAGTACTACAGCACCGGCGCCCTGTTCGCCGACTGGATCGCGGTGCGGGCCACGCTTCCCGGAGAGACCACGCCGACGGGCACACCCGCCAAGGCCGTCGCCTACGTCCCGCGCGCGGCCGCGGGACTGTCGATCGTCGACGACTGGGACGGCATGGGGCAGAAGACGACGGCGAGCGGAACCGTCACCCTGGATTCCGTCCGGGTGCCCGCGTTCCACGTCGTACCGTTCTCCTCCATCTTCGACACACCCACCACGTACGGCTCGCAGGCCCAGATCCTGCACGCCGCCCTCGACGCCGGGATCGCCGCGGCAGCCCTGAACGAAGGTGTGCGACAGGCACGCCGGGCCCGGCCCTACTTCGAGGCCGGTGTCACCGACGCCGTCGACGACCCCCTGCTGATCCAGCTGGCCGGCGAGGCGGCGGTCAGCGTCCGCTCCGCGACGGCACTCCTCCGCGAGGGTGCGCGCAGCATCGACGCAGCCAGACGCGAGCTGACCGAGCAGACCGCCGCGGCCGCGTCGATCGACGCCGCAGCCGCCAAGGTCGCGGCCGCACGGGCGTCACTCGAGGCGTCGAGCGTGCTGTTCGAACTCGGCGGCACCCGCAGTGCGTCCGACACGTCCAATCTGTCCCGGTACTGGCGCGACGCCCGCACCCACACGCTGCACGACCCCACCCGGTGGAAGATCCAGCACATCGGCCGGTGGACACTCTCGGGCACCGTCCCGCCGCGCCACGGCCTGCTGTAGGCGGCTCCGCTAGCCGCCCACGTCCGCCTTCATCAGGAAAACGTTGTAGTCGGACCACGTCGACATGGTGAAGTACAGGTCGTTGCCGCTCGACCACGGGTGGATGAAACCGCCGTACAGTTCCGGGTATTCGGCGGCGCTGACCATCGGCGCGCCGTCGGACCAGACGCCCTGCGGCGAGTCGGACTCACGGAGAACGATGGCCGCCTTGGACGTGTCGAGGTAGACCATCTGCCATTTGCCGGTGGCCTCCTCGTAGCGGACGGACAACTCGGCGGCGGGGGCGTCCACGATCGGCGTCGCCTCCGTGTATCCGCCGACCGGCGTCCAGTTGCCGTTCTGCCAGTACTGGTACGCCGACGTGTTCAGCACGTCGGCGGCCGGGACGCGGGCCAGACCGATGGCACCGAGCCGCGTGTTGGGTGTGCCGAACATGTACACGAAGTCGCCGGCGGGGACCATCGACGCGACCTGAAACTTGGTGACCCCGAAGATGTTGTCCCACTTGGCGTACGGGTCCTTGGTCCACGTCGAGCCGCCGTCGTCCGAGTAGGCGATGCCGCCGTAGTTCGTCCACCAGGTGGCGGGGATGCTGTTCCACGTGCGGATCGACATGTAGCTCATGTACTGCCGGTTCCCGACGGCGAATCCCGACGTCGGGATGGTGGTGATCTCCACGTTGTCGAGCTTGCGGCTGTCGAGCAGTTCGGCCGCGTGGCAGCGGCTGTCCTGGACCATGCTGTCGAGGCTCATGCCGTCGGACAGGTTGCGGTCGGAGCTGAAACCGAGGACGTTGCTGCGCCAGTCGTCGCCCTGGCCGCCGGGGGGCTGGAATCCCTTGCCGACCGTGTCGCCGAACGCGACGGCGATCTGGTCGGGCGCACTCTCCCACATGATGCCGAGGTCGGTGCCGTTGACCTGGTAACGCTTGTCGGTGCGACTGACGGAACCGGACCCGGTCACCTTGGCCACGCGGGTCACGTCGCCGACCTTCGGGGTTGCCGGGGCCGGGCTGCGGGGCGCGTCCTCGGTCACGGGATGCACGAGGGGCGGCGGCGGGGGCAACTGGATGTCGGCGCCCGGGACGGGAATACCGAAGTGGAAGGGCGTGAACTTCACGCTGACGTCGGGGATGTTCAGCACACTGGACAGGTTCCCGGGGGTCTGGTCGGTCTCGTCGGTGAGGTCGGGGCAGGGATCGGTGCACGTGTCGGCGGGCAACGCCTGCGAGACGCGGACGGGGTCCGTGACCGGGGCGGGATACGGCACCGTCGTGATCTTCGGGTACGGGATCGGGATCTCGAGCTTCTCCGGGATGAGCGAGTGCGTCTCGTTGGACACCTCGCTCGTGCACGGACCGCTGCCGGGGATTCCGTTGGACACGGTCTCGGGTTCCGCGACGGCAGCGCTCTGGTTCGAGTAGGCGATCATGCCCGACCCGATCGCCACAGCCGCGACCGACGCGACCCACCTCTTCGACATCTCCGACCCCTCCGTCAACTCCGGCCACTCCCGGCGGGGGGAACATAACATCGCCTCTCGACGCTCGCCGGTTACCACACGCCATACTTGGCGGTAACATTTCCGTCCCGATCCGGCGGAGCCGCTCAGCCGCCGGTTCCGAACAGCATGCCGAGCAGGTAGGTGGCGGCGGCTGCGCCGTACCCGATCGCCAATTGGCGTAACGCCCGTTTCACCGGCGGCCCGCCGGACAGCAACCCCACCACGAGACCGGTACCGAGCAGCGCGATGCCGACCAGCGCGGCCGCGACCACGAGGGCGGCGGTGCCCTCCATCCCGAAGAGGTACGGCAGCACGGGAATCACCGCACCGGACGCGAAGAAGCAGAAACTCGCGGCGGCCGCACCGAGTCCGGTGCCGATGGCCTCGTGCTCGTCGACGGCCTCCGTACTCGAAACGGGCTCGGGCTGAACGGCTCTCCGCAGCACGTCCGCCGCGCGTTTCTCGGCATCTTCCGCGGGCACGCCCCGCGCCCGGTACACGAGTGCGAGTTCGTTCGCATCGACGTCGAGGAGCGGCACCGCCTCACGGGCGCCCTGCCCCGGTGCCGAGGCCTCGAGCAGTTCGCGCTGCGACCGCACGGAGACGTACTCGCCTGCACCCATCGACAAGGCGCCCGCGAGCAGACCCGCGAGCCCGGTCAACAGGACGATGTGATTGTCGACGCCGCTGCCGCTGATACCGAGCACCAGGGCGAGATTGCTGACCAGTCCGTCGTTGGCACCGAACACGGCGGCCCGGAACGTGCCGGACAGACGATTTCGTCCCCGCGCGGCCAGCGCCCGCACCACTTCCTCGTGGATTCGCTCGTCCGCGCCCATCGCCCGGGTGGCGTCGACATCCGTCGGGTACGGCGACCGGGTCTCCGCGCGCTGCGCGAGGGCCAGCACGAACACCGATCCGAACCGCCGGGCCAGCACACCGAGGATGCGCGTGCGGACGTCGCCGCGCACGGGCTTGCCGACGTGTTCGCCGAGCAGTCCGCTCCAGTGCGCCTCGTGTCGTCCCTCGGCGTCGGCGAGTGCCAGCAGGATCTCGCGTTCCTCACCGGTCCGACGTTTCGCGAGGTCGCGGTAGACGGCGGCCTCGGCGCGTTCGTCGGCGAGGTAACGACGCCATTTCCGGACTTCACGCGGACCGGGATCCGGTCTTGCACCAACCATCGTGAGCCTCCCGATCGTCGACGGGAGAAGCCTACCGACGAGCCCATCCCCACCGCGGCGGTTCGACGTCAGTCCTCGGCGGCGAGCGCCTTCCCGAGCGAGTCCTCGGGTTCGGACACCACCACGGGATCGCGCCCAGACAGCAGGTCGAGGACGGCCTTCGGCCGGGCCAGCGATTCGCGCACGGTGTTCCTGGCCATCGTGATCGGGCGGCACTCGCAGCCGGCGTTGACGCCGGCGACGTCGATCCCCGCACCGCGGCACAGCGCCACCGCCCGGGGGACGTGGAAACCCTGAGTGACGATCAGCGCCTTGGTCACACCGTACGTATGGACGGCCCGCGCACACGTGTCGTAGGTGTCGAGCCCGTACCGGTCGCCGACGATCCGGCTGCGGTCGATGCCCTTCTCGATCAGGTAGTCCGTCATCGCCGCGATCTCGTCGCCGGATCGGCCGTTGCCGTCGCCCGAGACGAGCACCGCGCGTGCGCGGCCGTCCTGCACGAGTTGCACGGCGACGTCGAGGCGTCCGGCCAGGTACTCCCGGGGTTTGCCGTCGCGCACCTGCGCACCCAGGACGATGACCACGGGCGCTTCGGGTGCGTCGTCGACGTCGTAGACGTGGCCCGACGCCTCACGCGAAATCCACACCGTCGACGCCGCCACGACGAGGACCGCGAGCGCACCGAGTCCCGCTCCGACGCCGACCAGTCGGCGGACGATCCGTCGTTCCCCCATGGCGCCATCAAACCACAGCGTCAGACGGCGGCGACGAGTTCTTCCCGGGCGCGCCGTTCCCGCATTCCGGATACCAGACACAGTCCGAGCCCGAACAGAATCCAGCACGTCAGCACCAGCAGCGCCGCGCCCGCTCCGTGTCCGGCGAAGAACGCCGTCGACCGCACCACGGTGCCCGCCGCTCCGGGCGGAAGGAGCTGACCGAACGCACCCCACCCCGACGGCAGCCACGCACCAGTGGTCGCCAGACCGGACAGCGGGTTGGCGAGGAACACCATGATCACCGCCCCCAGTGCGAATCCCGCTGTGCCCAGCACCGATTCGAGTCCGAGGATGGTCAGCGAGATGGCGGCGATTCCGAGAACGACCGCGCCGGCCGTCGTCCAGTAGTTGCCGTCGACGCTTCCGAGGCCGAACTGCAGAATCGCCGTCAACACCAGTCCCGCGCTCGCGGCGAACAGCACCGCCCCGGCCACCCGCCGGGTGACACTGTGCGGAAACAGCCGCACGAGCACGAGCGCCGGGATCATGCCGCCGAAGACCAGCGGAAGTGCCAACGCGCCGAGTCCCGCCCCGGCGGGGTCGTCGGCCGTGAGCGGAACGACGTCCACGACCGAAACAGGCTGTCCCATAGCCTTGGTCATCCCCGCCGCGAGACCGTTCATCGTCTGTGCGATGGGCGCCCCGCCGGCGCCGGCCGCCAGGACCGTCATCCCCTCCGGAGTCGCGAGGATTCCGCCGACGACCTCCCGCTGTTCGATCGCCGCCCGGACCGCGCCGGAATCGGGATAGCGCTCGGTGACGAACGCGCCCGGGTGCCCCGCGGCGAGTGCCGTGTCGATCTGGGCCACTGCCACGTCGGGTCCGGCGACGCCCAGCCGAAGGTCGTGCGGACCGCTGTGGACGGCAGGCAACGCGAACGCCAGCAGCATCACGGTGATCACCACCGTCAGGCCCAGCACGACAGCGATCAGTTTCACCGGATCGGACGGACCGGTCTCCGGCTGTCCGCCGGGCACCGTCTGCGGGTGGAGTGTCCCGGTATCCGAAGTGCTCATCGGACTCCCCTTCACTAAGTGGAGGAAATTCCTCCAGTACTTGTGGAGAATATTCCTCCGGTTATGCTGGGTTGTCAATGAAAAGAGGTGCACTCGTGCGAGCTGACGCGCTGGAACGGCGCAACACCCTGATCAAGGCGGCCCGGGCGGTGTTCGCCGACCGCGGGCACGACGCACCGCTCGACGCCATCGCCGCGCAGGCAGGCGTCGGGATCGCCACCCTCTACCGCAATTTTCCGAGCCGGGACGAACTCGCCCACGCCGTTGCCCGGACGACGCTCGCCGAAGTCCGCGCACTCGCCGTCCGGGGACTGGACGAATCCCGGGACGACCCGGAGGGGGCGTGGCGGCGGTTCGTAGACGCCGTGGTCGAACTGCGAATGGGAGCGCTGGTTCCCGCACTGGTCAACAGCCTCGACGAACTGCCGGCCGACGTCCGCGAGTCGAGGGAGCTCACGAAGTCGACGGTCACCGACTTCATTCGCCGGCTCCAGGATGTCGGGCTGGTCCGTGAGGACGTCGTGCCGCTCGAGATCATCATGGGCATCGCCATGCTGACCCGGCCGCACGTGCTGATGTTCGACGACACGACGGCCAATCTGGTTCCGCGGCTGATCACGGTCTTCCTCGCCGGATTGCGCCCAGACGGGGCTCCGCTGCCGCCGCCGATTCACCCGGAATCCGCTGTACCCTGACGAACATGCAGCCAGGGGGGCCTCTGCCACAACCATGGGATCATCCGCATCCGGATGACGGTCGACGACCGCCACTCAATGGATGGGACGTGGCGGTCTCGGCTGCCGCGCTCGTCCTCGCCGTGGCGGTCGCCAGCATCTCGGCGGTGGCGGGTTTGTTCTGGCTGCTCCTCCTGGACTACTGCCCGCCCGAGACCTGCAGCGCCGAGAACGCGTGGATCTCGGTGTGCGTCGCCCTCGCGGTCGCCGCGCTGGTCACCGCCGTGGGTGGCGTGGTCACGATCGCCCGCATCTCGCGGCGCACCCTGGCCTGGCCGGTGGCATGCGGAACCGTGGTCCTCTGCGCGGGCGCCTGCGCGATCGGCTTCGCCGGTTACGTCTCCGCGACCGGGATCTGAGCCGTCTCAGACCACGTGATGGTGGTCCGTCCGGCTGATCGCGACAGCCGAGACGATCACACCGACCACCACCCCGACGAGCGTGTCGACGACGCGGCTCACGGCGATGTCCGGCGCGACCGCCGACCCGAGGCCGGTGAGCAGCAGAGCCATGGGCGTGATGGCGACGGACGCGAACGCGTAGTTCTTGATGACGACCAGTTCGGTGAGCGTCTGCAGCACCACGATGACGACGACGGTCTGCCAGTACCCCATCGCTGCGGCGATCAGTCCCGCGGCGAGGACGGCGCCCGCCACGTTGCCGACGAGGCGTTGAATCCCCCGCTGCACGGTCTGGCTGAAGTTGAAACCCTGCATCGCGGCCATCGCACCCATCGACGCCCACAGCGGGTGTTCCAATCCCATTGCCACGCAGATCCATCCGGCCAGCGCGGCAGCCGCGGCGATGCGGGCCGCGTTGACGATCCCCTCACGTGACCGCAACCCCCGGAGACCTTCCGCGAAGAACCCTACCGGCTTCGGCAGCACCGCAGGATCCGCGCCGAAAGCGGAAAGGTCGCTGCGGCGCTTCACCTTACGGAGTTCCGTCTCGTGACCGACGAGGGCACGCAGGGTGTCGTGGTCGCGCTCGTACGCCCACCCATCGACCACCGTGTCCGCCTCGGCGAGCAGCGCGAACAGCTGGTGGGAGTGCCCGTCCCGGCCCCGCCCGCTGTGCGCGATCACGTCTCGCGCGTTGTCGATCGCCTTGCGTGCGCCCGCGATCGCGGCGTCGTCGTGTGCACGCCCGAGTTCCGCGACGGCGGCGAGGGCCCGTGCCACCGCCAGCCGGGCCGGACCGAGCGGAACGAACAGGCAGGGCGTCATGGCGGCGAGCCAGCCCACGACGACACCGGTCGCGATGGCCACCACGGCCGGGACGAGGTCCGTGAGCGTGGTCGCATATCCGACGGCGGCGGTGGCCGCGAAGATCAGGATGACGGGGCCGGGGCCGGCGATGCGGAATGCCGCGAGAAGCCATGCAGCCACACCCGACGCGACGGCCATGACTGCTATCTGCAGCCAGAGCGACAGTCCCGCCGCGCCGAGGAGCGCTCCCCCGGCGACGAAGGCGATGAGCGCGACACCGACGAGCCCGGTCTTGCGGGCGAGCCGGGGGTACGGCTCGTATCGGCCGAACGCAGCGGTCAGCGCGCCGAGCGCCGCGAATCCCGCGAGGTTGCCGTGCCCGAGCAGGCCACCGACGATCAGCACCAGAGCCGTCGCCGCACCCACCCGCAGCGCGGGCGCGATGGTCGCATCCGCAGTCCGGACCTCGAACGCACGACGCCACGTGGACGGCGCCACGGAATGGGCCAATGCCCCACGGGAGTGATGGAGCCGGCTGAGGTCGGGTGCGTATCGAAGCGAAGCCTGCATGGCTTCAGCGTACCTTATACTTCACTAGTAAAATAGTTCTGAAATAGTGTGAAGTTGGTCGCTACGATGGTTTTCATGAGCCCTGCCCCACGTCCGGATGAGGACTTCACCGATCGCGTCCGACGCGAATGGGCCGAGACCCATCCCGAAGTGGACACGTCGCCGATCGAGGTGATGGGTCGCATCACCCGGATCGGATCCCAGGCCCTGCAGCAACTCGACCGCGCACTCGACGCGAGCGGTGTCTCGCGGGCCGAATTCGACGTTCTGTGCGTGCTCGCCCGCAGCGATCGACCACTGCGGGCCAGCGAGGTCACGGCGGTGACCATGCTCAGCGGCGCGTCCACCACCAAGCACGTCGACCGCCTGGCCCGGCTGGGACTCGTGGAGCGATTGCCGTTCGAACGCGATGGACGCGTTGTGCTGCTCCACCTCACCGAGGCCGGCCGCAAACTCGTCGACACCGAGTTCCCCCAGCGCGTCGAGCGGGACCGCCAGTTCCTCGACGGGCTGGACGAGGACGAATGCGCGGTGCTGGCCGCGCTGCTCCGGCGGATCGCCGCCAACGTCGAATCCGGAATTCGCCGGTAGCGACTTCGCTTCAGGGAATGATCTTCCGGGCCCGGAGATCACGGAAGATGTCGAGGAACATCTGCTCGGTTTCGACGTGACGGTGAAAACCCAGCCGACGCGCCTTCGACCCGTCGGCAATCACGTCGTAATCCCAGCCGAAGACGAAATCACCGAACGCCCACGACGAGACGTCCGAATACGGCGTGGGTTCCAGTCCGTGCTTCGCGACGAGACCGTTCCACACCGGTTCCTTGTCGGCCATGACGACGTCCATCGACATCGGCAGCGGCGGCGCGACGTCCAGTTCGAAGAAGTCCGCGATCTTCGGCAGCATCTCGTTCCAGCGGAACAGATCGCCGTTGTTGATGTTGAACGCCTGGTTGGCACACTCGGGGGTGGTGGCCGCCCAGACGGTCGCCTCGGCCAGCAGTCCCGCGTCGGTCATCTCGATCAGACTCGTGTACGCGCCTGGCTTGCCCGGAAACCGCAGCGGCACTCCGAGTTCCTTCGACATCGTGGCGTAGACGGCAATCACCAGCGCGAGATTCATCGGGTTCCCGAGCGCGAATCCGCACACGACCGACGGACGGATCGCGGACCACGTCCAGTGCTTGCCGCGCTGACGGTCCTCGAGGAACTGCTGCTGATCCACGTTGAACTCGGGCGGCATGTGTGGTGGGTCGCTCTCCCGCGCCGGCGTCTTGAACGGTCCGAGGTGGGCGCCGTAGACCTTGTAGCCCTGCATCAGGCTGATGTGCTCGAGCCCCGCGGCCACCGGTTCTATCGCGTTCACCGTGTTGACGAGCATCGCGACGTTGGGGGCGACGAGTTCCGCCCACGACGGCCGGTCCTGGTAGGCGGCGTAGAAGATGTGGGTCACGTCGCGCAGTTCGCTCAACTTCTCGGCGGCGTCGTGCTCGTCGAGGAGGTCGACCGCGATGTGGCGCACCCGATCGGTGTCGCTGCCGCCGCGGCGGGACAGTCCGACAATCTCCCACTCCCCGGTCGCGTCGAGATGGTCGATCAGATTTCCGCCGATCACCCCACGCGCACCGACGACCACTGCCACTCTGCGTTTCGCCATCACCGTCTCCTATCGGTATATCGCGAAGTTGCGATATACCGAGTGAAGCACACATATCGGAAAATCGCGATATCACGGTACGATGGGTCTGTGAGCGAACTTCCGGACCCGACCGACCTGGCCCTGGTCTTCAAAGCGTTGTCGAATCCGACGCGCGTCCGCATCCTGCAGTGGCTGAAAGAGCCGGACAGCTTCCCCCCGCAACTCGAACCCGCCGAAGAAGTGGGCGTGTGCCTGAAGCACATTCAGGCGAGGGCCGAGGTGTCGCAGTCGACGGCCTCGCAGTACATGGCCGCCCTACAGAGCGCCGGCCTGGTCACCAGCCATCGGATCGGCCAGTGGACCCACTACCGCCGCAACGAGGAGCAGATCGCCCGGCTGGCCGATCACATCCGCACCGAACTCTGAACGGATCAGGGCATCTCGATGGTCTCGGCGCGCGCGATCTCGTCGAGCGCGCGGCGGACGTAGCCGTCGGCGGGAACCTCCGCCGCGCTCAGGAGATCTGCGATCACCAGGATCGCGGCCTCCACCGCCCGCTCGGGCCTGCGCGGGTTCTCCTCGACATCGGCCACCCCGAGCGCGCCGGTCAGCACGGTGACCAGCGAGTCGACGTCGACTGCCGGAAACCACAGCGCCGACGCCCGCACGCATCGCGTGAGCACGTCCTGCACGTCCTCACCCGTCAGACCGTCCGGGTGCAGCGTCTCGAGCAATTCCCGGATCACCCCCGCCAGCACCGCACCGACCTGCTCCGCGGGCAGGGCCGCCAGATTCTCCGTCGCCTCGGTCAACGCCGCCGCGTCCGACGCACGTGCCGCGACGATGGCGGCATCGAGCGCGTCGGCGATGTCGCGCGCGACAGCAGGCCAGTGAGTGGGCCACATCCGGTAGATCCTCTTCTCGTGTCCGTCGAACCGGAGAATACTGTCCCACGGAACACCGACAGTCAGCCCAGCCGCTCGATCAACCGCAGCGCGTCGAACGGCGCGTATCCCTTCATGTCGTTGTCGAAGTACGCGAAGCAGTCGAGGCCCTCCCCCATCCGGCGCTCGATCTTGCGTGCCCAGTCGTCCAGGGCCTCGTCGGTGTAACCGCTGGCGTACAACTCCTTGTCGCCGTGCAACCGGAGGTAGACGAAATCGCTCGTGACGGCGTCCACGTGCGGGTACCGGCCGGCGGTGTCGGCGACGACGAACGCGACGTCGTGCGCGCGGAGCAATTCCCTCGCCTCGTCCGTGTCGAAGCTGGGGTGCCGGACCTCGAGTGCGTGACGCACCGGGCGATCGGCGTCGGTCTCCGCCCACACCCGGTCCTCGGCGAGTTTGTCGTCGTGCCGCGATGCGAGCGCCGCGGCCTCGGTGGTCGTCCGCGGCAACTGGTCGAAGAAGGCGGCGAGGCTCGTCGAATCGAACGCGAGTGTCGGGGGCAGTTGCCACAGCAGCGGTCCGAGTGCGCGCTCCAGCGCGAGCACCCCGGATGCGAAGAAATTGGCGAGCGCCGTTTCGGCGCCGACCAGCCTTTTCATGTGTGTGATGTAGCGGCCACCCTTGACGGCGAACACGAAACCCTCGGGGGTCTCGTCGCGCCACTTCACGTAACTCGTCGGGCGTTGCAGCGAATAGAACGATCCGTTGATTTCGATCGACGTCAATTTTCCCGCGGCGTAGGCCAACTCCTTGCGATGCGCCAGACCGTCCGGGTAGAAGTCGCCCCGCCACCCGGGATACGTCCAGCCGGAGATGCCTACTCGGGCCTGCGCCATCTCACGACCCTAGCGCCGGAACCTATTGCATGTGGCCCGTCCCGGGAGAACCATGAGAAGACACCACAATCGAGGAGGCACCGATGCCGAGATACCTCTGGCAGGTCACGTACTCACCCGAAGGCGCGAAGGGACTGCTCGCCGAAGGCGGCACCGCACGACGCGACGCGATCACACAGATGGTCGAAAGTGTCGGTGGCACAGTCGAATCCTGCTACTTCGCACTGGGTGGCCGGGATCTGTTCGTGATCGGCGACGTGCCGGACGAAGTCGCGGCCGCCGCACTCGGTATCCGCACCTCGGCCTCCGGTGCGGCGAGGTCCGAATCGGTGGTGCTGCTGACTCCGGAGCAGGTCGACGACGCAGTGCGCCGGGACGCCGAGTACCGGGCGCCGGGCAGCTGATCGACCTCCTGCGGTAGCGAATATCGTTCTGCAGGATGATGTGCGGCCGCGGGGCCGGCCGATACCGTCGAGCGATGTCTGCCGATCAGACCTACTCGACGACGGTGAATCCGTTCACCACCGACTCCGCTCGCCGTGCCCTTTTCGCGCTGAGGGCGTTTCCCGCCGGTGTGATCGCACTCGGCGCCACCGTTACCGGGCGCCACCACTGGGCCGCGCGGTGGCAACGCGACGCCGCCGGCCGCGGCGGGTTCGAGCAGGTCGGCGAGCGTTCGCCGTCGTGGATGCGCGTACTCACACACTCGGTTGTCGCTCCTGGTCGGGACGGTCGCATGGTTTCTCGCGTTCCTGAGCCTGATCGCCGCGTTCCGTGGTTTGTTCTACGGGCTGATCACCGACGGTTCCTACGAGCACAGCTGGGGTGGTCCGACGCTCGCGGGCGCGTGGCTGGTGCATCTCGTCCTCGGTCTGCTGCTCGTGCCGGTCGTCCTGTGGACGCAGCGTGCCGTTGCGGTGCTGCTCGCCGGACTCACCCGGCGCCTGCTCGGCGACAGCGGTCCGGCGTGGGCCGTTCCCGTCGCACTCGTGCTCGCCGCTGCGGGCGCACTGCTGTTCCAGTCCTGGCTCCATCAGATCTGACAACACCGGAATGAATGCCCCCGAGGGAAGGTTGCACGCCACATGACGGAGACCACAGCAGAAACCCCCCAGCTCGGACAGTTCGGCGTCTGGCGTCACGCCGGCGGATTAGCACCCGAAGTGGGTGCGGCGATCGAATCGGCAGGTTACGGCGCGATCTGGATCGGCGGTTCCCCGCCGGCCGATCTCGAGGTGGCCGAGCGGCTGCTCGACGCGACGTCGTCGATCACCGTCGCCACCGGCATCGTGAACATCTGGACGGCGTCCGCCGAGGACATCGCGAAGTCGTTCCACCGGCTCGAGGACCGCCATCCGGGGCGCTTCCTGCTCGGCATCGGCGTCGGCCATCCCGAGCAGCCCGGGCTGAACTACAACAAGCCGTATGCAGCGCTCGTCGAATACCTCGACGTGCTCGACGCTGCCGGTGTACCGGCGGGGCGACGGGTTCTCGCCGCGCTCGGACCGAAGGTTCTCGAGTTGTCCGCGGCCCGCGCCGCCGGCGCCCACCCGTACCTGACCACTCCGCAGCACACCCGTGAAGCGCGTGAGCTGCTCGGGCAGGGTGCGGTGATCGCGCCGGAGCAGAAGGTCGTGCTGGACACCGACGCGGAACGGGCGCGCCCGATCGGACGTGCGGCCGTCGAGAATCCGTACCTGCACCTGCGCAATTACGTCAACAACCTGAAGCGGCTCGGCTACACCGACGAGCAGATCGCGAACGGGGGCAGCGACGACCTGATCGACGCGCTCGTCGCGCACGGCGACACCGGGTACATCGCGGGCCGCCTCCGGGAACATCTGGACGCCGGCGCCGATCACGTCGCCATCCAGGTCCTCCCCGCCGGGGAGGATCCAATCCCTGCCCTGCGGGAACTCGCAGGCGCGCTGGAACTCTGAGTTCTGCTAACGAAATGATGTGATGGCGGGTACCGCATACTGAAAGGGGTTCGCCGAAACGGTCGGGTATGGTCCCCTTCTGAACGGCAGGCAGGACTGAACGCAAGGTAGGAACTGTGCAAGAGCCAACGCCACGTCCGGTCGGCCCGTACTCTGCGGGGCCGCCGCCTGCCGCCCTGACCGTTCACTCCGCGAGACTCGACCATTTCCGCACCGCGGAGTTGTGGCGGGCGCTGGTCATCGGCGTGGTCGTCGTCGCATACACGTTGTTCGCGCTTGTCACCTGGCCATTTCGACGGCGCGGCCGCACCCTTGCGGACGCGGCGTCGGAAGGCCTGGTCAACGGTTTCGAGGTGCTGGGCCCGACGTTCGTCAAGGTCGGGCAGCTGATGGCGTCGTCCTCCGGGGTGTTCCCCGCCCCGCTCGCCAACGCATGTCTGCGATGTCTCGACGACGTGCCGCCGGTGCCGGCGCAGGACGCGCGCCGGGTGATCGAGGAGGACCTGGGACATCCGGTGGACGCGCTGTTCGCGTCGTTCGACGACGTCCCGCTCGCCGCCGCATCCGTCGCTCAGGTGCACGGTTGCGTTCTCCCCGACGGCCGCGAAGCCGTCATCAAAGTGCAACGTCCCGACATCTTCCGGCGCATGGTGGTCGACCTGCGGACCGCCTACTGGGGTGCGCGCGTCGTCGAGAAGCTCTTCGAGTTCTTCCGCATCGCCAACGCCACCGCCATCATCCGCGACCTCCACGGCGCGACGATGACGGAACTCAACAGCGCGGTGGAAGCCGACCGGCAGGCGCGGTTCAGGACGAACATCGGCGCGTTCGGCGACAACAAGGGCGTCACCACCCCCGAGGTGTACTGGGACTACTGCGGCCCGCACGTGATCTGCATGGAACGCATGTACGGCCTGCCGCTCGACCGGTTCCCCGACCTCGTCCACATGGACACCCGCATGCTGATCCGCCGCGGCGTCAAGGTGTGGATCGAATCCGTCATCCTCCACGGCCCGTTCCACGGCGACGTGCACGCCGGAAACCTGTGGGTCCTCGACGACGGCCGGATCGCGATGCTCGACTTCGGCATCGTCGGCGAGCTCCCCGAGTCGTGGCGGCGGATCCTCCGCGACATGTTCTACGCGACCCTGATCGACGGCGACTTCTCCCGCATGGCCCGCGGAATCCGCTCCCTCGGCTACGCGACGGACAACGACGCCACCGACGACGAGATCGGACTCCAGGTGGCCGCCGCCCTCGCGCCCCTCCTGGGCCGGGACCTCGGCGAACTGCGGCTCAGCGAACTCATCATGGCGCTGATCGGCATCGGCAAGAAATGGGGCGTCGCCAGCCCCGAAGAACTCGTGCTCTTCGGCAAGCAGCTCGGCTACTTCGAGCGCTACGCCACCGAACTCGCACCCGGCTGGGTGATCGGGCAGGACCTGTTCCTGTTCCGCAACGTCTTCCCCGACGCCGTGGCAGCGAAGGCCCGCGAACTCGGTGTGGAACTGCCGGACGAGTGACGACGGCCCGCCGCCGGGCGACTCAGTGCCCCGTCAGCGAACCCAGCACCGAGGCGCGGTGGAGTGGGTGGTCGGGGAGCCGGTCAGGTGTGAGGATCCAGTCGTTGCGCGTCCACGGGTCGGAGACCGTGAGGACGCCCGAGATCGGAACCTGTTGCGCGATGCGGTCGAGCACCGCGACTCCCGGATCCGAGTCCGCTCCGGCGCTGTCGCCGACGATGATCAGCGACGTCCCGACCGCGGGACCGTGATCGGCGAGGTGCACGATGCGGGCGGCGTCCTCGGTGCCGTATCCGTGCGGGAAATCGCCCAGGATCACCAGTCGCGGCTCCGGCACGGTGTCTCGGATTCCGCTGCGGGCCGCCATTTCTGCGAGGTCGACGCTCTCGGACAGCACGGTGAGCCGGGCGGTGACGTCGGAGGCCGAGGTCACGACGGGCGAAGCCAGCAGCGCGCCGAGCGGTTCGGTGAGCGTACGCAGGGAGCCGCTGAGGTCGACCACGTCCAACCGCGGTGCGGCTGCCGGCGACGCCACCAGCATGCGTACCGCCAGCGCCGCGACCACCGGCGCCGCCTCCGCCGGGTCGCCGACGATCCACAGGGGACGCCCCAACGGGTAGTGGACGCAGAACGGCACCCGTAGCTCACCGAGATCGGGGGCGGACAACTCGCCGAGCCTCAGTCCGTCGGTCACCGCGCTACTCGTGACCGGGCTCGTCCAGGCAGCCGACTCGAAGGTGGCCAGCGACCGCGGGAGCAGAGGGTCGATCGCGCGGAGTTCGTCGGCCAATTGTGTGGTCTCGCCGTCGAATTTGCGCTGCGCCTCGGCGACGAGGGCATCACACCGCTGCTGCGCGTCGGCCTGCGACTGCACGGCCGCCGGACTGTTGCGCGTGGACGGGTCGGCCACGGACGCGGACAGTTCGTCGTCCAGGCGCACCTGCGCGTACTCGCGCGAAGACCGGAAGGACGCCGCAGACCGGGCCGCGTCCTCGAAGATCATCCACGCTCTCTCGAACGAGTGCGCCGGGTCTAGCGGTATCCCCGCGGGACCGGGTACCGCCGGAACGTCCGCGGCGGGTTCGTCCACCTCGACGCCGTGCCGGGTGATCAGTTCGGCCAGACCGCCGTCGTACCCCTGGCCGACGGCCCGCACCTTCCAGTCGGAGCCGCGGCGGTAGATCTCGAGGCAGATCGCGGCCGCCTCGGACCCCACCAGTGGAATGCCGAAAACGACCAGGGCCCGGCCACTGTCGTCGGTGAGCGTGGCCGACAGGCCCGTACGGGCCAGCGTCGCCGGACCGTCCGGGGCCGCCGGATCCACGCTGACCACGCACAGCACCGCCGCCGCAGCGGCGTCCACCTCGTCCAGTCGCAGCCCGATCGTGCCGTCCGCGTCGAGTTCCACACCGGCGGCACGCGGCTGGTTGTAGAACACGAAATGGTCGGACGACCGGGTCCGCAGATTTTCGTCGACGATCAACGCCGACACGTCGATCGGCGTCGCGTTCTCCGCACGGAACCGCAGTATCCGCGACGGGAGCGGAGCGTTCTGCCCCGCAACGAGGTGGACCGTCACCGCCGCGCCTAGACGCCGAGGAAGCGAGCGAGTTGAGGCGCGGCCTCACCGGCGTGCTTGGCCTGGATGCCCTCACCGATGGCCTGCAGCTTCCACTCGCCCCCCACCCGGTACACCTTGGCCATCACCATTCCCGTGAACGGCATCCCGCCCTGCAGCGTGAACCGGGCGAGTTCGGCCTGCGACGTGGTGTCCACCAGACGGCAGAAGGCGTTCTTCACCTGCTCGAACGTGTGCCCGCGGTAGGACGTCACGATGAACACGATGGTCGAGACGTGCGGCGGAATGCGGGTGAGATCCACCAGGATCACCTCGTCGTCGCCCGCGCCCTCACCGGTGAGGTTGTCGCCCTGATGCCGGATCGAACCGTCCTTGGACGTCAGCTGTCCGTAGTAGGCGACGTCGACCATGTTGTTGTCCGCGAACAGAACCGCGGACGCGTCGAGGTCGACGTTGGCGGAACGGTTTCCGAACATGCCGCGCTTCTCGATCGGATCCCAGCCGAGTCCCATCTGGATGTACGTCAGTGCGACGCCACCGTCCTTGCGGAGCGTGACCTTCTGCCCCTTGGAGAGGCTGACGGGGCGCGCCTTGGTGAGACTGACCTCGGCGGGCGCGGGG